>JAVBYJ010000072.1 GCA_030824075.1 Geothrix sp.
GCCATGGGGACCCATGAGGCGAAAGCCCTCCCGGGGCAGCACCGTGCAGGCCAGGCGCGTGGCCTGGAAGGCTCCCTGACGGCCGTGCCGGAAGCCCAGGGCCCAGAAGCGCATTTCCAGCACGGCGCCGCCCAGGTCCGAGCTGTGGACCACCACCTCGGGGCGGTGGTGGGGGTGATGGGGGAGACCGGCCAGGGCCCGGGTGAGCTTCTCCATCCCCACATGCAGGTCGGCCCGGGGCTCGATGATGACCCTGGCCGTGCGGCGGTGCAGGCCGGAGGGTACGTAGAGGTTGGTCACCACGGCCTGTGCGATGGTCCGGTTGGGCAGGATGTCCATATCGCCGTTCTCCGTGCGCACCTGCACCGTGCGCCAGGTCATGCCCTCCACCTGCCCGATGAGTGTTTCGCGACCTGGGCCGCCCCTCAGGTTGCCGGTGATCTCTATCCAGTCCCCCTCCTGGAAGGCGGGGTCGAGATGCAGGGAGATGCCCGCGAAGAGGTTGCCCAGCACTTCCTGGAGGCTGAGGCCCACCACCGCGGCGGCGATGGCGCCAGTGCCCAGCAACTGGCCCAGGCTCACCTGCATGACTTCACGCAGGATGCCGCCGGCGGCCACCAGGTAGATCGCCACGACGAGGAGGTCCCGCGCGAAGCCCGGGGTGGCGGTCTTCCGTTGGCTCAACAGCGGATCAAGCAGCAGGAACGAGACCAACCGGATGGCCCCATAGGCCAGGGCGGACCACAGGATGACGTCCGCCGTGCGCTGCACGACGGGATGGGGGGTCATGCGGGGCAGGACGAAGGCCGAGATCAGCAGCAGCAGGCCGAGCAAGGTCCAGGCGACGATGCGGCGGGGCGCGCTGACCTTCTCCCTCAAGTCTCGGAACATGGGGAGAAGAATACCCTCATCGCTCCCGGAAACGCGCCACGGCCACGGCCGGAGCGCCTTCCCAGAAGGGCCGGATGGCGGCGATCCCGGCGAGACGCGGGTGCCGGAGGGTGGCCGCATTCAGGGGATCCACGCCGCCCAGCGCCAGAACCCGGGGACCTTCCGCTGGCAGTCGATCGAGGAAGCAGTGCAGGCGGCTCACCCCCCAGGGCGTGTCCTTGCCCGGGCTGGCAAAGACGGGGGATACCAACAACTGGTTGGCGCTCACGCGTGCCTTCCATTGGCCTTCGTCATGGAGGGGACGCGAGAGAGGCACCAGTCCTGGTTCCAGGTCGGGATGGTTTTCGGGGGCATGAAGCCCGCACCCTGCGGCGAAGGCCACATCCAGACGGCCTGCCACCCAGAGGACCACCTCGGGTGCCGTGTCTTGGCACCAGCGGGCGGCCTCCAGGAGGTCTCGGGCGGAAAGATTCTTCTCGCGGATCAGGAAAGCATCCACGCCGGAGCGGAGCACGGAACGCCAGCCCTCGCGATCGAAGCCGAGGCCCGGCGTGATGGCCAGGAGAATCATCCGAAAAGGCCGGAGAGAACCGCTGGGTCGATCTTCTTCAGCCGCATCACCGCTGCGTTCTCAGTGACGTGATCGATCCGCCCCATGCCGCAGAGGGCCACCGTGACCCCAGGGCAGGAACGGGTGAACTGGAGGGCCGCCTGGGCGGGTGTCGCGCCACCGAACGCGTCCACCAGGTCCGCAGGAAGCTGGGATAGGATGCGGGCCTGCATGATGGAGGCGGAAGCCTGCACCGACAGGCCCGCTGCCTGGGCCGCCTGAAGTGGGGTCATGCGCTGACCGCCGAGGATCTGCGTGGGCGCGAGGAAGGCCTCGGGCATGGCCAGGTTGAGGGGCAGCTGGATCCAGCTGAAGTGATGCGCAGGGCCACCGGCGGATTGGGCGGCCGCCAGCAGGCGTTCGAGGCTCAGGTGGTCTGGCTTCCCGGGCGGCACGCGGAATCCATTCCAGGTGGCCACGCCATACGCGCGGATCCTGCCCTCCCGGACGAAACCTTCGCAGGCCTCGAAGGCTTGTTCGACCCTCGCGTAGAAGGGTTCGGCCCCCAGGTGGGGGAGCTGCTGTTCGGGATTGTGCAGGTGGAACAGGTCGAGGGTCTCCAGGCCCAGGGCCTCCCGGCTGATGTCCAGCTGATGGGCCAGGTACCTCGGCGTCAGGGCGTGGCAGCCATCC
Organism: Geothrix sp.; assembly: GCA_030824075.1. Lineage (GTDB taxonomy): Bacteria > Acidobacteriota > Holophagae > Holophagales > Holophagaceae > Geothrix. Next base: position 2,135 of record JAVBYJ010000072.1, read on the forward strand.
ACCAGGTCATCCACGGACAGGATGCCGGGCCCCTCCAGCACCCTGTGGAACCAGGCCTGGGGGCCTTCCCCAGGACCCGCTTCCGGCATGGGGATGTAACCCGCCTTCGTTGAGACGAAGAAATCCTCACGGGCCAGACCCTGGAACGCCGCACCCAGGGCCCGTTCCGAGCGCCCGCCGCGGTAGTTTGCGGCCGTATCGAAGACGGTACCGCCGGTGGCGAAAAAGGTCCGGGCGGCCTCGGTGTAGGCCGTGTCGGCCGCATCCGAGGATGGACCGAGATAGGTGCCGAGGCCGAGGCTGCTGAGCTCCATGAAGCCTCCAGAAAGGGGGGTCCAGGCCGGAGGGGCAGGTTCACCCCGCCCCGATAGTGGGGATCTGGGGAACCCTGGATAGGACCAACGAAATCAACTGTCCAACTCCTCCTTGACGCCACTGGTGCCCATGGTCACGAGACGATCGGCGGCGCGGCGGGCCCATTCGGAGCCGGGATAGCTTTCCACGAGCTTCTGGTAATAGCTCTTGGCCTCAAGACGAAAGCCCTGGATCCGCTCAGTACTGAATGCCAGGAAATCCTTGCTGTACTGAAGGACCTCCTCCTTGTTGAGGTCCTTCAGGTCCGCTTTTTGCAGCTTCGCGGCGTAGTCCTTGTTGAACTGGGTCAGATCCTCATCCGCCAGCAGCCGCTGGCGCATGGCTTCTCCCAGGTAGTAGTAAGCGCGCTCCCGGTCCACATAGTCGGGGTAGGTCTCAAGCAGGGCCTTCAGGCGACGTTCGGCTCCGGGATAGAAGTAGGTGTTCACATAGAACACACCCACGATCAGCTCGTGTTCCGCGATACGGCGCCAGCACTGGAGGATCTTCCCGCGGGTCTCCCCGGCGTAGGGGCTGCCGGGGGATTCAGCCAGGAGTTGCTGGAATCCTTCGAGCGCCCGGCGGGTCTCGGCCTGGTCGCGTTCGGCACTCTCGATGGAGGAGAAGTGGCACAGCGCCCGGTGGTACAGGGCGTAGTCGCGCAGTTCATGGCGAGGGAAGTAGTTCAGGAAACTGGTGTATTCGACTTCGGCTTCGGGGTAGCTGGGACTGGACTGGAAGAAGAAGCTGTCGCCCAGCATGAGCTTGGCCTTGGGAAACTCCGGAGAGCCCGGAAGGTACTGCTCCAGGTGGCGCAGGGTCAGGCGGGCCTCGTTGAACTTGCCCTGTTTCATCTGCTTGTCCGCCGTGGTCATGAGTTCGCTGGCCGAGATGCTCTTGTCCACGGTCTTCGGTTTGCGGCAGCCCAGACCCAGGGCGACCACCAGGGTGGCCAAGGAGAGGGCGGTGACGATGCGCTTCATGCGGACTCCGGAGACAGCACTTCAAACATGGCGGGACGGTGCGAAGGGTTCCAGGCGCGGGACAGCTTCTCGAGCCAGGCTTCGGCCAGGGCCTGGGCTTCGGCCCGCTGCCGGTCGTGGAAGACCTCGTGGTAGAAGCCAGGCAGCCGGTGGCGCTCCAGCAGGCCGGGCTGGACCGCCGACCACAGCTCCTCGGAGGCATCCGGGTCCACCACGGTGTCGGTGCCGGATTCCAGCAAGAGCATGGGGCGGTCCAGTTCGTGGCCCAGGGCAAGGATTTCCGCCCGGCCTTCGTCCAGCGCGGCCCCGAAGGCGGCCGTGGCCCAGCGGTGGCAGAGCGGATCAGCCTCATAGCGCTGGACGATGACCGGATCCGAGCAGACCCGGCTTTTGTCGCCGTGAAGCTGGATGGGGCGATGCGGCATGAACCAGCGAAGGAAGCGCGACAGGATCACGAGGAGCTTGGAATTCGACTTCACCGCCACCGCGGGGCTCGACAGGATCAGGCCGTCCAGGGTGTCCGCGTGCCACAGGAGGGTCAGGATCGCCACCAGGCCACCGAAGCTATGGCCCAGCACGACCTGGGGGCAGACGGGCAGCGGGGGCATGGGTACGCCGTCCACCACCCTTGCCGTGGCGCCGGTGCGCTCGGCGTCGTGGCGGCGCTCCTGGCGGAGAAAGAGCGCGAAATCATCCACGAAGGCCCGGATGCCCACGGCATCCCCCCGGATTCCTCCGGAACGCCCGAAGCCGCGGTGATCGACGCTGGACACGGACCAGCCCAGGCTGTGCAGCCAGTGGGCTGTGTGCCGGTACCGCTCCCCGTGCTCACCATAGCCGTGGGAAATCACCACCCGGCCCTTGGGAGCGGGATGTTCCCAGCGCGCCCAGGCCAGGGGCACCCCCCCATGGCCGGTCAGGACCCCACGGATGGTGGGCTCCAGATCGGCGGGGATCACGGGGATGAATCCAGACATCCATCCAGAATAGCGTGGGCCTGGATTCCCACGGATTGCTTTAAACTCGAAGGTTCCCCCTGCCGGGACATCGGCATCGGGGGGGCCGGAGATGCAGACGATGGATTTCGAGACCCTGGTGCGGGCGAAGAACGAGCTGGAGCCCCGCGTTCAGCAGTTGGTCGCCCACCTGGATCCCGAGCGCAAGGCCCTGGAACTGGAGCAGATCGAGGAACGAACCACGGCGCCAGGCTTCTGGGACGATCCCGATGCCGCCAAACCCCTTTTGCAGAAGCGGGGCACGATCACCAACGACATCGCCCTCGCCAAGCGCCTGGTGGGCGGGCTGGAGGATCTGGAGACCGGGCTGGAGTTGGCCCGGGAGGACGCGGACATGCTGGTGGAGACCGAGTCCGTCGAAGGGGATCTCCGCAAGGCCATCGAAGACGCCGAGTTGCGCATGATGCTCAGCGGCGATCTGGACAACAACCACGCCATCGTGGCCATCGCCCCTGGCGCGGGGGGCACCGAGAGCCAGGACTGGGCCGCCATGCTGCTGCGCATGTATCTGCGTTTCTGCGAGACCAAGGGCTGGGCCACGGAGATGATTGACTACCAGGACGGGGAAGAGGCCGGCATCAAGGGCGCCACCTTCATCGTCGACGCGCCGTTCTCCTACGGCTATCTCCGGGCGGAAGCGGGCGTCCACCGGCTGGTGAGGATCAGCCCCTTTGATTCCGCGAAGCGTCGCCACACCAGTTTTGCGGCCGTGTACGTGAGCCCCGAACTCGACGACACCATCAACGTCGAGATCCCCGAGAAGGATCTGAAGATCGACGTCTTCCGGGCCAGCGGCGCGGGCGGCCAGCACGTGAACCGCACCGAGTCCGCCGTGCGCTTCACCCATCTGCCCACGGGGCTGGTGGTGAGCTGCCAGAACGAGCGCAGCCAGATCAAGAACCGCGCCACGGCCTTGAAGGTGCTGCAGGGCCGCCTGTACGAACTGGAGCAGCGGAAGTTCCTGGACAAGGTGGCTGCCGCCAGTGGTGACAAGGCGGACGTGGCCTGGGGCAGCCAGATCCGCAGCTACGTCCTGCAGCCCTATCAGATGGTGAAGGATCACCGCACCGGCGCGGAAACCAGCCAGACCCAGAAGGTGCTGGACGGCGACATCGATGTGTTCATCCGCACCCAGCTGCTGGCGAAGTCGCTAAAGGCCTAGAGTCGCCTAAAGGCGACCGCTACCTACTCGCCCTTGGCGATCCGGGCCTGTTCATCCTTCGGGAGGCGGAAGACCCAACGGCCCGTGACACGGTCCCAGAGATCGAAGCAGCAGAGCCAGTTGAGGAGACCCGCCACCATCACGTAGGTGGCGCCGTATTCCTGCGTCAGCGTGCGCACGGGTTCGGTGCCCGCGCCGCCGAAGGCCCAGGCGAAGGCGCCGTACACCGGTCCAATGCCCGCCGTGCCCAGGGCGCCGAGGGTGGGAAGCCAGGCGCCCTGCACGGGCACGAAGATGCCGCCCTTGATGCCGTCCACGGCCCCGAATTGCATCTGAAGCGCCCCCAGAATGCAGAACAGCGCCCACAGCCCGAAGAACGCCTTGGCCCGGCCCTTCTCGCCGATCACCCAGTAGCCCGCTCCCGGCACCAGCCATTGAAGCAACAGCGGCTTCCAGGCCGCCTTGATGGCCTTCTTCTTGCGAAGGGGCATGGGGAGCCTGGGTGTGGGTGTGGATTCGGACATGGCTCCAGCTTAAAGGAAAAGCGGGGGCCGAAGCCCCCGCTTTTCAGTCAACCACGCCAGGATCAATCCGCGGCGAAGGCGAGCAGCGCGATGTTGCGGGCGCGCTTGATGGCTTCCACGAGAACGCGCTGGTGGACGGCGCACACACCGCTGGTGCGGCGGGGCAGGACCTTGCCGCGCTCCGGGGTGAAGGCCTGGAGGGTCTTCACATCCTTGTAGTCGATCATGAGGGACTTCTCGACGCAGAACTTGCAGAACTTGGCGCGTCGTCCCCCAAAAGCCTTCTTCTTCTTGGGCTTGCCCTTCTTGGCATCGGCGCGGCGCTTCATCCCATCACCTCTTCAGCGGAACGTTCCTTGATGCCGGCCTTGGCCTTGCGCCTGGCTTCGCGCTCGATGCGCTGCTTGGTGCGGCCGGCGGCCTTTTCGGCCTCGTCCATGCGGACACTCAGGTACTTGATGACGGCGTCGTTGTTGCGGAAGCGACGCTCGAGCTCAGCGATCAGGGTGGGGCCCGCGTTCATTTCGAACAGGGTGTAGTAGCCCTCGCTGAACTTCTGGACTTCGTAGGCCAGCTTTTTGCGGCCCCATTTGTCGGTCTTGAGCAGTTCGCCACCCTGCTCCGCAATGATCCCCTCGAACTGTTTGACGAGTTCGTCTGACTGCTCGTCGGTCAGCGTGGGGGAGGCGATGAAGATGGTCTCATAGCGACGCATCTGTCCTCCTTGTGGATATGAAGCCCCCTTTTGAATCCCAGGGAGCAAGGAAGAGCCCTCCAGCGGAGGACGCGAAGGAAGAGTTTCGCGCGGAAAGGCCTGAAAATCAACGAAAAGTCTGAACGTCACCCCTCCCAGAACCCGGCCGGATTCACCCGATTCGCCAGGGCGGCCAAATCCTCGGTGCCATCGAGCGCTTCGAGGAAGCGGGTGAAGGGCGCGTCGAGGTGGTCGATCTCCGTCCACTCGGCGTCCGTCCAGTGACCCAGAACGTAGTCGACGAGCGGGCGCTGGAAGGGGCCGATGCCCAGGCGCAGGCGGGCGATCTCGTGGCTTCCAAGGCACTCGAACACGGAACGCAGGCCATTGTGGCCCCCGTCGGAGCCGCTCAACCGGAGTCGGCCCGTACCCAGGGGTAGGTCCTTGTCGTCGCAGAGGAGCACCAGTTTCCGCGGGTAGATTCCTGCCGCTTCGGCCTGAGCGCAGACCTCGCCGGAAAGGTTCATGTAGGTGTTGGGCACGAGGGCCTGGAGGCCTTCCGTCAACGGGTACAGAGCCCCCGAGGCGAACCGCCGGGAGGGAGCGGGCGCGAGGTTCCGGTCCGCCATCCACCGCTGCAGGAGGAGGCGGCCGAGGTTGTGGCGGGTGTCCTGGTAGTCAGGACCTGGATTGCCGAGAGGTACCAGAGTCCACATAGATCCTTCTACAGCGCGGGCGCCGCAAGGCGCCCGCGCATGGATGCATGAAGGTTGGAACTACTTCTTCTCGTCCTTCTTGCCCTTCTTGACCACCTCGGGTTCGGCGGCAGCGGCCACGGCGGCGACAGGAAGCTCTTCCTCAGCGGCCTTGCCGTGGAGGGAGCAGACCACCTGGTGGGCGTCGCCGGTGAAGACGATGTTGGGCATGAGGGTGATCTGCTCGAAGCGGATGCTGTCACCCACTGACAGGTTGGTGATGTCCACGTCGATGTGGGCGGGGATGATGCTGGGCAGGCACTCGATCTCGATTTCACGGTGGGAGAAGTCGAGCACGCCGCCCTGGCTCTTCACGCCGATGGCGGTGCCGATGAGGCGCACAGGCACCTTCACGCGCACCTTGATGGTCATGTCCACGCGCATGAAGTCGATGTGGCGCAGGCGGCTGGTGATGGGATCGCGCTGCAGGTCCTTGATGATGACGTGGCGCTTGATGTCCGTGCCCTCGCGTTGGAGGAACACGACAGAGTTCATGCCAGCCTCGCTGGCAATCACGCGGGCCACTGCCTTGGGGTTGATGGCGATGGCGACGGGGGGCTCGTTGAGGCCGTAGACCACGGCCGGGATCATGCCGCTCTTCTTGAGATCGCGGATCGCGGCCTTACCGAAGGTGTCGCGCTTGGGGACGACCAGGACATCCTGGGACATTGGTTCCTCCTACCTGGCAGCAGGGCTGCCCTCTCGTTGGTGTGGGTCCGGGCGGACCGTACGGCTACTCCCTGTGGAGGGCCGAACCATCGATTCTGCCCGAAAATTCCCCGGAAACAAAGGAAGATCTACCGGGCAGACGATTTATCGCCTGTACCATCAGGCTGTTACACCCGGCCTGTATGATCCTGAGCCAGAGGACCCCCGTGTTTCACCCCATCCCCCGTCCCGAGGAACTGCTGAACCGCGAGCTGAGCTGGCTGGAGTTCAATGCCCGGGTCATGGAGGAGGCCGAGGATCCGACGGTGCCGCTGCTGGAGCGGGTGAAGTTCCTGAGCATCGTGTCCAGCAACTGGGATGAGTTCTTCATGGTGCGGGTGGCGGGTATCTGGCGGCAGATTGACGCCGGCATCACCCAGCCGGGTCCCGATGGCCTCACCCCGAGGCAGCTGCTGGAGCGGGTCTCCTCCAAGATCCACACCTATTCCGCCCGCCAGCACGCGCTCTTCCACTCGATTCTCGAGCCCCAGCTGGAGGCTGAGGGCATCGCGATCATGAACCCGAAGGATCTGGATGAGTCCCAGACGGCCTTCCTTCTGGACTACTTCGAACGCAGCCTGCTCCCGCTGATCACGCCGCTCGCCGTGGATACGGGCCATCCCTTTCCCCGTCTGGGCAACCGGGCCCTGGTGCTGGTGGTGGAACTGGAGCCGGACGAGGACCAGCTCGACGGAGACCTGCCCGCCTCGGAACTCTCCTTCATCCATGTGCCCACGGGATTGGCATCGCGGTTCCTGAGGGTGCCTTCCGCGGCGGGCGCCCATGTGTTCGTGATGCTGGAAGATGTGGTGCAGTTCCACTTGTCGCGCCTCTTCCTGGGTTACACCGTGAAGAGTTGTCACGCCATCCGGGTCACGCGCGATTCGGACCTGCCGGTGGAGGAGGATCCCTCTGAGGATCTGCTGAAGACCGTGGAGGAAAGCCTTCGGGACCGCCGCCGCGGAGCGGTGGTACGCCTTCAGTACGAACAGGGCCTTACCGCCAAGGTGCTGGACCTTCTCATTGACGAAATGGACCTGAGTCCCGAGGACCTGTATCCGACCACGGGGCTCACGGCGTTCTCGGATTTGATGCAGCTCTACGGCCAACTGGACCTTCCCTACCTCAAGGACAGCCCGCTGCCTCCGCTGCCGGTGCCCCAGCTGGATCAGAGTGGCTCGATCTTCGACGCCATCTCGCGCAACGACATCCTGCTGAATCATCCCTACCAAAGCTTCGACGACAGTGTGGTGCGCTTCGTCCGCGAAGCTGCGGAGGATCCCAAAGTCCTCGCCATCAAGATGACCCTCTACCGCGTGACGGCAAACAGTCCTGTGGCCGCGGCCTTAGAAAGGGCCGCCGAGCGGGGCAAGCAGGTGGCGGCCATCGTCGAGCTTCGCGCCCGCTTCGATGAGGCCGCCAACATCGCCTGGGCGCGGCGGCTGGAGAAGACGGGCGTTCATGTGGTCTACGGATTGCCCAATCACAAGATCCACTGCAAGGCCTGTCTCGTGGTGCGCCAGGAGGCCGGGGGCATCAAGCGGTACTGCCATCTCGGCACGGGCAACTACAACGAGCGCACAAGCCGCCTTTATTCCGACCTGGGGCTGCTCACCGCCAAACCTGAATTCGGTGAGGATCTGTCGAACCTCTTCAACATGCTCACGGGCTACACCCGCCCCCCCCGGTTCCATCGCCTCCTGCTGGCACCCCAGCACCTCAAGAAAGCCCTCAAGGCGCGCATCCAGCGGGAAATCGGCCACGCCCAGGACCGGCGGCCCGCCCGGGTCCTGCTCAAGATGAACGCCCTGGTGGATCCTCAGCTCATCCAGCTGCTCTACGAGGCCAGCCGGGAGGGCGTGAAGGTGGATCTGGTGGTGCGCGGGACCTGCTGTCTGCGGGCCGGGGTGCCGGGGCTTTCCGACAACATCCGGGCCGTGTCCATCATTGACCGCTTCCTGGAGCATGCGCGGATCTACCACTTTGCCAATGACGGCCAACCAGAGACGCTCCTGTCCAGCGCTGATCTCATGCCGCGCAACCTGGACCGCCGTGTGGAACTGGCCTTTCCCCTCAGCGATCCCATCTTGGCGGCCCAGGTCCTGGAGATGCTTGAACTTCAGCTGCGGGACACCCTCAAGAGCCGAGTCCTCGGTTCCAATGGCGAGGTGCTGCGGCGCGGCCTGGATCCCCAGGATCCACCCCTGCGCAGTCAGCTCCGCATCTACGAGCACACCCTTCTCTCCAGCGGGGTGGGAGCCCTGACCCAGCGGCTGGGGCCGCTGGATCCTGATATCTGATGTTTGCGTGTTTCGACGTCCATCCGGCCCGTGTCAGACTGGTGGGCTGGAGACACGCATGACGAAAATCAGCCGCGCCGCCCTGTTCGAAGCCCTGAACGCCTATGTCGTCCCCGGGACCAACGCCAGCCTCACCACCCTCAAGGCCATCAAGGGCATCGATGTCACCGAGGGCAAGGTGACGGTGCTGCTGCAGCTCATGGAGGCTTACCAGGATCGCGTGCAGGTCATCAAGCAGGCGCTCGAAGAATTGATCCTCAACCAGCCCGGCGTGGCGGCGGCGGATATCGAGATTGGCTGGGAGAAGACCGCCCAGGTGGAGTTCAAGAACCTGATCCCCGGCATCAAGCGCTGCGTGGTCGTGGGGTCCGGCAAGGGCGGCGTGGGCAAGAGCACCGTCACGGTGAACCTCGCCGTGGCCATGGCGCAGCAGGGCCTCAAGGTGGGCCTGCTGGATTCCGACATCTATGGCCCCTCCATCCCCATGATGCTGGGCCTGAAGGACTCGCCCCTGGGGACGCCGGACGGCCAGATTCTTCCGCTCGAAAAGTTCGGCATCAAGGTCATGTCCATGGGCGTGCTCATCGAGGAGGACCGGCCCGTCATCTGGCGCGGCGCCATGCTCAACAAGGCCCTCCAGCAGTTCCTGAAAGACGTGGCCTGGGGCGATCTGGATGTGCTCCTCATCGACCTGCCGCCGGGCACGGGGGACGTGCAACTCACCCTCATCCAGAACGCCCAGGTGGATGGCGCGGTCATCGTCAGCACCCCTCAGGACGTGGCCTTCCTCGACGCGAAGAAGGCCATCGGCATGTTCGGTACGGTGAAGGTGCCCATCCTCGGCATCATCGAAAACATGAGCAGCTTCCTTTGCCCCGGCTGTGGCCAGGAGACCCAGATCTTCGGGCACGGCGGCGTGAAAACCGCGGCCTTGCGAATGGAGATTCCCTTCCTGGGGGAGGTGCCCATCGACCTGGCCATCCGCGAGGGAGGGGACAGTGGTCAGCCCCTCGTGGTGGCCCACCCCGACAGCCCTCAGACGAAGGTCTTCCAGGGCATGGCTGAATCCCTCCGGGGGGTGCTGAAACTCTGAGCCCCAGTATCCGGCGCGGACGGATCCGCGCCGGATACACTCGAAGCATGGCCAAGCCGCATATCCCAGAGACCCTCGCGCCGGATCTCTTGGAGCGTCTGTGCCAGCGCTTCCATCCCTGGCCACTCATCAGCGGCTGGGGACTGACCATCGAATCCATCCAGCCCGGCGTGGCCGTGATGGTGCTGGTGCCCACCAAGGCCGTGATCAACGGGTCCCGTGGGACCGTGAACGGCGGCGTGTTGGCCACCATGGCGGATATGGTGAGCGCCCTGGCCCTCAGCACCGCCTTCGATGGGGCCATGCCCTTTGCCACGTCAGATCTGCATGTCCGCTACCTGGAGCCCGCCCGGGGCGAAGTGCGCGGCGCGGCCCAGGTGGTGCGCATTTCCGGCCGGAGCGCCATTCTGGAATGCCGCCTCACCTGCGGCGACCACCTGGTGGCCCTCAGCACGGCGAACTTTGCCATCAAGACCGGGCTTGGCGGCTGATATGCGGATCCACACCCCCTTTCCGCATGGCCCGGACCACGAGGCGGACGCCCCCCTGCATCGCCTGAGGTACGCCTTGGTCCTGTTGGCGGCAGTCATCGTGGCGGGCGCCATGGGCTACCACTTGCTGGCGAAACTGAACGCCCTCGACAGCTTCTACATGGCCATCACCACCCTGTTCACGGTGGGGTTCCGGGAACTGGGTGAAGTGAACGCCCGGACGAAAATCTTCACGATCTTCTACCTCATCATCGGCCTGGGTGTGGCCACCTACGCCATCTCGAACCTCACCGCCCTTCTACTCGAGGGCGACCTCCGGGGCTACCTCATGGAGCGCCGCATGCAGAAGCGCCTGGACGACCTGAAGGACCATGTCATTGTTTGCGGCTTCGGGAAGATGGGCTTCCAAGCGGCCTGGGAGCTGAAGAAGGCCGGGGTTCCCTTCGTCATCGTGGAGCAGGACGACACCAAGGGGCGCAGCCCGCGCTTCGCCGGCGAGTTGATCCTCTACGGCAACGCCATGGACGACCTGATGCTCGAACGGGCCGGCATTCAGCGAGCCCGGGGACTCATCACGGCCCTGACCACCGATGCCGACAACGTCCTGGTGACGCTCACGGTAAAGCAGCTCCGCCCCGACCTGCCGGTGGTGGCCCGCAGTGCCAAGCTGGGCACCGAGCGGCAACTGAAGGCCGCCGGGGCCGATCACATCGTGAGCCCCTACGAGATCGGGGGGCGTCGCATGGCCGGCCTGCTGCTCAAGCCCGAGATGATGAACTTCTTCGACATCGTGCTGCAGCAGGAGCAGTTCGAACTGGGTCTTGAGCGCATCGCCATCGCTCCCCAGTCGCCCCTGGTGGGCCAGACTCTTCGGGAGGCCCGCCTGCGTCATGCCACAGGTTCTCTGCTGGTGGGGCTCGTCCATCCCGGCGCCGGCCTTCGGTTCAATCCTGCTGGCGACGAGCGGTTCCAGGTCGGTGACGAGCTGCTGGTGATGGGCCCCGCCGAGGCCCTGGAGATCCTCACCCAGCTCGCGAAGGGGTAAGGTCGTGGAAGCCCACCACCGCCTCCTGCTGGATCTGGCGATGGTGCTGGGCGTGGCGGCGCTGACTTCGGTCCTGTTCCAGAAATGGAAGCAACCGGCGGTGCTGGGCTACCTGCTGGCGGGGATGATCGTGGGGCCCCACGTGCCCGTGCCCCTGGTGGCCGACCTCGGCAACGTTCGGCTCATGGGCGAGTTGGGCGTGATCCTCCTGATGTTCACCATCGGCCTTGAGTTCAGCCTGCCGAAGCTGCTGCATGCAGGGCCGCCAGCCCTGCTTACGGGCACCCTCCAGGTGGGCACCCAGATGGTGGTGGGCTTCCTGGTGGTTCGCCTGCTGGGCTGGGCGCCGCTGGAAAGCGCCTTCTTTGCGGCCAGCCTGTCCATCGCCTCCACCATGATCCTGGCCAAGCTCTTCGAGGAGCGGGGCATCCACGGCGCGCTGAAGGACACCGTCCTGGGCATCCTGCTGGTGGAGGATCTCCACGCCGTGCTGCTCCTGGCGGCCCTCACGGCGGCGGCCTCTTTTGGCGGGCCCAGTGCCGGGGCCATCGCCGGGACCCTGCTGAAGCTGGCGGTCTTTCTGGCGGTGCTGGTGGGCGTGGGACGGCTGGTGGTGCCTCGCGCGGTGCGCTGGGTGGCGGATCACGCCCGGGACGAGGTGCTGCTGGTGGTGGCGGCCGGACTCTGCTTCGGGCTCGCGCAGCTGGCGGCCTGGGCAGGCTTCTCCGTGGCCATGGGCGCCTTCGTGGCGGGAATGCTGGTCTGCGAATCCGGCCGGGGGCGCAAGGTGGAGCACCTCGTTCATCCTCTGCGGGACCTCTTCGCGGCCATGTTCTTCGTGGCCGTGGGCATGTTGATGGAGCCCGCCGTCCTGCTTCGGGACTGGCCCCTGGTGCTGCTCTTCACGGTCCTGGTGATCGCGGTGAACGCCATCTCCGTCACCGTGGGAGCCACCTTGGCGGGTCTGCCCCTTGCTCTAGGCGTGCGGGCGGGCCTGGCGCTGGGGCAGGTGGGCGAGTTCGGATTCATCCTCCTGAGTGCCGGCATCGGCCTCGGCGTGGTGGACCCTTCCCGCTATGCCTTGCTGGCAGCCATCTGCGTGGTCACGGCCCTGGCCACTCCGGGTCTGCTCACGGTCGGAGAGCCTGCAGCCCGCTTCGTGGAGGGCCGCCTCTCCCCAGCCCTGAAGACCTATCTGAGTCTCTACCAGTCCTGGGCCGCGACCCTGCGGGCCCCGGCCATCCGCAAGGCTCCTGGCGCCACCGTGCGGCGGACCTTTCTGTATCTGCTGATGGACAGCCTGCTCATTGGGCTGGTGGCCGCCCTGGCGCCGCGGACCATGCGGCTGGGCACGGCCTGGCTTGAGGGCCGGGGGACCCTGGGACATACCCTGGCGCAGGGTGCGGTCTTGTTGGCGGCGATCGCCGTGGTAGCCCTGCTGGTGGGTCGGATGGTGCGCCGGAGCCGGGTCCTGGCCGAGGGTCTGCTGGATCTGCCGGGCCCCGGCGGCCTGGGTACCCGGCCCGACACCCGGCGCGCGTTCCGTGCCGGCCTGCGGCTGGCGGTGCTGCTGCTGGCGGGCCTGCCGGTGCTGGCCGCCGTGCTGGCGCTGGTCCCCCTGGCCTCGCTGGGTGCCCTGGGTGCCGCCGCGATGTTGGCCATCCCCCTGCTGCTCTGGCGGCGCGCCCAGCGCCTCCAGAGGGACCTCGCCGCGGGTGCGGACTGGATTGGTGCGGACGCTCGGGATCCCTGGGAAGCCGGCGAGGAAGGCCCAGCCGCCCTTGGCCCCGGGGGCTGGCGGACCCTGCGCATCGGTCCCCGGTGCCCTTCCTTGGGCCGCAGCCTGGGAGCGTTGGACCTGCCGGGAAGGTCCGGCGTGGCCTTGGTGGCTCTTCTGCGCGAGGGCCACCTGTTGGAACCGCGGCCTGAGGCCCAGCTCCAATCCGGGGATCTGTTGGCCCTCAGCGGACCCGCCGCGGCCCTGGAACAGGCGGTGGTGCTGCTGGGACGCGAGGCTGAGGCCCCCGGAGCAGGAGTGGTTTCAGGAGACCTCGACCTTTGAGGCATGACAAGGGGAAGCAGTCGCGGTAGGCTGTCATTGTTTCGGAAAAGCGCGAAATGACGACCAACCCCCTCCGTCCCCTTGTGGACATCCTCAAGGCTCTGGCCCATCCCGTGCGCCTGCGCATTCTCGCGCTGCTGCGGGACGGCGAGCTCTGCGTCTGCGAGGTGGCCGACGTGCTGGGCCTGGCGCCCTCCACGGTTTCCGAGCACCTCACCGACCTTCGCCGAACCGGGGTTGTGCGGGAGTGGAAGGTCGGCCGCTGGGTCCACGTGGCCCTGTCCGACGAGGCTGCTGCCCGCCCAGTCCTGGAGGCCCTCTGGCCCCTCATGGCTGACGCGGAAACCGAACTGGCCAGAGATCGCACCCAGGCCAGGGCCCTCCGCTGCGAGGCCTGCGGGCCTGCCGGTTGCCCCCAACCGAGCACCCGCCTCGATGCCAACCCGCCGAGTAATTTCATCCTTCACTGAACCAAGGAGCGCACATGACCACGCAGACCGAGCCCCAGGCCGAGACCGGCCTCAGCGAGACCACCCTCAACCTCATCGCCCTGGGCGCTGCCATCGGTGCCAATGCCGAGCGGGCCTTCCGGGCCCACCAGTCCCGCCTGGAGGCGCTTGGCGTGTCCAAGGAAGCCATGATCGAGGCCGTGAACATGGCGCTGCGGGTGAAGGGGGATCCCCACTCGATCATGATGGCCCTGGCGGAATCCACCCTGACCGAGGGCGGCGGATGCTGCGGCGGTGCCTGCGCTTGCGAGGCCGAAGGCAAGGAAAAGGGGGACTGCGGCGACGACTGTGGCTGTGAGGAAGGTGGTTGCTGCTAGGAGAACCCGTGCGCATCGGCATCCTGGGCTATGGCCGCTTCGGGAGGGCGCTGGGGGCGCTGCTCCATGAGGCTGGCCACGCCTACCGGGCCTGGGATCCGGGCGCGGAGATACCCTTGGAACGCCGCGCGAGCAGCCTTCGGGACCTCGCGGACGCCCATGAGGCCCTGGTGCTGGCGGTGCCCATTCCGGCCCTGGCCGGTCTTCTGACCTCGCTGCGGCCCCACCTCCGATCCGACCACCTGGTGCTCGATGTGGGTAGCGTGAAGGTCGGGCCGTGCGCCCTGATGGACGACCACCTGGGCGCAGACATCCCCCATGCGGGCACCCATCCGCTGTTCGGTCCGGTGAGCCTGGCCCGGGCAGAACGCCCCCTGCGGGTGGTGCTCTGCGCGTCGCCCGGCCATCCGGCCGCCGCCGATCGGGTGGAGGGCCTGTTCCGAAGCCTGGGCTGCGAGGTGCTGCGGCAGAGCCCCGAGGACCATGACCGGGTGATGGCCACCACCCATGCCCTCACTTTTTTCATCGCCAAAGGCCTGCTCCAGGTGGGCGCCGGCGCTGAACTGCCCTTCACGCCGCCCTCCTTCCACGCCATTGCTCGCACCCTCGAATCGGTGCGGGAGGACGCGGGCCACCTGTTCGCGACCCTCCAGAACGAGAACCCCTTTGCCCTGGGGGCCCGCGAGGGCCTGCTGGAGGCGCTGTCCGCCATCCACCTGAGCCTTGCGGAAGCCGCCGAGAGCGGTGGCGGTGAGCAACTGTCCATCCCCGATCTGGGCACGCGTTCGCCCGCGCTGCAGGAAGCCCGCGATCACATCGACGCGCTGGACCAGGAACTGGTGGCACTGCTGGCCCGTCGCACCGAGCTGGTGCTCCGCGCCGGGCGCGCCAAGGCCGCGCTGAGCCTTCCCGTGCATGATCCTGAGCGCGAGACCGCGCAACTCCTGGCCCGCCGTGCCTGGGCGAAGCAGGCCGGCATGGATGGGCAGGGCGTCGAAGATGTTTTCCGCGCGGTCCTGCGGGCCTCCCGTTCGGCTCAAGGCCGGAGCTGAGGAACTACCAGGGCAGGTCCAGCGCCTTGCAAAGGAAGGCCACCAAGGGCGCGGCCTCCTGGCAGGCCTGAGTGACCTGATCGAGAAAATCCGGCGCGAGCACCTGGGCGTTGGTGAATCCGGTGGTCGTGTAGAAGTCCTTGAGCTTGAGGTCCTCGGCGCAGGGGTGGTCGGCCGCGAAGCCCTGGGGCACCCGCTGGAGCGCATCGCCTTCGATCTCCAGCCCAGATTTCCGCAGGGCCTTCCAGGCTGCGGGCTTGGTGGCGATGGCCTGACGCACCAGGAGCAACGCACTGGGCTCAGGGTGCCAAAGGCCACCGCCGGCAAAACTGCCACCTGGTTCCAGATGGAGGTAGAAGCCCGGCCCGTGAACGCCACCTGCCTTTGCGGCCCGGTGGGGGAAGTGGGCGGCGAGATGGGTCTTGTAGGGGGTTTTATCTTTGGAGAACCGGGTGTCGCGGTAGATCCTGAACATGGAGCCGCCCGAGGGGCGCGGGTCGGCTATGAAGTGGCGGCTGATGGTCGACAGCGGGCCGCTGAATTCGCCGATGAACCGCAGCAGGGCGCCCCGGGCCTCGGCTTCGTACCGGGCCTTGTTCTCGGCGAACCACTCACGGTCGTTGTGCGCCTTCAGGTCCTTCAGAAACCGGAAGACCCCGGGGCCCAACAGGCCGGGTTCTTTCGCCGCCTTCCCTTTCTCTGGCACAGGGCCTCCTGAGAAGAATGCCCCAGGATAGGACGTCGCGGTTGAACCCGTGGGTGTGCGACCGGAGAAAAAAGGCGGGCCCCCAAACCGGGGGCCCAACCATGAGCACGCATGGAGAGGCGTTGGAACGCCCGCGTCCTCCTACTTGCCGAAGCGCTTGGAGACTTCGCTCCACTTGATGTTTTCGACAAACGCCTCGAGGTACTTCGCGCGGGCAATGCCGTAATCGACCATGAACGCATGTTCCCAGCTGTCCAGCACCAGCAGGAGATCCTGTTCGATGGGCAGGCCCAGGTGATGCTCCGCGACGAAATACGTGTGCAGCTTGCCGTCACGGCGATTCCGGGTGAGCAGGGCCCAGCCGGGGCCACCCATGGCCGTGGCCTTGAGGTCGGCGATGACCTTGTCCTGGCCGCCGACGGCATCCAGGGCGGCCTTCAGGCCAGCGCTCACTTCGGCGTCTGCGCCCAGGTTTTCAAAGTAGAGCTCGTGCAGGAAAGAGCCGTTGAAGGCCACGGCCTCGCGGCGCTTCAGCTCACTGAACTCGTTGAAGGAGTAGTTGGGCTTGGTGTTGTCCGATGCGGCCAGCTTCTCCTCGATCTCGTTCAGCTTGGCGACGTAGCCCTTGTAGAGGGTGAAGTGCTGGTCGAGCTGGGCGTCGCTGAGCCCTTTCAGGGCGCCGCCCTTCAGGTGGTCATAGGACTTGGCTGGGTAGGCCATGGGGATCTCCTTGGCAGCGCAGGGCGCGGGTCAGTAGTTTACCAAAAAAGTCAGGAATGAGACATTCCCTGGCCGTTACTCTTCCAGCAGGCTGCGGAGCATCCAGGCGTTCTTTTCATGGAGCTGCATCCGCTGAGTGAGAAGGTCGGCGGTGGGTTCGTCGCTCGCCTTGTTCACGATGGGGAACAAGGATCGGGCCGTTCGGATGACGGATTCCTGGCCAGCCACCAGGTCAAGGATCATGTCCTTGGCGAGAGGCACGCCGACCGGCTCCTTGATGCTGGCCAGCTTGATGAACTCGGCATAGGTGCCGGGGGCCGGGAATCCCAGGGCGCGGATCCGTTCGGCGACCAGGTCCACCGCCAAGGCCAGTTCGTTGTACTGGGTCTCGAAGAGCAGGTGCAGGGTCTGGAACATGGGGCCCTTCACGTTCCAGTGGAAATTGTGGGTCTTGAGATAGAGGGTGTAGGTATCCGCCAGCAAGCGGGAAAGACCGTCCGCAATGGCTTTGCGATCCTCGGTGGGAATTCCGATGTTGATATCCATGGATGCTCCTCAGGAATGCCAGGAGCCCCAGGCGGCGGGTGCGATCCACCGGCCTGGAACGTCGGCGTGGTTGGAGACGAGGGCGGCGATGCTGCGGCCGTCCGGAATCAGGTAGCGCAGGGCCAGGACGGCGGGCAGGCGATCCTCCGGCCCGGCGGCGCCGCGGTCCACGGCGGGTTCGATCAGCGTTCCATCCCTGAGCTGGAGCATGAGCTGATCGGGGAAGCCCTGCAGGACCGCCAGGCGGTGATCGCGGATGGCATCCGGGAAGCCCAGCATCAGCGTGGCCACAAGGCTTTGGCCCTCCGCCTCGCGGCGGGGCGCCAACACCGAGAAGGAGGCGCGGGCCTCGGCCAGCTCCTCGGCATCCACCGTGTCGGGGGTCTTGCCTTCGGCCCAAAGGGTTTCGACGACCTGATCCTCGACACTCTCGGCCGTTTCGGGCTGAAAGGTGATGCCCTTCGCCAACTCCAGCCGCAGGGCGGCCTGGCGGGCGAGGAAAGCTTGGCGTGCGTTGAAACGCGCGCGCTCGGTCGCGGGGTCAAAGGCCATGGACATGAGGGACCTCAGATGTGCTTGGCGATATCGGCGTCGGGGGCGGCGATGGCGCCCGACTGGAGCCGGGTCAGCGCGTCCTGGAAGCGGCCGGCATGGAAGCGCTCCACCTTGGCCAGGGTCTCGAACCAGGCGGCGATCTCGGTGTAGCCTTCTTCCTTGGCCAGGCGGGCGAATTCGGGGTACATGTCTGTGTACTCGTAGGTTTCGCCGGCCACCGCGGACTTCAGATTGGTCAGGGAATCGCCCAGCGGCATCCCCGTCGCCGGGTCACCGGCCTGAGCGGCCAGGAACATCAAGTGCTTCAACGCGTGGCCGGTCTCGCCATCGGCGCTGTGCTTGAAGAGCGCGGCCACTTCCGGGAGGCCTTCCTTCTCGGCGACCTGAGCCATCCAGGTGTAGCGGCGGTTCGCCTGGCTCTCGCCGGCGAAAGCGGCCTTGAGGTTCTGATGGGTTTTGGAGTCAGTGAAGGACATGGCGTCTCCTGTGGGGCCGCGATCGGCGGCCTTAAGGTAGTGCCATCCCCATGCCAAAGCAATAAGTCAAATCATTGAATAGATTCTGGAACTTTTCGGAGCTCAGCCCCCGAAGATTCCCGACCGGTCGAGAGCTTGATTCGCGACATGTCGAGAGATCAGCATTTTCAGCGAGCCCCGGGAAGGTTGACTCGGATCTGGGCAACTTCCAGGTGCGGGGTCAAGCCAAGGCCAGGTGGGGGAACAGGCTCATGGTGCTGCGAGAAACCTATTCGGTTTCGGAGGTGCCTTCGTCGGAGCCGCCCTCGACGGCGCCGTCTTCTTCACCCTCCGATTCCGGAATGTCGTTGCCCAGGGCGTCCTTCTTCAGGGCCTTCTTCTGCAACTTCTCTTCTTTCTTCTTGATGCGAGCCAGATCCTTCTGGCGCTTCTCGAAGTTGTAGTTGGGCTTTCTGGCCATGGCACATCCAATCACGAAAAGGTTATAGCTGATCCAACCGTCGTCTCAGTCTACCTTCTCGCGCGCCGAAGCGCCTGGATCAGGTCGTCCAGGCGCTGCAGAAAGGTGGAGCGGTCCCTGGCGCTGAAGGGCGGGGGGCCGCCACCCATCTCGCCCATGGCCCGGAGGTGGGTCATCAGCTCACGGCTGGCCAGGGCGTCGCCGATGGAATCGGGCGAGTAGACGCGGCCCTTGGCATCCAGGGCTCGGGCCCCCTTTTCCAGGCAGCGTGCCGCCAGGGGGATGTCGCCCGTCACGGCGATGTCTGTGGCCGTGATCTGTTCCACGATCCAATCGTCCGCCCCGTCGAACTGGCCCTTGGCCACCACCACCGACTCGAACAGCGGATTGCGCGGGACCCGCAGCGGCGAATTGGACACCAGCAGCACCTTGAGCCCATAGCGGGTCGCCACGCGGAAGATCTCGTCTTTCACCGGACAGGCGTCGGCATCCACGAAGATGCGGGTGAGGGCCTCTGCAGAGCCTTCGTTCAAGACGCCTCCCGGGCAGCGGCCAAGGCTTCCAGGGCCATGCGAAGGGACGCGGCCTGATCCGGGTCCTTCACGTGGCCCGCGCCATCCAGTCCGGAGCGGGCCAGGGTCAGGCAGAGCGACGCCTCCGGCACCACGCGCGCCGACATCACCTCCAGCGTGTGGGCGAGGGAGGCCTGGGCCCGGGCGCCGCCTTCCAGGGAGGGCGAGGCGCTCCAGGCCGCCGTGGGTTTGCCCACGCAGTCGCCGGACGAGACCACCCACTCGAGCAGGTTCTTCAGCACCGCGGGCATGGCGTGGATGTATTCAGGGGTGCAGAAGAGCAGGCCGTCCGCCTCGCGGATGCGGGCCCGCAGGTCGACCACGGGGATGGGCAGCGGCTCGCTGTCCCGCTCGGGGCTGTAGTGGGGCAGGTCGTCCAGGCCCTCCCAGGGCGTGATCTCCAGGCCGGGCGGAGCGAGCCGGGCCGCTTCGCGGAGCAGCAGGGTGTTCAGCGACTGGGCCCGCAGGCTGCCGGAGAGGGCGAGGATGCGCATGGGATCAACCCTGCTTCCGTCGCCAGACCAGCCCCGTGCCCCCGGCGATGGCCGCCAGGCCCACCCAGACCGGGATGCGCACCGAGTCCTTTTCCTTCAGTGTGAATTCCAGCGGGCCCAGCTTGGCGTCGTGGGTGTCCTTGGTGTAGCTGATCTCCGGCCAAGCGAGCGAGGCCGCGCCCAGGGCGATGAGGGCCAATCCGGCGAAGGGCTTGAAGGTCACGGGGACTCCGGGGAACCGTTCCATTCCAGCACGGCGAGGGTCGGGAGTGCACCCCACCGATGCGCCGGGTTTCAAAAAGAGAGACAGCCTGATCGGTTCGATCAGGCTGTCTCTCTTTCTTGGCCTTCTACGACATGAAACTGCCCTGCCTCACAGCGCGGGCAGGTTGACGTGGGTGTTCACCAGCGTCACCGAGGCATTCAGGGCCAGCGCTCGCCCATTCAGGGTCACGATGGCAACGTTGCCGGCCGTGGAGACCGTGGTGGTCGCGTAGGAGATGATCGTTCCCACCATGGTGCCGCCGCCCGCTTCGTTGATCGTGGCGGAGCTGCCGACCTGCCAGAAGATGTTCTTGGCCTGCGCACCGTTCTTCAGGATCACGCTCTGGGGGAAGGCGGCACCGGGGCCACCGACGGTAAGGGTAGAGGCCATCTGGAAGACCCAGACCGCATTGGGATTGCCCTTGCCATCAAGGGTGAGATCGCCCCCCTGAATGGCGAAGGAGCCAGGCGCGGAGCGGTAGATGCCGGGGGCGAGGGTGCGGTTGCCGAGTTCACCGGCACCACCCCCCAAGGAAGATACATCCAACCCACCGGGAAGCGCCGCGGGGGACAGGTTGTCAAAGGCGGTCTGGGCGGCGAGGGCCGCCGCGGAGGCGATCACGCTCGGGACCGAACCCACGGGCGCGGTGGCCGTATGGATCGTGCCGTTCACGGCGCCGATGTCGAGGGGCGTTTCCGTGTAGACAGCGCTCCGGTCATGGAAGCCGGTGATCAGGGTGGAGGCGCCGGTGGTGCCGATATCTCCGTTCACCACGGTGAACACGCCCTGGTTGGTCATTCCAGCCGAGCCACCAAATAGACCAAACGTGGCGGCCGCCCCGAGGTCGACCGCGGTCTTGACGACAGGGGGCTTGGTACGGGGCCTTTTATGGTCCTTAGAGGACCTATCTGAACCATTGTCATGGCGATCGGATGAACGGGCGTGATGGTCCGAATCGGCGAGGATCGGCAAGCCACTGAAGATGCCGCCTACGATCAATAACGATATGAATGAAGATTTCTGTATATTAAACTTAATCATGATTACCTCATTTAAATATTTCTAGGATTTCATTGACGTAACACAATCATTTATTATTAATTTTCAGGCACTTATTGACCCCCAATCACTTCTGATCTGGTCGTTTGAGCGGCCATTGCATGTGGGCGTACTGAGGCTTGAGGGGCC
This sequence comes from Geothrix sp., assembly GCA_030824075.1. GTDB lineage: Bacteria > Acidobacteriota > Holophagae > Holophagales > Holophagaceae > Geothrix. The sequence continues at coordinate 23,182 of JAVBYJ010000072.1, forward strand.
GTCATGATCGTCCGGTTGGCCCTTCGAGCGGTGTTCGCCTAAGGCGCGGGCTCCACGACGGTGCTGCCATCGATGGTCACGGCGGTCTGCGCGAGCAGCCTGCCGTTGATCGAGGCGCCCGTTCGGAGCGTGGCCGAGGTGTAGGTCAGGACGATCCCCTCGCAGTGCGCGGTGGTGTCGAGATCCACAGAACCCGCGACCTGCCAGAAGACGTTCTTGGGCAAGGCGCCGCCTGTCAGAAGGACTTTCGCGGCACTGCTCATGGTGAGGTTCTGGGCGATCTGGAAGATCCAGACATCCGTGGCGCTGCCGTTGAGCGTGACATCCGCCGGGATCAGCAGGCTGGTGCCCCACTTGTAGACCTTGGGCGCGAGGGTCATCCCGCCAATGTTCCCGGCGCCCAGTTCAATGACATCGGGCGCGCGGCCCGCGGCATCGGTGAAGGCCAGCTGCATGTCGCCCACCGCAGTGGTCAGGTTGGCGGAGGTGGGTACTGCGTAGTCCGCCGCGTAGATCTTCCCGGTCACCTGCGGAGAGGTCGCGAATACGTTCGTGGCATCCGCGATCAGGGAGAACCCGGTGATGAAGCTGGCGGCGGCGGGGCTGAGTCCGAGGTTTCCCGTGACAGCCGAGGCAGGCACCGTGGAGATTCCGCTTTTGGCGAGAATCACATAGGTACCGGCGGTTCCGAGGTTGACCGGAAGCCCAGCGGTCGTGGTGGTGCCGGTGGTGAAGGTCCAGGCGTGCTTCGCGGCCATGGCCATGCCGGCGGCGCTCATGGCTCCAGTGGTGATGGTTGCGGTGAACATTGTGTTGGCCGCGAAGTGGGCGGTGGGCCAGAAGACGACCTTTGAGTTGGCGTAGATCACGGTACCTGCGATGGCCACTGCCGGTGTGCCGGAGGTCACCGTGAAGGTGCCTGTGTTGAGCGAGTCGGGATTCATCGCCTTGCTGAAGGTGACACTGAGGCTCCCGTTGATGGGAACGCCGCTGGTGCCGTTGTCAGGGGCGGTGGCAAGAATGGTCGGCTCGTTGGTGGTCGCCACCGGAGCAGAGTTGCTGTCGGAGTCCCCGCAGGCGACGAGCGAGAAGAGCAGGAACGAGGCTGTCCCCAGGTGAACCACAGACGATTTCAAACCCATGAGCATGGTTGGTCCTTTGTCAGGGAGGCGTGGCGAACATCCGAGAAGCCGGGTCCGCCGGGGTGTGGAGGCCTCACGCTGATAGGACTGCACCATCTATTCCAAATAGTTAAATAATTAGTTATAAATAAGTTATATGACATTTATTCAGTCAATCAGGTTGAGCATTCAATCAAAACGAAGGACCATCCGGATCAATTCGAATGGTGAATCCATTTTGCCCATCGACCCTTTAGGGGACTTATGGGTCGCTGGACCTGCAGACGAAGGGGGGCATGCCGTCCCGAATCGTTGCAGGACCCTGGTCGAGCGCCCGTAAACGATCCCCGGCCCCTGGCGTAGCTCAGTTTCAGTCCGGAGCCAGGCATGAAAAGCATCTTTTTTACTGAAGGCAAGGGTCTGCGCAACGGCTGGTGGGTGCTCATCTACCTGGCCGTCCTGGCGGCCTGCATCGGCGGTTTTCAGCTGCTCGTGGTGCCCGTGCTCAAGTGGTTCGGCGTCCGCAAGGGGGATTGGGCGGTGGGCGTGCTGTTCGCGATGTCCCTGGTGGCCACCTGGATTTGTACGCGTCTGCGCAAGGAACCCCTCGCCAGCGTGGGCTGGCGGCTGAATGGCCGCTGGGCCAAGGAGGCCGCCTTGGGCACGCTGTTCGGGGGCGCGGTGATGGTGCTGGCGGCCGGCCTGCTCTGGGCGGTGGGTGGCGTCACCTGGGAATTGGACCCCGTTCGCAGCCTCCGGGCCATGAGCCTTGGCTTTGCGGTGTTCGTGCTGGTGGCGATGTGGGAGGAGCACCTGTTCCGGGGCTTCATCTTCCAGCGGATGTTGGATGGGGTGGGCGTATGGCCCGCACAGCTGATCCTCGCCCTCTTTTTCGGCATTGCCCACTGGGGCAACCCCGGCATGCAGGGCGCCACCAAGATCTGGGCCACCCTCGATATCGCGCTGGCCGCGGTGTTCCTGGGCCTGGCCTACCTCCGCACCCGCAGCCTGGCCTTGCCCATCGGCATCCACCTGGGCTGGAACTGGACCCAGGGCAACGTCCTCGGCTTTGGCGTCAGCGGCACCACGGTCACGCACGGCTGGGTCCGCCCGGTGTTCCACGGCAAGCCCGAATGGATGAGCGGCGGAACCTTCGGGTTGGAGGCCAGCGTCTTCGGCGTGGTCGCGGTCCTGGTGGGCATCGTCCTGCTCTGGCGATGGCAGGGCAGCGCTACCGTCCCCCCGGCGCTGAGCCCGACGCCGGAAGCCTATGGCCCGGAATCCGCCTGAGGCGAGCCCACAGGCTGGGAAGGGGGCGCCGCGTCTCAGCCCTTGGGGCCAGGCTCCTTTTTGGCGGGCTTGCGGCGGCGTTCGGGTTTCTTCGACTTCGCGGGTGGCTGGGTGGCGCTGTCGTACAGGCTTTCCAGGCGGATGGCCTTGACGGAGGTATCCGCCGCCTTGTGGATCTCCTTCAGCGCCGAGGCCACCAGATCCAGGTTCGCCGCGTCACCCTTCAGCAATTCCTGGAAGGCCGCCGACTTCAATTCCTCCAGCCGCTTCGACTGCCGTTTCCCCGCCGCCCAGTTCAGCAGCTTGGAGAACAGCTCGTAGCCGAGCTTCAGTTCAGGGGTGGGCAGGGCCATGGGGCCGAGTCTAGCAGCGATGAAAGGAAGGATTTGCCACGGATGAACACCGATAAAAGCATGATTTTGCCCTGCTTTTATCGGTGTTCATCGGTGTTTATCTGTGGTGAAACTGTTTTTTTTGTGAGCTGTTTGCGCGATCCGGGTGGAGCGGGCGGTTCGGCAAGTCGTCCCTCAGGTAAAGGCGCTGGCCATCTTGGCCCTACGAATCCCGGTGCTGCTCACCCTCTGGAACGTGCTCGTGTTCCAGGTAGAACGATGCTCTGCACTCTGGGCAAATGCCATGGCTGAACTCCGTTTTTGTCTTCTCGGTGATGTAGGACTCGATGGTCTGCCAGGATTCGATCGCGTGCGGGTCCGAGCCTGTCTTGCGGATTCTTTTGCAGTTTGCACAGATGGGAAGCATGGCTTCGAGACGGTCAATCCTTTCTCTCGCGCGCCTCAATCGATGCATGAAATTCAACATAAATATTGATAAAAAAAGGCTTGTTAATGCGGTGACGCCTCCCACAATAAGATGCTCCCGGTCGAAGTACGGGATTTCCGGGTGGAGGACGGCGTCGACCACGGCGCTGACATTGGCAAGCAACAACGCAAAGGCAACCACAGCTACGGTCTGAATCGCGGAATGGCTGAAAAGGACAGGCGAGGCCTTTGGAATCATGACTTTCACCTCTCTGTCTTCGTCTCGGCCTTCAACGCGTCCAGCCGACGGTCAGCCTCTTCGACGCTGTCGACGCTTTCATCCTGGTAGCCCGCGGCCTCGGAAACCCGCTCCATCTGGATGCGGCTGAGGGGGATCTTCACCACGCGGATGACGTGGCCGATGCCCTTGAGTTTCAGGGCGGACCGGGCGCGCTGGAGGTCCTTGAAGCCCTCCTGGTCGGAGGCATGGAGGGCCGTGATATCGGTGACCACATCGAAGCGCGGGTCGAGCTTGGCGGCCTCGGCCATGATCGCCTTGGTGACCTCCAGGCGTTCGACCCCCTCCAGGTGACCGGCCAAGGTGATGTAGAGCCGGTTCCTTTCAGGATCTGAAGTCACGCGGAACATGCCCGGGCCCTCAGGTGCGGAAGGGGAAGGGCGGGTTCGCATCCCAGGTCCCCCCCAGCAGGGTGGTTCGCACGGGCACGCCGGGGGTCTTCACGCCGCGGTGGCCCATGCAGGTATGGACGGCCACGAGCTGGACGCCCCAGGCGGCGGGGCGCAGGTGGGTCTGCAGGGCGTCGGCGATCTGCTGGGCCATGCGCTCCTGCACCTGCAGGCGCCAGGCGTAGGCCTGCACCACGCGCACGAGCTTGCTGAGGCCCACGGTGCCGCCGCCATCAGGGGGATTGGCCGGCAGGTAGCCAATGGTGGCGTGGCCTTCGAAGGGGGCCAGGTGGTGCTCGCAGGTGCTGACGAAGGGGATGCGCTCAAGGATGACCGGCACGGGAGTCAGGTCGCCGGGCAGGGGCTTCAGTTCGACGGCCAGGTCCACGCCGTAGCCTGCCAGCCGCTCGGTCCAGAATTCCGTCACCCGGGCCGGGGTGTCCCTCAATTCCGGCGCATCCGGATCCTGCCCCAGGCCCCGCAGCAACGCGCGCACCGCAGCCTCGGCTGCGGTGCGATCAAAGGAAATGGCGGGCGGTTCAGTCATGATCTCGCCAGTCTACGCCGGGGATGTCTTCCTCAGGCCAGCAGGTTCAGGCCCGAGGCCAGCAGGGCCTGCTGCCCCAACAGGTCCGTCTTGTTGGCGAGGGAATCCGGATTCTGGCTTTGGTCATAGGCGTAGCGCACCAGTGCCTCGGTGGTGCTGGGAGACAGCATCACCGCCGAAACGGGCAGGCCGTCGGAGGTGGGGATCAAGGCGGAGGTGCCCCCGCTGAGGGAGGCCAACATGGCCTGCACGGACCCGGGACTGTCTCCGGACGATGCCGATGCGGCGTCGACCAGGGCGGTCAGGGCTTGGCCGTTCGCGCTTCCGGCAAGGGCCGCGAGGGGATCCACCGGCCCGGCGCTGGCCAGCAGGGTGCGGGCGTCGGCGACCTGCGACTGGCTGGAGGCCAGGGCCTGGGTGAGGGCCTGACTCGCGCTGCCGGTCTGGGTCAGGGTGCTCTGGTAGGCGTAGGCGCTGAGGGCGCCCGTCACGCTCATGTCCATGGGCCCCTCCCTTCCGGCCTTAACGGCAGGCCCAGCGGAAAGGGTGAGGGGTTTCTGCGGGGCGTGACCAGGCTCACTCCGCCATTAGGCCATCAGGTCCAGGCCGACGGGACCCTCAAGGGCGGGAACGGCGTAGGAGCGCAGAACCTGCTGGATGGCGGGCTGAAACTGAGTGAAGGCCTCGGGACCGGGACCTCCGGAACGGGGCTGGAGGTTCTCCATGCGCAGCACAGCGGCCGCATCCCGCACCAGGCCCGGACCCAATGCCGGCGTCAAGACGGCGGGAGCGGCCAGGGGCGCGACGCCTGCGCCGAAGCGCAGGGCCGTCTGGAGGGCGAAGTCCAGGCTCGAACCGGTGGCGAAGGTGTCCTGGATGG
>JAVBYJ010000071.1 GCA_030824075.1 Geothrix sp.
GCCCCCACCCGGTCCGGGCTGGGTAAGGGGTGATTTTGTGGGCTATGAGGATGAACAGGACCTGGCCTCAGCCTTGGCCGACCTGGATCCTCTCGAGGGCGTGGAGGAGGGCCTTTTCACCCGGGACATCCTGCCCGTGGTTCTCGAAGGGGGCTTCCGCTACCAGGCCTGGGCCTACGTGTTCCCTGTGGAACGCCTGCCCCGGTTGGAGCGGGAGGGCGTGGAATTGGTGGACGGCGACTGGGCCCCCTACCTGTAGCGCCAGGATCCAGAAACCTGCACCTCTCTGCGGGGAAAACATAAGGACCGGCTTGGCCGGTCCTTATGTTTTGGGGAACCCCCGAACGACTACAGCCCCAGCTTCGGCTGCTCGCCGCTTTCGTCTGGGCCTGGGTGGGCCATCTCGGCCTCCACCTGGTCGTCCTCCTCGTCCAGGGCCATCGCACTGGCATCGATCTTGGCGAGACCCACGACGCGGTCGTCAGCACTGGCCAGTTTGAGGAGACCGACCCCCTGGGCGTTGCGACCGGTCTTGCGGACCTCGTCGATGAGGAAGCGGATGACCATGCCCTCCTGGCTGATGAGGAGGCACCCTTCCCCGGGCTTCACGAGCTTGAAACCCACCACATGACCATTGGCGACGCCGGCGCGGATGTTGATGACGCCCGTGCCACCCCGGCCCTGAAGGCGGTAATCCTGCAGGAGGCTGCGCTTGCCGCGGCCCTTTTCGCAGACCGTGAGGAGCATGCCGTGGTCCTCGGTGCTTTCGTCGGGCTCCACGCCTTCCGGCAGATCCGGCAGGGGGTCGGCCACTTCCATGTCCACGATATGGTCGCCCTTGGCCAGCTTCATGCCGCGGACCCCCGTGGTGGCGCGGCCCGTGGCGCGGACGTCCTCTTCGGGGAAGCGGATCGCCTTGCCCAGAGCCGTGGCCAGGAAGATCTGCTGCGCCCCAGTGGAACGCCGCACAGCGACCAGGCTGTTGCCCTCCTCAATATTCAGGGCAATGAGGCCATTGGCGCGGATGTTGGCATAGGCCGCCAGGCTGGATTTCTTCACGGTGCCGTCGCTGGTGGCGAAAACCAGGGTCTCCCCCTCGGGGAAGTCGCGGAGGGCCATGAGGGTGACCACGTTCTCCCCGTCCTTCAGGGAGATGAGGTTGCGGATGTGCTTGCCCCGCGTGGACGCCGCCGCCTCGGGCAGGTCATAGACCTTCAGGGCATAGACAATGCCCTTGTCGGTAAAGGCCATGAGGGTGTCGTGGGCCTTGGTCATGAAGAGCTGCTCGACGAAATCCTCGTCCTTGGTCTTCATGCCCACCTTGCCCCGGCCCCCACGCCGCTGGCGGCGATAGGCGTTGAGGTCGGTGCGCTTGATGTAGCCCGCCTTGGACATGGTGACGACCATCGGGTCATCCGGCACCACGTCCTCCATGCGGATCTCGCCGGTGAACCCGGTGATCTCGGTGCGACGGTCATTGCCGAACTGGTCAGCCACCTGCTGCAGCTCCTCCTTGATGACCTTCAGAAGGAGGCTCTCGTCGGCCAGGATGGCCCTGAGCTTGGCGATGGTCTTTTCGAGCTCGGCCAGTTCGTCGAGGATCTTCTCCCGCTCCAGGCCCGTGAGGCGCTGGAGGCGCATGTCCAGGATGGCCTGGGCCTGCACGGCCGACAGGCAAAGGGTGGGGTCCTTCTTGAGCGCGGCAGCGGTGGCGAAGGCCCCGGCCATGAGGCCGGCCTTGGCCTCCTCGGGACTCTTGGCCGCGCGGATCAGCTTGATGACCGCGTCCAGGTGGTCCAGAGCGATCTTGAGGCCCATGAGGACGTGGTGGCGCTCTTCGGCCTTCCGCAGCTGGAACAGGGTCCGGCGGGTCACCACCTCGCGGCGGAAGCCGATGAACTCCTGCAACACCTCCCGGAGGGTGCACACCCGGGGCTGGCCGTTCACGATGGCGAGCATGGTGATGGGGAAGCTGTTCTGGAGCTGGGTCTGCTGGTAGAGCTGGTTCAGCACGATGTCGCTGGGCTCGTTCTTCTTGAGCTCGACCACGAGCCGGATGCCCTCGCGATCGCTTTCATCCCGCAGATCACTGATGCCGTCGATCTTCTTGTCGCGCACCAACTCGGCGATTTTTTCGGTGAGAGTGGCCTTGTTCACCTGGTAGGGCAGCTCCGTGAAGACCAGCTGCTCCCGGTCGCCCGCCCGCTTGATCTGTTCCACATGGGACTTGGCGCGCACCACACACCGGCCACGGCCGGTGCGATAGGCGTCCACCACACCCTCGGTACCCAGCATGAGCCCGCCGCCCGGAAAATCGGGGCCCTTGATGTGGGCCATCAGGCCCTCCAGGCCCAGGGTCGGATGATCGATGAGGTCCACCAGGGCGCGACAGCACTCCCGCAGGTTGTGCGGGGGGATGCTGGTGGCCATGCCCACGGCGATGCCCTGGGAGCCATTCACCAGCAGGTTGGGGAAGCGGGAGGGCAGGACGAGGGGCTCCTCCATGCTGCCGTCGTAGTTGGGTCCGAAATCCACCGTGTCCTGGTCGATGTCGCCCATCAGCTCGTTGGCGAGGCGCGACAGGCGGGCCTCGGTGTAGCGCATGGCCGCTGCCGAATCACCATCGATGGATCCAAAATTGCCCTGGCCGTCCACCAGCACGTGGCGCATGGAGAAGGGCTGGGCCATGCGAACCAGGGTGTCGTAGATGGCCGAATCACCATGGGGATGGTACTTACCCATCACATCGCCGACGGTGCGGGCGGACTTCTTGTAGGCCCGGTTCCACTCGTTGCCCGACTCTTTCATGGCAAACATGACGCGCCGATGCACGGGCTTGAGACCATCGCGGACATCGGGCAGGGCCCGGCCCACGATGACGCTCATGGCGTAGTCCAGATAGGACTTCCGCATTTCCTTTTCGATTTCCAGGGGCTCGATTCGGTTCTGATTCATGGGTCTTCCAATGTTCTACGTGGAACGCGGCTCGACATCCTGTAAAAAAAGGACTTAGATGTCGATGTTTTCCGCCAAAAGGGCGTTGGTCTCGATGAAGCGCCGCCGGGGTTCCACCGCATCGCCCATGAGAATGGTGAAGATCTCGTCGGCTTCCACGGCGTCGTCCACCCGCACCTGCAGCAGGGTGCGGCGCTCGGGGTCCATGGTGGTCTCCCAGAGCTGCTCGGGGTTCATTTCGCCCAGCCCCTTGTAGCGCTGGATGCCGAGCCCCCGCTTGCCCTCTTCCATGACCATGGCAAGCATGGCCTGGGGATCCGAAAAGACCTGTTCCTTGCCGAGCTTGGTCCCCTCGTCGCCGTCCTCGTCCTTTTCCTTGGCGACCTCTTTGACGTCCTTGATGCGGCGGAGCCGGAGCTCGCCCCCCTGGAAGGCCGCCAGCTCCACATGGAGGGAGGCCAGGCGGCGGAATTCGCCCCAGTGGGCCACCTGGCTGTCGATCCACAGGGTGATGGGACGGTTCAGGTGCATGCGCACCACCCGGAGACGGTGGGTGGCAGGAATGGTCACGGCGGGATCCTCGCCCACGGCGGGTTGATCCACCGCTTCGGTGGTCTCGATCTCGCAGGTGCCGAGCTTCTGCTTGGTGATGGTGGCGGCGAGCTGTTCCAGTCCCGCGCGCTCGCTGAACCGGTCCGCATCCAGCAGGCCGTCGGCCAGCAGGGCGTCCACCAGGGGTTGGCTGTAGCCGCGGCGGTTGAGCTTGCTGTAAAGCTGCTTCACCTCGCCCCACTTCTTCATCTCGCGCACCAGGGTCGGGCCCTTGTGCTCACTGCCGTCCGGCAGGGTGAGGCTCCAGCCATCCAGGGCCTTCTGGAACAGGAACTCTTCCAGGGCCCGCTCGTCCTTGAGGTATTTCTCGGTCTTGCCCTTCTTCACCTTGTACAGAGGCGGCTGGGCGATGTAGAGGTGGCCTCGCTCCACCAGTTCGGGCATCTGCCGGTAGAAAAAGGTGAGCAGCAGGGTGCGGATGTGCGCGCCGTCCACATCGGCGTCGGTCATGAGCACGATCTTGTGGTAACGGAGGTTCTCGACCTTGAACTCCTCCTTGCCGATGCCGGTGCCCAGGGCCTGGATCATGATCCGAAGCTCGACGGCGCTGATAATCCGGTCGAAACGGGCCTTCTCCACGTTAAGAATTTTGCCCTTGAGGGGCAGGATGGCCTGGGTGGCACGGTGGCGGCCCTGCTTGGCGCTGCCTCCGGCGGAATCACCTTCCACGAGGAAGAGCTCACTGAGGGCGGGGTCCTTCTCCTGGCAATCCGCCAGCTTGCCGGGCAGGCCGCCCCCGTCGAGGGCCCCCTTGCGGCGGGTCAACTCACGGGCCTTGCGGGCCGCCTCGCGGGCCCGGGCGGCCTCGATGGCCTTTTCCAGGATGGCCTTGGCCTCCCTGGGGTTCTCTTCAAAGAACGCGGAAAGCTTTTCGTAGACGATCGTCTGGACGATGCCCTTCACCTCGCTGGAGACCAGCCGGTCCTTGGTCTGACTTGAAAACTTGGGATCAGGAACCTTGGCACTTACAACGGCGGTCAGGCCCTCGCGAACATCCTCGCCCGAGAGGGTCACCTTGGCGCTCTTCAGAAGGTTGTTCTTCTCGGCATAGGTGTTGATGACGCGCGTCATGGCGGCCCGGAAACCCTCCAGGTGCGCGCCGCCATCCCGGTTGCGGATGTTATTCGTGAAGCAGTAGAGGGTCTCCTGGTACGAGTCGTTCCATTGAAGGGCGACCTCCACGGTGGTGTCCTGCTTCTCGTCCTTGATGTAGATGGGTGGCTTGTGGAGCACGACTTTGTTGCGGTTCAGGTGCTCCACAAAGGCGCTGATGCCCCCAGCATTCACGAAATCATGGGTATCCCCGGTGCGCTCGTCCGTGATCCGGATGTGGACACCCTGGTTGAGGTAGCTCAGCTCGCGGAGGCGCTGGCTGAGCGTCTCGAAGCTGAAGTCGAGGATGTTGTTGAACACCTCGGGATCGGGTTGGAACTTCACGCGGGTGCCGCGCCGGGCCGTGGGACCCACCAGCTTCAAGGGAGCGTCGGCCTTGCCCTGGGAGAAGGTCATGGCGTATTCCTGGCCATCCTTCCAGACCGTGAGCCAGAGCTTGGAGGACAGGGCGTTCACGCAGGACACACCCACACCGTGGAGTCCGCCAGACACCTTGTAGGCATTCTTGCCATCGGTGCTGGTGTTATCGAATTTCCCGCCCGCGTGAAGCACCGTCATGATCACTTCCGCGGCGCTGCGACCCTCCTCCTTGTGGATATCCACAGGAATGCCGCGGCCGTCGTCTTGCACGGTGCAACTGCCGTCGCTGTGCAGGATGACGTCCACCTGCTTGCAGAAGCCCGCCAGCGCCTCGTCCACAGAGTTGTCCACCACTTCGTAGACCATGTGGTGCAGGCCACTGCCATCGTCGGTATCGCCGATGTACATGCCGGGCCGCTTGCGGACGGCTTCGAGGTCTCTCAGAACCGTGATGTTGTCGGCGGTGTAGCTGTCGGTTTCCAGGGGGGTATGAACACGTGAGGTAAAGACTTCTTCAGACATCAAGACTCGCTTTGTTGAAAACGGTGAAGTGCAGTGCTGGTCAAGCGGTGGCGCTATTGGCGAAGCGCACAGGCATGAGGACATAGCGGAAGCTGAAATCTTCAAGGCTGGGCGACATGAAGACACCCTGGCCGACCTCGTCCTTGAACTGGTAGACCACCTCGTCGCCCGGCAGGCGCTCGAGAAGTTCCGTGAGGTAGTCGATGTTGAAAGCCAGTTCGAAGGGGTGTTCTTCGCCCGTGAAGGGCAGTGTGGCCTGGTTGACGCCCTCGTCCGGGTGCTGGAAGACCGTGCGCAGGTTGGGAAATTCATAAAACAGGCGCACGTTCTTGTTGTAGTCATCCTTCTTCAGCCCCACGAAGCGCAGGGTACGAAGAAAGACATCGCGGTCCATGATCACGCGCTTTGGCAGCTCGGCTGGCAGCACCTTTTCATAGGCGGGATAGTTGCCGGTGACGAGGCGGGTGCTGAATTTCAGACCCGGTTGATCCAGGAAAAGCGTGGTTCCATCCCAACAGAGTTCCACTTCGCCCTCGTCCCCTAGCAACGTGGGAATGAGGTCCAGGGCCCGTTTGGGCACAATCAGTCGAACTTCGTCCTTCAGGCTGGTCTCACAGGGCACCTCGGCCACAGCGAGACGGAAGCCGTCGGTGGAGACCACGCGGACATGGTGCTTGGACAAGTGCACCAGCACGGCGGAAAGGGTGGGCTTGGTGGCGTCCTTGCTCACGGCGATCGATCCGAGTTGAATCGCGCGCTTGAATCGGAGCACGGGAATCCTGACCACAGGAAGTTCCTTGCTGGGAACCGGTAGCTCCGGGAAACCTTCACCAGGCTGGATGTTGTGCTCCGAATTCATCCCTTTGGCCCGCAGCCACAAGCGACCACCGGCATCCGGGCACTCCAGGCTCAGGATGCCTTCGGGAAACACCCGCACGGTCTCAATGAATTTCTTGCCGGGGATGGCCATTGTCCACTGCCCCTGACCCTCCCCAGGCACGGTGGCCTCGAAGGCCAGTTCCATGTCCGTGGCCTTCAGAACGACTTCCTTGGGACGCACGTCCACCAGGATGTGCTGAAGGATCGGAAGGGTCACCCGGCGGTCGAGGGCATGCTTCAGCAACCCCAGCGTCCGATCCAGACGATCCTTTGAAACCTGTAATTGAAGAGTCATGAATCACCCTTGATGATGCTGAGGCGCGGGGCAACCTGTGGAAAGGCGTGTCAAAGCCCTATCCTACCGGAGTTTCCTTGCGTGGGACAGGCTGTGGAGAGCGTCCGGGCGGGTGTGAATCAGGGGTTCCCGCAGACCCCGGGAGACCCCTGGAAGCGCTCCTGTGGACTGGCTTGGGAACGCGTCTGTGGAAAACATCATAAGTAACTTTAAATCAGTGAATGCTATTGAGGAGGGCCTGGACCATCCTGTGGAATTCCGGATCGCGCTTCATGCGTTGCCTGACGGAATCAATGGCGTTCATGACAGTCGAGTGATGCATGGAGAAGGCCCGCCCAATGTCGGCGAAGGGTTGGGAAGCGATCTCGCGGGCGAGGTACATGGCCACCTGACGGGGAACCAGGATCACTTGCTGGCGGGACCGCTTCTTCATGAGATCCACAAAGGAGACATTGAAGGTTTCGGCGGTCATCCGAAAGATGCGTTCGGGAGGAATCGCGGCGGTGGGTTCTTCGCCGCTCTGGCCCTGGAACGCAGCGTGGGCCACCTCCAGCGAAGGAGGGACTCCGAGCAGGCTGGCCTGGAAGATCACCCGGGTGAGGAAACCCTCCAGGTCGCGAACGCTCCCCTTCGCCTTGTGGGCGATGAAGGTCAGCACGTCCTCGGGAAAAGGGGGAACCGAGTTGAAATCCGCGTCCTCAAGCTTCTTCTTCAGGATGGCGATGCGGGTCTCGAAATCGGGAGGCTGGATGTCGGCGGTAAGCCCCCACTTGAAGCGCGTGATGAGTCGCTCGTGGCAGCCATCCAGCCGCTGGGGCGGCTTGTCGGACGTGATGACGATCTGCTTCCCGTGCTGGAGAAGGTGTTCCAGGATGTGAAAGATCTCCTCCTGGGTGCGCTCCATCTTCCCCAGCGTTTGCACGTCGTCCAGCAACAGGACGTCGTTTTGCTGATACTTCTTGCGCATGGGCTCCGTGTTCTTCGCCCGGATGGCCACCGTCAATTCGTTGAAGAAGTTATCCACCTTGATGTAGACCACGCGAAGGCCGGGATTGCGCTCCAGCAGGCCCTTTCCGATGCCCACCATCAGGTGGGTTTTTCCGAGCCCGGCGCCCCCATAGATGAACAGCGGGTTCATGCTGAGTGGCGTGGCCGCCTTGCCATAGCTGTCCACCACGGCCTTGGCCGCGGCAAAAGCGAGTTGGCTCCCGGGCCCCACCACAAACCGGTCGAGGGTGTAGCGGTTGAACAGGTGGGGGAAGGAAACGCTGGATTCCGCCGCTCCCGGCGTTGCGTGCAGCGCCCGTTTCGGGGCGGGCTTGGGGGCCGGCGCCGGGGAGCCATTGACTTGGAACTCGAGGCGCAGGTCCGCCAAGCCACCCTGGGCCAGGGCGTCGTTGAACTCCTCGGGAAGCTGCTGCTCGATCCAGAGCTTCGCGGCGGCGCTTGGTACCTGGATCCACAGGGCCCCATGGTCCAGCTTCAGGGGCTCGCAGGGCGCGATCCACTCCTTGAAGCTGGCCTCGGGTAGCTGTTTGGACAGGCCGAGGCGGATGGTGTCCCAAAGGGCTGTGGGATCGGTGGATGGCATGGGTTCACCAGCAGGGGCGGGCGGATCACGGACACACGCCATCGGCGGAGGGTGCGGCACACGCTCCGTCCACGACAGGCTCGCGGGGGGGAACCCAATCTAGCATCCCGTGGCGGGGATGCGGGAATGGAAATGCCCTTGAGCCCGCAGGCACTCGCTGATACCCTCGAATGTTCGTCCTCCTCCCCGGGAGGGGACCCCCGAGGTGGAACCATGAAGCGCACCTTTCAGCCCAACAACCGACGCCGCGCCAAGACCCACGGCTTTCTGAGCCGCATGAAGACCAAGAATGGCCGCCTGGTGCTCAAGCGCCGCCGGGCCAAGGGTCGCCACGTCCTGGCGCTCTAGCCTGCGTCCGTGATCTACAAAGGCCGCTTCCGCACGGTGCGGCACAAAGACCACGCGGTTCCCGCCCCCCTGCCCCGGCCCCTGCTGGGGCAGTCGTCGTGGCTGGATGTTCGTGCCTGGCGCCACACTCAAGCCGAAGGCCCCTTGCTGCTGGTGACGTCGCCCCGCAAGACGGGCCGGGCCGTGCAGCGCAACCGGTTTCGCCGCCAAGTACGAATGGCCTTCCTGGCTGGCGTGGGCCCATTATTGGGTTGCCCCTGGGTGGTGTGGGTGCGGCTGGGCCGCATCGCCCCGCCCCTCGACGCCATCAGCTTCCAGGACATTGAAAACCAGCTCCGGCTGGCCCTGCGCCGTCTTCCCTCCCTGGATACCCCATGAACAATCGCAATGTCCTCCTCTTCGTCGTCGGCAGCATGATCCTGCTGGGCGGCCAGTTCTGGCTGACCTCGCGGTACGCCAAGCCGGTCCCCAAGGTGGAGACCCAGCAGCCCGCCCCCGCCGCGCCCAAGGCCGCGGAGGCACCCGCTGCGGCGGTGGCTGCCCCCATCGCCACGCAGCCTGCGGAGGGCGTCAAGGCGGCCGATCCCGCCCTGACCCACACCCTGGCCGCGGGAGAGCTCACCCTCACCTGGCAGGTGTCCACGGGTGCCCTCAAACAGGCGGTTTGGCACCAGGACGGCACCCGGTTCTTCCCCGACGCCTTTCCGGGCATCGGCGCCCTGAAGGGGGCTGGTTTCGAGACGGTGCGCGAAGAACGCGGACCCACCGGCACTGCGGTCATCTTTGAAAACACCGGCGGGGAGCGCCTGAGCTACCTTGTGCCGGCCCAGGGCCATAACCTGAAGGTGGAGGCCACCTCCCCGCGCAACGCCCCCCTTCAGTTGATCCTGAACCCGGTGACCCTTGAGCCAGTGAAGCACCTGGGACGCGTGTTCACGCTGACCGAGAAGGGCATCGAGGCCGTGACCTGGACCGACATGCTGAGCGACCCCTTCTTCAGCTTTGTGGGGGCCAAGCGCAAGGTCCTGCCGCCCTCATCCGAACGCCTGGGTCTGGACGCCGGACTGGGCAAGGATGACAAGCCCCAGCAAAATCACTATTTTGCCGCCCTTTGGAAGCTGCCCCGCCTGGCGGGCCGGGATACCGCTGGCTACGAGCTGCTGCCCCAGAATGGCCGCCTGGAGGCCTCCCTTTACTTGGGCCCCAAGCAGGCCGAGCACCTTCTGGCCTTTGAAAAGCCCTTCACCCAAGTCATCGACTACGGCTTCTTCGGCGCCGTGGCCCACCTGCTCTTCTGGATCCTCAAGAAGGTCCACGCCCTGGTGGGCAACTGGGGCTGGGCCATCGTGATCTTCACGGTGATCATCCGCCTGGCCACCTGGCACCTGAACACCAAGCAGACCATCTCCATGCTGCGCATGAAGGACTTCGAGCCGCACCAGAAAGCGCTCCAGGCCAAGTACGACAAGTTCGGCGGCGACATGACGAAGAAGGCCGAGATGCAGAAGGAGCTCATGGCCCTCTACAAGAAGAACGGCCACAATCCGATGGGCGGCTGCCTGCCCATGCTGCTGCAGATGCCCATCTTCCTGGCCCTCTGGTCCATGCTGAACGCGGTCTTCGAGTTGCGCCACGCGCCCTTCTTCGGCTGGATCACCGACCTGTCCGCCAAGGATCCCTACTACATCTTTCCGGTGCTCATGGGCGCCTCCATGTTCGCCCAGCAGTACATCACGCCCGCCGTGGGCGATCCCGCCCAGCGCAAGATGATGCTGGTGCTGATGCCCGCGATGATGACCTTCTTCTTCGCGCAAAGCCCCGCCGGACTTACGATTTACTACTTCGTGTTCAACATGATCGGCCTCTTCCAGACCTGGTGGATCATGCGGTCCTACCAGCCCCAGCCCATCGAAGTGTAGGAGTTCGCCATGCGGAAGAGCGGCGCCAGTCTGGAATCCGTGCCCGAGCTCATCGCCCGCTGGGGCGCGCACCTGGGCCTGGCACTGGAGGCTCGTTTCGCGCCTTCCGGCGACGAAGAGGCCTTCCCCAACCGCGTGGCCATTTCGGGCGCGGATGCCTCCGCCCTGGGAGTCAATCGGGGCGTGGCCCTGGATGCCCTGCAGTTCCTGGTCCACGAGGCCCAGGGCGAACGCGAGGACCAGAAGCTGGCCTACCTGGACGTGAAGGGTGCCCGCCTGTTCCGCATGCAGGAGGTCATGGCCATGGGCCAGTTCGCCGCCGAGAAGGCCCGCGAGCTGGGCAGCCACACCCTGGGCGCCCTCAGCGCCCGCGAACGCCGCTGGGTGCATCTGGTGGTCAGCCGCGAGGCCGGCCTGGGTACCGAAAGCGAAGGCACAGGCACCTTCAAGCCCGTGAAGGTCTTTCGGAAGTAGACGGGCGCGGTGAGCTCAAACCCCATCTGCGCCCCGGCGACGCCGCTGCTGCCGTCGGCGGTGGCGCTGGTGCGGGTCTCCGGGGTGGGCCTGGCGAACGCCCTCGCGCCCCTGCTGGTGCTGCCGGAGCCGCGGCTGGCCTCGCTCCGCACGCTGCACTGGGACGGCTTCCGCGAGCGGGCCCTGGTCCTGTTCTTCCCGGGGCCGGCCAGTTACACGGGCGAGGATGTGGTCGAGTTCCAGCTCCACGGGAACCCGCGCCTGGTGCGTCGCCTGCTGGGTCACCTGGCGACCCTGGGCGTCCGATTGGCGGAACCCGGCGAGTTCACCCGGCGAGCCCTCCTGAATGGCAAACAGGACCTTTTGGCGACCGAAGCCCTGCGGGATCTGATCGCCGCGGAAACCGACACCCAGATCCGGCTGGCCCAGGCCCGAGCCGGAGCCCAGCCGGACTGGATCGCGAAGGCCCGAGGGGCCCTGGCCCCCTGGATGGCCCGCGCCGAAGCGGCGGTGGACTACGGGGAAGACGAAGGCATCTCCTTGAATTTGAACGACTTGATGTTGGAACTTGCACCGCTTCGTGCGCGGTTCCACGTGGAACAGGCCCGGGCCAGGGCCGCCCGTCACCTGCGGGACGGCCTGAAGCTGGCTCTGGTGGGGAGACCCAACGCGGGCAAGAGCACCCTGTTCAATGCCCTGGCGGGAGAAGACCGGGCCATTGTCACCGAGATCCCAGGCACCACCCGCGACGTGTTGGAGGTGCGCTGCGAATGGCGGGGCCTGCCCCTGCGCCTTTTTGATACGGCGGGCCTGCGGGACACCGAAGACCTTGTCGAGCGGCTGGGGATGGCCCGGGTGGGCCCTGTTCTGGAGGCCGCCGACCTGGTGCTGCACCTCTGGCCGGCCCAGGACCCGGGGCTGGATCCGGTAATTCGGGACGCCCTGGCCCCTTTTGCGGGCAAGACCTTGGAGATCCGCACCTTTGCAGACGTGGCTGCGGCCCCGGGCGTGGCCATCGCCGCACATCTTGGTGACCTGGATGCCTTGGAAGCGGCCCTGAAAGACCGCCTCCTCGGCGGCCTGGCACCGGACGCCTGCCTCGGCGCCCTGGCCACGGACCGACAGGGCGCGCTGCTGGATGACCTGGCGGGGCAACTGGACCTCCTGGCGGGTCTGCCCCCCGGGTGCCCGCCTGAACTGCCGGCCTCCCTGCTCCAGGGAGCCTGGGGGCTGCTGGCCCGGCTCACGGGCGAAGACCGGGCCGAAAGTGCGCTGGATGCGTTGTTCAGTGGATTTTGTCTGGGGAAATAGGCTCCGGCGGGCGCACCAAGCGGGGGGGGCGGCGCATGAAGCTGCGGAGATGCCACTCCTGGGGGAAGGGGTGCTCCTTCCACAGGCTGATGGGACCCGGCACCCCGAAGAGGTAGCCCTGGAAGAGGGAAACCCCCATCCAGCGGGCGATCCGGAAATCCTCGACGGACTCGAGGTTCTTGGCGAGAACCCTCCCGCCCATCTTGCGGGTCATATCCACCAGGGCTTCCAGGATGGCCTGCCGTCGTGGATCCCGGAGCAGGCCATGGGTTAACAGGGGGCTCAATTTCAGGAAATCCGGTTTCAGGGCCAGGACCTGGTCGAGGTTGGTCTCCCGCACCCCCACGTCATCCAGGGCCACCCCCACCCCATGGGCGCGAAGGTCCTCCAGGATGTCCAGGTGCTCGGTGCCCTGGCCGAAGCTGCTCCGCACATTCAGCTCCAGCGTGATGCGGGTGAGGGGCAGCCCCGCCCCGGCGGCGCACTCCGCCAGGAAGATGGGGAATTCCGGGAGCAGAGCCAGGGTGGAGGTGTGGACGTTCAGGCAGATGTGGGTGTTGTCGGGCAGTTCGGAGGCCGCACCCAGCACCCGGAAGATGCAGGCCAGGTCCAGGATGCGACCGCCCAGATCATCCTCGTCCTCGGGACAGATCAGATCGACGGGGCCCGAAAAAGTATTGCCCCCTCCGTGGGCGAAGCCCTCGAAGGCCATGAGACGGAGCACGTCTCCGTGCAATTCGAGGATCGGCTGGAAGAACACCTGGAGGTTCCGGTCCGAGGCCATCTGGCGTGCGGATTGGTACATCGGCATAGCGGATTCCCCCCTACAGGTTGAGGACCTCGAGGGCCAGAGCGATCCTCGAGGCAAAGCACCTCAAGGGCGGAATGACCCGACCCCTCAGCCACACCATCAGACTCGTGTGTAAGGCCAACATAGTGAGGGGTGGTCCCTTAACAAGCAGAAAGCTCGAAAAAAGACCTGAAAAACAAGGAGATTTTAATGGTTTAAATTCGACTTTTATAACACCCACTGGAAAGGCTGGGGTTTGTTACCTGAGGATGGATGGGCCGCCTCCCGCCTACACTGGGGCGGGGAGCGTCCATGCATCGAGGGTTTGAAGCCGTCATTGGTCTCGAGGTCCATGTCCAGCTGCGGACGCGGTCGAAGATGTTCTGCGCCTGCCGCAACACGTCGGGGGCCGCCCCGAACAGCCATACCTGCCCGGTCTGCCTCGGGCTGCCGGGGGCCCTGCCCACCCTGAACGCCGAAGCCGTGCGCATGGCCCTCACCCTGGGCCTGGCGGTGGAGGGCCGGATCCAGCCGCAGAGCACCTTCTACCGGAAGCAGTACTTCTACCCGGACTTGCCCAAGGGCTACCAGATCACCCAGGGCCCCGTGGCGATCGTGGACGGCGGCCACATGGACATTCCCGGCGACCCCCGGGTCAGGGGCGTCCAGGGCCCCGTCCGAATCCGCCTGGAGCGGGCCCACCTGGAAGAGGACGCCGGAAAGAGTCACCACGATATGGACGGAAGGACCAGCCACGTGGATCTCAACCGGGCCGGGGTGCCCCTGTTGGAGATCGTGGGTGCGCCGGATCTCCGCAGTCCCCAGGAGGCCTCGGACTACCTCAAGGCCCTTCACCGGCTGGTGGTGGCCCTGGGCATCTGCGACGGGAACATGGAGGAGGGCAGCTTCCGGTGTGATGCCAACGTGAGCATCCGGCGGGCAGGCGACGAGGCCTTTGGCGCCCGGGTCGAGGTGAAGAACCTGAACTCCTTCCGTTTTGTGCGGCAGGCTCTGGACCATGAAATCGATCGGCAGGCGGGCCTGATCGAGGGGGGTGAACCCGTGCGGATGGAGACCCGCGGCTGGGACGCAACCGTGGGGGAGACGCGGAGCCAGCGCACGAAAGAGGCGGCCATGGACTACCGTTATTTCCCTGAGCCCGACCTCCCCCCCCTGACAGTGGACCCGGCCGAAATCGAAGCGGCCCGGGCAGCCCTTCCCGAGCTGCCCGACCAGCGGATTCACCGCTGGTGCGAAGCCTATGGCCTGGGCATGGACGAGGCTCAGACCCTGGCCCAGAGCCCGGCCTTTGCGGCCTACTTCGAGGCCCTGGCGCAGCTGAGCGGGTCGGGCCGGAGCGCGGCGGCCTGGATGCTGGGGGAGGTCAGCCGCACCCTCAACGACCGCGGGATCGGCATCGAGGCTTTCCCCCTGACACCCGAGGCGCTGGCAGAGCTGCTGCGCCTGGTGGAGGCGCGGACCCTGGCCCTGGGCACCGCCAAGGACCAGATCTTCCCCGCCCTGCTCGCGGGGGAGGGGCCTGCCGAGGCCATCGTGGCCCGGAAGGGGCTGGCCCAGGTCAGCGATCGAGGGGCCATCGACGCCCTGATCACCCAGGTCCTGGCGGCGAACCCGGGGCCCGTGGCCCAGATCCGGGGCGGCAAGGAAAGCCTCAAGGGGTTCCTGGTCGGCCAGATCCTCAAGGCGGGCCAGGGCCGGTTGGACGCCAGGCTCGTGAACGAGGCCCTGGCGGAAGCCCTAGCCAAACCCTGATCCCAGCCCCATTCTGACCCCATGACCAACGAGATCCCATCCGCCCTCGAGGCCTACCACCCAGGTGTGGTCCATGTCTGCCAGGGCTGCGGTTGTTCGGTTGTGGATGCCGTGATGACGCCCGGCGAGCCCTTCCACTGTGTGGACTGCCGCGGGCTGGTCCCGGCCCCCGAGGATGAGCTCACCCGGGCGGCCCTGGAGGACCGTGGGCCCTACGACATGCCGGACGACCGGCCCACGGTCTGGCGCCTGGTGGTGGTGATCTCCTTCGCCGTGGTCGCCCTGGCCATCGTGTTCTGGAAGAGATAGACCAGAGGGGCCTATCCTGAAGGCTGGAGCCGCCACCGATGCCCAAACCCTGGGGACCCACCACCACCGCCATCCACGCTGGAAAGCGCTTCAATCCCACCCGGGCGGTGACCACGCCCATCTTCCAGACCTCCGTGTTCCAGCTCCTGGAAAACCGTGAGGGCGCCGAGTTTGCGGCCAGCATCGAACCCCCGACCTTCTACACCCGCTGGGGCAATCCCAACACCAGCGAGGTCGAGGCCGTGCTTGCCGAGCTGGAAGGGGCTGAGCGAGCCCTGGTGGCCGCTTCGGGCATGGCGGCCTTCGCCCTGGTTTTCGAAGCCTTCCTGAGGCACGGCGATCACCTGGTGGCCCCCGCCGCCATCTACCTGGGCACGGAACAGCTCATCCGCCGCTGGGAGGCGGAGCGCGGGCTCTCGGTGACCTGGGTGCAGAACAGTCTGGACCTGGGCGAGTGGGAAGCCGCCCTCCGCCCCGAGACCCGCCTGATCTGGGTGGAGACACCCTCGAACCCCACCCTGGCCCTGACGGATCTGGCGGCCGTGGCGGCCCTCGGCAAGAAGCATGGCGTCCGCACCGTGGCCGACAACACCTTCCCGAGCCCCATCCATACAAAGCCCCTGGCCCTTGGCATCGACCTCAGTGTGGCCTCGGCCACCAAGTACCTGGCGGGCCATTCCGATGTGGTGGCCGGCGTCATCGCGGGCCGCGAGGCCGACGTGGTGGCCTGCTGGCACCTCACCAAGATCCTAGGCCCCACCCTGGACCCCATGGCCGCCTGGTTGCTGCATCGGGGCCTCAAGACCCTGGCCCTGCGGGTGCGTCGCGCCTCGGACAATGCCCAGGCCCTGGCCCAGTGGCTGCTCTGGCAGCCCCACGTGGCCCGGGTCGACTACCCCGGCCTGCCCACCCATCCGGGTCACGAGATCGCCCTGCGGCAGATGGAAACCGGCTTCGGCGCCATGATCGGCTTCGAGTTGGCGGCAGGCCTCCTGGCGGGCCAGTGCTTCTGTGAAGCCCTGGAGGTCATCACCCGCGGCGTGAGCCTGGGCGGCGTGGAAAGCCTCATCCAGCACCCCGCCAGCATGAGTCACCTGAAGACAGCCCCCGAGGTGAAGGCCCGCCTGGGCATCACCGACGGCCTGCTGCGGTTTTCCGTGGGGATTGAGGACCAGCCCGATCTCATCGCCGATCTGGAGAGAGGCTTCCAGGCGGCCGCGGAGGCGCGGTGAGGCTCCATATCAATGGCGAGGTTCGGACCACGCCCGATCTTGCGACCCTGGCTGACCTGGCCGCCTGGCTGGACCTCCCCGCCTTCGGCAGCGCTGTGGAACTGAACGGCGAGGTCATCCGCCGGGCCGACCACCCAGCCACCCCCCTGAAAGAGGGGGATCGACTGGAAGTGGTGAGGTTGGTGGGTGGGGGTTGAAGACGAGTCCTAATTGACCGACAGGTTGTAGTTGATGGTGCTGTTCGGGTAGATCACGTACGGATCGACGCGCACACGGACCACGTAGGTGCCCGCGGCAAGGCTGGGCAGGTTGATGACGCCGTTCGCCGAGGACGACGCCGTGACTTGTCGCAGCAGGCCGATGCTGTCGAAGAGATCGAGGACAAGCCCATTACCAGACGTACTGAGCGTCAAGGTGCGAGGACCACCCCCGTGGGTAAAACGGAAGGCCTGGGCCTGGTTTTGATCGAAAGACCAGCCGGCGGCGTAGGTGGGGAAGGTGCCAGAAGCCGTGATCGGGATCGCGGAGGTTTGCCAGAGGGCCGGGCCATTCAAGTAGGTGTTGGTGGTGGGATCAAGCCCGTTCCCCACATTTTCCAGGAACAGCTCGTTCTGGATGGGGGTGGCCGCCGCGATTCCCGCCAGTCGGCTAAGGCCGGTCAGGTAGGTGGGGTAACAGGCCAGCGGGGTGTTGCCGTACTCGTAGGCCTGTGAAGCGATGGTGGGGATGGTGGCGTTCCACAGGGTGGCAAGCCCACCCTGACTGCCATTGAAGACAGCGGGGTTCTTCCAGATGCCCCAGAGGGAACGGGACACGGAACCGGCGTAGAATTCCCCCCCTCCGGCGGGCACAAAACCCGTGTGCTGATCCAGCCGGAAGACGATGGGGAGGCCCCCCCCGGTGGGGATCTCATAGGCGTATGGATTGTTTCGGAAGGCGGCGGAAAGGAACGAACTGAAGCCACTTACAAAGGCAATGGCGGGTTCAGAGGCGTCGGCGGGCAGGACGAAGCCATTGTCATTGTCCCGGCGGACGATGGTGCCGTAGGTACCATTTGTATAGGCAAGGCTGTCATCGGCGAAGAGCATCCGCGCGAAGGATTCAAGAAGAACGCTGTCGTTGTAGGCGTCGGCGCCCCTGTCAGTGGCCGTGGGGCTGGCGTACCTGACCTCATGCTGGAAGATGGTCCGGCCACCCAGGGCGGCCCCTTGCTTCAGGACCGTTGTTCCACCTGCCGTGAGGGCGACGGATGGATAGGACGTGAAAGCGCTGGTGTTCCAAAAAGAATAGAGCTCCGGAAGCTGGAGACCCGGTTCCAGGGCACGCATGCCCAACGCGAAGGTGGCCATTTGATCGGCGATCGCGAAGGCGCCAGCCTCGGCGGTGGCGTCCGTGGCCCGGAGGGTGAGATAGCCGCTTGAATTGGCCACGGTATCGGCACTGGTTGTGGACCAGGTGGCGACCTGATTGAAGGCGTCCGCGCTGGCATAGGTCGAAGCGGGAACTGCTTTCTTCACCCCGCCATAGAAGTAGAAACCGCTGCCGGGGGTACTGCCCGGAACCTCGACGGTGGCATAGAGGGCCACAAAGAACGTGATGCCCTTGGGGACACTGAAGGTCGCGGTGCCATCCACCCCCAGGGTTCCGGCGGCTTCCACCCTGCCCGAGGCGCTGTTCACCACCTGCGCGAAGCTGTAGCGGGCAGGAAGGGTGGTGAGGGCGGTATCAACCCCCGAGGACGAAAGGATCCGCTTCTCGTACTGGCCCTGGACGGTCACCGACACCGTGCTGATGTCGGTGCTGCTCGAGGATCCCCCACACCCCAAGAGGAACGCGAGGGGGGCCACCATGAGTCCTAGGACGGCGATTCGATGCTTCATGGGAGGCTCCATGGGAGGCGGGAAGGTGGGAGGACCAACACCAGTCTCAAGGGTCGTGCCAGAGCCAGGGGGAATCCAGCCTACCGCAGAACATCCCAGCGACCGCCCGGCCACTGGGCCCTGGTGTGGAGGTGCCAGGTGGGCGGAAGGCCCAGGATCAAGGGGGTTCCTCCGACCGGTTGGTCACTCTGGAACCGGTGGAATTCATCCCCGAGCCCCTGGCTGAGGAAGGCCTGAAGCAGGGTTCCCCCGCCCTCTACGAGCACCCGCCCCACCCCGCGGGCCGCAAGTTCGTGCAACAGGTGACGCAAACTGCATCCCTGGGGGCCCGGGGGCAGGCGGAGGTCCTCCACCCCCTTCAAGGGCTCGGGATCTCCAGTAATGGCCCGGAGGGCGGGCTGGCCGGCAATGGGCCACCAGACCCGGGCCTGGGCCGGCACTTGCCCGGCGTGGTCCATGACCACGCGGTGGAAGATCCGGTGCGGCGCCGTGGGAGCGGGCCAGCGATCGGTGAGCTGGGGATCATCCACCTCGGCGGTATGGCGGCCCACCACGATGGCTTCCGAGGCCCGCCGCAGGGCGTGGGCCAGGCGCTGGATGTCGGGAGGGGTGATCTGGGTGCTTTGTCCGGCAGGCCCCAGGGCTCCGTCCGACCCCAGGGCGAGCTTGAGGGTCACCCAGGGCAGTCCCGTGCGGATCAGCTTGAAGAACGGGGCGTGGAAGCGGGCGCAGGCTTCGCCCAGCACACCCTCGTCCACGGCGATGCCATGGGCGCGAAGGATGGCGAGGCCGCCGCCGTCCACCCGGGGGTTCGGGTCGCGCACGCCCACCACCACCCGCGCCACCCCCGCCTGGATGAGGGCCTGGGAGCAGGGAGGCGTGCGCCCCTGATGGCAGCAGGGTTCCAACGTCACATAGGCCGTGGCGCCGCGAACCGCCTCGCCCCGGGCCTCGGCATCGCGCAGGGCCATGATCTCGCCGTGGGGATCACCGGCCCGGGTGTGGACGCCACAGCCGAGGACGCGGCCCTCCCTCACCAGCACGCAACCCACGGGTGGGTTGGGACTGGAGAGCCCCACACCCTTCAGGCCCTCCTGGAGGGCCAGGGCCATGAAGTGGGCATCGCCCGCCAGCCCGGCGGGATCAGGCCAGGGGCCGCCCGTGGCCAGGGCCCAGGCGACCTCGGGAGTCAGGTCCAGATCAGACATCAAGCAGACCATCCACGAAGGCCTCGGCATTGAAGGGGATAAGGTCCTCTACGCCCTCGCCCACGCCCACGAAGGCGATGGGGAGCTTTAACCGGTCCAGAATGGGCACCACCACCCCCCCCTTGGCGCTCCCGTCCAGCTTGGTGAGCACCAGGTCGGTGACGCCTGCGGCCAGGGCGAAGGCCTCGGCCTGCACCAGCCCGTTCTGGCCCGTGGTGGCGTCCAGCACCAGCAGGACGCGGTGCGGGGCCTCGGGGATCACCTTCTGGAGGCTGCGGCGGATCTTATCCAGCTCCTTCATCAGGTGGTCCTTGGTGTGCAGGCGACCCGCCGTGTCGATGAGCACCCAGGGCGTGTCCTTGGCCTTGGCGCTGGCGGCGCCATCAAAAGCGATGGCCGCAGGGTCGCCGCCCATCTGATTGCGGATGACGGGCACGCCAGCCCGCTCCCCCCAGCGTTCCAGCTGGTCGATGGCGGCGGCGCGGAAGGTATCGCCCGCCACCACCAGCACGCCTTCACCCCGGGCCTTCAGGTGCGCCGCCAACTTTCCGAGCGTGGTGGTCTTGCCCACCCCGTTCACGCCGACCAGCAGGACCACCTGGGTGCCAGAGGCGGTGAAGGGCCGGGGAGGCCGTTGGCGCAGGCACTTCAGCAGTTCATCCCTGAGCACGGCCTTGGGATCGACCTCGGTGCCGCCTTTCAGTTCGGTGCGAAGCCGCGCCATCAATTGGCCCACGGCCTTCACGCCCAGGTCGGCCTGGAGGAGCAGGTCCTCCAGTTCCTCCAATTGGACCTCGTCCAGCCGCCGCAGCCCCAGCAGACGGCCCATGGGAGCCAGCACCAGCTCCTGGGTGCGCTTCAGGCCC
Source organism: Geothrix sp. (assembly GCA_030824075.1). Classification (GTDB taxonomy): domain Bacteria; phylum Acidobacteriota; class Holophagae; order Holophagales; family Holophagaceae; genus Geothrix. Next base: position 20,438 of record JAVBYJ010000071.1, read on the forward strand.
TTCTTGAACTGGTTGAACAGGCCATCAAGCAAACCCACGGACACCTCGCGAACAGTCAGTCTACCGAAGCGCCAAGGCTTCCCGGAGGCCGGAATCCGCGGGATGGCGGTACCCTGATCGGGAATCCCCCGACGCGGCATCGTAAGGAATGGAGTATCCATGACGCCCCTGCCCATCCCGCTCCCGGACCCGTTGCCGCTGCCGATGCATCCCGGCGCCCTGAAGGCGCTGCTGCTGGTCACCTTCACGCTGCACCTCATGGCGGTGAACCTTGGTGTGGGCGGCAGCCTGATCGCCGCCGTGCACGCGCTTCGGGGAAAGCCCAAGGACCGTGAGTTGGTGCGCCGCCTCGCGCCCCTGCTGCCCGGCGCGGTGACCTTCGCCATCACGCTGGGCGTGGCGCCCCTGCTCTTTGTGCAGCTCACCTACGGACCGTTCTTCTACACGGCCTCGGTGTTGACGGCGGTCCCCTGGCTGGCGTTGATCTTCCTGCTGATGGCTGGCTACGTGCTGCTCTACCGCTTCGTGGGCTCCGCAGGGTCTGAGACCCTCCATGCCGCCAGCGGCATTGGGGCGGCCCTGCTGCTGCTGTCCGTGGGTTTGATGCTGGTGAATGTCACCACCCTTTCGCTGCGGCCCGACCTCTGGGCCGCCCAGGCCGCGGCCTCGCCCCATGGTCTGCGCATGAACACGCTGGATCCGACCCTCTGGCCGAGGTACCTGCATCTGGGGGTGGGGATCGTCGCCGTGGCGGGCCTTCTCCTGGCGGGCTGGGGTGCGTGGCGCAGCCATACCTATGCCCGCCAGGCCGGCCTCCGCTGGTTCATCGCCACCACGGCCAGCCAGGCGGCCTGGGGAACCTGGCTGCTGGTGAAACAGCCCGCGCCCGTGCTGGACCTGCTGTTGGACGGCCGCTCGGCCGCCAGCCTCTCGCTGTGGATCTCCACCGCCCTGGGCGCCCTGGCCCTGCTCATGGCCATCCCCGCCAGCCAGGACGGTTCCCGGCCCCAGGCGGTGTGGGCACCCTTTGGGCTGGGGTTGGCCTCCACCCTGGGGATGATCCTGTTGCGGGACCAGGCTCGGGACGCGGCCCTCGCCGCCTTCGGCTTCCATCCCGGGGCCCTGCCCTACAAGACAGACTGGCTTTCGCTGGGTGTCTTCGGCCTCACCTTCCTGGGTCTGGCTGTCCTTCTGATTGTCGTCCTGCGCTGGGTGATGCCACCCGCAGCCAGCGCCAAGGAGGAGGCCCCATGAATCATCCCGTGTGGGACCTCCCCTTCCTTGGCAGCGGCTGGATCATCGGCATCATCAGCATCATCCACGTGTCCATCGCCCACCTCGTCGTGGGGGCGGGGATCTGGCTGGCGGTCATGGAGGGCCGCGCCCAGCGGGCCGCAGACGGGGAACAGCAGGCTTGGTTGCGCGGCCGGACCAAGGCCCTGCTCTGGCTATCGAGCATTTTCGGGGCGACCACCGGCGTGGGCATCTGGGTGGCCATCGGCCTGGTCAACCCCACGGCCACCCAGCACCTCATCCGGGCCTTTGTGATGGCCTGGGCCATCGAATGGCTGCTCTTCGTGGGCGAGATGGCCACGCTCATCGCGCTGGTGCGGGCCTATGATCGGCTGCAGCCCCGCCAGCGCCTGATCCTCTATTGGCTCTACGCCCTCTGCGCCTGGCTGAGCCTGGTCGTCATCAACGGCATCGTCGCCTTCATGTTGAGCCCCGGGCAGGGCTGGACCACCACCCATGCCATGTGGGACGGCTTCTTCAATGCCACCTACCTGCCAAGCCTGCTGCTCCGTACCTTCGTGGCCCTGGCCCTGGGCGGCCTCTGGGCCCTGGCGGCGGGCGGAACCGCTGATCCTGCCCTCAAACCACGGATCCTCCGGCCCACGGCCCTCCTGGTCCTGGCCGGGGTGCTGCTGACGGTTCCGGCGGGCTGGTACTACTTCCAGAGCTTCCCGCCCGCGGCCAGGGAGCTGGTGCTGGGCAACCTCAAGGGCACCACGGGCCTGGCCCAGGGTTTCCGGTGGGCCCTCCTTGGACTGGGGGCCTATCTGTTGCCGGGCCTCCTGGTTCTCTGGGCGCTCTTTGCGCCTCGCTCCTTCCGCCGTCCGGTCGCCGTCCTGGGTCTGCTGCTGGCCTGCTGGGGGTTTGGCGGGTTCGAGTGGATCCGCGAAGTGGCCCGCAAGCCCTTCGTCATCCGCGAGGTGATGTATTCAAACGGCATCCGGGTGGATCAGGTGGCGGGCTATCAGGCGAACGGGTTCCTGCCCCAGAATGCCTGGGCTCGGACCTTTGCCGCCTCTAAGGGCGATACAGATTTGGCGAAGGGCGAGGCGATCCTGCGCAGCCAGTGTCTGGCCTGTCACACCCGGGACGGCTACCGCAGCCTGAAGGCCCTCACCGCGACCAATTCCGAGGAAGACAATGTCCTGCTGATCCAGGGCCTCCGGGAACTGGACCCTGCCCTGAACCCCTACCTGGATCGCATGCCCCCCTTCGCCGGTACCGAGCAGGAGGCGGAATGGGTGGGGAAGTATCTGGGTTCATTAAAGGCTAAGTAGTGTTCCACGTGGAACTACCAGCGTTGCGGGGCCAGGAAGGGGGGCGGCTGGGGCGGAATCAGGACGGGTGCCGCCGCGCCCGTGGCCTGCCAGGTGCGGACGGACCAGGGGGTCTCGTCCCAGGTGGCCCGGCCGGAATAGGCTGTGGCGAGGAGCAGCAGCATGTCCACGGGGCGGTTCACCCAGTAGCGTTCCGGAGCCGGCCTCAGGTCCCTCGGATCCAGGGAGCCCCCTGAGGTGAGGGGGCACAGGGAGCGTTCCGGCACCTGAACCCGGCCGAGTTGACTGACCTCGCAGACCAGGGCCCGGGGCGGCGCAAAGGCCTCGGCGGCTCTGACGGGGCCGAAGGCCAGGGGCGGGAGCTGGATTACCAGGGAGAAGACCTCGGTCAGCATGGTGACCCTCCGGTGGGGAATGTGCAGCCCCAGACGAGGCCCGACAAGGACCGCGCTTGGTTTTATCGGTGATGACCGCGAATCCCGGCGGCTTAGCGCCGGGGACGGGGTTTGGCCTTGGGCTTGGCGGTCAGCTTGGCCCGCTCCGGTCGTTTCCAACCCACCAGGGCGTATTCGAAGACTTCCTCCACGTGCTTCACGGGGTGGAAGTGCAGCTGCTGGCGCAGTTCGGGGTCGATCTCCTCGAGATCTTTCTGGTTGGCGTGGGGGATCAGGATGTCCTTGATACCCACCCGCAGGGCCGCCAGGGATTTTTCCTTAAGACCGCCGATGGCGAGGGCTTCCCCGCGCAGATCGATCTCGCCCGTCATGGCCAAGGTGTTCCGCACGGGGACCCCCTTCAGCACCGACAACAGCACGGTGGCGATGGCGAGTCCCGCGCTGGGGCCATCCTTGGGGATGGCGCCTTCCGGGAAATGAACGTGAATGTCCTGCTTCTGGAAGACCTCGGGATCGATCTGGAAAGCCTCGCCCCGGCTGCGAATGTAGCTGAGGGCCGCCTGGGCGCTCTCCTTCATGACGTCGCCCAGTTGGCCGGTGAGGGTCAGCAGACCCTTGCCGGGCATCTTCAGGGCCTCCACGAACAGCACGTCGCCGCCCACGGCGGTCCAGGCCAGGCCTGTGACCACGCCCACGCGGGGGGCCTTCAGGCGCTCATCCTGCAGGAACTTGACTGGGCCCAGTAGTTCGTGGATGCTCTCGTCGTTCAGGGTGAATTTTTTCTTCAGGGTGTTCTCGGCCACGCGGCGGGCGACCTTGCGGCAGATGGCCCCAATCTCGCGCTCCAGTTGGCGCAGACCCGCCTCTCGGGTGTAGCCCGTGATGATGGACTTCAGCGCCTTCTTGGGAATGGACACCTGCTGGCGGGTGACGCCGTGCTTCTCTAGCTGTTTGGGGATGAGGTGCTGCTCGGCGATGCCCAGCTTCTCCTCCAGCGTGTAGCTGTTGAGGTAGATGATCTCCATGCGGTCCTTGAAGGCCGGATGGATGGGCTCGAGCTCGTTGGCGTTGGCCAGGAAGAGCACCTGGGAGAGGTCCAGGGGCACATTCAGGTAGTGGTCGCGGAAGGTGTGGTTCTGCTCGGGATCCAGCACCTCCAGCAGGGCCGCGCTGGGGTCGCCGCGCATGTCCCGACCGATCTTGTCGACCTCGTCGAGCATGATCACGGGATTCATGCTCTTGATCTGATGCAGGGCCTGCACGATGCGGCCCGGCATGGCGCCGACGTAGGTGCGGCGGTGGCCCCGGATCTCGCTTTCGTCATGCACGCCGCCCAGGGAGATCCGGGCGTATTTGCGTCCCAACGCGCGCGCGATGGACTTGCCGAGACTGGTCTTGCCGACGCCCGGGGGCCCCACGAAGCAGAGGATGGTGCCGCGGAGGTCGGGCTTCAGCTTGCGCACCGCCAGGAACTCCAGCAGGCGGTCCTTGATCTTGGCCAGTCCGAAGTGATCCTCGTCCAGCACGGTCTGGGCCTGCTTGAGGTCGAGGTTGTCCTCGGTCATCTGGCCCCAAGGCAGTTCGGTCATCCACTCCAGGTAGGTGCGCGTCACCGCGGTTTCGCTGGAATCCGGATGCATGCGCTCCAGCTTCTTGAGGTTCCGCTCGATTTCCACGAGGGGCTCTTCGGGCACCGTCATCTTGGCCAGCTTGTCGCGGAACGCCGTGATCTCCTCGGACAGTTCCGAACCTTCGCCCAGCTCCTGCTGGATGGCCTTGAGCTGCTGGCGAAGGTAGTACTCCCGCTGGCTCTTGTCCATCTCGCCGCGGGCTTCCATGGTGATCTTCTGCTGCACCTCCAGCAGCTGGATCTCCCGCGTGAGCAGTTCGTTCACGCGCTTGAGCCGCAGGCCCGGGTGGGCGATCTCCAGGACCTCCTGGGTCTGCGCCAGCTTCAGGTCCAGGTTCGAGGCCACCAGGTCCGCCAGGCGGCCCGGGTTGTCCAGGTTCCCGGCGATGACCAGCACTTCTTGGGGGAGCGTCTTGCCCAGGGCCACGGCCTTTTCCAGGGTCTGTTTCACGCTGCGCATCAGCGCATCCTGCTCCAGATCCGGCGACTTCATTTCGGGCTCGCTCAAGGGCTCGACCCGGGCCTTGAAGAGGTTCTCCGTTTCGGTGAAATACTCCACGCGGACGCGCTGGAGGCCTTGGACCAGGGCGCGAATGCGGCCATCAGGCAGCTTCAGCACCCGCATGATCAGGGCGGCGGTGCCCACCTGGTACAGATCCTCGGGTTTGGGGTTATCGATTTCCACCTGCTTCTGGGACAGCAGCAGGATCATCCGGTTCTCCACCAGGGCCGTGTCCACGGCGCGGATGGATTTTTCTCGGCTGATGCTGAGGGGCAGGATCACATAGGGGTAGACCACCACATCCCGAAGCGGAAGCACCGGAAGCTCTTCCGGCAGCTTGGGCTGCTCGTCGGGTGGGGGGGGCAGGAGAATATCGTCGGCCACGGAAAACCTCGGCCTTCAGGATACCCCTACTTCTTGCGCGTCTTCAGGCCCGGCGCATCCCCCGTTTCGCCCGGGAACAGGGCCTGGGGAATGAGCTTGGCGGGCTCCGGCGCGGGGGCCGCGCCCGCGCCCCGCCCGGCCGAAGCCTCCTTGTGCATGAGCCCCTCCAGGGCCTTCACGAAATCCGGCAGATCCTTGAAGTCCCGGTACACGCTGGCAAAGCGGACATAAGCCACCTGATCGAGGCCCTTGAGCTCATCCATGATGAGCTCGCCCAGATCGCGGCTACGGATTTCACGGTCCGGCCGCTCCATGAGCCGGGCATGCAGATCGCCCACCAGCTCCTCGATGCGCGCCAGGGAGACGGGGCGCTTCTGACAGGCCAGCAGCAGGCCCTTCATGAGCTTCTGGCGGTCGAAGGGCTCGCGGCGGCCGTCCTTCTTGAGGATGACCAGGGGGACCTCCTCCACCCGTTCATAGCTCGTGAAGCGGCGGCCGCACGAAAGGCACTCGCGGCGGCGGCGAATGGAATCACCCTCGCGGGACTCGCGGGAGTCCACCACCTTGTCCTCGATGTGCCCGCAGAAGGGACAGTGCATGGGTTGGGTTCCTAGGCCTCCACCACGCGCGGAGCCAGGACGGCTTCGCAGGTGACGGAATTGGCCACAAAGCAGTACTTGTGGGCTTTCTCGAAGAGTTCGACCACCTTGGCCATGCTCGTGCCGCGCGTCACGCGGATGACCGGGCGCAGGTGCACCTGGGTGATGCGGGTGACCTTATCCACGGTGTCCAACACGGATTCGGCGTGGTCCTCGTAGGCCACCACCTCGACCTTGGCCTTCGCGCAGAGGGCCAGAAAGGTGAGCATGTGGCAGGTGGCCAGAGCGGAGCCCAGCAGGTCTTCCGGGTTCCACCGCGCGGCGTTGCCCGCATACTCCGGTGCGCTGCTGACCGAGAGGGGATGCTTGCCGGGGTTCGCCACGGTGGCGTCGCGGTTATAGGTGCCGTCGAGGGTGTTTCCGGTCCAGGTGAGCGAGAGGGGGTAATGGTGGGCCATGGGGCGCTCCTCGGGATGTCTTGGGACAGGATGCCACAGCCCTGCGTGCTAGCCTGGATCCGCCCCCGGAGTCCCCATGCGCCTGCTGATTCCCACGACCCTGGCCCTGGTGTCGTTGCCCGTTTGCGCCCAGTTCTGGAGTGAGCTGGCCAATCCGAAAGTCGAGGTCACCCTCGTCCATCCCCCCGGACTGGGGCTCAAGGTGGAGCGCCTGGCCTTCGCGCCTTCCCGCGACCTGAACTCGCGGGAACTGGCGGACGCCCTCACCGCCGACCTGGTGCAGAGCCGGCAGGTCGAGGTGGTGGACCGCGCCCACCTGGACGCGGTGCTCAAAGAACAGGAACTGGGCGCCAGCGGCTTCGTGGAGCCCGCCACCATCGCCAAACTGGGCAAGCTGCTCGGCCCCAGCGTGCTGGTGATCGTCAACGTGAACCGCTCGGACGTGAGCCGCAACCAGTCCAGCAAGGAAGAGCGCAGCACCGACTACAAGACCAAGCAGGAGATCGTGCGTCACAAGCGCACCAGCATCACCAGCCTGGATTTCAGCGCCACCGTGCAGGTGGTGGATCTCAGCACGGGCCGCGTGTTCGGCGCGCAGCGCCTGGAGGACACCCCCAGCCTCAGCAATACGTCGTACGACGGCTATCCCGCCTACCCGCGGGATTCCGATGTGCGGCGCCTGGCCTTCGAGACCGCCAAGGTGAAGGTGCTGCGCATGCTGCTGGCCTGGAGCGAGGTGCGCAAGCTCACCTTCTTCGATGACGACACCTTCGGCATGTCGAAGGCCCACCAGCGCCTCAAGGCCGGGGATACCCGGGGCGCCCTGGACCAGGCCCTGGACGGCCTGGAGCAGTCGAAGCGGGACAAGGGGCAGAAGCCCAAGTACTACCCGCGGGCCCACTACAACGTGGGCATCATCCACTTCATCCAGGGCCACTACGAAGAGGCCCTGCCCTACCTGCGCACCGCCCTGGACATGCAGTCCGACGCCAGCATCTTCCAGACCGCCCTGCGGGAATGCCAGGAGGCCATCGCCCTCCAGGACGCCCTGCGCCGCTCCGAACGGCGCTCAGAGCCCGCCCCG
>JAVBYJ010000081.1 GCA_030824075.1 Geothrix sp.
ACCCCTTCCACCCCGACCTGAACCCGTGGCTCAGCCCTCCAGGCCCATGCGTTTCCAATTGGCCGCCGGCATGGCCATCGAGGTGGACGGGTCCCTGGACCTCCGGGGGCATTCCCTGTTTGATGCCATGGAGCGCCTCAAGGACCGCCTGGGCGACGGGATGGTTCTGAATTGGCGCAGCCTCCAGGTAACGCTGGGGCCTGATCCTGCTCTGCACGAAGGCCTCCTGCAGATGCTGGAGTCAGGGCAGGCTCCGATGGTGGCCCGCTACGCCCAGGCGCCGGTTCCCATGGGCGGGTCCCAAGCCTGGCTGCTCTACTTCGGCCCCTCACCCGCTCAGCCCTAAAGCGCGTTGATGATTTGGAGTCTTGACCATGAGTCTGTTGGCAGTCGGTAGTGTGGCGTTCGATGATCTGGAGACCCCTTTCGGGCGGCGAGAACATGCCCTGGGGGGTTCCGCCACCTACTTTTCGCTGAGCGCGAGCCGCTTCCATCCTGTCCGGATCGTGGCTGTGGTGGGCGAGGACTTCGGTCCTGACCAGATGCGCGTCTTCGACCACCGCCCCATTGACCTGGCGGGCCTCTCCAGGGTCAAGGGCCTGAGCTTTCATTGGAAGGGGTCCTACGGCTATGACCTCAACGAAGCGAAGACGCTTGCCACCGATCTGAATGTCTTCGCGGATTTCCGTCCGGACCTCCCTGCGAGCTACCGGGAGTCCGAATACCTCTTCCTGGGGAACATCGATCCGGTGCTCCAACTCGACGTGGTCCGCCAGATGACCGTCCGTCCCAAGTGGATTGCGCTGGACACCATGAACTACTGGATCCGGGGTGCCCGGCCGGCCTTGGAGGCCGTCCTCAAGGAGGTGGACATCCTCCTGGTGAACGACGCCGAGGTTCGGGAACTGACGCAGGAGCACAGCCTCATCAAGGCCTACCGGAAGATCCAGGCGCTCGGTCCCCGGATCCTCGTCATCAAGCGGGGTGAGTACGGCGTGGCCCTCTTTACACCCGAGGGCATCTTTGCGGCGCCGGCCTATCCCCTCGAGAACGTCTTCGACCCCACGGGCGCGGGCGATACCTTCGCCGGTGGGTTCCTGGGCTACCTGGCCTGGATCGAACGAACCGACGTGACGGCCCTCAAGCACGCGACCCTGGTGGGCTCCGTCATGGCCAGTTTTACCGTGGAACAATTCTCGACCGAACGCCTTGAGCAGATCAGTCAGGATGAAGTTCGCAACCGATTGTCATTATTTTCAGATATGATCCGCGTCGAAGACCTATAATCTGCAGTACCTAATCCTTTAGTGGGGGTTCCTAATGCACCAGCCCAATCGCCTGCATGCCGGCCGGTTGCGCACCCTTGCGGTGGCGCCCGGTTTACTCGCGGCCCTGGCGCTCGCCGTTCCGGGCCTGAGTGCCCAGGAACCAGCCACCAACAACACCATCAAAATCGAGGCCCACGCCTCCAAGTGGGACTACCCGAAAGAACTCAATGTTCCCGAAGGATCCAGGACGCACATGGTCCAGAAGGGCGACACCCTCTGGGATCTCGCGGCCAAATACCTCGGCAATCCTTATGCTTGGCCGCAGATCTGGGAGCTGAACCAGTGGGTCAAGGATCCGCACTGGATCTACCCTGGCGATCCCCTGGTCATTGACCTTTCCAGGGCTGTGGCCACCGCAGGGTCCGTGCCGGAATCCGTTGCCAACCTGCAACCTGACCAGCGGCGGGCCGACCCGAATGCTGTCCGCCGGCCCGAACTCGGTTTCGCCTTCCAGGATTTCATCCAACTGCCCTTTTTCGCTCCCGACGGCGCTGAAGCCCACTACAAGAGCCAGGGAGCCTTCACCATCACCGCCAACAAGCGGGAGGATCGTCGATACCTGGGCGAGGGTGAAACGGTCTACATGAACAGCGGGGCCAACCAGGGCGTGAAGACCGGGGACCGCCTCCTCGTCCTCAAGACCGTGGCCCGGAAGCTGATGCATCCCGTCATCGCCAAGAAGAAACTCGGTGATGTCGTGCAGCAGATTGGCGTGGTGCGGGTAACCACCGCCCAGCCGAACGGATCCGTCGCGGTGATCGAGCGCTGCCTGGATACCGTGGAAATCGGGGACCATCTGGTGAGGTTCACCGAACCGGCCAACCTCCCCCTGCAATTGCGCACGGACACCGCCGAACCAGTCAAGGTTGCCCCCAACGCGGCCGTGGTTGTCTATGTGCGCGACGCGAAGCAGCATTCCGCCGGTGGGGACATGATCATCATCGACAAGGGCGCCAACGATGGCCTGAAGGTCGGAGAGGTCGTCCTCGCAGTCAGGGTGAGGAGCTTCCCGGTCGGCTCCGATACCGACAAGAAGCCCCCCACGGAAACCACCACACACTACCTGGGCCAGGCCTTGGTGGTCCGCACGGATGCCCAGACAGCCACGTGCCGAGTGCTGCGTTCCAATGAGGAATTCCGGATCGGCGATACCCTCACCCGCTGATCGAGGGCATTGAAAGACAAGAGCCCCCACTCTGGGGGCTCTTGTCTTTCAATGCCGGTGGAGTTCCAGGACCACTCGCCCCCCGCGGTTCGGCAGCGCGTAAGGGTGAGGGATGACCGTCCATCCGTCCGGAACAGCCTCCTCGCCCCAATCCGACCCCTTGAGGGCGTGGAAGGGCGCACCGGGCTTGCCATGCCGGGCCCACCAGCCCGCCAGCTGCTCCAGAGAACCCAGAGCCTTGGCGGTACCCCAGTCCGCGCCCAGGGGCGGAAGGGTTTCAAGGCGGCCGTGAACGGCTTTCAGATTGGGGACCGGAAGCTCCATCGCCACCTGGCGCAGAAACGCCAGCTTCTTGTTGGAAGCGTCCACCCCCAGCACTTCCAGATCAGGCCTTGCCAACGCGAGCACCACCGCAGGCGAGCCCATGCCCGTCCCCAGATCGGCCACCCGGGCTCCCGGGGGGAGTGAAGCGAGGAAGGGGAGCAGAGAAGCGGCATCCAGCAGCAGTTCCTCACGGCGATCCGCAGGGGGAAGGGCTGTCAGGGCATGGGTCCGGTTCCAACGGTCCAGCAGAACCAGGAATCGTCCCAAAGGGGCGGAAAGATCAGTGGGAAGGCGAATCTCCATGAATTTAGGATGACATCGGTTTTTTTCATGGAGAATTAAATTCTCAAATAGAGGCTCCTTCTTCTTTATATTCAATATTTTAGTTAATTTTGAATTGAATTGAAAAACAGCAGGATCTATACTTTGATGTGATGGCATTGATGTCATTCCTTTGCCTATAAATGAACCATTGACGTATTTCTCAAAACGGCCAAAACTAATTTCCCTTTGGTCAAACAAGTTCCGGAGTGGGCCATGAACCAGACTCAACCGTCCTTCATAATCGACTGGTCGAGCCGCAGCAAAATGCGCGGACCTGGTGAACAGTCCCTTGGAAAACTCTTTCAGGCACTGCGAGATCGGCTTGCGCCGGAGGCACAGGGGATTTCTCTGACTTACGTCGATGATCGCGGCATGAGAAAACTCAATCGCGAGCACCGCGGAAAAAACATGACGACGGATGTGCTCAGCTTTCCATCCAGCACGGAAAAGGGTGCCTTCCCCCACCTTGGTGACATCGTCATCAGTCTGCCAACCGCCGAAAAAATGGCTAAAAAATTCGGCGTGAGCCGCAGGCGCGAGGTCGAGACGCTGGTCATCCATGGATTCCTGCATCTTTGCGGCCACGACCACGAAATGGATCGTGGGGAGATGATGGCCCTCCAGACTCAACTCGAGCGAGAACTGCTCAATGAGGAACCATTGGCCATGAGCCTCAAGCGCGGCCGAAAACCGGGCAGCAAGGTCAAAAAGCTGAAGGATGGCAGCCGCGTGGTGGTGACGGGCCGGGCCGCCGCGGCCCTGGTTCGACGAGAGCGCGTCAAGAAGGACAAGAAAGTGCGGCCCCGGAAGGTCGCCAAGCCAAAGGAACCAGCCCTCAAGCGCGGCCCAGGTCGGCCCCGGAAGGAGGCTGTGCCCTCCCTCGCCAAGCGCACCGTGCGCCGCCGCCGCCCCGCGCCCTCCCGCAGCGGTGTGATCGCCTAGCCCTAAAGCTCAGCATGGAAAATGGATGCGAAGGCCGATAAAATGGCCCTTTGGCCCGGCCTCGGGCCGCGCCGTTGGAGCCTTCGTGATCAACCTCCTGCTCGGCCTGGGCGCCGCCCTTGCCGTCATCCTGCTGTCCAGCCTGCTGAACATCAGACTGTGGATCAGCCTTCCTCTCGGAGTACTGGCTGGCGGTGGGCTCTTCATCTGGCTGGGACGGCAGGTCCAGCAGGAACTGGAGAAGATCTTCTCCCGGGCCAGTGAATTGCTTAAAAAACAGCAGTTCGATAAGGCCATCGAGGTGATGAAAGAGGGCTACCGGTTCGCTCCCAAGCAGTTCCTCGTGAAGGGCAGCATCGATGGCCAACTCGGCGTGGTGCAGTACCTCCGCAAGAAGAACGAGGAGGCCGAGCCCCTGCTCGCCTCCGCCTCGATGCAGCATTACATTGCCAAGGCCATGCTGGGCATCCTCCAGTGGAAGCGCGGTGAGAAGAAGAAGGCCAAGGAGACCTTCGGCCTGGCGCTCAAGGCCGGCAAGAAGGAGAGTCTGCTTTATGCCGTCTATGCCTACGTGCTGGTGGAGATGGGTGAAAAAGACAAGGCCATCGAGATCCTCAATCAGGGCCTCGGCGTCTGCAAGGGGGATGAGCGCCTCATCACCAACCGCAATCAGCTGCAGAACGGCAAGGCCCTCAAGATGAAGGTCTACGGTGAGCAGTGGTACCAATTCCTCCTTGAGCGCCCCATGATCCGCCAGGAGGCCCCGCCCTTCGCCCGGGTCTCCCGCCGGGCGCTCCGCGGATAATGCCCTCTGGGGGACCGCCTGCTCACTTCGCTCGCGATGTCCCCTCGAACAGCCCAGTCACCTCTGCCTATTCTGGAGACACCATGTCCGGCCACAGCAAATGGTCCACGATCAAACACAAGAAGGGCGCCGCTGACGCCAAGCGCGGCAAGGTCTTCACGAAGATCCTGAAGGAGATCACCGTGGCCGCGCGGCTCGGCGGCGGCGATGTGAACGCCAACCCGCGCCTGCGTCTGGCCGTGGACCAGGCCAAGGGCAGCAACATGCCCAAGGACAACTGGGAACGCGCCATCAAGAAGGGCACCGGTGAACTCGAAGGGGTGACCTACGAGGAAGTCATCTACGAGGCCTATGGGCCCGGTGGCGTGGCCATCCTGGTGGAAGCCATGACCGACAACAAGAACCGCACCACCCCTGAAGTCCGGAGCTACTTCACCAAGTTCGGCGGGGAACTGGGCGCCATGGGTTCGGTGGCCTACCTGTTCACCAAACAAGGCCAGATCGTGGTCGAGCCCGAAGTCTCCGAGGACCAGATCATGGAAGTGGCCCTGGAGGCCGGCGCCGACGATGTCGTCAACGAGGGCGAGGCCTGGGTCATCAAGACCAGCCCTGAGTCCTACCAGGCCGTGAAGGACGCCGTGGATGCCGCCAAGCTGCCCATCCTCGAAGCCAAGCTCATCATGGCCCCTAGCACCAGCACCGTCCTCGAAGGCAACAAGCTCACCAGCTTCCTGAAGCTTGTGGATCTTCTGGAAGACAACGACGATGTGCAGAATGTGTGGCATAACGGGGATTACGAGGAACCTGAGGACTGAGGTTCCGAAGGTTGTTGTGGAATAACTCGGGGCGCCATTCGGCGCCCCGAGTTATTCCTGCGCCAAGGGCGCAGGAAGTGAGCTGACGGTGATTTGTGTCGCGTCACCAGGCCCCACCGCCAGAATGGGGAACCTGGGCGGCTCGCCCCACATGCCGTCGCCCCGGATCAGGGCGCTGTGGAAGGTGCCCCAATAGGCCAGGCTATCGGTGCTACGCGGATCCAGCAGGTAGAAGGCCAGGCGTCCCAGGGGCTGGTCCAGGGGGATGTAGAGGGCATGGTCCAGATCGGCGGGCGTCCAGGCCATTTGCAGCTTCTTGAGCACGGGCTCGGCCCTCCATGCACCCTGAAGTTCCAGCGTGAACACACCCTGATAGGCCGAGGAAGAAACCTTTCGGCCTGTCTCCTGAAAGTGCAGAACGATCAGACCCCGTGGTCTCGCACGACCCTCCATGACCTTCAGGCCATGAGCCTGAAGCATGGGGAGTACGGTGGAGGCAAACGCCGGATCTACCAGGTAGCCCGCGGGGACCGTCACGAAGTCCTGTCCCTCGAAGCCGACAAAGCTGGGCAGATCCAGGCGCGTGCGGCCCTTCTCGCCGGTCAGGCGGCCCTTGCTGTCGCGGATGGGATCCACCCAGTCGAAGGTGTAGCGCTCGACCTGCTTCAGCTTCGCGGACAGCGGCAGGGCCACGGCACCGCGCTGCCAGGCTTCCATCCAGCGGGCCTGAGCATCACTGATCTGGCCGCGGATCTCCGCCCGATGTTCCACCATCCAGCCCAGGCAGGCCAGCACGAAGCGCCGCGTATCGGAGATGCGATCGGGCCAGCTGCGGTAGACGTAGCTTTCCGACAGCACCGCCAGGCGATTGCGCAGGGCCGGATAGTTCGTGAGCAGTCGCGGATGGGCGTCGTAGGTCTCCCAGGCCGTGGGCGGCTTTTCCGCCGTGGGCCGGTAGGGCGTGAAGTTGCCGTAATCGTACGTGGGCATCCCTTCGACCTTCAGCCGCTCCCGCACCTCGACCAGCATCCGGCGGTTGAAGGCCAGCAGGTTTTCGTCCGCACCCATGGTGCAGGCCGGACCGTGGGTGAGATGGAACCCATGGGTGCTGCCATTGGTGGTGTGCAGGTCCAGGACCACCGCAGGATCAAACTCGCCCAGCATGGCCAGCAGCCAGCGCGTGTTGGGCGCGGCTGCCTTCATGAGGTCGCGGTTGAGGTCGAGTCCGAGGGCGTTCTCGCGACGGCCCACACCGCTCTCGGTGGGATTGGGCTGCCAGGGCCGGATGGCGGGATCGACGGCGTCCGTGCCATCCGCGTTGTAGGCAGGCATGACCACCAGGTCCAGGTACCGGCGCAGGTCCGGATGTTTCCCCTGGAGCAGCTCACGGACGACCTGCTGGATGGCTTCCTTGCCCTCCACTTCACCGGCGTGGATGTTGGCGTTCACGTAGACGCGAAGGCGATCCGGCCCCGTCCCCTTCAGGCGCCAGGCCAGCAGGGGTTTGCCGGTTTCCGTGGCACGGGGCGCGCCCTTGGGCAGGTAGGGCTCAAGGCCAGGGACCTGTTTCCGCAGGGCCTCCATGAATGCGCGGACCTCGGCTACCGTCGAAGTCCGCCGAAACGCGGTCCGTTCGGGCGTGGTCTGCGGCCACCCGGCGAGAAGGGCCGTCCCCGCCAGGGCCAGCAACAGGCGCCGCATGGATCAGCGTGCGGTGAAGGAGGTTGCCGCCGTCACCGGCATCTCGGGGCCAGACTTTAGGCGGCCGCCAAACAGTCCCTTGTTATAGACCGCGAAACTGGAGGCGAGGAAAAGCACCAGAACGAGCAAGGCCGAGCCCCGCTTGCCTGCGGCCAGAGCCTTGGGTGTCATTTCGGAGAGGCCCACCAGGACAAACACCAGCAGCAGCTTGATATGGAAGTAGCTGCCGTTTTTCAAGGGGTTCTGGCCGCCCTGAATCATCACCACCAGCAGGGTGATGCCCACGATGAGCGCCAGACGGAAGGCCCACACCACCACCTTGGCCCAGACGGTCGCGGCCAGACCCTGGAGATCCTCGCGGCCCTCCTCGAATCCCGACAAGAGCAGGGCGACCACAGCGGCCCCACCACCCACGGTCAGCGCAACGAAGTGCAGCCAGCGGAGCAGATTCACGGCTTCAAGCTTGAGATTCATGGTTGCCTCGGAAAGAAGGATTCAGGGTAGCAGCCCTGATAGGCTGAGTCGGTCAGGAGGAAGTCATGTCCAAACTCCGCGTCGCCGTTGTCGGTGTCGGACACCTGGGGCAGCATCACGCCCGAATCGCCGCCTCCTCGCTTGACGTCATCCTGACGGCCGTGGTGGATCCCGATCCCGCCCGGGGCCCCGAGATCGCCGCCAAGTTCAATGCCCCCTGGGCCGCCTCGCTGGACCAGGTGCTCGCGGACGTGGACGCCGTGCAGATTGCCGCGCCCACGGGCTTTCACCATGCCCTGGGCATCCAGGCCCTGAAGGCCGGGAAGCACGTGCTGATGGAGAAGCCCCTGGCCGCCACCCTCGACGAGGGCGTGGCCCTGCTGAAGGCCCTGGCCGAGGCCCGAATGGCCAAGCCGGGGATCATCGCTCAGGTGGGCCACCTGGAGCGGTTCAACCCCGCCGTCACAGCCCTGCGCAACCGCGGCTTCAAGCCCCGTTTCCTTGAAGCTGTGCGCGTCTCGCCCTTCCCCGCCCGCAGCCTCGAGGTGGATGTGGTGATGGATGTGATGATCCACGACCTCGACCTGTTGCGCGCCCTGGTGGGCCGCCCCGTCATTGATGTGGAGGCCGTGGGTGTGCCCGTTCTGACGCCCTATGCCGACCTGGTGAACGCCCGCCTGAAATTCGAGGGCGGTGCCTTCGCCACGGTCACCGCCAGCCGTGTGGCCCGAAAGAAGGAGCGGACCTTGCGCGTCTTCGGCGACAAGGAATACGCCAGCCTTGATTTCGCCGCCCAAAAACTGGAGCTGCTGCGCCTGGTGATGGGCCCCGACGGCCCCCAGGTCCAACCCGAAACGGCCGATATCGAGGAGGGCGAGCCCTTGCGCCTGGAGATTGAAGCCTTCCACGCTGCCTGCCTGGGCCGGAGCCAGGAGGGCGTCACCTGGGAGGAGGGCCAGGAGGCCATGCGCGTGGCCGACCAGGTGCAGAAGGCGGTGGCCAAGAGCCTGGCGGAGCTGAGCAGGGCGTGAATCGGCTTTACGATCTCGCCTCCCTCACCAAGCCTCTGGTGACGGCGCCCCTGGCGCTGGCTTTCCTGGATCTGGACAGGGACCGCCGATGGGCCCTGGGCTTTCATGACCGCGTGACGCCCCTCACCGTGCGACAGCTGCTGTCGCACCGCTCCGGCCTGCCGCCCTGGCGGCCATTCACGGGTGAACCCCTGGCGGCGCAGCTGCGCCGGGAGGTTCCTGATCACCCCCTCCTGCGGCCCGCCTCCCCTGACTTAGCAACCTACTCGGACTTGAACTACCGCCTGTTGGCCGAGGTGCTGGAGGCCGAGACCGGAGTCCTTTTCGCCAAACTCGGCGAGCCCTCCGGCCTCAGTCCTGCACCCTGGACAGTGGCGCCCACCGAGATCCCGGATGGCCCGGACGCCGCAGCCTGGGCCCTGGCCACGACAGCGACCCTGCCGCCTCGGGATCCGCACCGTCCCCATGACGCCAACGCCCGGGCCGGTATGGCAGGCCACGCGGGTTTCGGCACCACAGCACCTCAGTTGCGCCTCGCTCTGGCCCGCTGGGTGGCCGCCGGCTGGCCAGATCGAATGGCTGTGGAGGTAGCCGACGGTGAACAGGGTGCCCGCTGGGGCCTGGGACTCCAGATGCTTTTTGCGGGCGGGGGTAGATTTGGACAATGGCTGTCCAAGGTTCCGCTCGGATCCGGCATCCATGTCCTGGAGGAGCCCACCGAGGCCGCGCCTCCCCCTGCTCCGCCCGTCGATGGCGATGCAGGCCTGCACTCTGGCTGGTGGTTTCACCTGGGTTACACCGGCCCCGCCCTGTTCTACCGCCCCTCCGACCAGTGCTGTGTCGCGCTGCTCCTCCACCGCCGGGGGCCTGGGGGCGCCCTCCTGGATGCGGAAGCCCTGCGGGCCCGTCGCTGGGAGATCCTTGAACGATTCGTGGGACAATCCGGCGGATGAAGCCGCTCCTCGTTCCCGCCCTGATCCTGTCCGTCACATCCATCCTGGCCGCCCAGCCTCCGCTGAAGATCGGCCTCGACACCCAGGCCACGGAATGGATCGTCTCCCTGGAAGGGGGTGGCCAGGTCTGTGATCGCAGCGGAATCACGCTGATGAGACTGGCCCCTGACGAGAAGCTGCGCATCTGGTGGGACAGCCGTGGCGTGTCGGATCCCACCACCGAGTACCGCATCCAGGTGGGGCGCCCCCACCCCCTCGCTGAAGCGGCGGCCCTCATGCGGCGATTGAAGGAACTCGGTGAGTCCCCGGACCGGGTGAAGGTTCCGGACGCGGATACCTGGCGGGTGCTCACGGGCCACTTCCCCGAAGCGCGCGCAGCCGAGCCCGTGTTGCAGAAGCTCCAGGACCTGGGCTTTGAAGAGCTGTGGGTGGCCTCGGAAGCCCGGCCCAACCAGCCTCGAAAGGGCCGCGCCCTCTATGCCGTCAGCGACCGGTACGAGCGCCGGGCCCTTCCGCTGGCCGGCGTGTGGCTCAGGCCCACCGGTGAACTGACCATCCTTCAGGGCAAGGGGCGCTTCCGGGGCAAGGTTGAGGTCTTTCCCAACGCGCAGGGCCGCCTGACGGTGGTGAACACCCTGGACCTGGAGACCTATCTGCGCGGCGTGGTGCCCAAGGAAATGGGCGCCTGGGAATTCCCTTCCCTGGAGGCCCTGAAAGCCCAGGCGGTGGCCGCCCGAACTTACGCCGTGGCCAACCGCGGCAAGCGCGCGGCCGATGGCTTCGACATGGGCGACACCGTGGCCGATCAGGTCTATGGCGGCCGGGATGGTGAGCAGTCCCTCACGGATCGCGCCATCCAGGAGACCGAGGGGCTCTTCGCCACCTACGGCGGCAAGCCCATCCAGGCCCTGTTCATGGCCAACTGCGGGGGACACACCACCGATGTGGCCCACGTCTTCGGTGGCGATGCCCCCTACCTTCGCGCCGTCTCCTGCTACCCCGCGAAGCCGCTGGCCCTGCCCTACGCCTCGGGGGTGCCGGTCACCACTGAGTCTTACCAGCCCTGGCTCAGCTGGGAACTCTTGCGCCTGGCCTCAGAGGCCATACCCGCCGAATGGCTCACCGGCGACCGGTTAGCGAAAGCTGCGACCCTCAACGACCTGGCCCAGCCGGTGCGGATCCTTCAGCAACGTCTGGCCCTGGAGGTTCGGCCCCTGGCCCGGGAGGGAAATCTGTACCTCGCCTTGGCCCGGGCCTTCGGCTTCCATCGGATCGTGGAAGGCCAGGAGCGGCCTCAGGATGCGGCCTACTTCCTCCCGGAGGCCCTCCCCGAGGACCGGCTGTTGGCGACCTTTCTCACCCGGCGCGGCGTGGTTGCCGCCTCCGCCTGGGCCGCGACCACCCCCATCACCCTCCGCCAGGGCCTCCAGACCCTTGGCCGACTCTGGCAGGAACTCGAGCCCTTCACACCGGGCGAAGGCACCCTGCTCATGGACCGCCAGGTGCGTCGGAAGCGGGGTGGGCCCGAACCCCTTCCCCTCGCATTTTCCCTCCTGTTGGCCGAGGAGGCCCCGGATGGGAGCCTGCGGCTCGTCCCCAAGGCTGATATCCAAGTGGGGGACCGGCTGAAATGGATTCCCGGCGAGGAAGGCCCCGCCCAGGTGTTGGTACGCCGTCTCGATCCCGATGGGGCAGCCTGGGACCGCTACAACCCCACGGCTCACTGGCGGGTGGAATACACCGAAGCGGATCTGCTGGCCACAGTGCGCAAGCGCATCAAGGTCACGGGTATCCGCGACCTGCGGGCCCAATACAACGACCAGGGCCGGGTGCTCGACCTCACCCTCGTGGACTCCCAAGGGGCGCCTCACCGGGTGCGCGGCATGCACATCCGCGGTCTGCTGGGCCTCAAGGACAATGTCTTCCGGTGGCTCACCGTGGGCCAGGGGGCCAATCGACGGTGGATCTTCTACGGCCGGGGCTGGGGCCACGGTCTGGGCATGTGCCAGACCGGCGCCTACGGCATGGCCCTGGAGGGTGCCACCTTCCAGCAGATCCTGCAGCACTACTATCCGGGCATGAGCCTCCAGCGGGTGGATTAACTATTTGCCGGGATTATCCATCCAGGTATTGACGGGGGATAAAAGACGCCCCAGGTTGGTTTTCCACAGGGAGGCTGGGCATGGCTTTGGATGCGTGGATCCTTGGTGCGCCGCTGAAGGTGCTGCGGCAGGAGGATCATCCGTACCGCGAGACCACCCTGGCCACCCTGGGCCGCCATGAGCTTGGCCTCAGCCGCCGTGACACCCTCCATGGGCCGAGCTGCGAGCTCTTTCTCGATGGCCGCTCCATCTTCCTCCCCGGGGCAGCCGCCCCCAGCAGGGCCTGGTTCGACCTGTGCCGGGAACTCGGCTACGAACCCGCCCGCCACTGGGACTGGGACCCGGCCCTCATCCTGTTCCATCAGGTGGTTCCCGCCCTGGCTGCGGATTGGCATGAACCCCCCTTGGCCCTGGATGCCCAAGGTCTCCCGGACGGGGTGCTCAGCCTTGCGGGGCTTCGCCAGACTTTCGCCGAGGCTGTGGCTGGACTCCGCCATGAACGCCTGGGGCCCGTGGCCGCCAAGGTGGCTGAGACATTCGAGTGGCTTCCCCTGAGGGCCGTGGTCTTCCACGACGATGCCCAACTGCCCCTCGACTTCGAAGGCACCGGCCCCTGTGGCCGGGTGTCGCTCTGGCTCGGGATCCATCGCGACCGCCCGGTGGTGCTCGAAGGTCAGTCCCCTGCGGGTCCAGTGCCCCGCCGATGGGTCTCCGAGGGGCTGGGCGACGGCCCCTCTTCCGGGGACTTCCTCCGGGCCGCGGGCCTGGATCCTGAGCCCCCCAAGGGCTTTGAATCCACCCTCCAGTCAGCCCTGGGACAGCTCTGTCGCTGGATGGAGGGTCCCCTCGATGCCTATCGCCGCACCTACCCGGTGGGCATCTCCTGGCACCACGGCCGTCGCGAGCGGCTGCTGGGGCGCACCATCGTGGATATCCGCCCCGGCGATCCGCCCATGCTCATCCTCGACGATGGCACCGAGGTGGCGATTGATGCGGACCCCGTACCAACCTGGGAGCATGGCGGAATCTAGCCCTCACGCCTTGCGCAGGGAGACGGCCGTGACCTTGTATTCGGGTGTGCCCGTAACGCTGTCGCGCCCCTGGCCCGTGGCCCGGTTCACGTAGGCCTCCACCGCTTGGAAGGTGGCAAAGGGTTCGCCGGGTCGCACCACCGCAGTCAGGTGGGCACGGAGGGCGAAAGCACCATGGCGGCTGCGCACCTGGACCACTTCGCCCTCCCCCACGCCAAGGTCGGCCGCATCGTCAGGGTGGAGTTCCAATCGATCGTCCTCGCGAAGCTCCCCATTGCGGGTGTGGCGGGTCATGGTCGCCGCGTTGAAGTGGAAGAGGCCGCGACCAGTGTTCAGCAGGAAGGGGTGCGCCTCCGTGACGACCTCCTCGCTGGGGCGCCAGGTCAGGGGCCGGAAGGCCGCACGTCCCCCACCCGGGAACCCGTCCGTGTGCAGCACAGCCGTGCCTGGATGATCTTCCGCGGGACAGGGCCATTGGATCCCACCCTCACGGTCCAACCGGGCGTGGCTGATGCCGGCGATGGCCGGCCAGGTGCGGCGGGCCTCATCCCACACTGCGGCTGCATCCGCGAACGGGAAGTGGGCCCCGGCCCCGAGCCGCTCCGCGAGGTTGCACAGGATTTCCAGGTCCGTGCGGCTTGAGCCCCGCGGTGGCACCACCTGGCGGACCCTCTGAACCCGGCGCTCGCTGTTCATGAAGGTGCCCTCCTTTTCGAAGGCACTCGCCGCTGGCAAAAAGACCGTCCCGAAGGCCTTGGCGGTCTCCGTCAGGAAGAGGTCCACCACGATGAGGTCGTCCAGGCCATTGAGGTTCTCGGCGGTCTCCTGGGCATTGGGATGGCTCAGCAGCGGGTCGTAGCCGATGACCACCAGTGCCTTCAGGCGGTCCTCCCCCGCCGCATCCACCATGCCCAGGGCCGTGAGACCCGGCTCCACGGGGAGGACCGCTCCCCAGATCGCCTCGTGAATCTCCCGGGCGGTGGCGAGCTTCTGGTAGCCGGTGAGGCGGGAGGGCTCGCATCCCATCTGGGCGCTCCCCTGCACATTGTTCTGGCCGCGCAGGGGGTTCACTCCGGCACCTGGAATGCCCACACTGCCCGTGAGCAGAGCCAGATGGGCCAGGGCCGCCACCCCATCCGTGCCCTGGATATGCTCGGTGACGCCCAGGCCGTGGAAACACATGGCGGGTTTGACCGTGGCATAGCGCCGGGCGGCGGTTCGAATGCCCTCCGACGAGACGCCGCACACATCCGCCGCGCGCTCGGGGGTCCAGACCTGGAGCGAGGCCGCGAAGGCCTCCAGACCTTCGGTGCGGGCCTGCAGAAAAGCTGTATCCGCGAGCCCCTCGTCGAGGATCACCCGAGCCATGGCCAGCAGCAGCGGCAGGTTGGTACCTGGGTGGGGGGCAAGGTGGACGTCTGCGATGGCAGCGAGCTCGGTGCGCCTCGGATCAATCACGATCAGCGGCATCCCGGCCCGGGCCCGCTGGCGGATCCGTGCACCGACGATGGGGTGGTTTTCCGTGGGATTGGCGCCCACCACCAGGATGAGGCCAGCGCGTTCGATGTCGGCGAAGCTGTTCGTGGCGGCACCGGTGCCAAAGACCTTGCCCAGACCCGCGGCGCTGGGGGCGTGGCAGACCCTGGCACAGCAGTCCACGTTGTTGGTGTGCAGAGCCAGCCGGGCGAATTTCTGCGTGAGGTAGTTCTCCTCGTTTGTCACCCGGCTGGAGGCCAGCACCCCTGTCTTCCCTTCGGCCCTGCGCAGGGCGGCGGCGGCGGATTCGAGCGCCTCATCCCAGGACACCTCCACCCAAATCCCCTCGCGGCGGACCATCGGGGCGGTGATGCGGTCGGGCGCGTCATTGAAGCCGAAGCCGTAGCGTCCCTTCACGCAGAGGTGGCCGCGGTTCACTGGAGCGTCCGGGACGGGCCGGACCTCGGTGATGCGACCGGCTTTCACCCCCACCTGCAGCTCGCAGCCCGTGCCGCAGTAGGGGCAGGTGGTCTTCACCCAGCGCTCTGGAAGACCCTGGGCGAGCCGGGACACGTCCTCAATGGCGCCCGTGGGGCAGGTATCCCCGCAGGCCCCGCAGCTCACACAGTCACTGTCCGCCAGCCCCGCCGAAAGCTGGGGGGCCGGTCGCACGTCCGCGCCCCGGCCCGCGAACGTCCAGATGTCCTGGCCCTGCACGTCCTCGCAGATGCGGACACAGCGGCCGCAAGCCACGCACCAGGAGAGATCCACGTCGAGGTAGGGGTGGTCCGGCTGTTTCAGGTCGGGACGTCGAGCCCCGGCGGGTGCCACGCCATAGGTCTGCAACAGCGCCTGAAACGGTTTTTCCGCCAGACGCGCGGGGTCCTCCGCCGGGATATGAGCCGCGTACCACTCCAGCATGGTGCGACGGAAAGCTTCCAAAGCAGGAGTGTGCGTCGCCACCTCCATGCCCTCCCGCGCCTCCGTGGCACAGGCGCAGAGCGGCCGAGATTCCCCGAGAACCTCCACCTCACAGAGGCGGCAATTGGAGGCGGGTTTTAGGCGGGGATCTGAGCAGAGGGTGGGGATCTGGATGCCCTCCGCGCGGCAGAGTGCCAGCAGGGTGGTCCCTGAGGGCGCCACGATCTCTCGGCCATTCACCCGCAGGTGAACGAGGGTTCCAGTCACCAGGTTGTCTCCAGGAGGAGGGGCGCTGTGCAGTATGGACCGCCCCCGCCGGAGTTCAAGCCTGGTCCAGCTGCTCCCAGCGAACACCGAAGTGATCAAGAATTGCTTGGCGCTCCGCCCGCTCCTGCGCAGCGATGCTGGTGTAGGGATGGCGGAATACCACCCGGCGAACGCCCCGCCGCACCAGGGCGCGGCAGCAGGTGAGACAGGGTTCGTGGGTGACATAGGCGGTGGCCACGGAGCCATCGCAGAATCCCAGGGCATTCTCTTCCGCATGGCTGGTGTGCAGGCATCGCTGGCCCGGACTGCAGGTCTCCGGCGTGCAGTGCGCCATACCCGGCAGCGCCCCGTTGAAGCCCGCCGCCGCGATGCCGCCGTCGGATCGCAGCAGCACCGCACCCACCTTGAGGCGACAGCAGGTGCCGAGTCGGCTCAGCTCCAGCGCCATGTTCATGAAGACCTCGTCCTTGAGTTGGGTACGGGACATGGATACCTCGAGATGGCCCCTATCATCGCAAGATCCCGCCCAACCGTCGCGCATCAACGGATGTCCAGGTCCATGGTCTATGTCGTGCTTTCGATCACAGCCCAAAGGATTCAACCGGAGTCGCTCATGCGCATAATAAAATATAGGCAGGTGATATATGAGTTCTCGATTCCTGATCGTCCTGGTGATGCTCGGCCTGGCCTCTGCCGCGCCCCTTCGTTCCCAAGGCTGGGATGCCAGCCGCCAGGCCCATGGCTGGGCCTTCCAGGAAGTGGATGGATCGCTGATCTTCTTCGATCCGGCCGCCCGGTCCCTCCGCACCTGGATGAAGGGGAGCGGTCTGCTGGCGTCCCTTCCCGTGGCCATACCCGAGACTCGGAAACCCGCGGCGCCCACGGCCACCCCGGTGGCACCGGCCCTGAAAGCCGCCTCCGATTATGATGCTGCGGGCGCCCTGCTCTACGGCCCTAGCCGCCACCAGCGGGCCCGGCCAGCCTCAGCCAAACCCACCCCGCAGGAAGTCCCAGGGGCGCTGACCGTATGCGAGGCTGTGCCCGAACGGTGGGTGCTCGATTCCTACAACCGGATCTGGATGGTCTGCGATGGCCGCCTGGCCGTTCTCGGGAAAGAAGGAAAACCTGAAAACATTCTTCCCCTGCCGGGGGCGGTTGAAGACATGGCCGTGGGAGGCGACGGCATCCTTCTCCTCTACCGGACCATGAGGCCCTACCTGGAAAAGCGGGACCTCAAAACCGGGGTCGTCCTCTGGTCCTTCGGAGACAAGAACCAACTGAAAGAGGCCTCGCTCCAGCCCCTTCTGGTCGCCCTGAACCGCATGGCCCTGGGCGTGGATGGCACGATCTACATCGCAGAAGGCGCAAGCATGGCCTTGACCGTCCTCGACCCCGTCAAAGGCCCAAAGGCCCCGGGCCAGACCTTCTTCACCTGCCAGGATGCGATCCCGGCCCGCGCCGTGCTGGGCAGGGTCGGCCGCGGGCCGCTGCTCGCCTGGGCGGGCAAAGAGGTGATCTTCAGCGTCTTCACCCCAAGCCAGGTCAAGTCCTGCGGCGCACCCGAGTCCAAGGGACTCCTCCTCGCCCGCTTCGACCTCGCCAAGGGCACCCTGGAATGGCTGCCAACCCCCCTCGCGGAAGGCCACCATCTGGTGGGCCTGCTCGATAACGAAGCCGTCTTCCTCGCCCCAGGCGGCGGCCTCGCCTACGCTCCGATCCACTGAAGGGACGGACCGCGGCGTTACACCGGGACATCAGCTCAGGCGTTGAGGGGTTCCCGCATTCGAAGCGGACCAGGCGCCCAGCGATCTCCGTGGACCTTCCCGTAGGCCATTTCCCAGGCCAACCCGGCCCACGGATCGCGGGGTGCTAATCTCTGTTCTATACAACTGGGCGCGCTGCGACGTGTTGCAGCGAATGAGGGGGCTATGTTGACGAACGCCACTCTGCCGGACCGCATCGCCTTCCTGGGCGGATACCTGCCGCGGCTTTGTGGAATCGCCACGTTCACCCATGATCTTTGCGAGGCGGTGGCCGACGCATCACCTGCGTCCGAATGCTTCACGGGCGCGGTGAATGATCGCATTGAAGCCTACGACTATCCGCCACGCGTGCGCTTTGAGCTGGACCAGAAGGATCTGGATTCCTATCGGCGTGCGGCGGATTTCCTGAACTTCAATAACGCGGACGTCCTATGCGTCCAGCATGAGTTCGGCATCTACGGCGGACCAGCCGGGAGCCACCTGCTGGCCTTGCTCAAGGAAGTCCGGATGCCCGTAGTGACAACGCTGCACACGGTGCTGCGCGATCCGAATGCCGCACAGCGGATGGTGATGGAGGAACTGGTCCGGCGCAGTGACCGCCTGGTGGTGATGGCCCAGAAAGGCGCCGATATTTTGCGCGAAACCTATGGGGTCCCGGACGCCAAGGTGGACCTCATCCCGCACGGCATTCCTGATCTTCCCTTCATTGACTCAAGCTTCTACAAAGTGCAGTTTGGCGTGGAAGGGCGGATGGTACTGCTCACATTTGGCCTGCTCGGGCCAGGAAAAGGCATCGAGAACGCCATCGAAGCGCTGCCGGAGATTGTCAAGCGCCATCCCAACGTGGTCTATCTCATCCTTGGGGCCACCCATCCCCATCTCGTCGCTCGGGATGGCGAGAGCTACCGTCTGGGCCTGGAGCGGCTGGCCGAGGCTCGCGGCGTCAAGGAGCACGTGATCTTCTACAACCGCTTCGTATCGCTGGATGATCTCAAGGAATTCATCGGCGCGACGGATATCTATCTCACGCCCTATCTCAACGAGGCCCAGATCACCTCGGGCACGCTGGCCTATGTCTTCGGTGCGGGCAAGGCCGTGGTCTCCACTCCCTATTGGCACGCGCAGGAGCTGCTCGCCGACGGTCGCGGCATCCTGGTTCCCTTCCGGGATCCGCACGCCATTGCCGAGGGGGTATGCACGTTCCTCGACGATCCGGTCCGCCTGCAATCGACCAGAGAGAAGGCCTACCAGCTCGGGCGCGACATGATCTGGCCTTCCGTGGCGCAGCGGTATATCGAGTCCTTCCAGCACGCGATGGCCGACCGGAAAGCCGCCCCCCGCAAGGCCTTTGCCCAATGGACGCTGGCCAGTCGGCCCTATGATCTGCCTCCGCTCCGGCTGGACCACATCGTACGGATGAGCGATGGCACCGGCATCTTCCAGCACGCCATGTTCAATGTCCCTAATTTCCACGAGGGCTACTGCACCGATGACAATGCCCGCGCATTGATCCTCTGCATCCTGCTGGATGAGCTCGGCGGCCGCCCCCCATGGGAGAGCCTCGACCATCTGGCCACAAGCTACCTCGCGTTCCTCTCTGCGGCCTTGAACCAGAAGACGGATCGCTTCCGCAATTTCATGAGTCATGGACGGCAGTGGTTGGAAGACTCGGGCAGCGAGGACAGCCATGCGCGGGCACTCTGGGCTCTGGGAACCAGCGCTGGGCGGTCCCGCAATGAGGGACACCAGAGGTTGTCGGTCCAGCTCTTCGAGCGCGGACTGTCCGTGGTGGAATCCTTCACCTCGCCGCGCGCCTGGGCCTTCACCCTGCTGGGCATCCACGAGTACCTGCGCCGTTCCCCTGGTCCCCCCAGGATGAGCGCGATCTGCGGAGCGCTGACCGGGAAGCTTGTGGACCTCTGGAAAA
Organism: Geothrix sp.; assembly: GCA_030824075.1. Taxonomy (GTDB): domain Bacteria; phylum Acidobacteriota; class Holophagae; order Holophagales; family Holophagaceae; genus Geothrix. The sequence goes on from JAVBYJ010000081.1 coordinate 19,350, forward strand.
ACTGCGCCACCGATGACTGGCCCTGGTTTGAGCCGATCGCGTCCTACGACAACGCGCGTCTCAGCCAGGCTCTGATCCTCAGCGGCCAGTGGATGGTCCATCCCGAGGCCCTTGAAATCGGCCTCAAGTCCCTTGGCTGGCTGGCCTCCCTGCAAAAGACGCAGGCAGGTCACTTCCGACCCATCGGGAGCAACGGATTCTGCGAGAGGGGCGGCGCCAGGGCCGACTTCGATCAGCAACCGGTGGAAGCCCAGGCGATGATATCGGCCTGCCTTGACGCCTTCCGTGCGACCGGAGATGCATCCTGGTCGCGGGAGGCGAAGCGCGCCTTTGAGTGGTTCCTCGGCCGCAACGATCTTGGCCTGCCGCTCTACGATTCCAACAGCGGGGGGTGCAGCGACGGGCTGCACCAGGATCGGATCAGTGAAAATCAGGGCGCAGAATCGACACTTGCCTTCCACCTATCTCTCGCCGAGATGAACTTCGCCGAACATTTGATCTCCCAGCCCCCGAGTGCCGCCATATGAGCCCCATCACACTTCGCCGTCACGAGATGAGGCTTGTCCCCGAAAGTTCACGGGTCATCATCCGCCCCTTCGTCCCTTCCAGCACGCATCACATCACCACCATCATCGGTCGAGCCCTGGCCTTGAGCGAAGAGGACACCATCCGTGACCTTGAGAGCATGTTCAAGGAATTCGACTCCCGGCACTACGACATCGAGTCACCCTTGCTTGCGAATTTCGAGCGGGTCGTGCCCCACGTCTTCACCCAGCGTCCCCTCTCCCGCGCGCGGAAACTCCTTATCGGAGCCCTCTTTTCTGGAGAATACGCGCTGGAATCCGCTGCTCTCTTCAATCCATCCATCGTGGCGCATCCTGACCAGGATGGTGTGCCCGAGGGCAGCCTGCGATTCATCATGAGCCTGCGCGCCACCGGCGAGGGGCATATTTCCTCCGTCGAGTTCCGCACCGGCCTCATCGCTGCTGATGGCGACATCCATCTGGATCCTGTCTCCCGCTACGTCGCCATGCCGGAGATCAACCCCAATCCCAGGTATAAGAAAAGGCTGTTCATCGTCAAGCTCCACGAAATGGGCTTCGACAACGGTCATACGGCCGCCGTGATGGAACCCCTTGAAGAGAGCTTCACGCGGAGCGATCTGAACCGCAGCGTGCTCAGCCTTCGACGCGAAATCAACCCCATCACGCAGGATCTCGACAACACCCTTCGCTGCGTCCAGTGGCTCGCCGATTCCAACTATGAGATGAATTTTTCGCCGAAACTCGCCATGAGCGAGCGGATCATCTTCCCCGTCTCACCAAACGAAACCAATGGCATCGAGGACGCCCGGTTCGTCCGTCACACCGATGATGATGGGTCGGTGATGTACTACGCCACCTACACGGCCTACAACGGACACGCCATCCTTCCCCAGCTCATCGAGACGCAGGATTTTCTTCATTTCCGTGTGCTCACCCTCAATGGTACCGCTGTTCAGAACAAAGGCATGGCCCTGTTCCCTCGCCGGATCGACGGCAATTACGCCATGCTGTCGCGGCATGATGACGAGAACCTCTTCATCATGTTCTCGGACAATCCTCACTATTGGAGCGACCCCAAATTGCTCCTGCGCCCAGCGGAAATGTGGGAGTCCGTGAAAATCGGAAACTGCGGATCCCCCATCGAAACTGAAGCCGGCTGGCTGATCATCACCCACGGCGTCGGCCCCATGCGTAAATACTGCATCGGAGCGGCTCTGCTCGACCTGCACGATCCGACCAAGGTCATCGGCCGCCTGCGCGAACCCCTGCTGGCACCTGAAGGCATCGGAAGAGAAGGCTACGTCCCCAATGTCGTCTACAGCTGCGGATCCCTCCTGCACGGCCGTGAGCTCATCCTTCCCTTTGCCATGAGCGACACGGCCTCCGCCATCGCGAGCGTCCCTTTGGATGAGCTGCTCGCCGCACTGGGTGCCTGAGACTCCCAGGCCATCGGCCTATCCCACCGGCCTGCGGCTCTCGGCCTTCATACGGCCCTCCTCGATGGGCGCAAGATGACGCTAGAATGAGGCTTGCTGTTGCAGGTCCCGTAGCTCAGCGGATAGAGCGACCGCCTCCTAAGCGGTAGGTCGTGGGTTCAATTCCCGCCGGGACCACCAGCGAAAGACCCATCACATATGCCCGCCCGCTTCGACGCCCACAGCCACCTCCCGGACTCGTACTCTGCGCCCAATAACCATCACCGGGTGGTTTGCGGGACGTGTGAATCGGACTGGGATGCGATCCTCGCCCATGCCGCCTCCGAGGATCGGGTCATCCCCATGCTGGGCCTGCACCCCTGGTTCGTTTCGGAGGCCTCGCAGGCATGGAGGCCCCGGCTGGAATCCCTGCTGAGGTCTCACCGGGTGGGTGTGGGCGAGTGTGGTCTGGATTTCGCGCGAAAGGATTCCGACCGGTCCCTTCAGGAAGCGGCCTTCCGGGCCCAGCTGCGTCTGGCTCATGCCATTCACCGGCCCGTGGCGATGCATGTCGTCCGTGCCTGGGGGCGTCTGCTGGACCTGCTGCGCGAGGAGGGTGTGCCGAAAGCGGGCGCCATGGTCCATGCCTATGCCGGGAGCCCCGAGACGGCCCTGGCACTTCAAGCCATGGGTGTCTTTGTCTCTTTCTCCAGTGATCTCCTGAAGCCAGACCGTCCGAAGGTCCGAGAAGCGCTGTTGTCCGTGGATGCCAGCCACCTGCTCCTGGAAACCGATGGCACTGCGGAGCTGGACCGTGTGGTTGAAACGGCTGCTGCACTCCGCGGTGTGTCCGCAGAGGTCCTTGCCACCCAGACCTGGGAGAATGGCCAGCTGTGTTTCAAGGAGTTGCTGGTATGAGGTGGTTTTCCCGCAGCGAATTACTGCTCGGAGAGGCAGCGTTGGCGCGGCTGAAGGCCTCGCGCGTGACGGTGTTCGGTCTGGGCGGCGTGGGTTCCTTCGCCGTGGAGGCACTGGCCCGGGCCGGCGTGGGTCAGCTGAGGTTGGTGGATCATGATGTGGTCGGCCCCAGCAACCTCAACCGCCAGCTCTTCGCCCTGCGTTCCACGATCGGACAACCCAAGGCCGAGGTGGCCGCCGCCCGGGTGCGGGATATCAATCCCGATTGCGAGGTGGATCCCCGCGTCACCTTCATCCACACCGACACCCTGCCTGATCTGCTGGAACCCCGGCCCGATGTGGTGATTGACGCCATCGACTCCGTCACCTGCAAGGTCGCCCTCATGCGTACCGCCCATGAGCAGGGCATCCCCACCATCACCGCCATGGGTGCCGGAGGACGCAGGGACAGCAGCCAGCTTTTCGTGGGCGACCTCAGCGAAACCAGCCTTTGCCCCCTCGCGGCGCGTGTCCGCAAGGAATTGCGGAAGGTCGGCATCACGCAGGGCATCCGTTGTGTCTACTCCCTGGAGCCCGCCGATAACAAACGCCCAGCGAACCCCATCGATATCGAGCCGCACCGTGGCCCCGGTCGCGTTCGCCGTCCCGTCGGCACCATCTCCTACATGCCCGCCATCGTGGGGCTGATGGTGGCCGAGGAAGTGCTGCGGATGCTGCTCAACCCCCCGGCCTAGGGGCCTTCCACGGCCTGCTTCATCATCGCCAGGAACTGACTGCTCTGGTAAGGCTTCGGCAGGAACCCTGCCAGACCGCGGCCCAGGAAGTCGGCAAGGACATCCTGCTCGCTGTAGCCGCTGGTCAGCACGATGGGCACGGAGGCATCTATCGCGTGCATGCGGAGGAAGGCCTGGCGGCCGTCCATATGGGGCATGGTCAGGTCCATCAGGACCACCGTGAGCTCGGAATGGCGCAGTTCGAACAACGCCAGCCCCTCCTGACCATCTGCCGCCTCCAGCACCTGGAACCCCAGGGCCTCGGCGAGCCCCCTGGCGACCGCCCGCGCGCCCGCCTCGTCGTCCACCAGCAGCAGCACTCCTTGCGTCCGCCAGTCCATTCCGGGGGCTTGCGGGAAGTGCGGTTCCGACTCGCTGGCCTCCGCGGGCAGGAAGAGCTTGAAGACCGAACCCCGCCCCGGTTCGCTGTACACCTTGAGGCTGCCGTGGTGGCTCCGGAGGATGCCCAGCATCGCCGACAGGCCCAGGCCTCGCCCCGTGAACTTGGTCGTGAAAAAGGGATCGAAGATCCGGTCGAGTACCTCTGACACCATCCCGCACCCCGTGTCGCTCACCTCGAGCGTCACGTAACTGCCCGCAGCCAGGGGAAGGGCGGGCAGCAGACCGAGGCTGTAGGCCTCATCCACGGTCTGCAGCCCGGTCCGCACCGTGATGAGCCCGCTGACCTCATCGCCTATGGCCTCTGAGGCATTGGTCACGAGGTTCATGACGAGCTGCTGCATCTGGGATGGATCGGCCAGGATGCGGGGCAGGTCCGGCGACAGGTCGTAGCGGACCACGGCCTTCTTGGATATGGATACCGTCAGGAGCTGGGTCATCTCCAGAACCAGGCGATTCAGGTCCACCTCGATCACCTGCAGGCGGCCCTTCCCGGCATAGGCCAGCAGCTGCCGGGTCAGGTCCGCCGCCCGGAGGGTGGCCTGTTCGATCTGCTGCAGGTAGGGCATGGCGGGGCTCTCGGGCGGGAGCCTCATGGCCCCGAGGTTCGCATTGCCGAGGATGGTGGTGAGTAGGTTGTTGAAGTCGTGGGCGATGCCCCCGGACAACACACCGAGGCTCTCCAGCTTCTGGGACTGGCGCAGCGCATCCTCCGTTTCCTTCCGCTGCGTGATGTCCGCCCGGATGGCCACGAACTGCAACGGCTTCCCGTCCTCACCGAGGAAGGGGACGATGGTGGTATCCACCCAGTAGAAAGTCGCATCCTTTGCGCGGTTCTTGATCTCCCCCTTCCAGACCTGGCCGACGCGGATGGTGTCCCACAGGTCCTTCATGAACGACTTGGGATGGTGGCCCGAGTTGATGATCCGGTGATCTTTCCCCAGCAGCTCCTCCCGGGTGTATTTGGAGATCGCACAGAACTTCTCGTTCACATAGGTGATGCGCCCTTGCGCATCGGTCACGGCCACGATGGCATGCTCATCCAGTGCCCGCTTGAAGTCCTCCAGTTCCTGGAGTACCCGATTGATCCGGGTGACTCGACGCCGCGAGCCGGCTGGGCCGTTGGGTTCCGCCATGGGTTGGCCTCTGATGCCCTGCCTAAGCGTCACAAATGGCCTTCTCCCCCGAGGGGAATCACGAAGAATGAAACTCAATATACTTTTCTATTTTTTGAAAACAAGGGTCGCTCAGGGCATGGAAAAGAAAGCCCTTCATAATCATGATCTTCCGGACTTCGGTAGGCTCTAAAAGGGCCTTGGGGTGGTTCGGTTCGAGGGGGGAACTCAGCGACCGGTGGGTACGCTGCAGGCCTCACAGACCACCTGGATATCCCCGATACCGTCATCAGTCAGGTGCCCGATGCGCGGCCACCTCCAGATCGAGGTGATTGGCGGGTTCGCCAAGATTCGGCACCCAAAATTCGGCACCTTGGGCTTCCGCAGGAAGTGCTGCGGTTGTGCTTAGTCCAAAACCCCAGGGCTAGGCCCCAGCGTTGGCCCGGTATTCATCGTAGGGGCCCTGGAAATCCTCGATACCTTCGTCGGTCAGGTGCCAGATGCGCGTGGCGACCTCATCGATGAGATCCTCATCGTGCGTCACCAGCAGGATGGTCCCTTCGTACTTCTGGAGGGCCGCGTTGAGGGCGATGACCGCTTCCAGATCCAGGTGGTTGGTGGGTTCGTCGAAGACCAGCACGTTGGGCTTCTGCAGCATGAGCTTGCAGAACATCAAACGGCAGGACTCGCCACCGCTGAGCACGTCGGTCATCTTGGTGCCCTCGTCGCCGCGGAAGAGCATCTGGCCCAGCACACCGCGGATCTGCTCGATGGTCGCTTCCGGGTCGAACTGCCGCAGCCAATCCACCATGGTCCAGCCCTTGGGAATGCTTTCGGCGAAGTCCTGGGAGAAGTAGCCCACGCTCGCCTCGTGGCCCCACTTCACCTCACCCGCATCGATGGCGCGGCCACGCTCCGTGACCTGGGGCGCGTTGGCCAGCAGGGCGTTCAGCAACGTGGTCTTGCCGATGCCATTGCGGCCGATGAGGGCGATCTTCTCGCCCCGCTGCACCATGGCCGTGAAGCCCCTGATGACCTCCAGGCGACCCGCATCTGAGTCGTACCCCTTGCGCACCTTTTCGAAATCAAGGGCATAGCGGCCGCTGGGCCGCCTCTGGTCGAACTTGATGAACGGGCGCTGGATGTTGCTGCGGGCCAGGTCGCTGGGCTGGAGGCGCTCCACTTCCTTGCGCCGGCTGTTCACCTGACTGCTGCGGGTGCCCGCAGCGAAGCGCTGGATGAACTCGTTGAGCTGGTCGATCTTCTTCTCGCGCTGGGCGTTCTCCGACTCGATGCGCGACCGCACCTGGATCTTGGCCATCACCATGTCGTCGTAGCCACCGGTGTACTGGATGATCGTCTGGTAGTCAATGTCGGCGATGTGGGTGCAGACGTTGTTCAGGAAGTGCCGGTCGTGAGAGATCACCACCACCGTGCCCTTGTAGCGGCTGAGGAACTCTTCCAGCCAGTGGATGGAGTCCAGGTCGAGGTGGTTGGTGGGCTCGTCCAGCAACAGGGCCTGGGGGTTCCCGAAGAGCGCCTGGGACAGCAGCACCCGCACCTTCTGGCCACCCTGCAGCTCACTCATCAGGCGCCCGTGGAGGGACTCCGGGATGCCGAGGCCATCCAGCAGGACGGCGGCATCGCTTTCAGCGGTGTAGCCATCCTCGTCGGCCACGGTGCCTTCCAGTTCCCCCAGGCGCATGCCGTCCTCGTCGGTCATGTCCGTCTTCTCGTAGATGGCGTCCCGCTCCTGTAGGGCCGTCCACAGGCCCTTGTTGCCCATGATCACCGTGTCGATGACGCGGAACTGGTCAAAAGCGAACTGATCCTGCCGCAGGATGCCCATCTTCCGGGGGGCGACCACGTTCCCCTTCTGCTGCTCCAGCTCACCGGCCAGGATCTTCATGAAGGTGGATTTGCCCGAGCCGTTCGGCCCCGTCAGACCGTACCGCCGTCCGGGGTTGAAAGTCGTGGTGACATCCTCGAACAGGATCCTGGATCCGTACCGCATGGTGACGTTTTGCACTGAAAGCATGGAAACTCCCGAACCCACCATTGTAGCCCGGTGGCGTGAACTCTCCGAGGGGTGATCTCGGCCGGACGGGGCTCCAGACGGCACCCCGCTGGCACCGTCTGGAGTTAGGCTGCTTCGCAGCCGAACAGATCTTGCCCTATCTGCAAACCCTCAGTGCTGGTCATTCCTCACGGCAGTATCGAGTTCCTTCCACAACTGGAGAGGGCCCTTGTCTACTAGATCCAACGAAATCCGCTTGCCCTTCCCCGAACCAGGCGGGATCTGACGCCGAACTTCCTGAGGGACTCGTGCATCAGGCGCCATGGCCTGTAGTTCTGTCAGAGCCTCAATGACCATTTCAGCGGGCACATCTCCGGCCCATACCTGAACATGCAAGCCCTGGGGCAATACCCCAAGTTCGTATGTAAACCTTGCTAGGCGTTGGATGACGATGTGGCCAGGTTTCTTGTCGGCCTGTTCAAGATATGGAAATGCATCACGGGCCTGGACCACGTGCTTGACCCGCTCTGGATCGGCGCCCAGGAGCAGGTAGGTGTAGAGCCCATGCCCGGGCGACTTGGATGGATCGGCCTTCACCTCCAGATCCACGTAGCCCTTGGAAGCATCTGAAGGTGTCCGACTCAGCAGTGTCAAGGCATCGATGATCTCTGCGGCAGGCATGCGATTCACATGGACGTAGATGGTTCCGGCCCGTCGCTTCCCATCGGCGGAATCTCGATCGTAGCGCCGAAGCCACTAGGTTCCTTCAGGGGGGCGCTGGTTGGAGTTGAAGGGGATCCTAGGTCGCTCGATGTAAGGAGCGGACCTCCAGCAGGGCGGGCCCGCTTGGCTCGATCTGCATCGAGCACCATCCGGAACTCATCCGCATTGACATCAATGAGTTCGATGGTCGTCTTCTGGGTTTCTGGAACCGCTTCAGTTCCGATTTTCTGGACACGCTGGAAGAAGCCTGGTTCAGGTGGCAGGCTTGCCATCTCGGTCAGGGCGGCGCTCACGAGTTCGATGTCTGCCTCGTTGGCGACCACTGCCAAGCGGGATTTCCCGGGTAGCGCATGAAGCAGGGGTGAGAGGGCATTCAGGCGCCGGATGATGACTTCGCGTGGAAGGCAGGATTGCAAGCTCAGGGGTTTTTCGTTCCCATGATTCTCTAGAATCATCCGCATCCGGGAGGGGTCCACCGCCGGAAAATTGAAGGACCTGGGATCGCCCCCGGCCTGGGTCTTGTCGGGAATGGGGATTCGCAGCTCAGTCACCGGCCCATTGGCCGGTGCTGCCGCAAGCTGTCGAAGGGCCATTAGACCAAAGGCGGGAGGAACCTTAGCGCCGTCGAACGAAATCTGACCTGCTTTGGCCACGCCATCCTCGCTGTCGACATTGAACCGGCGCAACACAAGCACATGGGGCACCTCGATTTTTCCAGTTTCAACCTTGGCTTGAGCGGACTTGAGCCCCACCGCCAAGCCAAGAATTAGGAGTACCAGCAAGCCGGCCCGTGGTGCGAGCGGTGTCGGTGCGATGGGTGAAATGAGTCGTCGAATGCGGTGCATGAAGGAGCCTCCGGTGGCGCTCAGGGCAAGGGCCTGAGTGGCATGTCGTGGGGGATCCGGCGGGCGGCAGAGAGCCTCTAGCCGGGTGAGCGCGGCGGCGTAGTCCAGGGCGTCCCCCGTCGTTCGCACCGCCAGGTCGTCGCAGCACAGCTCCCGTTCCTGACGGATCTTCGCAGAGACCCACCACACGGCCGGGTGGTAGAAGAGCAGCACTTCGACGCAGGACTGCAGCAGGTTGATGGCGAAATCATGGCGCAGGATGTGGGCCAGCTCATGGGCCAGCACCAATTCCATCTGCTCGACCGGCAACCCCAGCAGGGCCGCGGGTGGCAGAAGGATGACCGGCCGCAGCCAGCCCATCACCGTAGGACCGGGCACCTTCTCACACAGGAGGATGCGGATGTTGCTCGCCAGGTTCATGCGCTGGCAGAGGCGAAGCAGCCGGAGCTGGATGTCATCGGCGGCCGGCACGGTATCCGGTCGGCGGCGCAGCCACTGGAGCCAGGCCCAGCCACTGGCCAGACGCAGGCTCATGGCGGCCACGCCCAATAGCCACAGCCCCACGGCCAGCGGAAGGAACCTGTCCCAGGCTCGGCTTGACGAAACCGCGCCCATCGCTGGAGAGGAAGGTTCCGAAGGTGCGGCGCTTCCCGTTTTAGGAGCAGACCCAGTGGAAGACACCACCCTGCTCCGGTGGGTGGTTGGGGACTGTCCCAGCTGGTACCACGTGGCCACAGGTGCCAACGCCATCAAGGCCAGAACCAGGCAGGCCAAGCCATAGCGAAGACGCGGCGAATGCCCCTTGGTCAGCCACAACATCAATGCCAGCAGCCCCGCCAATGCCGCGCCCTGCCAAAGGAAATGAACCAGGGTCCAGCCCAAGCGGAACACCATGGCTGGCTCGGTCCCGTTCATGTCCGCCCTCGCTCTGAGCGGGCCTGATCGATCAGGGCCTGGATTTCGTCCAATTCGGAGGCGCTGGGGCGCTTGGCGTGAAGCGCATGGGCCAGCAACTGGAGCGCCGAACCCTCGAAGGCCTTGTCCACAAGGTCCCGAACCATGCCGCGTCGGGTGTCCTGGGAAGCCTCGGCAGGACGGTAGACATGGCTCTTGGCGCTTTCATCCCGGCGCAGCAGGCCTTTCTCAGCCATGATCTGCATGGTTTTCAGTACGGTCGTATATCCCTGCTGACGCTCAGCTTGCAGCGCCCCGTGAACCTGTCGGACAGTACCTTCCCCCAGACGCCAGAGCACCCGAAGAATGGCCAATTCAAAATCAGAGGGACGGGGAAGCTCGGCCATGGGGTCTCCAGCGGTCCCCACAACCTACGGTTGTCTCCGTAGGTTGTCAACGGATGTTTACGTAGATCCCTGATCCCCTCCCCCACCTACAAGACGGCGCCCCTTCGGGCGCCGTCTTGTAGCCTTACTGAATCCGTCGTCAGAACGGGATGTCGTCATCCGGGAAACCGCCACCGGAAGCCGGGGGGGCGCCGTGGTCTTCAAAGTCCTGGGAGCCGCTGCCGCTGGGTCTCCCCCCGTAGCCACCGCTGTCCCGGGCGCCGCCCTCACGACTACCGCCTTCGTCCGCGCGGCCCAACATGACGAAGTTGTCGCAGCGGATGTCACAGGCGGTCTTCTTCACGCCGGCCTGATCGGTGTACTCGCGGTACTGGATGCGGCCCTCGATGAGGATCTGCTTGCCCTTGCGCAGGTATTTCTCGGCGATCTCCGCCTGCTTCCCCCACACCACAATGTTGTGCCACTCGGTCTTGCTCTGCTTCTCGCCCTGCTGGTTCTTCCAGGTTTCCGTGGTGGCCACGGAGAAACGGGCGACGCTCTGGCCCGAAGGCGTGGCCTTCAGCTCGGGATCGCGCCCGAGGTTGCCGATGAGCATGACTTTGTTCAAGGATCCGGACATGACGTCCTCCTGTTGTAGCGGCGGAGCTCTCCGCCTCACCGTCGACTCAGACCATCTGAGGGGGTGGTAGGGTGATGAGGTTTGCGCCGAGGGAAAGTCATGTCAAGCGGCAACTCAAATCTCCTGGTGAGCTGTAAAAACAAGTCCGGTGCCGAGAAGCATTACCTTCCCGCCCTGAGGGCCGCCGGCTGGACCGGTGTCATCCACCTGGTGGCGCCTGGGGACTCCCTGCCGGACCTGGCCAGCGTTTCGGGCCTCCTGCTCACGGGCGGTTACGACATCCACCCTTGCCACTGGGACGCCGCCGAACCCGTGCATCCCAAGGCCGAAGTGGATGCAGACCGCGATGCGTTCGAAATGCCGCTGGTTCGCGCGGCCTGGGACCGGAACCTACCCCTCCTCGGCATTTGCCGGGGCGAGCAGATCCTCAATGTGGCCCTGGGCGGCAGCATGATCCAGGACGTGCCGGACCACTACGGCTGCGAACCCTCGCGGCACCAGCACGGCACGTCAGATGCGCCCGACATGCACCACCGTGTGCAGTTGGCCCCAGGTTCGCGGCTGAGGGCCCTGCTGGGCGAGGACGTCTTCCTCGTCAACAGCCGCCACCACCAGGCCGTGAAGCGCGTGGCACCGCCCCTGGTGGCCGTGGGCTGGCACCTGGACACCGCCCATCCCGACACCGGTCCCATCATCGAAGCCTTGGAAGCCACCGACCCCGCCCGCTGGGTGTTCGGCGTCCAGTGGCATCCAGAGAATCTGGTGAACCTCAAAGGCCCCGCTGGAGACGCGGCCCGCGATCTGTTTGCCGCGTTCATAAAAGCGATTGGCCACAGATGAACACGGATGAACTCAGATACCTTTTCCATCTGTGTTCATTCGTGTGCATCCGTGGCTGATTCCCTGGAGTTCCCGTGCCCTCTCCCCTCCGCTTTGAGATCCGTGACCGCATCGCCACGCTGACGCTGGACCGGCCGGACAAACTGAACGCGCTGATTCCAACGATGCGCGAAGGCTTCGAGGAGGCTCTGGCAAAGTCCGCCGAACCGGGCGTGAAGGCGCTGCTACTGCGTGGCGCGGGGCGGGCCTTCTGCGCGGGCGGTGACATCGGCTGGATGGCCAAGGCGCTGGCCGAAGGCCGCTGGGACGAGATGGAATCCCTGCTGGACCTGGGCGCCTTCGTGGCCCACGCCTTGGTCACGTTGCCCAAGCCCGTGGTGGCCGTGGTGCAGGGGCCCGCAGCGGGTGCGGGCATGAGCCTGGCGCTGGGTGCGGACCTGCGGATCGCCACGCCGGAAGCGGCCTTCAGCATGGCCTTCGTGAAAATCGGCCTCCATCCGGACTGGGGCGGCAGTGTCCTGCTGTCACGCCTGGTGAACCCGGCCATCGCGGGGGAACTGATGCTGCTCGGCGACACCATGGATGCCGCCCGGGCCCAGACCCTGGGCCTGGTGAATCAGACCGTGCCCGCAGACCGGCTGGACGCGGCAGTCGATACCCTCAGCCGCCGTCTCGCCGCCGGCCCCGCCGGGACCTTCGCCCGCATCAAGGCCACGCTGCTGCGCAATCAGGGCCTGGACGCCGAAACCCTTCGCGCCCGCCTCGACGCCGAAGGTGCCCAGATGAAGGCCGCCATGCGACACCCCGATGCCCAGGAGGGACTGACCGCCTTCATGGAGAAGCGGGCCCCCCGATTTGCCTGAGGGGAACCCGAACACAGCAGGGTCGCCCTTGGCGGATTGACCATTGTGTGTAATTTTTATTTCTATGCTGCCCGTCCTCACGATCTGCGCCGACTGCGAGCGCCACGCGCTTCGCCGCCCCCGGCAGGGTCAAGCGATGACCGAGGCCCTGGCCTGCCTCACGCGCCTGCTCCTGGACCGCAAGCGCCTCCTGGGACTGGAGGTCGTGCGCGAATCCTGTCTCCAGAACTGCCCGATGGGAAGGATCTGCGTCACCTTGAAGCGGGGCGTCCAGGAAGTGCGTCATCACCTCGCACCGGAGGACGACCTCAAGGCCGTGGCGGCGAAGCTGGCAGCGCCTGCACCCAGAACGTCGAAAAACGCTTCAAGGAAAGACGGCTTGGCCACGGATGAACCCAGATAAACCCGGATGAATGAAGCCGGTCCCATCTGTGACTATCCACTATCCGTGTTCATCTGCGGCAGAAACGCTTTCGCGCCGGTCTAGCGCATCCCGCGACTCTGCGCCGCCTCGATGAGTTCCTTGATGCGGCGCGCGTCAGCCTTGGTGTGGCCGTGGCTGGTGAGGGGGTCGCTGCCCCCCGTGCTCTCGACGAAAATATCCGACCAGATCATGCCGGTCTCGATGCGGACGCTGGCGACCTTGGAGAGGTGGATGCTGATCTCGTTCACGGTGAACCAGGACCGCTTGCGGCGGACCACGGCGGCTTCCGTGACTTCGATGACGGTGGTGAACAGGTGGTTGCCCTTGGTCCAGCGGCTGGCCTTGAACGTTTCGATCATCCCAACGCCTCCTTCGCGGCGGCGGCCACGGCCTGGGGCGTCACACCGTAGGCCTCCAGCAGCTTCTCGGGCTTGCCGCTCTGGCCAAACACATCCTTCACGCCCACCCGACGGACGGGCATGGGATGGGTCTCGGACAGGATCTCCGCCACGATGCCACCCAGGCCGCCGTGGATCTGGTGTTCCTCGCAGGTGACGACAGCCTTGTGCGCCTTGGCCAGGGACACCAGAGTCTCCCGGTCGAAGGGTTTGACCGTGGGCGTGTGCAGCACCGTGGCCTCGATGCCGTCCGCGGCCAGCAGGTCGGCGGCATCCAGACAGATCGAGGTGCCCAGGCCACAGCCCACCAGCAGCACATCCTTCCCTTCTCGCATGACGACGGCCTGGCCGATCCGGAATTGATAGTCCGAACCATGGATGCGGGGGAACTTGTCGCGGGTCAGGCGAACGTAGACGGGGCCCTGATGGGCATAGGCCAGGCGGATCGCCTGCTTCGTCTCGATGGCATCGGCCGGGGAGAGCACCGTCATGCCCGGGATCATGCACATGAGGGCGAGATCCTCCAGGCACTGGTGGGTGCCGCCATCCTCGCCCACGGTGAGGCCCGCGTGGGTGGCCACGATCTTCACGTTCTGGTGACCCACGCCCACGGCCTGGCGCACGAACTCATAGGCCCGGCCCGTGGCGAACATCGCGAAGGTGCTCACGAAGGGCACCACGCCCGTGGTGGCGGCCCCGGCGGCGGCGGCCACCATGCCCTGCTCGGCAGCGCCCATGTTGAAGAAGCGCTCCGGAAAGGCCTTGGCGAATTTGCTGGTGCGGGTGGAACCGGCCAGATCGGCATCAAACACGATGAGATTGGCGCCCTCGTTCCCCAGTTCCACCAGAGTGTCGCCGTAGGCGTCCCGCAGGCTGTCCATCACGCCGCCCACTTTGCCGCCCACGCCCGCCGTTTCCATGCCTGCCATGACCACTCCCGTCGAATCCTCCATTCTACGCCAGGGTCGGCGAGAACGGCGCCACACAGCAGCGCCTATAGCCTCGCTGACAGGCACTTGGTGACCGCATTCAAGCCTAGCCGCTCGTCCAACAAGTGCCCTGGGGCTTCTGGCGCCCTGGATGGATGCCCACCCCTTTCCTGGCCCGCTTCGGGAGTGTGTTATAGCCTGCCTGGGCTTCGGCACCGTCATGCCCATTGCTGCTCAGGCGAATGGAGTGTTTATGGCGTCGTTAGGTGGGTGGATATTCCACCCTGTTCACTCGGCAGCAATGGCTCGAACCTCGCCCCCATCCGTTCAGTCAGAAAGGTTCTAGCTACGCTCTACCTCAACGCAATACCCATGAAGCACTGCAGGTGAGCATTTTGTACAAGCCCTTTCATCCATTTGGCTTTCTAGACTTTGAAAACACACCCTAGCCCTAAGTCACCGGTCCAGATCAACATGGGGCCTTTGAATTCCCTATACACGCCATGAGGAGGATGGCTCCCAAGGGGTTCTTCAAATCTTGGGCAGCCGTAGCGAGGAAGCGCGTCTTCATCTGGTCTGCTTGCCGCAGACGCTCGTTGGCGGTCTGAAGCTGCGCGCTCATGGGTTCCACCCGTCGTGTGTACTCCCGTTCCAGATCATGACTCCGCTTCTTCTCTAGGCCGGCGGATATGCGTGCCTTCAAGAGCTGCTGGTTGATGGGTTTGGGCAGGTAGTCATGAGCACCCAACTGGATGCACTTGAGGACCGCCTCTTGTCGTGCAGGGCCGAAAGCATGATCACCGGCACATGCTGTAGCCGCTCGTCACGGTGCATCGCCTCGATGACCTGGACCCCATCCACACCGGGCATCATCACATCAAGCAGGACCAGATCCCATGGTTCACGATGCAGTTAATCCAGGGCCTCGGCCCCATCCTGGGCGGTCCCAACTTGGTACCCTTCCCGCTCGAGGATCCGTGTCATGACTTCCCGGTTGAAGTCCGCATCATCCACGACCAGGATGCGGGCGGAAGCAGTCGAACTCATGGAGTGTCCTCTGGTCCAAGCAGGCTTCGAATTCTCTCGACCAATCTCGTCATATCCACTGGCTATAAACGCCTGCAGGAAGGCTACCTGGGGAGGGGGGTATTTGGACTCGGAGAAGGATCTGGTAGGGAGGCATTAAGCTCGCGCAATGGCGCCGGGGGTTGCTGCCCGACCATCCGAGTCCAGACGCAAAGGGAGAACCATAAAGCAGATCTGAATCGCTCTAGGAATTGGATTCTGGCCCGGGTTCTGAGGGCTCGAAACGCAGGTGGTGCGGAAGGCTTGATCCCCAATTCGTTCGAAGCCAGCTGCAGGGCATCGGCATTCAATCGATTGGCGAGGGGGATCCAGACCTTGGCCAGGGAGGGCACGTGGCGGTTCGCAATGTGGGCAGTCACTTGACCCGTGACAACGCCAGCTTCGGCGTTCGCTCGGTTACTCATGACCCACTCCACATTGGAATTGATGCTGTCTCCAGTACCTCCAGATGTCGCCATCATCTCAAGGACTTGCACCCTTTCCTGTTCCACGGCCCTTTCTGTTTTCTGCAGGCCCTTTTGCCGGTTCCGGATTTCCTGATCCTCCTTAATCTGGACCTGGGACAGCGGAGAAGTGGGGACCATGCCTTGAACCGGGTTGGCGAGGCCATTCCTCACCAGGGCGCCCTGCCATTCGTCCCAGGCCTGGTGGCAAGGCCCTTCCAACTCCCGGTAGGCATCTCCACTCATGATCGAAACCAGAAAACGCAGATCCTCGCCCTGCTTCTTCTCGATCTTGAATTCGCCTGGAAGGGTGATCCGTGCATCGGGACTGGCATACAGCCCCACAAGGGTGTGCTCCAGGTCTCTGAGTCCTTCATTCATCCCAGCACTAAGCGCCCCAAAAGCTTTGTTCGCCGCCGCCACACTTTCAGGCAAGTAGGGTAATTCGACGATTTTTCCAGAGATGATGATTTGCTGGCTGGGCATCGCGGGTTTCGTCTGAGGCTGAATCAGCACTGGATCGGAGAGAAAAAGAAGGGCCCAGGTCAGCATCAATCACCCCATGGAATATTGATGTCAAATTCGTCAAACTTCACCTTGCATTGAATCCATTCAATTTCGGGTCATTAAAGGGTCTTTCTTGAATTTTGGTAGATCGAACGCAGATCTATGCTGCGACCATCACCTATAGCTATGTCTATTGATCTTGACATATCGCGCCCTAACGCTCCTCGAGGATAAACCGCCTATAGTAAACCTGACCATCTGGAGCAAGTTTTAATTTAGGTCGCGAAGGCGCCATTCGCAGCTCTTTGCGCAATTCGCGTTGATAATTCCACATCCTTGTTTGAAGCATTTTGTTGAAAATGAAATGATTCTCAGTAATCGGAAGCACCAAATTCTGTCGGCTGATTTCGAGCAGGCAATACATCATGGAACCGACCCAAGGCTCCATCGAATCCAGATGGAGCTTCATGAGTTTCGATTGGATCGAAATCACAAACAAATAGCCTTTTGGCCCGACTTGGATATCAATGGCACCAAAGGATTTTTCCGCCATCGATTTGAATACCAACCTAGAATTCGGCTGTTCCCTAGCAAAATCAGCCAAGAGAATTCGGAACGATGCAGAGTCTTTATAAAGCCTGACCATGGCCCTTAGAACCACAGGGTCGGATTGAGGGTCGATGCTATTAGAGATGAGTGCGTCCAGATCACTCATTTGAGCTTTGCCTATTACGGCTGGTGGAAGGCTTGCCCAGGGAACTGTCAGTGGAAGCATGGGAACCAATCGGAGAAAACACCGGAGTTATCCTGGTGTGTCATCAGGGCCATCTATATTCTACCATTCATTTAAGGTAGAAGATTATCCGTAAATAGTGTGGATAGGGAGTTCAAGGGCCCCATTTTGATTCTTTGGTGGAGTGAGTTTCCAGAAGTGCGGAGAGATTCTGGCCAAAGTCGGGTCCTAACTGGATGCCGTTTGGAGTGTTTCGGGGCTATTGGGTTTTGGCATTGAGATTTCAAGAATGCTGACCCCACGATGCGCCAAGGCGATGCTAGGGTCAAGCATGTCCCTGGTCTGGAGCGCCTGTGTTTTTTGGGGGGCCGGACCTCTTTCAGGGCGGCTGTTCCTTCCGACTGAGGCAGTCGAGGATTGCGGCAATCACCTTTGGCTGCTGGATCACCGCAATGCGCTGCATGCGTGAATCGCAGCGTGGGCAGGCCATGACATCGATGGCAAAGGCCTTGAGCCGGCGTTGCGCCCAGGACACCCAGCGCCGCCGGATGATCCTGCTATTTCGCGTTTCGGTGTACGCCACGCTGTGACCGCAGGGATCGAGTTTGGAATCATCAGGGGCCTCTGGCACGACCTGTTTGCGCAATCGGGCATTCGGTGCGATTACACCGAAGTAATGCACCAAGTGCATCCTCGGCGGCGGCATGAGCGCCGAAAGCCGCGCTACCTATTCCTCTCCACTGAAGAAGATCACACGAGTGCCATCGGGCCAGGGCATTTTCAGCTCAAAGGTGTACTTCCCATCCGTGGTTTCGTGCCGTCGGCCCTTCGCAAGGGGAGGGCGTAGCAGGTAGCGGCAAGGACGCTCTCGGTGGAACCGGTCATGCGCCGCCACACGCACTTCGGCGTCCAGCACGAAATAGAGGGCCATCCCTGCCCGCTCCACTTGATCGGGTACCCATTGCCGTGCGTCCTTCAGGCGCACAGGCTTGGCCCCAGCTGAACCGAAGACCAGCGTTCCCGAAATCGAAGCCTTTGCCATTCCGGCCAGGGATTCGCTGCGCTGGGCCAAGGTATCTTCGGTTTCATCCAGATCGTCCCGCCAGATGTGACGGCGGCGCAGTAGGGCAAGCACGGCTTCTGCGATGCGGCCTGCAACCTTGTTCAGATCCCCCAGGCTTGGCGGGGCCAGTTCCATGAAGGCTGGGTGGCCGAAGGCATCCACGACGAAGACGCCATCGAGGACTAAGTGTCGCGGCCAAGGGCGTTGTTCAGCTTAGCGGCAGGGGTAAGGCCTGCCAGGGCTGAGTGGGGTCTGTGGTGATTGTAGTGGTGGAGCCAGGCCTTGAGGGCCAGGGTTCGCTGTTCTGAGGATTCATAGGCCAGGCGATAGGCCCATTCCCGAAGGGCGGTCTGGATGAAGCGCTCGGCTTTGCCGTTGGTTTGAGGTCGATAGGGTCGAGTGAAGCTGTGTTTGATGACGTGGGCCTCGCACACATCCCGAACAGGGAATGAGTGGTAGCACTTGCCGTTATCGGTGAGGATGCGCTGAATCCGGATGCCCTGGCTGATGTAGTGGGAAAGCGCCCTCTGGAGAAAGGCAGCAGTGGTCTCCTTCTTTTCGTCCGGGAGGATCTCGGCGTAGCTGCTCCTGGAATGGGCATCGATGGCGATGTGCAGATGTTCCCAACCAACACCCCGGGAGCGACGCATGAAGTCGCCGTGGATCCGATGGCCCACACCCTGGATCTTGCCGAGCTTCTTGATGTCGAGATGGAGGAGGCCGCCAGGTTCGGCGATCTCGTAGCGACGGGGCGGTTCCTTCTTCTCCAGGGACGACCACTTGGCCAACCCCTTTCGACGGAGGATCAGGCCCACGGTGGACCGGGGCATGACCAGCCGACGGGCCACCTCCGTCGCCGGCAGCCGCGACCGCCGCAGATCGATGACCTTTGCGACCACGGCTGCCTCGGTCCAGTTCGGGGCACGCCTGGGACGACTGGATCGGTCCCTCAACCCGGCGCGCCCCTCCCTCCGAAACCTGGCCAGCCACTTGTAGGCCGTCCTGACGCTGATGTGGGCCGCTTCGGCTGCCGCCTTGACCGTCAAACCCTGGCCACGGACCCGCCGCACCAATAATCCTCGACTGAACGGGCATGTCTTTGCTGAACGGTGGAGGTTCATCCGGGCTGTCTCCTCGAAAGCTGGTGTGTGGTAACAACAGCTTCCCAGCTCAGCCCGGATGAACAACCTCTATGGCAGGTACAACTTAGGCATGGAAATGGATGTTCAGGTTCAATGCTGAACCAAACCGCTGAACGGCCAGCATGGCACCGAGCTGCGCCTGGCGAGTGGATATCAGCGCCATGGCCCGCCGGGCCCACAGGCGCTGGTAACGGAATACCTCCTGCATAGCCGCCTTCGCCACGGCACGACAAAGCTTTCCGTCATACGCAAGCAGGTGTCGCAAAACCTTCGGCAGGCTGAGCACCCACTGGCGCAAAGGCACCGGTGGTAAAACCTGCTCGCACAGCCACGCGGCGCCTTCTTCCATTCTTCTACCGCCACAAGAAGGGCAGAAGCCCCGCCCCTTGCAGGAGAAGGGCACGAGCCGATCATGGCCGCAGCCCGCGCAGTGGATGCGCAGGAAGCCTTCCCGCAGGTCCCCGCAGCGTAAGTACGCCTCGAATTCCCGCACCACGAAGGACGGCAGAGGCCTGCCGTGCGCTTCGCAGAAGACCCGCACCCGGGCCAGTGATCCTCCACGCAGGGATGAAGAAGGGCCTGATCGAAGGCACGCGGTTGGTAGGGCCGGGCACAGAACATGTTCAGAATTTTCTTTTTTATCGTCTTAATCAATAGAATGCCCAACCCCCTCGACAAACCCAGCAACTGCAAGGTCTGAAACAGATTGAACTGGCGATGAGGGCCCCTTCGGGCCGCGCAGACCTCCGGCCACACCCTCCGGCGATCACAAGGGGCGATCAGGCAGACCCGGTAGGCTGGAAGGGTGCTGACGCCTCTCCCCATTGACCCCCTGCTGCTGCGGCTTGTGGAAAGCCTGCGGGGAAATCCCAACCTTGTGCTCCAGGCGGACCCCGGCGCCGGCAAGACCACCCGGGTGCCTCCCGCGCTTCTGGCCTCCGGGCTGCTGGGCGACGGTGAATGCTGGATTCTGGAGCCGCGCCGGCTGGCGGCTCGGCTGGCTGCCAGCCGCGTGGCCGACGAGCTGGGCGAGCCGCTGGGCCAGCGGGCGGGTTACGCGGTGCGCTTTGAGCAGAAGGTGTCCAAAGCCACGCGCCTGCGCTTCGTCACCGAAGGGCTGCTGCTGCGCCGCCTGCATGGCGACCCCCAGCTGCGCGGCATTGCCGCCGTGGTGCTGGACGAGTTCCACGAGCGCCATCTGCATACGGACCTTGCCATCACGCTCCTGCGGCGGCTCCAACAAATTTCCCGGCCGGATCTGAAGCTGCTGGTCATGTCCGCCACCCTGGATCCCGGCCCCGTGGCAACCTACCTCGACGCACCGGTGATGCAGAGCGAAGGTCGCGTCTTCCCCGTGGACACGGCCTTCCTGCCCCGGCCCGACGACCGGCCCATCGAGCAGCAGGTGGCCGACGCCCTGGAACGCCTTTACGGCGAGGGCCTGCGCGAGCACACGCTGGTCTTTCTGCCCGGCGCCGCCGAGATCCGGGCCTGCCTGAAGGGCTGTGAGGCTGTGGCCCTGCGAAGAGGCCTCAGCCTCCGGCCCCTGCACGGGGAACTGTCGCCCGAGGCTCAAACCCACGCTCTGGAGGCCACCGACACCCCCAAGGTGATCCTCAGCACCAATGTGGCGGAAAGCTCGGTGACGCTCGATCGCATCGGCGCCGTGGTGGATTCAGGGCTGGGCCGCGAAGCCTCGCACTCCCCCTGGTCGGGTCTTTCAGGTCTGCGCACCGTGCGCATCAGCCAGGCCCGCTGCGTGCAGCGCACGGGCCGCGCGGGCCGCACGGGGCCGGGTCGGTGCCTGCGCCTCTACACCGAGGCCGACTTCGGGGCCCGTCCCGCCTTCGACATGCCGGAACTGCAGCGGTCGGATCTTGCGGAGCCCCTCCTGAGCCTGCATGGCATGGGCATCACCGATCCCGCAGCCCTGGCCTGGTTCGAGGCGCCGCCCGCCGCGTCCATGACTGCGGCCGAAACCCTGCTGACCCGCCTGGGCGCGCTGGAGAGCGGCACCCTCAGCGCCGAGGGCCGCCGCATGGCGAGCCTGCCCCTGCACCCGCGCCTCGCACGGTTGGCCGTGACGGGCGAAGATCTCGGCATCCCGCAGCTGGCCCTGCGAGCGGCGGCCCTGCTGGAAACCGGTAGTCTTTCCGCACGGCAGGGTCTGGACCGAGCGCCCATGAAAACGGGCCACGGCGTGGATTCGGACCTGCTGCTGCGCCTGGACCAGTTCGAGGAGGCCCAGGCCGCGGGCTTCGGTGCAGGCGCCTGCCGGGCCGCAGGGCTGGAGGTCTCGGCCCTTCACCGGGCGCGGCGGGCGGTGCAATCCCTCTCACGGTTCCTGCCTTCGCCGGCCGAACCGGCGGACGCGGAATCGCGCCTGCTGAAGGCCTTGCTCTGGGCCTACCCTGATCGCGTGGGCCAGCTGTCCGCCAACGGCACCTGTGCCTTCGCCGGAGGCGGTGGCGCGAAGCTGGATCCCGCCAGCCGCGTGCGGCGACCGGGGCTGATCCTGGCTTTGGAAGCCGACGCCGTGAAGCAGGGCACGGGGGGCCAGACACTGATCCGCCTGGCCTCCCGCTGCGAGGCGGACTGGCTGCTGGATGCCTTCCCGGAGCGGTTGGAAGATGTGGATGAGGTGGCCTTCAACGCCTCGGCGGGCCGGGTGGAACGGCGTTCCGAAATCCGCTACGACGGCCTGTCCCTCGACGCCAGCCGCGGCCCCGCGGATCCGGCGGATCCCCGCGTGGCGACCCTGCTGGCCGAGGCCCTGCGCGAGCGCCCCCTGGATGAGGTTCCCGCGCGGTACCTGGCCCGCCTGACCTTCCTGCGGAGGCACCGGCCGGAGCTCGGCCTTCCAGAGGACCTGGTGGGGCCCCTGCTGGCCGGAGCCTGCGTTGGCCGAACGACCCTGCGCGAGGTCCAGGACGTGGATTGGCCCGCGGCCCTCCGCCAGGCTTTTCCCACCGAAACCCTGCGCCTGCTGGACGCCTGGGCCCCGGAGGCCATCCAGCTGCCCAAGGGCCGGCCCACAAAAGTCCACTACGAGGACGATCCGCCCTGGATCGCCTCCCGGCTCCAGGATTTCTGGGGACTGAAGAAGAGCCCGAGCGTGGCCGGGGGCGTCGTGCCGCTGGTGCTGCACCTGCTGGCGCCGAACATGCGGGCCCTGCAGGTCACCACCGACCTCGCCGGTTTCTGGGAACGGGTCTACAAGGACCTGCGCCCCACCCTGTCGCGGCGGTATCCGAAGCATCATTGGCCAGAGTAAGCCGCCCGCCCCCGCGCTACCCTTTTCCCCATGTTGACCTTCCGTCCCATCCGCCCCGAGGACGACGCCGCTGTGGCTGCCCTCATCCGCCAGGTCATGCCGGAATTCGGAGCCGACGGACCGGGCTTCGCCCTCCACGATCCCGAGGTGGATCACATGAGCGCGGCCTACGCCGTGCCTGGCGCCGCCTATTTCGTGGTGGAGGACGCGGCGAGCCGGCTGGTCGGCGGGGGCGGCATCGCGGCCCTCGAAGGGGGCGAGGCCGGCGTCTGCGAGCTCCGCAAAATGTATTTCGCACCGGAAGCCCGAGGGAAAGGCATGGGCGAGACCCTCTTGCGCCATTGCCTGGCGGTGGCAAAGGACCTGGGCTATCGGACCTGCTACCTGGAGACCCTGACAGGCATGGACCAGGCCCTGAAACTGTACGGAAAGGTGGGCTTCCGGCCCCTCTGCGCTCCCATGGGACACACCGGCCACGGTGGCTGCGACCACTGGTTCGCCCGGGAGCTCCCGTGACCACCTTCGGTTTTCGGTTTTTATCCCCCAGTCCGGCTGAGCGGCGCTGCCGGTCATGCCCTTCTCACCGCCAGAGGTGACAGTGATTGTCGGACTTGGAACGGACCTCTGTCCCCCCAGCCGGTGGCGCCACCTCGTGGAGCGTTTCGGAGCGGAGAAATGCGCGAACCGCATCCTCCATCCCGAGGAGGCCGCCTACTTGCTGGGCGGGAACCGGGAGCGGCTGCCGGAACGCCTGGCAGGCCGCTGGGCCCTGCGGGAGGCCTTCGGGAAAGCCCTGGGTCTGGGCCTGGATGGATGGTCCTGGAAAGACCTGCGCTACCTGAATGGCCGGCTCTGGGCGGTGGGTAACCTCTCCAACTTGCTTTCCGACAAAGACATACGAACCCTCCATGGCTCGGTGAGCCACGATGGGGACCTGGCCCTGGCCGTGGTGGTTCTCGAGCGCTAGGGGTCGGAAATTCAAGACGTCCATCCTCTGACCGATCCCGGAAGTAGGATGACCCCAGATGGATCCCCTTCAGGCCAAGCAACAGATGACCCTCGCCGAGTTCCGGAGCCTCCGGGACTTCATCTATGCCAAGTCGGGAATCTTCTTCAGCGAATCCAAGCAGTACTTCCTGGAAAACCGGCTGAGCAAGCGGATCGCCGAGTTGAAGCTGCGGAGCTACGCCGACTACCTATCCCTGCTGCAGGGAAGCCAGGGCGCGGCTGAACTGAAGCGGCTCTTCGTCGAGATCACCACCAACGAAACGAGTTTCTGGCGCAACCCGCCCCAGATCGAGGCCTTCCAGAACATCGTGCTGCCCGACGCCGCCAAGCAGGCCCGGGAGCGGGGCCAGAGCCGCCTGCGCATCTGGTCAGCCGCTTGTTCCAGCGGCGAGGAGCCCTACACCCTGGCCATGATCTGCCAGGACCTCAAGGACACGGTGCTGCGGGGCTTCTCGGTGGAGATCCTGGGCACGGACATCAGCGAAAAGGTGCTGGCCCAGGCCCAGGACGGCGTCTACAACAGCTACACCCTGCGGAACCTGACGCCGGATCAGCTCCAGCGCCACTTCATTCCGCTGGGGAAGGACCTTTTCCAGGTCAAACCAGAAGTCCAGCGGCTCACCAGCCTCCGGAACTTCAACCTGGTGGACTACCCGGCCTATCGCCAGCTGGGGACCTTCGACATCATTTTCTGTCGCAACGTGCTCATCTACTTCGACGAGAACGTGAAAACCCAAGTATTGAAGGGGTTCCACGGTCAGCTCCATCCCAAGGCCTACCTCCTGGTGGGACACAGCGAAAGCATCCATTCTTTCAACACCGGTTTTGAATTGCTGCACTTCAGCAAGGCCATGGGATACCGGAAGAGGAACTGACCCGTCG
The DNA here is from genome assembly GCA_030824075.1 of Geothrix sp. Taxonomy (GTDB): domain Bacteria; phylum Acidobacteriota; class Holophagae; order Holophagales; family Holophagaceae; genus Geothrix. The sequence continues at coordinate 43,612 of JAVBYJ010000081.1, forward strand.
GGAGCGAAACATGCCCATCACCCCCCAAGAACTCATCGCGAACCTAGGAGATCTGCCGCCTCTGCCGCAGGTGGCCTCCGAGGTGCTGCGGGTGTCTGCCGACCCCGACGCCAACGCTGAGGACCTGCGCAAGGTCATCTCCATGGACCAGGCCCTCACCAGCCAGATCCTAAAAATCTCGAACTCCGCCATGTTCGGCATGATGCGCGAAGTGACCACCCTTACACAGGCGATCATGACGCTCGGGTTTTCCACGATCAAGAGCGTGGTCATCGCCAGCTCGGCCAAGAACCTGTACCACCGCGGCACGGTGGGCCTGCAGGAACGGCTGATCTGGGAGCACGCCCTGGTGGCAGCCATCGGCAGCCGAGCCTTCGCCAAGAGCCTGCGCTTCGCCCGAATCGAGGAAGCCTTCATCGGCGGCCTGCTGCATGACATCGGGAAGTCGGTGATGGGTGTCAAGTTTCCCGAACGCTATAGCCAGTTGTTGCGCACCGTCTACAACGAGCAGGGAGTCTGCCTCCAGTTGGAGCTGGATACCTTCGGTTTCGATCACGCCATGGTCGGCGAGGCCCTGGTGAGCCAGTGGAACCTGGCCCCCAGCCTCCAGGCGGCCGTGCGCTGGCACCACGATCCCCTCCACGCGCCCGATATCCACCAGGAACTGGCCGCCATCGTGGCCCTGGCCAACCACATGGCCTTGGAGGAGAAGGTGGGCATCGGCGATCCCCAACACCTTGAAGACGCCTCCAGTCAGGCCATGTCGATCCTGCAGCTGGGCCCCGAGGGCCTGGACAGCATCAAAGAAAGTGTGCGGAACGCCATCGAGCAGGACAAGTCGATGATCGCGGAGTTCTAAATGATCACCCGGGAGCAGTTTATCTCGCGCCTGAAGGCCAAAACCCTTCCAAGCCTCCCCCTCACGGTGGTGGCCCTGGGTGAGGCCGTACAGGACGAGCGCTGCACCGTGGACCGCATCCTCGGCATCCTCTCGAAGGATCCCTCCCTGTCCGCCACGCTGCTGCGCCTGGCCAATTCGGCCCTCTACGCCAGTGATGGGCCCGTCATGGACCTGCGCACCGCCGTGCTGCGCCTGGGTTTCGACGCGGTGGCCAACCTCGGCACCGGCGCCGCGGTCATCCGCACCCTGAAGGGTGGCAACCACCTCGACGCCTTGAAACTATGGCAGCACAGCGTGGCCGTGGGCCTCACCGCCAAGGGCATCTGTGTCCTGGCCAGACGACACGGACAGGCTGAAACCGCCTTCCTCACCGGCCTGCTCCACGACATCGGCAAGGTCGCTCTCGATACCTGTTATCCCGAGGCTTACGCCACCGTCCTTCAGAAGGTGGCCGATGGCGCGTTCTTCGTGGATGCTGAGCATGAGGTGCTGGGCATGGATCACGCCGAGGCCGGCTCCCTCCTGGCGGCGGACTGGTCGTTCCCGCCGACGATCGTCGACGTGATCCGCGACCATCACACCCCCCAGCCCGGCGACTTCCTGCCCAATCTGATCCATCTGGCCGACCTGCTGGTGCGCACCCGGATTCCCATGGGCCCCGCAGACGAGTGTCTGATGCTGTCCCTGGAGGATCTGCCGGCCTTCAAAGCCGTCCTCGCCGGCGCACTCGATAAGGACCTGGATGTCGAGCGGCTGACCTTCTCCATCGACGACGAAGTGGACCACGCCCTGGCCTTTGTCGAAGTGGCCTTCCAGGCTTGAGGGAATCATGACCATTCGCATCCTGATCGTGGACGACAGCCCCTTCATGCGGAAATCCCTTCAGAAGATGCTAGAGGAGGCCCCGGACCTGCGCGTCGTGGCCACGGCGCGAGACGGCATCGACGCCCTCGAGAAAATCCAGGAGCACAAGCCCGACATCGTCACCCTCGATATCGAGATGCCGCGCATGGACGGGCTGACCTGCCTGAAGAAGATCATGGCGGATCACCCCATGCCGGTGCTGATGGTGTCCAGCCTCACCCAGGAAGGGGCCCAGGCCACGTTCGACGCCCTCTCCATCGGGGCCCTCGACTTCATCCCCAAAGAAAACAGCTTTGCCAGCATGAGCATCCTGCAGATCCAGCACGACCTGCAGGAGAAGGTGCGCCGCCTGGCGACGAGCCCCCGTTTCCACAGGACGGCGCAGGGTTCCTCGACGCCATCCCCGGCCCCCCACATCCCGGCCGCCGTCAGACCGGCCGCGCCGCCACCGAAGGCCCCCGCCCCGTCAGGCGCCGGGCTGGGATCCTCTCCCCAGGCCGAACTGCTGGTGATCGGAAGTTCCACCGGCGGCCCCAAGGCCCTTCAGGACATCCTTCCAGCGCTTCCGGCCAACCTGCCCGTGCCCTGCCTCATCGTCCAGCACATGCCAAGCACCTTCACCAAGCCCTTCGCGGATCGTCTGAACGGGCTCTGCCAGGTGCACGTGAAGGAAGCTGAGCAGGGCGAACCGCTCAAGGCTGGCACAGTCTACATCGCGCCCGGCGGCATCCACATGACCTACGGAACGCGGAGTCCGAAGGGCTGCATCGAATTGAGCCCTGAACCCATGTCCTCCCTGCACCGCCCCAGCGTGGATGTGCTGTTCCTGAGCGTGGCCGAACTGTACCGGGGCCAGGTGCTGGCGGGAATCCTCACCGGCATGGGCGCGGACGGCGCCAAGGGCATGGAACAGCTGAAGCTCAAGGGAGCGCACACCCTCGCGGAATCCGAAGAATCCTGCGTGGTCTACGGCATGCCCAGGGCGGCGGTGGACCGGGGTTGTGTGGATGTCATCGCCCCCCTGTCCGACATCCCCGGCCACCTGTGCCGGCACTTCAGGATCTGATGCTGACGCCTGCCATCCTGGGATCCCTGAGGATCCCGGCCACCGCGGCACCGTCTGCCCCGGCCCTGTTCAACGCCGTCGCGGGTCAAACCATCGAGGCCACCCTAGAGGCCCTGCTTCCTGAAGGGCTGCTCCTGCGCCTCCCGGACGGAAAGCCGCTTCAGGCTCAGGGCAGCCTGCCCTTCCCCCCGGGAAGCCTTCTCACCCTGAAGGCGCTGCCCTTGCCGGAGGGCGCCGGGGTGCGCCTGCAGGTCATCCGGGCCACACCTCCCCCCAGCCCGGCCCTGCTCGCCCCGCTGGTCCTCGGCGAGGCGGCCCCGTTGCTGGCCCGGATCCAGGCAGGCGCGGACCAGTCGCCCCTCACGGCCCTGCTCCGCAGCCTTGTCCAGGCGGGCGTGGCTGTGGCGGAACAGCCGGAGACCTGGTCCCTCTGGATGAAAGAAACCATGAAGGCCCTGGCTGATCCTGCGACCTCGCCAGCGGAGTCCACCTTCCACAGGCTGCAGGCCAAGGAGGGCACAGGCTGGTTCGAGCTGCCCCTGCCCTGGGGCCCTGGGGCCGACCCCATGCGGATCTGGATCGAGGAGGACCGGGATCCGGCGGGAGACGCTTCCGAACCCGTGCACCGCGTGTTCCTGAGCGTCCCTTTCAGCGTCCTTGGCGACGTTCGCATGGGATTGGAACAGCGCCCTTCGGGGCTGAGGGTCCGGCTATGGCTCCAGGAGCCTGGCCAGGTCGCGCCACTCCGCGCCAGCCTCGAAGCGGAACTGGCTTCCCTGGGGCGGCCCGTGGATCTCCAGGTGCTCGCCCTGCCCCCTGGGACGCCGGATCTCCGGGCCCTCGCCGGGGCCGCCCCCCTCCAGGCCCTGGGGTAAGGCGTTGTGAGCACCTTCCCCCTCCAGCAGCCCCTGCCCCACGGAGCCACGCCCCGTCTTCCCGCGCCTCACCGACGGCGGCCCCATCCCCTCGTCCTGGTGGGCGGCTACTGGGCGACCTTCATTCTCCTCCACCTCGGCGCCGCGACCTTGAGCTCCCATGATGGGGTGTACCTCTGGTACTTTCCGGCGGCCCTGAGCGTCGCGCTGCTCCTGATCCTCGGGCCGAGGTACCTCCCCGCCGTCATCCTCGCGCCCTTACCCGTGGACCTGTTTCTCAGGCCGATGGACCTCCCGACCTGGGCCATCCTGGGGTTGGCGGTTTCCTATGCCTGCGGCCATGCCCTGGCGGTGATGGTGTTCCGCCGGATTGGGCTCTCTTCCCGGCTGCGCCGGATCCAGGATGTGGCCGGATTTCTGGCCCTGGCCTTCCTGGGTCCGCTGCTGGCGGCCCCCCCCGCCTACCTGCTGCTGCGGGCCTCAGGCGCCCTTCCAGCCAACCACCTCATGGAGGGCGCCCGGACCATCCTCCTTGGTGATGTCCTGGGCGTGCTGACGCTGGGACCGGCGCTGCTGCTCTGGATCCGCCCCCTCCTCACCCTCGGATGGACACCCCGGAGACGCTGCAGCCCCTCCATACGCCCGGTGGCATTCCTGTTCCAGTGCGCTGGGTTGGCCCTGGCCGCGTTCGTGGTGGCGCGGTTCAGCGAACCGGACACCCTCCATTTGAAATACGTGCTCTTCCTGCCCCTGTTCTGGATGGTCATGCATGGCGGGATGCGGATGGCCAGTCTCGGATTCCCCCTGCTGAGCCTGGCGCTGGCCCTGGCCATGCTTCAGGGCAACCCCACGGCCGACACCATCCTTGGGATCCAGGCCTTCCTGGTGGTGCTCTTCGGCACGGCCCTCTTCCTGAGTTCTGCGATGGATGCCCACGACGCGGTCCTGAGCCGGCGTGACCGGGGCGCCCGCCGCCTGAATCAGTTGGTGGCGGCCAGCGGCGCCGTTCCCTGGGAGATGGAGGTAGCAACGGGGCATTGTGGCTACCTGGGGCAGGAAATCGAGTCACTCCTTGGATGGCCCCAGGAAGCCTGGCGGAAGGAGCCCTTCTGGGGCGAGGTGGTGCATCCCGACGACCAGCCTGCCTTTCTCCGGTTCCTGCGTGAGGTGGGCCGTCCCGATAGCAACCACCAGCTTGAGTTCCGCCTCCGCACCCCGGAGGGCGGGGAGCATTGGGTCCGGGCCGCCGGGGGGCTGGAGCCGGGTCATACCCAGGGCCGGGCCATCGGATTTCTTTTCGATATCCACACCCACAAACAGGTCGAAGAGAAGATCCGGCGCGCTTCTCTGGATGAAAAGGACCTGCTGCTCCGGGAGATCCACCATCGCGTAAAGAACAACCTCCAGGTGGTGTCCAGTCTGCTCCGGCTCCAGGCCTCGACCCAGGAAGACCCTGCCCTTCAGCGGGCCCTGCAGGAAGCCCAGGAGCGCGTCCATGCCATCGCGCTCATCCATCAGAAGCTCAAGCACGCACCCGATTTTTCGCGCCTCGATCTGCCGGGGTACGTACAGACCCTGGCGGAGCGCCTGGTGCGGAGCTACGCGAGCATCCCGGCCCTCATCGATCTCCGGGTGCGCGTGGCTGAGGTGGAAATTGGTGCCGATGTTCCGGTACCGCTGGGCCTGATCCTGAATGAACTGGTGGCCAATGCCCTCCAGCACGGTTTCCCGCCCGGCCAGGGCGGGAGCCTGGATATCGACATCGAGCGGAATGGCCGGGGCTGGATCACCCTTCGCGTGGCAGATTCAGGCCAGGGTCTGCCCGAATCCGTCCACCTGGACAAGGGTGGGTTGGGATTCCAGTTGGTGCAGGCCCTGACCGATCAATTGGGAGGGACCCTGGAGCTGGAGCGGCGCCGGGGTGCCTCCTTCCTTCTGAGTTTCCCGGGCCCCCCACGGCAGCCATGACCCAACCCAAGATCCTGATCGTCGAAGACGAGGCCATCGTGGCGATGGACCTCAAGATGCACCTTCAGGAGCTGGGATACGGTGTGGCGGCGCTCGCTTCCAGCGGCGAAGAGGCTCTGGCTCTGGCCTCCCGCCTGATGCCCGATCTGGTGCTCATGGACATCTCGCTGGGATCAGGCATGGATGGCATCGAGGCTGCCCGGCGGATCCAGGCCATGGACGTTCCCGTCGTGTTCCTCACGGCCTTCGCGGATGAAGCGACCCTGGCCCGGGCCAGGGAAAGCGCCCCCTATGGCTACCTCCTGAAGCCCTACGACGAACGCACCCTCCACTCCACCATCGAGATGGCCCTCTACCGGCACCGGATGGAGCAGGAGATCAAGGCCAGTGAATCCAGGCTCCGGGCCATCATCGAGCACGCCATCGACATGGTGGTGATCATCGACCGGTCCGGATTGGTGTCCTACAGCAGCCCCGCTGCCTCGAGAATCCTTGGCTACGCCCTCGGTGAACGTGTGGGGACTCCAGCCATCAACCTGATCCATCCCGACGACCGGGGCACCTACACGAAGGTTCTCGCGGAGCTCCTGCAACATCCTGGCGGGACAAGGACCCTTGAGATCCGCGTGCTGCACAAGGATGGATCGCAAAGACTCATGGAGGCGATCTCCCACAATGCCATTGCGGTTCCCGGTGTCCATGGCATCGTCGTGAACGCCCGCGACATCACCGAACGGCGGCAGGCCGAACTCGATCGCCAAGACATGGACCTGAAGGTCCAACAGGCCCAAAAACTCGAAAGCCTGGGCGTGCTGGCCGGCGGCATCGCCCATGATTTCAATAACCTCCTCATGGGCATCATGGGCCATGCCGGCCTCGCCCTCATGGAGCCGGGCGTGGAGGCTAGCCTTCGCCGCCGCCTGCAGCAGATCGAAGTCGCCGCCACCCGCGCCGCCGAGCTCACCAACCAGCTGCTGGCCTATTCGGGCCGCGGCAAATTCCAGGTGGAGCCCCTATCGCTTGCCTCGCTGGTGGACGAGATGGAGAGCCTGCTGGAGACCGTCATCTCCAAGAAGGCCATCCTGGAACACCGCTACGCGCTCGATCTCCCGCCGATCGAAGGGGACGCGACCCAGATCCGCCAGGTCATCATGAACCTCATCACCAATGCCTCGGACGCGCTGGGCGACCGTGTCGGGACCATCACCATCGCCACCGGGGTGATGGAGACCGGTCCATTCACCCCCTGCCTCGCCGGCACCCCTCCGGAAGGGACCTCCGTCTACCTGGACGTCTGCGACACGGGCTCCGGCATGGATCCAGAAACCCTCCACCGGGTCTTCGATCCTTTCTTCACCACCAAGTTCACGGGGCGTGGCCTCGGACTGGCCGCCGTCCTCGGAATCATGCGCGGTCACCACGGGGCCATCCAGGTCACGACCGAGCCGGGCCAGGGCACCACCTTCCGTCTCCTGTTCCCGCGTTCGGACCAGCCCATGGCCCCGCCCACCCTCCAGGCCCGGCCGGCCCAGTTCTACCAGAGCCAAGGGGTCATTCTCGTGGTGGACGATGAGGAATCCGTGCGCAGCGTCGCCACCTCCGCCCTTGAGCGCTGCGGCTTCACCGTCCTGACCGCCTTCAATGGCCGCGACGGGTTGGCCGCTTTCCGGGCCCATGAAGACCAGATCCGCGCCATCGTGCTGGACCTCACCATGCCCATCATGAGCGGGGATGAAGTGCTGGCGGACCTGCGTTCCGGGGGCGGCCCCGGAGCCTCCGTGCCCGTGCTGCTTTCCAGCGGCTACAGCAGCGTCGAGGTGGCGGGGAACCTCCAGCGCCGAGGGGTTCAGCACTTCCTTCAGAAACCCTACAGCCCCGGGGATCTCATCGGAAAGATCCGGGCCTGCCTCGGGGAATGATCGGTCACCCCTTCCGCAGCTGTTTCATGAGCCTCGGCAGACGGTTCAGGGCGGCTTGGGCCTCGGTCCACTCCCGATGGGGGCGCGCCGGGAAGCCTGTGACAAAGCTGCCTTCGGGCAGGCTCTTCGCCACCACGCTGTTGCCGCCCACGACGCTGCGGCTGCCGATCTCGATGTGGCCCACCACGCCCACCTTGCCCGCCAGGGTCACATAGTCGCCCAGCTTCGTGGAGCCGCTGATACCGGTCTGGCTCACCAGGAGGCAGTGCTTCCCCACCTGCACGTTGTGGCCCACCTGCACCTGGTTGTCGATCTTGGTGCCCAGGCCGATACGGGTGGGGCCCAGCACGCCGCGGTCGATGGTGACGCAGGCACCGACCTCCACATCGTCGCCAATCTCCACCCAACCCACCTGGGGGATCTTGGCGTGACGGCCCTCCACGAGCACGTACCCATACCCGTCGCTGCCCACCACCGAATTGGCGTGGATGGTCACGCGGTTCCCCAGCCGCGTCCGCCGGTAGAGCACCACTCCGGAAAACAGTTCGCAGCCGTCGCCCAGTACGCAGTCGTCGCCGATGTGGACGCCTGGATGCAGCACGCAATCCTTCCCCAGCACCGTGCGCCCGCCCACCGTGGCACCAGGTGCGATGCGACAGCCCTCCCCCACCACCGCGCTGGGATGCACCGGTGTGGCGCTCCATTCGGGGTCCGGTTCGGGATGCAGCCAGCCGATGGCCTGGGCGAAGGCCCAGTAGGGGTGCTTCACCCGCAGCACGGGATGGTCACCCAGGTCCACCGTGGCCTCCGCGAAGATCAGACCCGCCGCACTTTCCTTCGCCTTGGTCGCGTATTTGGGGTTGGCCAGGAAGGACACGGATCCAGCCCTGGCCTCCTCCAGTGGCTTTACTTCGGAAATGATGCGATCCGGGGGACAATGCTCCAGGGAGCCACCCAGACGTTCGGCCAGATCCTGCGCGGTCAGGGTCATCACGGTCCTGGACATGGGAGCCTCCTCATCAGTCTTCAGTCTTCAGTCTTCAGTCTTCAGTCTTCAGCCTTCAGCCTTCAGTTTCCAGTCATCCGTTCGGAATCGCCCATGCACCCCGTCCTTCTTGAAATCGGTTCATTCCCCCTGGGCACCTATGGGCTGCTGCTGGCCCTCGCCTTCTTTGCGGGCACGGCGCTGGCTCAGCGGCAGGCGAAATTAGACGGGCTGGCCCCGGCATCCATCACGGACCTGGCCATGGCCATGCTCATTTCGGCCATCCTTGGTTCGAAACTCCTCATGGTGCTGGTGGACCTGATCAACGGCGCACCGCTGCGCGAGGTGTTCTCCTTCGCCACCCTGAGGGCCGGGGGCGCCATCCACGGTGGCATCATCGCCGCCACGCTGGTGTTCTTCTGGAAGCTCCGCAAGGGTCAAGGCCTGCCCCTGAGGATCACCGGCGACGCCCTGGTGCCCGGCGTGGCCCTGGGCCAGGCCATTGGCCGCCTGGGCTGCTTCTCTGCTGGCTGCTGCTATGGCACCGAGAGCCACGCGCCCTGGGCCGCCACGTTCACAGATCCCATCGCCCACGCCTTCAGCGGCACACCCCTCGGCATCCCCCTCCATCCCGTTCAGCTCTACAACACCTTCGCCAACCTCGCCGTGATGGCCGTCCTGCTTCTGGCACGCCCGAAACGGACCTTCCAGGGTCAGATCTTCGCCCTCTACTTCCTGGTGGAGGGTCTGGGGCGCGTGGTCACCGAGACCTGGCGCGGCGACGTGGACCGCGGCACGGGCTGGCTAGGCTGGGTCTGGCTCAGCACGGGGCGCCTCACGGGCCTCGCTTTCATGATGCTGGGCCTGGGCCTCTGGCTGGTCTGGAACCGCCGTAAGGAGGCCCGATGATGACCCTGTGCGCCGAAGAAGGCGCCCCGCGCCTCGACCGCTTCCTGGCCGACCGATTTCCCGAGATCCCACGGGCCCGCTGGGATGTCCACGTACGCACGGGCGAAGTGAAGGTGAACGGACAACCGGTAACCAAGGGGGGTGGAAAGCTGCGCCCCGGGGATCTGGTTGAGACAGAGCTGCCGGTGATCGCGGTTCCCGCCGCCCACCTGGAGGCCGAAGCCATCGACCTGCCCACCCTGTTCGAAGACGCCCACCTGTGGATCGTGGACAAACCCAGCGGCATGGTGGTTCATCCCGGCCCCGGCCACCCAGGGGGCACGATCGTGAACGCCCTGCTGCATCGCCTCAGGACCCCCGTGGTGCTGGAGTCCGTGATCGAGGAAGCCGAAGACACCGAGGAACTGGCCTCCGGTTGGCCTGGGCTGGTACATCGCCTCGACCGCTACACCACAGGCTGCCTCTGCCTCGCGAAAACCGCAGAGGCCCAGCGCGCCATCCAGGCCCAGTTCAAGGCCCGCACGGTGGAGAAGCGCTATCTGGCCCTGGTGCGCCATTCACCGAAGCTGCCCCAGCTGGGCAGCCTGCTGGTGGACGAGCCCATCGCCCGTCACAAGCGGGATCGCCTGCGCATGGTGGTCGCAGCGGGTGGGCGACCCGCGCAGACCCGCATTCGAGTGCTGGCCCGCACGACCAGCGTGGCCCTGGTGGAATGTGAACTGCTCACGGGGCGCACGCACCAGATCCGCGTTCACTTGGCCCACCTCCGGGCCCCGATCATGGGCGATCCCCTCTACGGCGGTCCGGGCCGCTGGAAGGACACGGATGGCGGGGCCCTGCTGATCCCCCATCCGGCCCTCCACGCCTGGAAGCTCTCCGTGGATCACCCGATCACCGGAGTGCGCATCGACGCCCAGGCTCCCCTCCCCGAGGCATTCCGGGCCCTGGCGGCCTCTCTGGGCTTGCCGGAGTTCTGAGGCGAGCGCATCATCCCGGCAGGGCATTTTCCTGGGGGATCCATGCTCGCCATCGCCCCTGCACCGACGACGCTGGAAGGCTGGATGAGGGACTATCCCTTCCTGCCGGGCCTGCTCTTCGCTGCTGCCTGCCTGGTGATCCTGCTTCTGGTGGCCCTGCCCCGCTTCGCCTCCTGGCGCCGAGGCAGGGGCCGGCCGGTGCTAGACCCCATCCAGGTGGAGGAACTGCTGATGGGACCCGGCGCGCTGGTGGTGGATCTTCGCAGTGCCGAGGCCTTTCGTGCGGGTCACATCCGCGGCAGCCTCCACGTGCCCATTGAAGATCTGCCCACCCGCTTCGCCAGACCTGATCCCAACGCCCGCCGGGCCCTGGTCCTGGTGGATGACACGGATGAGCTGTCACATCGCAGCTTCGACCTGCTGACCGCGCGCGGATTCAGCTGGCTGTACGTGATGAAGGGCGGCATGAGGGCCTGGCGGCGAGCTCAGCGACCACTCGCGAAGTAGCGATGGCTCCTACTTCTTGGGTTCTTCTGGCGTTGCCTGAAGCGCCGGGGTCGGTGCGCTCTGGAACTGGAGGTGCGTGATCCACCAGCGCTTGCCGTCCCAGGCGCACTGCAGCGCATTGATGCCTGTGTACAGCGCGGGTCCATCGGAAGCCAGGCGGATCTCATAAGGCGACCAGACCTGAGCGACACCATCCTGCTTCTGGACTGTCACCGCTGTGCCCTTTTCAAAGAACCCCTTCTGCCACTGGGGTACGGCAAAGGCGAGGAAGACTTCCAGTTCCATGGGGCGAATGAAGGCGCCCTGCTCGGGATGATTGGCCGCCACCACGACCCGGGCCTGGAGGTGGAACAGGGCGCGGATCTTTTCGATATCGCGCTTCTGGTCCTTGGGACCGGAGATGAAGGCGTAGAGCGCAGCGGTGAGCGCCTCGGGGGTTCCCGTCTCGTCTGGGCTGAGATTCGCACGAACCAATTCCTTGATGGGGCTCGAACTGCTGCGGGGAGCCTGTTTGGGCGCTTCGGGCACCGGCTTGGGGGACGGACCCTGGGCGGTCAGCGACAGGGCGGTGAGGCAGAGCAGGGAACGAATCACGGGACCTCCACGGGATATGACTGTGTCATGCCTTGCCGCTTTCCGGGAGCCCCCACCGGTCCCACAACAACAGCAGCAGCAGGCCTGGAATGGCCGCCGCGGCGCAAACCGGGAAGTAGAGCTTCCAGCCGTACCAGTCGGCCATGAAGCCCGTGAGACCTGCGAACAGGGTTCGAGGGAGCGCCATCAGGGCACTGAAGAGGGCGTACTGGGTGCCTGTATAGGTGCGGTTGCAGCTGCCCATGAGCAGCGCGGCGAATGCGCTTCCGCCCATGCCGTAGGCCAGGTTTTCCAGCGTATTCGCGGCCACCAGCAGGGGCAGGTGGCGCCCGAGCAGGGAAATCGCCCAGAAGCCAAGGATGCTGCCGGCCTGCATGAAGCCGCAGATCCAGAGGGTTTTTCGCAGGCTCATGCGCGTGAGCATCCACCCGCCAATCAGGCCCCCCAGGATGATGGCCACCATGGCGGTGGTTTTCTGCACGGTGCCAATCTGCATCTTCGTAAAGCCCATGCCCCGCAGGAGGAAGGGAATGGTCATGGATTCCGCAAGCCAGTCCCCCAGCTTGTAGAACACGGAGAAGGCGAGCAGGTAGCCGATGCCCTTGCGCTGCAGCAGGTCCTTCAAGGGGCCGACGATGGCCTCCTGCAGGGTGCGCGGCGCCTTCGCCACCGCATCCGTATTGGTGGCCAGCCAAGTTCCCGCCATGCCCATCACGGTGAGGACGGCCATGCCCAGGTAGGTGACCCGCCATCCGTACGCCTGGGCCAGAATCAGCGCCAGCCCGCCACTCACCAGCATGGCCACCCGGTAGGTGGCGATGTGGATGCTGTTGCCGAGGCCCAGCTGATCCGGATCAAGGGCCTCGGCCCGCCAGGCATCCACGGCAATATCGAACGTGGCGCTGGTGACCGCCACGGCCAAGGCCAGGACGACCACCCGGAGCAGATCCAGATGGGGCTGCGTGAAAGCCAACACCGCCAGAGCCACGGCCATGCCCAACTGCATGAGCATCATCCAGCCCCGCCGACGGCCCAGAGCCGGCAGCGCGTAGCGGTCCAGGAACGGCGCCCAGAACACCTTCAGGCTGTAGGGCAGCGTCACAAAGCTGAAAAGACCGATGGTGGCCAGGCTCAACCCCTCATCCGTCATCCAGGCCTTCAGGGTCGAGCCGGTGAGGAACAGCGGCAGCCCCGAGGCGAAGCCGAGGAGCAGCAGCGAGGCAAGCAGGCGAAAGGGCATGGGAGATGGTAGCGGGAATGATCGCCCGGACACGCCCGAGCGCCGAGTGCGGCAGGGGTCCAGGAGTGTGCGCCCGGCACGGAACCGCTGGAGGCTAGAAAGCCAAGACCCTGCTTAGCAGGGCCTTGGCGCGGGGGTCCGGGAGTGTGCGGGCAGCGCGACCCTAGATCCTCGCAACGCATGCGTTGCGAGGGGAACCCCCGGATGATATCAATCCGCCAGGGTGCTGAGATCCCCCGGATCCAGCCCCAGGGCTTCGGCCTTGAGGGCGCGGCGAACGATCTTGCCGGAGCGGGTCTTGGGCAGGCTGGCGCGAATCTCGATGTCAGAAGGGGTGGCGATGCCGCCCAGGTCCTCACGAACATGGTCCTTCAGGCTGGCGATGAGGCCTGGGCCCGTGGAGACGCCGGCCTTGACCACCACAAAGGCCTTGATGCTCTCGCCCTTGATGGGATCGGGGATGCCCACCACGGCGCTTTCAGCCACAGCGGGATGACGGATGAGGGAGCCCTCGATATCGGCGGTGCCGATGCGGTGGCCCGCCACATTGAGCACATCGTCGGCCCGGCCCAGCACGGCAATGTAGCCGTCGGCATCCTTCACGGCCACATCCCCGGCGCTGTAGCAGCCCGGAATGTCCCGCCAGTAGTCCTCATAGCGCTTGGGATCGTTCCAGATGGTCCGGAGCATGTAGGGCAGCGGGAACTTGATGACCAGCAGACCTCCCTGGCCGTCCGGCACGGGGGAACCATCTCTGTTCACCACCGCAAGCTGGGCGCCCGGCATGGGCTTGCCAGCCTTCCCCGGCCTGGCCTCGAAGGTCGGCAGCGTGCCGATGACGGGCCCCGCGATCTCCGTCTGCCACCAGTTGTCCACCACCATGCCATTGCCCTGCCCCACCAGGTGCTGCTGGGCCCAGCGGTGCGCCTCGGGGTTCAGCGGTTCTCCCGCACAGGCCATGAGACGCAGCTTGCTGAGATCGAACTTCCCGGGCGCCTCGGCGCCGTGGCTCATCCACATGCGCACGGCCGTGGGGGCCGTAAACATCACGTTCACGCCGAAGCGTTCGCAGATCTCCCAGGTCACCTCGGGGCTCGGGTAGTCCGGCGCACCCTCCCGGCAGAGCACCGTGGCGCCGATGCTGAGCGGACCGTAGACGATGAAGCTGTGGCCCACCACCCAGCCGATGTCGGAGGTGCTCCAGTAGATGTCACGCTCCTGGATCTGGTAGAAGGCCTTGCTCAGGTAGTTCACACCCACCATGTAGCCGCCGGTCGCATGCACCACGCCCTTCGGTTTCCCCGTGGTGCCACTGGTGTAGAGAATGAACAGCGGATGTTCGGCATCCACCATCTCGGGATCGCAATGGATCTCGCGGCCCTGCTGGATGTCGTAGAAGTCCTTCTCGCGTTCGCTGGCAAACGTCACGGGGGCGTCGCCGGGCCGCGAGCCGCGACGGTGGACGATGACGTGATCCACAAAGGGCAGATCGCGTACCGCTTCGTCCACGATGGGCTTCAGGGCCGTGGCTTTGCCACGACGGTAAGTGAAGTCGGAGCACACCACCACCTTGGCCCCGGCATCCTCGATGCGGGTGCGCAGGGCCTGGTGGCCCATGCCCGCGTAGACCACACTGTGGATCGCGCCGATTCGGGCGCAGGCCAGCATGGAGATGATGCCCTCAGGCGTCAGGGGCATGTAGAGGATGACGCGGTCGCCTTTCTTCACCCCCAGGCGCTTGAGCGTGTTGGCGAAGCGGTTCATCTCGCGGTAGAGGCGGTTGTAGGTGTAGGAGCGCTCGTCGCCGTCCTCGCCCACCCACAACAGCGCCGCCTTGTTGCGGCGGTCACTGTGCACATGGCGGTCGATGCAGTTCACCGTGGCGTTCAGCTTGCCGCCGATGAACCAGGCGTGGTTGGGGGCCGTGAATTCGAAAACCTTGGTCCAGGGCTCGTGCCAGTCCAGGGCCTTGGCCTTGTCGCCCCAGAAGGCGCCGGGATCCTCCTCGGCCAGGGCCCGCTCCACCTCGTAGTTGATGGCGGCCTGCTTGGCCAGCCACCCGCGCATGGGGATGGGGGCCTCGCCCTTCTGCAGCGCCTGGATGGTCTTTTGTTGGGTAATGCTGATTTCCACATCGCTCATGGAAGACTCCGAGAACGGGATGAGGTGAATGGAATGGGATTGGTTGGGAGGGAAGGTAGCACGGCCTCGCCGGGGGTGCCCGGGAAAGGATGACGGGGATCACAGGTCCACGTTTACCGGGGCCTCCCGGGCCTGATCCCTCGAGCTGCTCCGCGCCTTATCCGCTGCACCTCAGCGTGCCCTCTGAACGAGATGGAAGACCCTCGAGAGACGCCCTCCGCAGAGTGTTTGGGACGTCAGGGGATCGCCACGTTCACCCGGAGCACCTTCAGCACCATCTCCAGATCCTTCGGATCCAGCCCCACCAGAAAGCCCCGGCTGCCCCCATTGAGGTAGATGCGATCCAGGTCGAAGATGCTGGCTTCGGCGTGGATCGGTAGCGCCCTTTTGGTACCAAGGGGACTGGTGCCACCCACCAGGTAGCCGCTATGCCGGTGGGCCACCTCGGGTTTGCATGGCTGCACGGACTTCGCGCCGATCTGGCGGGCCAGCTCCTTGGTGCTCACCTCGCGATCACCGTGCATGAGGATGATGAGAGGCGCGGCGCGGTCGTCCTCCATCACCAGGGTCTTGATGACGGTGTGCTCGCCCACGCCCAGTTCCCGGGCGCTCACAGCGGTGCCGCCGTGTTCCTCGTAGCGGTACAGATGCTCGGTGTAGGGGATGCCAGCCTGTTTCAACAGGCGCGTGGCGTTGGTGGAAGGCGGCCTGGACATGCGATCATCATTCCACGGAGAGCCCATGAGCGCAGTCATCGCCCTCGTCACAGGCGCCTCCCGGGGCCTTGGGCGGGACGGGCAGCGGATCGCCTGGTAACACCCGCCCCACCCCCCAAAGAAAAACGGCTGCAGAAGGTCTCAACATGGATGGCACCGCCCCTGAACCACCGGTCCACCCCGCCAAGGACCTCGATGATTCTCAGGCCAGGCTGATCCAGTTCCAGGGCCAGCTGGCGGCGAAGGCACCCATCCCCTGGCTCACCCTGGGAATCATCAGCACCAACTTCGCGGTCTACGCCGCCATGCTGCTCACCGGTGTCCATTTTCTCGAACCGAGCGTGCCCAGTCTGCTCCAGTGGGGCGCGAACCTGGGATCGGCGACCACCTCCGGCCAGTGGTGGCGGTTGTTCACCTGCACCTTCCTGCACATCGGCCTCATCCACATCCTGTTCAATATGTTTGTCCTTTGGGATATCGGGCGGTTCCTGGAGCGCCTGATCGGACGCCCCGGCTTGGCCGTGGTCTACCTGCTGGCGGGCCTTTCAGGCAGCATCGCCTCCATGTGGTGGGACCCCTTCGTCGTGTCCGCAGGCGCGTCGGGGGCGATCTTCGGGCTCTATGGCTGCCTCATCGGGTACCTGCTCGCCGGATCCCAGGACATTCCCACGGACGTGGCGAAGAAGCTCAGGAACAATGCCCTCGTGTTCCTGGGCTACAACCTGCTCTGGGGCCTCACCCACCGCGAGTTGGACATGGCTGGCCATCTGGGGGGCCTCCTGGGGGGCTTGGCCTGCGGCTTCGCCATGGCGAAGCGCCTGCGGGCTGAAGGACAGGAAACAAGAACCCGGATCAATCTCCAGGTCCTGTCCATCGGGCTGGCGATCCTTGTCCTGGTGGCGGCGTTCCGGCCTCGAACGGCCGATCTTCAGCAAGAGCTCACCCGGTTCACTGAAACCGAAACCAGGGTTCAGGAAACATACAACCAGGCGCTCCAGAAGGCGAAGGCTGGCGCCCTTTCGGATCCGGATTTCGCCCGCCTTATCGAGGCGGAAGTCATCGGCCCCTGGCATTCCGCTCGCATCCAGCTCGAAGGCATCCAGGGGCTTCCCGAGGTCCAAGCCCAGCTTCTCTCCCGCGTCGAACGCTATGCCGAGACCCGCGAACAGGCCTGGGTGGCCTTTGCAGAGGCCCTTCGCCGCCAGGATCCACAGGGCGTTCAACAGGCGAATGCCTTGCACCGGGAAGCCGAAGGTCAGCTGAAGGGCATCGACAGGTAGGAAGGTCCAGGGGCTCGGTCCGACCGCTCAGGCGTTCAGGGCCCGGAACGTCGCTCCTTCCGGGACCTCGATCCCAAAGGCCTCGCGAAGCATGGGGATCACCTCCTCCGGCGCCAGCTCGCGGCCCTCCACGTGGTCACCGCGCAGTTCCGCATAGGCCCGGTTGCGGAGGATGCGGCGCACTTCCGGGCCCGGCAGCTGGGCCGTGAGGGTCCTGATGAACCGCGACTCCGGGTGGGTGCCGGTGTAGTGGTTGGCCATCTCGAAATCGATGGGAAACCGTGACTCGGGCACGAAGGCATAAAGGTCCTCCCAGGCACCCATGGAAAAGGATTGAAGGACGCGAAGGTGGCCCTCCTCCACCACCCGAAAGGTGTCCAGGAACTGGCGATGGGTCCCACCGTCCACGGGGACGGGATGCAGCAGACCCCGGCCGCCGAATCCCACATCGCTGAGCCAAAGCGCCCCCTCCACCTGGACCAGCAGCAGCATGTGCGTGCGGGGAAGCACCTCCGAGGCACCTAACCTGACCCGGGCCTCGCAGGGGAAGGCGTTGAACCCGACAGCCCTCAGCACCGCGAGGAACAGCGTGTTGTGCTCGAAGCAGTAGCCGCCGCGCCGTCGTTGCACCAGCTTGTCCTGGAGCGCGGTCAGGTCCAGGCGAATGGGCAGGCCCATCTGGATGTCGAGGTTCTCGAAAGGAATCGTCGTGGCATGGGCCAGATGCAGTGCCCTGAACCCAGGCAGATCCGCCGCGGGGGCGGTTTCAAGTCCGATGCGCCGGAGGTACGCCGCCAGGTTCAGCTCAGCGGACATACGGGGCTTCACCCTTTCCAAAGGACCAGTCGGCCAGATCGTTCTCCACGAGGCAGATCATCACGTCCTCCGGACGAAGGCCGGGATCGGTCGCCAGATTCTCCACGATTCGGCGATAGAGGGCCTGTTTCATCTCCACGGTGCGTCCCTTCCGCAGAGTAATCTGCACAGCCACCCATGCCAGTGACCGCTCGATACCCAGGTAGTGCGCGTCAAAGATCAGGCCGGAGGCGTGCTCAGTGAGGATGTGGAAACGGTCGTTCGGGGGTACCTGGATCGTGCTTTCCATGGCCTCCTGCACCCCATCGGAGAGGGCCTGCCGATGGGCTTCGGTCATGCCAGCGGGGTGGGAGATGCGAACAAGGGGCATGGGAGCTCCTGGATGGGAAGGCGATCATTCTAGCCCTGACCTCGCCGATCCATCTGCCGGCCTACCGGATATGCCAGGCCGCCAGGTTGCGCCGAATCTGCGCCGCATGGATCTCCAGATGCTCCCCGTAGCTTCGCAGCCAGTCATCGGTGCCGTCGGGGCCACTGTGCGTGTGGCGGCCCCTGCGGCCCCAGGCCTCCTCAGGGAGCCTCGACAGCGTTGCCAGGGTGTGGGCACGGACCACCTCCACCAGGTGGAGGGCCTGCTCCGGATCCGAGGCGTGGTAGTCGAAGCGACGGGCCCAGACGTTCTCGTCGTAGCCCACGATGAGGGGCTCAGCCTCGGCCAGCAGGAGCCGGATGCGGATGGCCGCGTAGGTCTCCGAATCCGCGCAGTGGACAACCACCTCATGGGCGCTCCAGCGGCCCGCGCCCGGCCGCCAGGTCCGGGCCTCGGCGGGGATGGCCTCCCAGGCCAGGCGCAGGAGGGCTGGGCCCTCCGCATAGCGGCGGAGAAGGACGTCACGGGCGGCAGCGTCGAAGGGCATGGGGCACCTCACATTCAGGATGGGGCTCGGCCGACAGAATTGAAGCCTCAACTTGCGAGGCAACCGTGGTTTCATAGAGGCCACCCCCTTGGAGGTTCCATGCGCGTTTCCCTGGCATGCCTCGCCCTGTCTCTCGCTGCCCTGTCGCTGCAATCCGGCGATCGCGTCACGGGCCGGGCCTTCGCCACCCGCTCCGAGGTGGCGGCCCAGCACGGCATGGCCTGCACGAGCCAGGCCCTGGTCACGCAGATTGCGCTGGATGTCCTGAAGCAGGGTGGCTCCGCCGTCGATGCCGCCATCGCGGCGGATGCGGCCCTGGGCCTTATGGAGCCCACGGGCAGCGGCATGGGGGGCGACCTGTACGCCATCGTCTGGGATGCGAAGACGAAGAAGCTGCACGGCCTCAACGCCAGTGGCCGTTCGCCGAAAGCACTCACCCTGGACCATTTCAGGAAGCTGGGATTGAAGCACATCCCACCCCATGGCCCCCTGCCCGTGAGCGTGCCGGGCTGCGTGGACGGCTGGTTCGAGTTGCACAAGAAGTTCGGCAACCTGCCCATGGCCCAGGTCCTGGCACCAGCCATCCGCTATGCGAAGGACGGCTTCCCTGTCTCGGAACTCATCGCCTATTACTGGGGCCGCAGCGTGCCAGTCCTGGGCAAGTTCCCCGGATTTCTCGACACCTTCACCGTGGACGGCAAGCGCGCACCCAAGAACGGCGAGATCTTCCGCAATCCCCGGCTGGCGAAAACGCTGGAGCTCCTCGCCAAGGACGGCCGCGACGCCTTCTACAAGGGCGAGATCGCCCGCAAGATCGACGCCTACATGAAGACCCAGGGCGGCTTCCTCAGCTACGAGGACCTGGCCGCCCATCGCTCGGACTGGGTGGAGCCCGTCAGCGTGAACTACCGCGGCTACGATGTGTGGGAGCTCCCGCCCAACGGCCAGGGCATCGCAGCGCTCCAGATGCTGAACATTCTTGAGGGCTACGATTTCTCCAAGATCCCCTTCGGAAGCCCCCGCCACGTCCACCTCTTCACCGAAGCCAAGAAGCTGGCCTTCGAGGATCGGGCCAAGTTCTACGCCGATGCCGCCTTCATGAAGGTGCCCCTCACCTGGCTGCTGTCCAAGGACTACGCGGCCCAGCGCCGGGCCCTTATCGATGAGAACCGCGCTTCGCGCCGCCTGGAGGCTGGGCATCCACCGCTGAAGGAAGGCGACACCATCTACCTCACCACCGCCGATGGGGACGGCAACATGGTGAGCCTCATCCAGAGCAACTACCGGGGCATGGGCAGCGGCATGACACCCGGCGACCTGGGCTTCTGCCTCCAGGACCGGGGGGAGCTGTTCAACCTCGAAGAGGGGAATGCCAACAGCTATGCCCCGGGCAAGCGCCCCTTCCACACCATCATCCCGGGCTTCATCACCAAGGACGGCCAGCCCTTCCTCAGCTACGGCGTCATGGGTGGCGAATTCCAGCCCATCGGCCACGCGCAGATCGTCATGAACATGGTCGACTTCGCCATGAACGCCCAGGAGGCCGGGGACGCGCCCCGCATGAGCCACGACGGCTCCCCGGAGCCCACGGGCGAGAAGGGCAAACTGCCTGGCACCATCCAGCTGGAGAGCGGCTTCCCCTATGAAACAGTGCGGGAACTGATGAATTACGGCCACGGCGTGGGCTGGCTGTTCGGCGGCTATGGCGGCTACCAGGCCATCCGCTGGGACCCCAAGCAGAAGGTCTACTTCGGAGCATCCGAATCACGGAAGGATGGTCAGGCGGCGGGATACTAGAGGAACGAAGCTGTGTCCAGCCCCCACTCTGCGGGGTTCTCGTAGTCCACGATCTGCTCGGTGCTCTGGGCCAGGTCCAGGTCGCGGGGATGGAGGCGGATTTTGCGGCTGGCGTCGAACACCACGCGCACAGTGGGCCGCAGCAGATCCTCGCCCTGCTCTACGACGACAGCCAGGCGGTCCCCCGACAGGCGCACCAGCGACCCCACGGGATAGATGCCGAGGGTGCGAATGAACTGCTGCACCAGCTCACCATCCAGGTGGGATCCGCTCCACTCCAGCAGCTTTTTAAGCACTTCCGAGGGCTCCATGCCCTTGTGGTAGACCCGGTTCGACGTGAGGGCATCGTAGACATCCACGATGGCGGCCATCCGCCCGATCTGTGAAATCTCCGGACCGGCGATGCCCCGGGGATAGCCACCGCCACCCATTTTCTCGTGATGCTCCCCCGCGATCTGGATGACCATCTCGGAGATGCCCGGCACCCCACTGAGCAGCTCCTGGCTCCACGAGGCGTGTGACTTCATCACGTTGAATTCCTCTTCCGTGAGCCGGCCCGGCTTGTTCAGGATCTCGGAGGGCACCTTCATCTTGCCCACATCATGGAGCAGGCCACCGAGTCCAGCCTCATGCACCGTGGCCGAGTCCATGCCCATGGCGTGCGTGAAAGACACCAGCAGGGCGCAGATGCTCACGGAATGCTGAAAGGTGTAGGTATCAGCCTCCTTGATCCGGCAGAGGCTGAGCAGGGCGCCTGGGTTCCTCAGCACAGAGGCGTTGATGTCCTTCACCAGCGGACCTGCCTGGGCGATGTCCACCTGCTTTCCCAGGCGCACATCCTGGAGCAGCCCCGCCATCACATCCGTGGCTTCCCCCAAAACCCGTTTCGCTGCGGCCGACTCCTCCTTCTGGGACACCCGTGCCGGGGCCAGAGCCGCACCCCCTGTGGCCGAATGCTTCAGTTGCTGAGCCAAGCCCTTTTCAACCTCCGCCTGGGTCGGGGCTCCCGAGACATCTTCGCCCCGGTCCGTGTCGATGTAGATCGCGTTCATGCCCTGGTCCCGCATCTTCTGGATCTGGCCCGTGTGCTTGATGAGGAACTGGGGACGAAGGAACCCGTGCTGCAACCACCCGCAGTTCAGGTCGTGAACATACATCCCGGCCCTGAGATCTTCGACTCGCACCCGCTTGATCGTCATGCCATCCTCACGCCGCGCCCAGGGCGGCACCCTCTGGATCGGCCCGGGACCCCCGGGGGATGAGTCGGGTTCCAGTCCGATGACAGGGCTGGCCTTCTCCCCTCGCAGGAAGTCCCCACCCCACTGCAGGATGCGCATCCTCCATCTGGACCGGACCGGGATGTAGAATGAGGGTTCGGACCGCGCCCAGCGGCGCTCTCAGGGGGGTTGACCGTGCTGCAAGCCTATCGCCAACATGTCGCCGAACGTGCCGCCCTGGGCATCCCGCCCCTTCCACTCACCGAGGCGCAGACCTCCGACCTCGCCGATCTGCTCGCCCATCCGCCCGCTGGCGAGGAGAAGGCCCTGCTGGAACTCCTCACCTACCGCGTGCCCGCCGGGGTGGACGACGCCGCCCGGGTGAAGGCGGCCTTCCTGGCCAGCGTGGCCAAAGGGCAGGAAAAGGTCGCCCTGGTTCCGCCTGAGAAGGCCGCCGGACTGCTGGGCACGATGCTGGGCGGGTTCAACGTCAAGCCCCTCATCGACCTGCTGGATGACGCCAAATACGGGGTCCAGGTGGCCGCCATCGCCGCCGAGGGTCTGAAGAAGACCCTGCTGGTCTTCGACGCCTTCGCGGACGTGAAGGCCAAGGCCGACGCGGGCAATGCTTTCGCCCAGGCCGTGTTGAAATCCTGGGCCGAGGCCGAATGGTTCACCAGCCGTCCCGAAGTGCCGCAGAGTCTCACCCTGACGGTCTTCAAGGTGACCGGCGAAACCAACACCGATGACCTGTCCCCGGCCCCGGACGCATGGAGCCGCCCCGACATTCCGCTCCACGCCGTGGCCATGCTCAAGAACGCTCGCCCCGGCATCAATCCCGACGACCCCGGCAAGGTCGGCCCGCTCAAACAGCTGGAGGCCCTCAAGGCCAAGGGCCATCTCATCGCCTACGTGGGTGACGTGGTGGGCACCGGATCCTCCCGCAAGTCCGCCACCAACTCGGTGCTCTGGTTCACGGGCGAGGACATCCCCTTCGTGCCCAACAAGCGGTTCGGCGGCGTCTGCCTGGGCGCCAAGATCGCGCCCATCTTCTACAACACCATGGAAGACGCCGGCGCCCTGCCCATCGAGCTGGATGTCAACGGCATGGACATGGGTGACGTCATCGAGCTGCGCCCCTACGAGGGCAAGGCCCTGAAGAACGGCCAGGTCATCGCCGAGTTCAAGGTAAAGTCCGACGTCATCTTCGACGAGGTCCGGGCTGGAGGCCGCATCCCCCTCATCGTTGGCCGCGGCCTCACCGCCAAGGCCCGCGCCGCGCTTGGCCTGCCGCCTTCCACGGTGTTCCGCTTCCCCGCCATCCCCAAGGACACGGGCAAGGGCTACTCCCTGGCTCAGAAGATGGTGGGCCGGGCCTGCGGTGTGACCGGCATCCGCCCCGGCACCTACTGCGAACCCCACATGACCACGGTGGGCTCCCAGGACACCACGGGCCCCATGACCCGGGACGAACTGAAGGATCTCGCCTGCCTCCAGTTCTCGGCCGACATGGTGATGCAGTCCTTCTGCCATACGGCCCCCTATCCCAAGCCCGTGGACGTGAAGACCCACCGCGAGCTGCCGCCCTTCATCACCAACCGCGGCGGCGTGTCACTGAAGGTCGGGGACGGCGTCATCCACTCCTGGCTGAACCGTCTGCTGCTGCCGGACACCGTGGGCACCGGCGGCGATTCCCACACCCGCTTCCCCATCGGCATCTCCTTCCCCGCAGGCTCCGGCCTGGTGGCCTTCGCCGCTGCCACGGGCGTGATGCCCCTGGACATGCCGGAATCGGTGCTGGTGCGCTTCAAGGGCGAGCTGCAGCCCGGCGTCACCCTTCGTGATCTGGTGAATGCGATTCCGTACTATGCCATCCAGCAGGGCCTCCTCACCGTGGAGAAGAAGGGCAAGAAGAACATCTTCAGCGGCCGCATCCTCGAGATCGAGGGACTGCCCAAGCTCAAGGTGGAACAGGCCTTCGAGCTCTCGGATGCCTCTGCTGAACGCTCCGCTGCGGGCTGCACCGTGCGCTTGGACAAGGAACCGATCATCGAGTACATGACCTCGAACATCGTGCTCATGAAGTGGATGATCGCCAACGGCTACGAGCACCGCGAGACCCTGGAGAACCGCATCCGGGCCATGCAGGCCTGGATTGCCAAGCCCGAGCTGCTGGCGCCTGATGCCGATGCCGAGTACGCCACCATCATTGAGATCGATTTGGCCGACGTGAAAGAGCCACTGTTGGCCTGTCCCAACGACCCGGACGACATCAAGCCCCTGTCGGCGGTGGCCGGCAAGGTCATCGACGAAGTGTTCATTGGCTCCTGCATGACCAACATCGGCCACTTCCGCGCGGCCGGAAAACTGCTGGACGGCAAGACCGACATCCCGACGCGCCTCTGGATCGCCCCGCCCACCAAGATGGATGAGTATGTCCTCACCCAGGAGGGCTACTACGGCATCCTCGGCCGCACCGGCGCCCGCCTGGAGATGCCCGGTTGTTCGCTGTGCATGGGCAACCAGGCGCAGATCCGCAAGGGCGCCACGGCCATGTCCACCTCCACCCGCAACTTCCCCAATCGGCTGGGCATCGACACCCAGGTCTACCTGGGATCGGCCGAACTGGCCGCCATCAGCGCCCTGCTGGGCCGCATTCCCACCGTCGCCGAGTACATGGAACAAGTCAGCATCATCGGCAAGAAGTCCGCCGACATCTACCGCTACATGAACTTCGACCAGATTCCCGATTTCCGCGAAGTGGCAGACACTGTCACAGTCTAGTTTTCCAGCCACAGATGAACGCGACGTATGATCCTCGCCAACGCATGCGTTGGCGAGGGGATGGGCACAGATCGGCATGGCCCCCATCCGTGTTCATCTGTGGCAATTATTTGCTTTTGTGATAGCCTTTTCGTTCTTACACCACCTTTCGGGGGGTTCCCATGGGGATCTTTGAGGGCCACATTCGCGTCCATGACGGCGATCGTTTCGCGCTGGTGGCCTCGCGCTGGAACGACTTCATCGTGGAGCGCCTCATCGAGGGCGCAAAGGACTGCGTCCTCCGCCACGGCGGCCAGGAAGATCAGATGGACCTCATCCGCGTCCCGGGGAGCTTCGAGCTGCCCCAGGCGGCCAAGCTGGCGGCTCAGAGCGGCCGCTATGCGGGCATCATCGTGCTGGGCACCGTGATCCGCGGCGGCACGCCCCACTTTGACCTGATCGCCGCCGAGGTCACCAAGGGCGCCGCCCAGGTGGCGCTCGACTCGGGCCTGCCGCTCGCCTTTGGCGTGTTGACCACCGACAGCGTGGAGCAGGCCATCGACCGCGCTGGCGCCAAGATGGGCAACAAGGGCTGGGAGGCCGCTCAAAGCATGCTTGAGATGGTGGATCTGGCCCACACGCTCGGCGGGAAGAAGGGGCGCAAGTAGATGGGAGTTCGTCGCCGGGGGCGCGAGTACGCCCTCCAGATGCTGTATGCGATGGACCTGACCGGCTACCAGCCGGATCAGGTGTTCGCCGGCTTTTACGCCATTCAGGACCTGAACCGAGATGCCTTCTACTATGCTCGACGGCTGGTGGACGGCGTGCATGGCCACCTGGACGAGATCGACAGTGCGCTGACCAAGTACGCTGAGCACTGGAAGATCCACCGCATGGCCGCCGTGGATCGCAACCTCCTCCGGCTCGGGCTGTACGAGCTCATGTTCGTGAAGGAAGTCCCCTTCCCCATCGTCATCAATGAGGCCCTCGAGATCGTGAAGGAATTCAGCGACCAGGAAGGCACACAATTCCTCAATGGCATTCTGGATGCTGCCCGCAAAGAATTCCGCCCAGAAGAAACCGGCCCCAGAGCCAAAAAGAAGGTCCCTACGCCAGAGCCCACCGAAGAAACCTGACCTGACCGGTACCCGCTGGTTTGCTATGCTCGTTCCCTTCCCCAGCCTGACCAGACCAGACCGTTGGAGCCTTGATGAGCACCTCCCGTAAGATGTCACCTGCCACGAAGAAGACCCAGGCCAGCCCCAAGCCCACCATTGCCGCCGCCAAAACCGCCCCCAAGGCCCTTGCCTCCCTCCCTTCCAAGGCCGCCGTCCAGACCATCGGCCTGGAGGAGATCAAGGCCCTGATCGCCCTGGTCGGCCGTGAGCCCTTCCAGGAATTCGAATTCGAGGCCGGTGATATGCGGTTCCGAATCCGCAAGGACGGTCCAGCCCCTGCCTTCCAGGCCTCCATGGCGGCCCCCGCGGGAGCGACCTCCGCGGCCCCCATGGCGCACACCTTCCAGCTCCCGGCGGCCGCCATCCAGCCGACCTTGCCGGTGGATGAGCCTGGCATACATTACGTCACCAGCCCCATCGTCGGCACCTTCTACCGGGCTTCCAACCCCAGTGCCGCGCCCTTCGTCTCCGCCGGTGATTTCGTGAAACCAGGCCAAACGCTGTGCATCGTCGAGGCCATGAAGCTCATGAATGAGATCGAGAGCGACGCGGCGGGTGAAGTCGTGAAGGTGCTGGTGGAGAACGGCACGCCCGTGGAATACGGCGAGCGTCTGTTCGCCGTGAGAATCGGATAGGCCATGGGCGCAGCCATCAAACGCAAGGTGTCACCCGCTCCGGCGGCGATTCCGATCGATACGCCGCCCTTCAAGAAGGTGCTCATCGCCAACCGGGGTGAAATCGCCCTCCGCGTGATCCTGGCCTGTAAGGAAATGGGCATCCAGACCGTGGCGGTCTATTCCGAAGCCGACCGCAACGCCCTGCATGTGCGCTTCGCGGACGAGGAAGTCTGCATCGGCCCGCCGCCCTCGTCCAAGTCCTACCTGAACATCCCCCAGGTGATCGCCGCCGCCGAAGTCACCGGTGCCGAGGCCATCCATCCCGGCTACGGCTTCCTCAGCGAAAATGCGCACTTCGTGGAAGTCTGCCAGGCCTGCGGCATCACCTTCATCGGCCCCAGCGCCGAGATCATCCGCAAGATGGGCAACAAGGCCCAGGCCAAAGCCACCATGCTTGAAGCGGGCGTCCCCCTCATGCCTGGCAGCGAGGGCATCATCGAGACCGTCGAAGAGGCTCTCGTGGTGGCCGAGCAGATCGGCTATCCCGTCATCGTCAAGGCCAGTGCCGGAGGTGGCGGGCGCGGCATGCGCATCGTCAACAACCCCGAGGAACTGCCCGACCTCTACAACACCGCCCGCAGCGAAGCGAAGGGCGCCTTCGGCGACGACAGCGTCTACATGGAGAAGTACCTCCTGGAGCCGCGCCACATCGAGGTCCAGATCATGGGCGACCTCTTCGGCAACGTGGTGCACCTGGGCGAACGCGAGTGTTCCATCCAGCGCCGCCACCAGAAGCTCATCGAGGAAAGCCCCAGCGCCGTGCTTGAGCCCGCCTTGCGCCAGCGCATCTGCGATATGGCCGTCCGCGCAGCGAAGTCCGTCGGCTACTACAACGCAGGCACCATCGAGTTCCTGCTCGACAAGCGCGGCGACTTCTTCTTCATGGAGATGAACACCCGCGTTCAGGTGGAACATCCTGTCACGGAGCTGGTCACGGGCATCGACATCGTGAAAGAGCAGCTCCGCATTGCCGCCGGACAGAAGCTCAGCTTCACCCAGGAGGATGTGATCCAGAGGGGCCACGCCATCGAGTGCCGCATCAACGCGGAGGACCCCTTCAAGTTCACCCCGAGCCCTGGCCGCATCACCGCCCTGCACTTCCCCGGCGGTCCCGGCATCCGCGTGGATACCGCCATGCACCAGGACGCCGTCATTCCCCCCCACTACGACTCCATGGTGGCCAAGCTCATCGCCTACGGCGCCAACCGTCCGGAAGCCATCGCCCGCATGCGCCGCGCCCTGGATACGCTCGTGATCGAGGGCATCAAGACCACCGCTCCCCTGCACCGCCGCATCATGGATCATCCCGATTTCATCGCCGGTACCTTCTCCACCAAGTGGATGGAGACCTTCATGGAAGAGCTGAAGCGAGATCCAGCCGGGGATCCAAGGTAGGGCCTGATCAGATAGACTGGACCCTGTGCCGCCTTAGCTCAGTTGGTAGAGCTCCAGCTTTGTAATCTGGAGGTCGCCGGTTCGATTCCGGCAGGCGGCTCCAGCTTTTTCCCGTAACCTCATTCCATGCTCTTACCCCTCTACCTGGGCGTGCTGCACGCCGTTGAGCCCGACCATGTGGCCGTGGTGACAGGGGTATCGCTCTCCGGCGATCGCCGAGGTGCCTGGAAGGTGGGACTGGCGTTCGGCCTGTCGCATATGCTGGCGGTGGCGATCCTGGCCGTGCTGGCCACGGTCCTCGGCAAGACCCTGCTGGGCGATGGTTTCTTCCTGTGGATGGACCGCCTGGCCTGGACCCTGGTGCTGTGCCTGGGCTTGTGGAACCTAGCCGCCGCGCTGGGCCTGCGCCGCATCGCCATCCACCACCACGTGCACCGGCATGGCCCCTTGGAACATGACCACCCCCACCCGCACACCCATGCCGCCGTGAAGACCCGGATGCCCCGGGCAGGGAAGCCACGGCCCTCCCAGAAGGTGCTCCGCCGATCCGCCCTGATGCCCTTCCCGCCAGCGGTGCAGCCAGCGCCGAAGCATTCCCCCAGCAGCCCCGTCTCCCACACCTTCCATCACACGGCCGCCTGGATGGGAGCCTTCTTCGGCCTGGGCGGCGTGCGCGGCTTCACCACGCTCATGCGCAACACGGGCATCAGCGGGCAACTCCAGTTCATCGAGGCCCTGCTGCTCTTCGGGCTCGGAATCACCGCCATGTTCACCCTGCTGAGCGCCCTCTCCGGTTGGCTGGCCGGGAAGTTCGGCACCCAGCTCCGCTTCCGCCGCACCCTCTACGCGCTGTCAGGTGTGGGCAATGTGGCCGTAGGCCTCTACCTGCTCTTCAAGGCATGAACGAGTCGCGCCGCCCACCCGGCCTGCTGCGCTCGGCCGCGGTGGTGTCCTTCATGACGCTGCTGAGCCGTCTCACTGGGGTGGCCCAGACTTTCTTCCTCAGCCATGTGCTGGGCGCCGGCGCGGCGGCGGACGCGTACGCCTTGGCCTTCCGGCTGCCCAACCTGCTGCGCCGTTTCACCGCCGAAGGCACCATGACCGCCGCCTTCCTGCCGACCTTGGCCGAGGCCGAAGCCGCCGAGGGCGAGGCCGCCGTGAAGGCCGTGGCCGCCCGTTTCCTGGGCACCCTGCTGGCCCTCCTGCTGCTAGGCGTGGCCGTGGTGCTGCTACTCATGGGTCCCCTGGCGAGCCTGCTCACGCTGTGGCGACCCGAAGCCCAGGGGGAACTCACCGCGAAGCTGGGCCGCATCATGTTCCCCTACCTGGCCCTGGTGAGCCTCACCGCAGGTTTCACGGGCCTGCTCAACCTCCGCCACCGCTTCGCCCTGGCGGCTTCCGTCTCCGTGTTCTGGAACCTGGCCTTCATCGCCTTCGGGTGGACCACGCTGCGCCTGCTGGCGCTCAAGGGTACCGTTCCGTTGGAAACGGTGGCGGTCGTGTGTGCCTGTGCCGTGCTGGCAGGGGGCGTGCTCCAGCTGCTGGTGGTGCTTCCCGCCGTTCGAAACGAAGGCTTCGGCCTCGCCTTCGGCCTGCATCTACGGGATCCCTGGGTCCGGAAGACCCTCCAACGCATGGGGCCAGGCCTGCTGGCGGCGGGCATCTACCCCATCAACGCCCTCATCAGCAGCATGCTGGCTTCGAGCCTGCCCAACGGTGCCCAGATCGTCCTTCTCAACAGCGGCATGATGGCGGAAATGGTGATGGGCCTCTTCGCCATGAGCCTCGCCACCGCCGGACTGCCCACTCTTTCCCGGCAGGCGGGCGCCCAGGACTGGCCCGGGATGAACCGCAGCCTCATGCAATCCATCTCAGCCTCGGCCCTGCTGGTGCTGCCGGCCTCCGTGGGCCTCGCCGTACTGGCGCGGCCCATCTGCGCCCTGCTCTTCCGCACCGGGGCCTATGATCCCGCCGCCGCGGACTGGACCGCCCTCACGCTGGTCTTCCAATCCGTGGGCCTGGTCTTCGTGGCGGCCCAGCGCCTAGGCAACCAGGCCCTCTATGCCCTCAAGGATTACCGCGGCCCCGCGGCCCTGGCGGGCGGCACCTTGCTGCTGAACGTGGCCCTCAGCCTCGCCCTGCTCAAGCCCCTCGGCACCGGCGGCCTGGCCCTGGCCAACGGCCTTGCCAGCCTCGCGGGCCTGGTGGGTGTGCTGCTGCGCCTCCGACCCCGCCTGCCCGGCCTGGACCTCGGGCCCCTCCTGAACGCCACCGCCCGCGCCCTCGCCGCCTGCATCCTCATGGGCCTGCTGGCCTGGGGGGGCTCACGGTACCTCACGCTGGACGCACCACACACCTTCACCCGCATGGCCCTGGCCCTGCGCCTCTTGCCCCTGGTGGCCCTGAGCGCCGCGGTTTACGGCGTGGCCGCGGCCGGGTTCGGGCATCCCGAAGCGCGGGAACTGGCGAGGAAGATCCGGCGGAAGCTGGGCTGAAACGGAAGGCGTTCAGGCTGGCCGGTTGGTATCAGCCCTGGGCGCCCGCGGTCGCCCGCAGTTCCCGCCGCAGTGCCTTGCCCACGGCGTTCTTGGGAATCTCGGCCAGGAAACTGAAGCTGGTCGGCACCTTGTAGTTCACCAGAAGGCTGCGGCAATGGGCCCGGATCTCCTCGACCGTGATGTCCTTGCGGGACACGACGAAGGCGCGCACGGCCTCGCCTGTGTCCTCGCTGGGAATGCCCACCACGGCGACGTCCGCCACATCTGGATGCAAGGCGATGCAGGCCTCCACCTCGTTGGGGAAGACGTTGAAGCCGCTGACGATGATCATGTCCTTCTTGCGGTCGGTGATCTCCAGGTAGCCCTCGGCATCGAAACTGCCGATATCGCCCGTATGCAGCCAACCCTCACGGATCGTCCGTGCGGTTTCCTCGGGCTGGTTCCAATACCCCCGCATGACCTGGGGACCACGCACCACGATCTCGCCGTGCTCGCCAGGCCGAACGGGTTTTCCCTCGTCGTCGACGATGCGGACATCCGTGCCGGGAAGGGGCAGCCCCACGCCACCCACCTGTTTCAGGGTGCGCCGCAGGCGATCCCCGTGGCGAACGGCGGCGTTGTAGGTGACGAGCGGGCTGGTCTCGCTGAGCCCGAAGCCCTCGATCACCAGGCAGCCTGTGAAGGCCTCCCAGTGTTGAAGGACGGCCGGATGGGTCTGCATGCCGCCCGCGAAGACACCCAGCATTTTCCGGGTCATCTGGGGCTCGAACCAGGTCTCATTTGGGAGGGCCTTGAGCAGCGTGTTCACCGCCGTCATCCAGGTGATGTCATGGTTCTTGAAGGCCGGGCGAAGGCTCATGAGGGGCCTGGGATTGGGCACCAGGATGCTGTGACTGCCGGTATGGAAACCGAAGAGCAGGTTGATCGTGAAGGCGATCACGTGGTACATCGGCAGCACCGTCAGCACGGTCTCTTCGCCATAGGTGAGATAGAACTGCGTGATCTCGGCGATCTGTTCCAGGTTGGCCAGCAGGTTGCCATGGCTCAGCATGGCGCCCTTGCTGAGCCCGGTGGTGCCGCCCGTGTACTGGAGCAGCGCCAGGCTATCGCGCGTGGGGCTCGCCTGCTTCACTGCATCGGGAAGGATGTGTTCCTTGGCCAGGTACAGCGCGCCCTGGCGCAGCGCCAGGGGAAGGCGCGTGAAGGGCAGGCCCATGGGAGGAATCTTGCCCGTGAGCCTCAGCTTGGTCTGGATGAGGGCCCGCGTCATGAGGGGGAAGAAATCCGCGATGCTTGTGACCACGATGGTCTTCACAGGGGTCCTGGGAACGACGGAAGCCACCTTGTCGCCGAAGTGGTCAAGCACCACCAGCACCTCCGCACCGCTGTCCTGGAGCTGAAGCTCCAATTCGCGGGGCGTGTAGAGCGGATTGGTATTGACGACGACGCACCCAGCCTTGAGCACCCCGAAGGCGCAGATGGGGTAGGCCAAAGCGTTGGGCAGCAGGATCGCCACCCGGGCGCCCGCCTGGAGGCGGAGACCATGCTGGAGGTAGGACGCGAAGTCGTCCGAGAGGCGATCGATCTCCTTGAAGCTGAGGGAGGCCTCCATGCCGTTGGGAAGGACGAGCGTCTCAGCCTTCTTGTCGCCATAGCGCTTGGCTGCGGCTCGCACCAGTTGGCCCAGATTGTCGAAGGGAAAGGGCTGGGCCTCGCGCCCCACGCCCTCTGGATAACTCGACCACCACACCCGTTCTGGTTCCACTCGTCCGCCTTTACAGTTTGATCGCGCCACCGACCGATCGTCATTCACACCCATGACCCTGGGGCATTCAGCATTTTAGTCCCGTTGGTCCCTTAAACAAAAAGGTCGAATCATGCCGACTTGATTCCCTTGAGCCCCCTTCGCCCTTCGCGAAGCCATCCGGACGCGACCTTTTCTGCGTGGCATGGCACAGTCGAAGGGGGGGACCTGTCCCATGAAGGCCGTCATCCAACGTGTCAAAAGCGCCTCGGTACGGTGCGGAGAACTCGAAGCCGCCATCGGCCCCGGCCTGCTCGTGCTGGTGGGCCTTGAGCAGGAAGATACGGAGGAGACCTGCGCCTGGGCCGCGTCCAAGATCGCCTCGCTGCGCATCTTCGAGGACGGGGCCGGAAAGATGAACCTCGGTCTGCAGGAGGCCGGTGGCGAAATTCTGGCCGTCAGCCAGTTCACTCTTGCCGGGAGCATCACCAAGGGCCGGCGTCCCTCCTTCGACCGCGCCATGAACCCCGAGGCGGCCCGCGTGCTCTTCCGGCGGTTCCTCGAGCTCTTGAAGGCCCAGTATCCCCGTGTGAAGGCCGGCTTCTTCCAGGAGCACATGGAAGTCGAGCTGATCAACGATGGGCCGGTGACGTTCCTCCTGGAACGCTGAAACGAGACGAAGGACGGACCCTTCGACGGAACGTGTTGCAGATCGACCCCCTGTGGAGACCGTTCGATGCAGGTCTGCAACATGGAGATGGACCGGGGTCGATCCACCGTCCTCGTTCCGGGAACCTGAGCCCCTAAACCGCTGGCACAGCCCTGGCATATCCCTCCCGTCCGACCTTTCCTCCAGGAGACAACATGCGCATTCGACCCACGGCGCTCAGCGCCCTTGTCCTCGGCCTGCCCCTTTCTGCGGGCCACTTCGATGTCCAGGCCCAACTGACCCTGAACCAGCCCACCCAGGATCTGAAGACGGCGATGGATGGAAAACAGGGTTTCGGCCTGGGCATCCATGGGCTGCACCGCAGGGGTTTGCAGCACACCAGCCGCACTCGTCTCGACTGGAACGTGTGGGGCCAGGGCCCTGCCGTGAACGGTGTTCGAACCCAGGTGAGCCACTACAACCTGGCTTTCGATCATCTGTACCACTTCGACAACCGGGACCAGGGTCCCTACCTCCTTGGCGGCCTCGGTGCCGTGCGCTGGTTCACGGAACAGGAATCCGCCCTGGGTTCCGTCCGATCACACACCACCAAGCTGGGTGTCACCGCCGGGGGCGGCTGGCAATTCACGCGAAACCTCGGGGCCGAAGCGCGGGTGCTCGTGAGCAGCATCAATCGGACCTACGACAGCACCCTGCTGCAGGGCGCAGTGGTGTTCCGGTTCTGATCGAGCCCTTCCGGGAAGGCACCCAGGCAACTATCCACAGGGATGGCGTCAGACCTTCGGCGCTTCCAGTCCGAACTCCGCCCAGCCTTCCTTAGTCGGGCCGTAGGTGCTGGGCACGTGCAGGCCGGCCTGGCGCATGAGGACGGTCATCTGGCCACGGTGGTGGGTCTGGTGGCTGACGAGAACATAAAGCGCGAAGGCCCCGGTCCAGGTTTCGCCGTAGAGGGTGAAGTTCCGACCCAACTCGGTGTTGCTCCAGGATCCGATGTGATCCAGCAGCGAATCGCTCACGGTGCGGTAGGTGTCTGCGATCTCGGCCAGGGTGGGTGGCGGCGGGGTGGCGATGAAGCCATCAGGACCCAGATCCACGGGCCCCTTCACCTTGAGACCCAGGTTCTGGGGCAGTTCCAACACCGTTTCCACCAGGTGCCAGGCCATGCGCCGCAGGTCGCGGTGCTGGGCGTCCACGGCCTGGTGGGCCGCCGCATCGGGAATGGCCGCGAAGACCGCCAGGGTCTTGTCGGCCTCCTGCTGCCAGATGCTCTTGAAATCGTCCACGCGACGGAACATGCCTGCCTCCAGGAAGGGGTGGCTCAGCTGCTGGAACGCCTCGCCGATCAGATGGCCGGGGCCACGGTCACGATGGCGATGCCGGACAGGGTGGGATCGGCCACGCTGGTGGCGATCACGCGATAGGCTCCACTTGCGGCCGGGGCCGTGTAGACGCCCGCGGCGGTGATGGTGCCGCCAGCGGCACCCTCCTGGATGGACCAGGTCACATTGGTGTCCCCGGTGGCGGCGACCACGGCCGTGAAGGTCTGGGTGGCGCCCGGCTCGATGCTGGCTTCGTTGGGCGTGACGACCACGGGGGCCACGACGGTCACGGTGGCGGTGGCGGTCTTCGCCGGATCGGCCTGGCTGACGGCGGTCACATAGCAGGTGCCCGCCAGTTCCGGCGCCGTGAACAGACCTGTGGTGGTCACGGTGCCACCGGTCGTGGTCCAGGTCACGGCCTTGTTCCCGGCATTCTCCACGCTGGCGGAAAACTGGAACTGGCCATTGGCGTTCACCGCCGCCTCTCGGGGCGCGATGGAGATGCTGATCTCGCTGATGCCGCATCCGAGCAGGACCATCGCCAGGATCACAGGGATGGAGTTCAGGGCACGCATGGTTCCTCCAGGACAGGATAAGGGCGGGATGGGGCCATTATGCGCCAGGACGGTGGCATCCGGAGGTCCCTTTTCCGCGTCAGACCGGGCTGACGGCCCGGCGCTTGATGGGCCAGAGGTCCCGCCGGCGGGCCAGGTACCAGAGTCAACAGTACCGCCCCCATGCCGAAAAGGGGGAGACCCCCGAAGGGATGCCCTACCGGCTCCCCCAGTCCATCCCGGTCCCTACCCTGAAAGCCGAGGGTATGGACATTCCTGGCCTCCGAATGTCCCGCCCTGATCCCCCTGTGCACATGGAACAAGCGAATCCCAGAACCTCGATGCTCTACCGGCAAGGCCTTCTCGCCCTGGCCTACTTTGCGACGGGGTGGCTGGGCCTGAAGACGCCTTACGCGGGATCGCACATCACCCTCATCTGGCTTCCAACGGGCATCGCGGTGGCCGCGGTCCTCCGATGGGGCCGGGGGGTCTGGCCCGGCATCGCCCTGGGGGCCTTTCTGGTCAACCTCGCCATCGGTTCGACCTGGTACCTCGCCGCTGCCATCGCGGTGGGCAACACCCTCGCACCGATCCTCAGCCTGATCTACCTCACCCGGGTCCAATTCGACAGCTCCTTCTCGAGGCAGAAGGATGTCGGTTCGTTCATCATCGGGGCCGCCCTAGGCATGACCGTGTCGGCCACGTTCGGCATCGCGAGCCTCTCCCTGGCGGGATCGATGCCGCTGAAGGCCGCCGGGCCCGCCTGGCTCTCCTGGTGGATGGGAGACACGGTGGGGGTGTTCCTGGCCGCCCCGCTCCTCTTATCCCTCAGCCAGAAAAACCTCGATCGGCTGAGGCAAGTCCGGAGGGAATACGTCCTCTGGCTCCTGATCGCCTCCGTGGTCGTGTGGCTGGCCTTCATCCATCCTCCTTCGCAGGCAGGCCGATCCCTGCCCATCGCTCTGCTGACCCTTCCCTTGCTTACCTGGGCTGGCCTGCGCTTCGGGAGGACCGGTACGACCTTGGCCGGGCTGGGCTTCTCCCTCGCGGCAGCGTGGGCCGTTCTCATGGGTCATGGACTCTCCCGCTTCCTCAATCCCCAGCTCAGTCAATTGATCCTGTGGAGCTACATGACCGCCCTGGTCCTGACGGGTCTCCTGATCACGGCCCTGCAGGCCGAGCGGCTGAAGATGGAGGACCGCCTCCGCGACCGGGAGGCGAGGCTCCGGGGGCTGTACGAGATGTCACCGCTGGGCATCGCGCTGACGGATATGCAGGGTCACTTCCTGGAATTCAACAACGCCTTCCTGGCCATGAGCGGCTACTCCGCGGAGGAGCTCACCCGCCTCGACTCCTGGACCTTGACCCCCGGACCCTACGAGGCCGGCGAAGCCCAGCAATTGGAATCCCTGGAGCGCACCGGACGCTATGGTCCCTACGAAAAGGAATACGTGCGCAAGGATGGGCGCCTCGTTTCCATCCGGCTCAACGGCATGCTGATGAAGCTGCCGGATGGTCAGTCTTCCATCTGGTCCATCGCCGAAGACATCACCACCCGCAAACGGATCGAGACAGATCTAAAGATCGCAGCGACCGCCTTTGATTCCAGGGAGGCCATGATCGTCACGGATGCCCATGAAACCATCCTTCGGGTGAACCAGGCCTTCACGGAAATCACCGGCTACACTGCGGAAGAGGCCGTGGGGAAGACACCGCGCCTGTTCAGATCGGGCCGCCACAGTCACGCCTTCTACCAGGAGATGTGGGACTCCATCCATCAGACGGGCGGATGGCAGGGCGAGGTGTGGGACCGGCGCAAAAACGGCACAGAGTATCCCAAGTGGCTCACCATCTCCGCCGTACGAGGGGACGATGGCGCCGTCACCCACTACATCGGCACCCACCTCGACATCACGGAGCGAAAAAGGGCCGAAGAGAAAATCCAGGAGTTGGCCTTTTTCGATCAATTGACGGGATTGCCCAACCGGACCCTCCTGATGGACCGCCTGAAACAGGCCATGACAGCCTCCGCCCGGAATGAAGGCCACGGCGCCCTGCTGTTCATCGACCTCGACCACTTCAAGACGCTCAATGACACGCTGGGCCACGACAAGGGCGACCTGCTCTTGAAACAGGTCGCCCAGCGACTGACGGCCTGCATCCGGGAAGGCGACACCGTCGCGCGGCTGGGGGGTGACGAGTTCGTGGTGGTCCTGCCCGGCCTGAGCCCGACCCTGGGGGAAGCCGCCAGGGCGACGGAGCTGGTCGGGGAGAAGATCGTCGAAACGCTCAACACGGGTTACCAACTGGACAGACTTCCCTATAAGAGTACGGCAAGCGTGGGAGCCACCCTGTTCATGGGCAAGGACACCACCATTGATGACCTCATGAAGCAGGCTGACCTGGCCATGTACCGCGCGAAGGAATCCGGGCGTAACGCCTTGCGGTTCTTCGACCCCGACATGGAAAGCGCCGTGATCAACCGCGTCGCCCTGGAGAAGGGCCTGCGCGAAGCCATCGAACAGCAGCAGTTCTTCCTGCATTACCAGGCCCAGGTCCTGGAGAACGGGGAACTGACGGGCGCAGAGGTTCTGGTGCGGTGGCAGCACCCCGGCAAGGGAACCGTCTCTCCTGCCGAGTTCATCCCCCTGGCCGAGGAGACAGGCCTGATCCTGCCCTTGGGCCAATGGGTCATGCAGACAGCCTGCGCTCAGTTGGCCCAGTGGGCAGAAGACCCCACGATGGCCCATCTGATGATCGCCGTGAATGTCAGCCCTCACCAATTCCGGCAGGCCGACTTCGTGGACCAGGTGATCGAGGTGATCGGACGCACCGGTGCGAACCCGGAGCGGCTGAAACTCGAGTTGACCGAGGGCCTGCTGGTCGAAAACCCCGAAGAGGTCGCCCAGAAGATGGCCGCCCTGAAGGCCAGGGGCGTCGGCTTTGCGCTGGATGATTTCGGAACGGGCTATTCCTCCCTGTCCTACTTGAAACGCATGCCGTTCGATCTGCTGAAGATCGACCAGTCCTTCGTCCGGGATGTGTTGAGCGACCCCAATGATGCCGCCATCGCCCGCACCATCGTGGCGCTCGCCGAGAGCCTCGGCTTGGGCGTCCTTGCCGAAGGCGTAGAGACGGCTGCGCAGAGAGACTTCCTGGCCCACATCGGATGTCATGCCTTCCAGGGCTATTTCTTCAGCCGACCGGTTCCGGTCGAGGCGTTCGAACTGCTCGTTCGGAAGGGTCGTGCCCGGCCCCAGGGCTGCGGCCAGGAAGCGTAGCGCAAAGGTTCAGCGAAGGCTCAGACCGGGGTGACGGCCCGGCGCTTGACCGGCCAGAGGTCCCGGCGGCGGGCCCGGGCCAGCCGGGTGATGAGTTCATGACGGAGATCGGTGGGATCCACGATGGCATCCACGTGCAGGTCGGCGCCCAGCTTCTTCAGGTTGATGTCCTCGTTGTATTCGTCACGCAGCTGCTGGATATAAGCGACGCGCTCTTCTTCCGGCTTCTCGGCGATCTTGTTGGCGAAGACGGCGTTCACGGCGGCTTCGGCACCCATGACGGCGATGCTGGCCGTGGGCAGCGCCAGGGTGGCGTCCGGATCGAAACCCGGCCCGCTCATGGCATAGAGACCCGCACCGTAGGCCTTGCGCACCACCACGCAGATGCGCGGCGTGCTGCAGCTGGCCATGGCACTGATCATCTTCGCGCCATGGCGGATGATGCCCTGCTTCTCCACGGCGCTGCCAATCATGAAGCCCGGAACGTCGCTCAGAAATACCAGCGGGATCCCGAAGGCGTCGCAGAGGGTGATGAAGCGCGTGGCCTTGTCAGCGCTGTCCACAAAGAGCACGCCGCCCTTCACCCGGGGCTGGTTGGCGAGGATGCCCACGGGTTTCCCGTCCAGCCGGGCCAGGCCCGTGATGATTTCTCCGGCGAAGAGTTTCTTCACCTCCAGGAAACTGCCTTCATCCACCAGGCCCTCGATGAAGTCCTTCATCTGGAAGGGGGCCATGATGTCCATCGGCACCAGGGTCGCCAGGTCCTTGGCCTTGGCGGTCACGGCCTTCGGCTCCGCACTGGGCAAGGCCGCTTCGCAATGCTGGGGGAAGTAGCCGAGGTACTGGCGGCAGAGCTCGATGGCTTCGGGCTCGGTCTTGCAGAGGAAATCCCCACAGCCGCTCACGGAGCAGTGCATGCGCGCGCCGCCGAGGTCTTCGAGCGAGATCTTTTCGCCGATGACCATTTCCGCCATGCGGGGCGAGCCCAAGTACATGCTGGCGTTGCCTTCAACCATGATCACCACGTCGCAGAAGGCAGGGATGTAGGCGCCACCCGCCGCCGAGGGCCCGAACAACAGGCAGACCTGGGGCACCAGGCCTGACAGCGCCACCTCCATGTGGAAGATGGTCCCGGCATGGCGTCGACCGGGGAACATGTCGAGCTGGTCGGTGATCCGGGCTCCGGCGCTGTCCACCAGATAGAGCATGGGGACCTTCAGGCGCATCGCCACTTCCTGGATGCGGATGATTTTCTCCACCGTGCGGGCGCCCCAGCTGCCGGCCTTGATGGTGCTGTCATTGGCCATCAGCGCCACCGGCCGTCCATCCACCGTGGCCGTGCCCGTGATGACCCCATCGGCCGGAAGGTCCTTGTGGAGGGCATTGGCGAAGAGGCCGTCCTCCACGAAGCTGCCCTCGTCCACCAGCAGGCGGATGCGCTCCCGGGCGAAGCGTTTGCCGGCTTCGGTGTTCTTCTCGTGGGCCTTGACAGCGCCGCCTTTCTTGATGCGATCAACTTCTGAATGGAACGACGCAAGCTGCATGAGAACCTCAGGATGGGTCCTCCAGCATAGCGGCCTGCCATGCGATGCTGGATGGATGCTGGACGAGAACGCATCGAGGCGGCCCGGGTTCCTGACGGGGCCTTTCCTGATCGTCTGCACGTTCTACTTCCTGGTCTTCGCGGCTGGCTATCAGCTCTTTCCGGTGGTACCCCTGCACCTGCGGGACCTCGGTGCGAGCCTAGCGGAAAGCGGGCGCTTCCAGACGGCCTTCATGCTGGGATCCGGTTTCGGCGCACTGTTCACCGGCCCCCTGGGCGACCGCCTGGGACCGCGCCGCGTGCTCCGGGTGGCTTCCCTGGCCGTGGTGGGCATCCTGGTGATCTATGCGCTCCTGAAGGTGCGCTGGGTGTTCTACCTGCTGGCGCCCGTCCACGGCCTGCTCTGGTCGGCCCTGCGCACAGCCACCATTGCCAAGGTGGGCGGCATCCTGGCCGTGGAGCACCGGGCGCAGGGGCTGTCGATCTTCGGCCTCACGGGCCCAGGGGGCGTGGCTGTGGGCCCCCTGGTGGGGCTCTGGCTCATGCCCCACCTGGGCTTCACCTGGATGCTGATCCTGCTCGGGGGCGTCTTTGCGGTCCTGTTCGCCCTCATCGGGTCCCTGCCCCGGGAAGCGCCCCGGGAGATTGAGGGCACCGTCTTCCAGTGGCCGGACCGCGCCGTGTGGGGGTCGGTGGCCATGATGATGCTCGTGGGCCTCAGCTTCGGCCCCATGCCGCCCTACAGCGCCCAGGAGGCGAAAGCCCTTGGCTCGGCCTGGCCGGCCGCCTTCCTGACCTGCTTCGCGCTGGGGATGATGGTCATCCGCGGCCTGCTGGCCCTCACGGGCATGGGCCGGCGGCCCGTGGCGCTGCTGCCGGGCATGGCCGCCCTGACGGCCGTGGGCTACGGCCTTCTGGCCTTTCTGCCCGGGGGGCTCGCCCGCCATGTGGCGGCGGGCCTCGTCTATGGCGGGGGTTATGGCATGGTGCACACCCTGACGCTCACCCACCTCATGGAGACCACCCCCCCTGAGCGGCGCGGCGCGGCCGTGGGGGCCTTCTTCTTCGCCTTCGACGCCGCCACGGCCCTGGGCGCACTGGGTCTGGGCTGGGTCATGGAGCACGGTGGCTTCCGCCGAGGCTGGGCTGTCGGCGCTGGTTTGATGGCCCTGGCCATCCCCGTGGGCCGTCGCATCGTCCGCCGGCGCCCGACCCTGCCCACCGGTGGCGATCCCTCTGCCATTCTAGAAGCATGAGCATGCAGCAGGAGCGAAGTGCCACTTTGGCGACCATTCGCCACAGGCGAATAGGACCGACTGCGAAGCAGACGGCCCCGAAGGGGCGAGCGCCATTGGCGCGAGTCAAGCCGAAGCCCGAGCGCGAGGCAGGAGCCGAGCGCCACCGGACATGTGTCCGGCCCCGAAGGGGTGAGGCCCAGGATGGGCCGAATGAAGGGTGCGGCACAGGAGGTGCCGCATGACGGATCTTTCCAGCCCCCGCCCACGACTCATGACTCGGCAGTTCGCCCTGGTGTGGGCCCTGACGTTCGTCACCTTTTTTGCCGCCTTCCAGCTCTTTCCCACCGTGCCCCTGCGGCTGCGGGAACTCGGTGCGAGCCTGGCGGAAAGCGGCCGCTTCATGAGCCTATTCACGGCGGGCAGCGCCCTGGGCGCCTTGTTCACAGGCCCTTTGGGCGACCGTGTGGGGCACCGCCGCCTGGTGATCGTATCCGCGATGCTCTACGCGGCGTTCCTCGCCGCCTATGCCCTGATGCCCAGTCGCTGGGGTTTCTACATCCTGGCCGTCCCGCACGGCATCGTGTGGTCGGGACTGCTGACCGCCACCATGGCCTCCCTTGCCCACGTGCTGCCCGAGGACCGCCGGGCCGACGGGCTCAGCCTCTATGGCCTGGCCAGCCCCGGTGGCGTCATCGTGGGCCCATTGCTGGGCTTGTGGATCCAACAACACTGGGGCTTTGCGCCCATCGGCTGGTACCTGGCCGTCCTCTTTCTCCTGCTGGCCGCCCTGGGAACCACCCTGCCCGAGGATCACCCGCATGGCCGCGCCGAGGGTTTCCAGTGGCCCCTGGCCACGGTGTTCGCGCCCAGCTTCGTGCTGTTCTGCGTGGCGCTGGGCTATGGCGCCCTGGGCACCTACACGGCGCAGGAGGCCTTGAGCCTGGGGATGCCGCTGCCCTCGGCCTTCCTCTCCTTCATGGCCGTCGGCATGGTGATCATGCGGCTAGCCATGCTCCGGCGCGGCTTCGGCAAGCGCCCCATCCGCAAGCTCCCGGCCATGCTGCTGGGGGCCTTCGCCGGTCTGGTCCTGCTGGCGGTTCTGCCCGGCGGCACGGGGCGCCATGTGGTGTCGGCCCTGCTCTACGGCGCGGGTTACAGCATGCTGCACACCCTCATCAACGCAAAGCTCCTGGAGTCGGTGGATCCCAAGCGGCGCGGCGCGGCCTTCGGCACCCTGCTCTTCGCCTTCGACGCGGGCATCGGCCTCGGCAGCTTCACCCTGGGCTGGACCATCGGCCACTATGGCTACCGCACGGGCTGGGCCCTCGGCGCCCTGGCCATGATCGTGGCGCTGCCGCTGGCGTTGAGGCTGAGCCGAGACTAGTCAGACCCGCCGATGAACCTTATGCACCGAAGCCTGGTCCACGCACTTCACCAGGATCTCATCGATGTTCACGTGATCGGGCAGCATGAGGCACCAACGGACACACTCCGCCACGTCGAAGGCGGTAAGGGGCTTCACTCCCTGGTAGACGGACTTGGCCTTGTCGTCGTCCTTGAGTCGCACGTTGGAGAATTCGGTTTCGGCCATGCCCGGGTCCACCGAGGTGACGCGGATCTGCTCACCATTCAGTTCCAGGCGCAGGCTCTGGGCCATGGCCTTCACGCCGAACTTCGAAGCGCAGTAGACGCTGCCGCCCTCGTAGGGCTGGTGCCCCGCCGTGGATCCGATAAAGAAAACATGGCCCCATCCAGTCTTGCGGACATGCGGCAGGCCAGCGCGGATGGTCTTCACCACGCCTTCCACATTGGTGCGCATCATGGCCTCGAGATCCTCGTCCGGGGTCTCCCACAGCTTGTAGGTGCCGCTGGCCAGGCCCGCGTTGGCGACCAGGACATGCAGCCCGCCGAGGGCGGAAGCGGCGGCTTCCACGAAGGCGTCCACGCTGGCTGTGGCGCGGGTGTCCACGGCCCCGGCGAAGGCCTTGATGCCGTGCGCTGTGACGAGTTCATCGGCGAGGGCCTGCACGCGCTCCACGCGGCGGGCACCCAGGGCCAGGTGGCAGCCCTGCGAGGCCAGCAGTCGCGCCATGGCTTCGCCGAAACCGCTGGACGCACCGGTGATGAGGACGATGGGATGCTCGGGACGCATGGTGTCTCCTGGAATCTAGCGGTAGTTCTTGTGGAATTCACCCAGAGCAGCCACGACCTTCTGGATCTTCTCGGTGGGCGGCAGGATGGTGGTGCGGAAGTGGGCGGTGCCATCCACCTGGCCGAAGCCAGAGCCCGGCACGACGCAGATGCCCGTCTGCTCCAGTAGGGCCATGGCGTAGTCGAAATCCGTGCGACCCGCGGGCAGCATGATGCTGGGGAAGGCGTACATGGCCCCCGCGATGACGTTGCAGGTAATGCCTTCGATGCGGTTCAGCCCCTCGGCCAGCAGAATGGCGCGCTGCTTCAGGGTGTCGAGGATGGCACCCTTCTCGGCCGCGTACTGGACGTACGAGGGCATCCCGGGTTTCGGCGGACGCACCATGGCGAAGGTGGCGGTCTGGCCCGCGAGGTTGGCACAGAGGCTCACGCTCTGGAGCTTCAGGATCTGGGCGGCCACATCGTCGGGCACGTTCCGGTACTCGAAGTAGCCGCCGCGCACGCCGCACTCGCCCAGGAAACCCTTGGAGCAGGAGTGGAAGCTGAAGAGGGAAACCTCCTTGACTGCCATCTGGTGCAAGACCTTGGCGAAGGATACGAACTCGTCGCCCGGCAGGTAGATGTTTTCCTGGTAGACCTCGTCAGCCAGGATCGAGAGCCCGTGGGCCTTCGCGAACTCGATGATCATCGCGATGTTGGCCTCGTCCAGCACGGCGCCGGTGGGATTGCCGGGATTGATCACGCAGATGGCCTTCACGTGGGTACCCTCGGCTTTGGCCTGAGCCAGCGAAGCTTCCAGCATGGTGCGGCTCAGCTTCCAGCCATTGGCCTCATCCAGGAAGTAGGGCACCATGCGCCCTTCGTAGAGCGTGATGGTGGCCGAATAGAGCGGATATTGAGGGATGGGGACCATGATGCCGTCCCCGGGGCCCCCCAGGAGCAGCCGCAGGATGGTCTGCACGCCCTTGCTGGCGCCGTCCGTGAGGAAGATGGCGTCGGGATCCACGCCAATGTGATCACGCTCCAGGATGAATTCGGCCACGGCCTCGCGGATGAAGCGTACGCCACGGCTTTCGCTGTAGGCACCCAGCCCGTGTTTCGTGCCAGCGAGGATGGCCTTGGCGGTCTCGATCACGTCTGCAGGGAAGGCACTGGGAGCTGTCTCCATGAGCGCCGGGTACTCGCAAAGGGCGAGGATCTGCCGGTTCCAGGTGAGCGCCTTCTGTCCCAGGGATTGCGGGTTGCCGATGTTGCAGTAGATGATCTCGCGGCCCAGCTTCTCCAGCTCCGCGGCCCGAGCCACGATGGGCCCCCGCACCGCGTATTCGGTCTTGAGAACGGCTTTACCTAGATCAGTCAATCGGATGGTCATGAGTACTCCAACCCTTGAGTTTAACCCGACCTCCCACTGTGACCCGCGTCATCCTACTCCGCGTCAGGGACTCCGGGCTTTGGTGGAGCCTGACCCGGCGATAGACTGGTGGTTCGGATCCTCCCACAGATGCCACTCCACCTTTTTTCATGAGGTTTTCATGCTCGGTTTCACGCTTTCCCCTGCGCAATTGGCCGAAAAGGAACGGGCCCACACCTTCGCCGAGAAGATCATGCGCCCGGTGGCCCGCAAGTACGACGAGACTGGGGAATGGGCCGTGGACGTCTACAAAGCCGCCTTCGACTATGGCTACTTGCAGGCCCTGGTGCCCGAAGATTGTGGTGGCCCCGGCGCCAAGCAGGTTGAAGAGGCCATTGTCTGCGAGGAGCTGGCCTG
This sequence comes from Geothrix sp., assembly GCA_030824075.1. GTDB lineage: Bacteria > Acidobacteriota > Holophagae > Holophagales > Holophagaceae > Geothrix. The sequence goes on from JAVBYJ010000081.1 coordinate 88,081, forward strand.
GGGCTGCGCCGGCCTCTACACCTCCATCATGGCCAACGGCCTCGCCATGACGCCCCTGCTCGTTGCGGCTTCTCCCGAGCAGAAGAAGAAGTGGCTGGGCATGCTCGCAGAAGAACCCAAGTTCGCGGCCTTCTCTCTCTCCGAACCCAATGCCGGATCCGATGCCGGCGGCATGAGCTGCCGCGCAGAGAAGAAGGGCGACAAATACATCATCAACGGCACCAAGTGCTACTGCACCAACGGCGGCTACGCGGACTGGTACTCGCTTTTTTGCAGCACGGATCCCACCAAGGGTGCCCGCGGAACCAGCTGCATCGTGGTGCCCCGCGACACGCCGGGCCTGGTGGTGGGCAAGGCCATGGACAAGATGGGCCAGCGCGCCTCCAACCAGGTGGAGCTCTACTTCAATGACGCCGAAGTGCCCGTGGAGAACCTCCTGGGCAAGGAGGGCATGGGGTTCGTCATCGCCATGAAGACTCTGGACCAGACCCGGGCCGCCGTGGCCGCGGGGGGTGTGGGTGTGGCCCGGGCCGCCTTCGAGATCGCCCTGGAATACGCCAAGACCCGCATCCAGTTCGGTCAGCCCATCTTCGCCAACCAGGCCATCAGCTTCATGCTGGCGGACATGGCCAAGAAGATCGAGGCCAGCCGCCTGCTCACCTGGCAGGCCGCCTGGATGACCGATAACGGTATCAAGAACTCCAAGCAGAGCGCCATCGCCAAGACCTTCGCCACCGACACCGCCATGGAAGTCAGCACCGACGCCGTCCAGATTCTCGGCGGCAATGGCTACAGCCGCGACTACCTGGTCGAAAAGTGCATGCGCGACGCCAAGCTCCTCCAGATCTATGAAGGGACGAACCAGATCCAGCGGCTGGTCATCGCCAAGGAAATCCAGCAGGGCAATTAGGCCGCTGGATCGTCCGGGTCGCGAGCGGACAGCGCATCGGCGCTGTTCCGAGCGGGGACCCGGCGTTCGTCCATAACCAGATCCAGCGCCTGGTGATCGCCACCATCCGACCGACGGGCAGCAAAGGGAGGATAGGACGGCATCCACGAAGTGGATGGCCGCCCGAAGGGCAAGGGGCGGAGCCCCGAGTCAAAGAGATCCAGCAGGGCAACTGACCGGCAGGTGACCTACCATCAATCCTCGGGAAGCGGCCTCCGGCCGCTTCCTCGTTCCAGGAGACCCCCATGCGCAGCTGGACCCTCCTCCTTGTCGCCGGCCTGCTGGAGACGGGCTGGGCCATCGGCCTGAAATACACCCAGGGCTTCACCCGGCCCCTGGCCTCCGCCCTCACAGGCCTGGCCATCGTCGGCAGCATGGTCCTGCTGGGATTAGCCGCCAAGGAGCTGCCCATCGGCACGGCCTATCCGGTGTGGGTGGGCATCGGAGCCATCGGGGCCGCGGTGCTTGGCATGGTCCTCTTCAAGGAACCGGCCACGCCTGCGCGGCTGTTCTTCATCGTGCTCCTCCTGGTCGCGATCATTGGGCTGAAAGCGATCACACCCGTTGCGGGTTGATCTCCTGGCCCGCCAGACCTCACGGCATGAAGGCATACTGGAACCGTGGCACGGCATCACTGGCTTCTCAGAGTCTTCCTGGCGGTGGTGCTGTCCGGCGCCATCGTCGGCGGCATGGTCCTCCTGACCGCTGACCCCGGTGGGCTTCAGCCCCTTCCTGCCCTGGCCTGGCTCCTGGGAGCCGTGGGCCTGGGGGCCTGGCTTGGAGTCATCGGACGGAGGCGCTGGCTCGATCATCCCCGGTTGATCCGGGCGGAGCGGCGGTGGGCGGACGGAGACCATCCCTATGATGTGCTCACAACGCTGGGGAATACCTGGAGCCACGGAGAACTCGGCTACCGAATCCTGCAGATGAAATCCACGCTCCACCTGGCCCTGGGATACCGCGACCGGGCCTGGCTGGATGCCCTGGAAGCACAGCTCGCACGGCTGCCTTTCTGGAAACGGATCTTGGTATCCCGGGCCTTCCAGAAGGTCCCGGGAGCCCCGACGGCCCGGAGACTGGCCTGGGGGCATCGGCTCATCGCCCTGGCCCCGCATCTGGGCCGGCTGCGGCATCTGCAGGGCATTCTGCTGCTCCGCGTGGCGGATCCGGAGGCCCTGCATCAGGCCTGGATCCACTTCGAAGCCGCCCTGCCCCTGTCCTCGGAGGATCCCCTGATCCTGGAGGACCTCATGCTGGCCGGATTTCAGCATGGCAGGGAGGCTGTGGCGGAACGTGCGCTGGCGATCCTCATGTCCAGGCACGGCGATCCCCGTCTCCCCTGGGACCGCGGTGCGGCGGGGATGTATCTGCTGCGGAATGGTCGCCATGCGGAGGCGCTTTCCCTGGTTCAGGGCCTGCCCGCTGAGCGGCGCACCCATCCCCTGCTCTGGCTGGCGGAGACGGTTTCCCGCCGCCAGCTCGGCGACCGGGAAGGCGCCTGGCGGGTCATTGAGACGGCCATCGGTCGCCTGCCGGGGGCCTTCCGCCTCTGGATGGAGCGCTATCAGATCGCCCTGGAATTGCACCGCGACGACGACGCCCTCCAGACCCTGGAGCGGGCCCGGCAGACCATCCCGGATGACGAAGAAGGGGAATCCCTGCGGCAGGAATGGCTGCTCCGGCGCGCGGAATTCGCCTTCTGGTGGGAGGATCGACCCGCCTTTGCGAAGGAGTTGTTGGAGAAGGTCCCACCGGAGCAGCAGGGGGATCATCATCCACCCCTCCGGCTGCAGATCCAGGTGGCCGAAGGCGATTATGAAGCCGCCTACGCGGAGGTTGCGGCGCTCCTCAAGGTGCAGCCAGAGGACGTGGACTTGCTGCTGCTTCAGGCGGACTGCCTGGCCGGCATGGAGGCCTGGGAGGCCCTGCTGCCCTACCTGGACGGGCTGCGTGAGGCCTGCCGCGAGCGGCCCTCCTTCTGGCACCTGCGGGGTTTGAGCCGCGCCAACCTGGGGGACCACCTCGCTGCGCGTTTGGACCTGGAACGCGCCGTCCGCATGGACCCGCAAGGGCTGCGCTACCTCCTGGACGCCGGTCACGCCTGTTCCGAATTGGGGGATTGGGACCGCGCGGAGGGCCATTGGCGGCAGGCCCTTCAGGTGGATCCCCTGGCCGAGGAAGCCCTCATCCACCTCGCCGAGGCCCGGCGGGAACTGGAGGATCTGGACGGGGCTCGCCGCTATCTGCGGGAGTGCCTGCTGCACCATCCCGACAGCCCTGACGCCCAGGCACGCCTGGCGGAACTGGAGGCGAACTGAAGGCTACCTGGGCGTCTCGCCCTTCAGCAGGGCCAGCTTGCTGTCGAAGCGGGCCTGCATATCCGGCATGGAGTATTTCCGGGCCTTCTCCAGCGCCTTGATGGCATCCTTCCGATCGCCCTGGGCCAGACTGATGCGGGCCTGGATCAAGTAGAAATCAGGTTCCTGGGGAAACAGCTTGATGGCCTGCTTGATGCGCTTCTCGGCCTCCTCCCAGTGGCTGTCCTGCAGCGCTTCTTCGGCGAGGAAGGCGTTGAAGAACGGATCCCGCTTGCGAACCTCAAGGCCCCGGTCCCGATAGACCTGCGCCTCCTTTTCCCGTCCCTGGGCCCGGAGCAGATTCTCGAGATTGCCACAGGGTGCACCGTCCTTGGGATCCGCCTCTATGGCCTTCAGAAAAGAGGCCTCCGCTTCGGATTCCAGGCCCTGATTCCGCTGCACCACACCCAGGATGTTCCAACCCACGCCCAGGTTGGGATCCACGAGGATGGACTCATGGGCGGCCTGGAGCGCCTCATTCGGCCGGGACTCGGCCAGCAATTCCACGGCACGGTTGCTGTGGAACAGAGCCAGGACCCGCTTCGGTTCCAGGGGCGCGATGAGCTGGGAGTCCCGCCGGATCTCGGGCAGGAAATCTGCGACCAGTTCCTGGCCGATGCTGCCCGTTGGCACCACCGCCACCACATGACGCTCGTAGCGCACGGTGGAGCCCACGCGGCGCCAGCGGCTGACGCGAAGGGATTCGCCGTAGCGGGCCTCCAGACCGATGGATTTGCAGGCGGCCACGTAGAGCGCCGTCAGCGTCAGACAGTTGGCCTTTCGATCACGCCAGGCCTCAATGGGGGTCCGGGTGTACGCATTGTCATAGGTGATGCCTAGCCCACCCTCTTCCGGGGGTGCGAAGAAAGCCTTGAGCAGGGCGCCCACTTTCCCCGTGACGCTGTGCGGACCCAAGGTGTGCTGGCGGCTGAACTCCTTCAATTCGGGAGGGGCCTCGAACGGATCCTCCCCTGCCGCCAGAAGGGCCACGCTGAACAGGAGAGATAGGATTCCAAAACGCACGGGAGGACTCCCGACACAACATAGGTCTACGGACAGGGGTTTCAATCGATTATGCGATCCTGGAGCCTCTGGGGGGAGAAATCATGTCCAAGCCAACGGCGGTGGTGTGTGCCTATTCCAGCGTCGGGACTGCGGCCCTGGAGGGGCTGCTGGAAGCGGGCGTGGAGGTCCGCGCCCTGTACACCTATGGCCAGGCCAGCGATGAGCAATGGTTCACGCCCCCGCAGGCGGTGGCCTTGGCTTGCGGCATCCCCGTGCACTTGGCCCCGGTGTTCAACGACGATGCCGTGTACGACGCCATCCGGGCTCACCGGCCGGACTTTCTCTTCAGTTTCTATTTCCGGGAGATGATCCAGGCCCGGTTCCTGGAGATCCCCCGACTCGGCGCCTACAACCTGCACGGCAGTCTGCTACCGAAATACCGGGGTCGGGCGCCCCTCAACTGGGTGCTGGTCAAGGGCGAAACGGAAACCGGCATCACCCTCCACGCCATGACCCCCAAGCCCGATGACGGCCACATCGTGGCCCAGGCCCGCCTTCCCATCGCCTGGGACGAGACCGCCCTGAGCCTCACCGACAAGGCGGCGGTTGCAGGGCGGAACCTGGTCCGCGAGGCCATTCCGGGGCTGGTGGACGGTTCCATCCTTAGAATCGATCAGAAGACCCTCGGCCCTTCCACCTACTTCGGCGGCCGGAAACCCGCGGATTCGCGCCTGGATTTCGCCATGAGCGCCCAGGAGGCCTTCAACCAGATCCGCGCCGTGGCAGACCCCTGGCCGAACGCCTTCCTGGAAACCGCATCGGGAGTCGTGAAAATCGCCTGGGCCCTGCCCAGCGCCGAGCCCTGCCCTCCCGGCTGCTTCCGCGCCACCCGGGAAGGGGTGCTGTTGGGTTTCTCGAATGGCTCCCTGCGGATCCACACCCTCAAGGCCCAGGGGCTGAATGTGGCCCGCCCCAGCGATCAGGTCGAGCTCTTGCGCGGACTGGGGTTGATGGAGGCCCATGAAGCGACGATCGATGTCCCCTGAGGCGCTGCAGGGTCGTGTTTATTAGGCGCGGCCTCAGCGGCGGTCACCCCTTGAAGCAGTTACCCACGCCTTCCGGCCCGCCTCGGGATATCCTGGCCTGAAATCAAAAGAGGTCCTTCATGCGCAGCGTCATCACCGGAACCGGCATCGGTGTGCCTCCGAATATCGTCACCAACGAGGCGTTGTCTCGGCTGATGGATACCTCCGACGAGTGGATCCGTGTCCGCAGCGGCATCCAGGAGCGGCGCTACGCGGAGCCTGGCCAGGGTTCCACGGATCTCGGCGTGATCGCCGCCCGGAACGCCATCACCGATGCTGGCCTGGCCCCCGAAGACATCGATGTGGTCGTCTTCGCCACCATGACGCCGGATCATGTGCTGCCGGGGAATGGCCCCCTGCTGCAGGCGGCCCTGGGTCTTCGGGATATCCCCACCTTTGACATCCGCCAGCAGTGCAGCGGTTTCCTGTATGGCCTGGAACTGGCAGATTTGTTCATTCAGAGCGGCCGGTACCGGCGCGTCCTGTTGGTGGGTGCCGAGGTCCACACGGCGTTCATGCCCTGGCACCTGGGCTGGGATACCCTCATCGGCCGCTCGACGCGGGAGATCACCGCGGCTGAACGCGCTGAAAACACCGCCAGCCGCGACCGGACGGTGCTTTTCGGCGATGGTGCCGGTGCCGTGGTCATCGAAGCTCGGGAGGGCGAGGCCGGGCTGGGACCGATCCGCCTCCACACCGACGGCACCGGTGCGGGCGTCCTCACCATGCATGGCGCCAGCTTCAAGCGCCGACCCTTCGTGACCCATGAACAGATCCAGGCCGGCGAAACCCTCCCCGTCATGTCTGGCAAGGAAGTCTTCAGGTCGGCCGTGACGCTCATGCCACAGGTCGTCCGTGAGGTCTGCGAGGCGGCTGGGCTATCGGTGGAATCGCTGGACCTGGTGCTGATCCACCAGGCCAACCTCCGCATCATCGAAGGGGTTCAGAAGACCTTGGGCCTGCCGCCGGAGAAGGTCCCCCACAACATCGAACGCTTCGGCAACACCACCGCCGCCACCCTGCCTATCCTTTTGCACGAGTGCCACACCCAGGGCCTCATCCAGCCCGGCATGAACCTCATGTTCACGGCCCTGGGTTCCGGCCTCCACTGGGGGGCGGCGCTGTACCGGACCTGACCGGGAAACACCGTCGAACCGAACCCAGCCAAGGGATTTCCATTCGGCGGGCCCTGATGACGTGAGTCGCTCCGGCACCGCCAGCGCCAGCCCGCTGGTTGGTTGCGAGAAGGATCTGGATCTGTCTAGAATGCGGGCACACTTCGGAGCATTCATGCGATCCCGCCTGCTGGCCCTTGGGCTTGCCCTGTCGCTGGCCCCCGCCCTTCTGCTTTCGGCTGGGACCACGAAATCCAGGAAACACACCGCAGGTGCGGTTAAAACGGCGGGGGACGCCAAAGCCATCGCTGAGCGGGAGACCGGCGGCAAAGCCACCAGTGCCCGACGCGTTCCCCTGAACGGTGCCTCCGGCGGGTGGGAAGTCGACGTGCGCATGCCCCACGAGGCCAAGGGATGGCGCTGCATCATCGACTCGGATACCCGCATGGTCCACACCAGGACCCGCATCGAGCAGCCCGGCGCCAAGGGAACGGCGGAAGGGCCCGTGCGCATGGTCAAGGGGACGCGCTGAGGGTAACTGCCCGATCCGGGGCGACCATTCGCCGGTTTTTCCCATCGAACGCCCTGCCTGGCTTGACAGCCCGGCCTAGAATCGTACCTGTGGCCGATGCCACTAGGAGAACGACACATGGGTTTGATGGACTGGGGCAAAGCCCAATTCCTCGACATCCTCGAATGGCTGGATGACTCCACTGACACGCTGGCGTGGCGCTTCCCCATGCGGGGGCAGGAGATCCAGACCGGCGGCAAGCTTGTCGTACGGGAAAGCCAGGAGGCTGTCTTCGTCAACGAGGGCCAGTTGGCGGACGTGTTCAAGCCAGGCACGCACACGCTGACCACTCAGAACCTGCCGATCCTCGCCACCCTGAAGGGCTGGAAATTCGGGTTCGAGAGCCCCTTCAAGAGCGATGTCTATTTCATCTCCACGAAGCTCTACAACGACCTGAAGTGGGGTACCTCCAACCCGATCATGATGCGCGACGCCGACTTCGGCATGCTGCGCATCCGGGCCTTCGGCATCTACTCCATCAAGGTGGTGGACAGCGGCACCTTCCTCAAGCAGCTGGTGGGCACCAACGGTGTCTACACCGTGCCCGACATCTCCGAACAGCTGCGCAAGACCATCATGAGCCGCTTCACAGACATCCTTGGGGAAGCCAAGATTCCCGCCCTGGACCTGGCCGCAAAATACGACGAGATCTCAGACCTCGTGCGGCAGAAGCTACAGGAGGAGTTCAAGACCATGGGTCTGGAGCTCTCCAAGTTCTTCGTGGAGAACATCAGCCTTCCCGAGGAAGTCGAAGCCATGATGGACAAGCGCACCGGCGTGGGCATGATGGCCCCCGTGATGGGCGCCTACACGCAGATGCAGGTGGCGGATGCCATCCCTCTCGCCGCCCAGAACCCCGGCGGTGTCGCCGGCATGGGCATGGGCGTGGGCCTTGGCTTTGGCATGGGCAACATGATGGGCCAGCAGATGACCGGCGCTGCCCAGCAGATGGGCCAACAGGGCATCCCCGCAGGAAATGCACCTGCCGCCGCAGCGCCTGCGAAGTCGCTGAAGGAAGAGCTCACGGACATCAAGGAACTCTTTGACGGCCAGCTCATCAACCAGGCCGAATACGACGCCCAGCGGGCCGTCATCATGAAGAAGCACGGCATGGGGAACTGACCTGACCGCGACAAAGTGTCAGCTATTGAACTGAGGCGGCGTGAGCCGCCTCAGTCATGTCCGCCGCAATCGTGAGGATCCGCCTCGTGCCGGTGAAGGAACCGGTGATGGTGACGGAGCGCCATCTCCTGTGTTTCGAAGTGCACGGTGAGGTGGCGGACGCCGTGCCGTTCCCAAAGCAGATGCTCGATGCGCTCGAGAAAGGCCTCGGTATCCAGCAAACGGTCGGCCGTCACGATGATGTGGGCCGTGGCGATGGTGAGGTGGCTGCACATCTTCCAGCTGCGGAAGTCCTCCACGCCCAGGATGCCCGGAATGGCCATCAACTCCGCCTTCACGGCCTCGTGCTCGAAAGCCGCGCGGTGCATGAGGATCCCCACCGCATCCCGGAGCAGGAGCACCGCCCCCCGCAGGATCACCACCAGGATCACCAGGGCGATGGCGGGGTCCACCCAACGCCAGCCCGTGAGCCGGATGAGGACCATGCTCACCACCAGCGAGACACTGGTGAGGCTATCGGAGAAGGCGTGCAGGTAGGCGGTCCGAAGGTTCGCGTCCCGTTCGAGCAGGCTGCGGTCCCGCGGTACCAGAACCAGTGTGGCGAGAACGTTCAGGACCAGTCCGATGCAGGCAAACACCAGCACCCAGCCTGTCTGGATGGGCACGGGATGGCGGAGCCGGTCCAGGGCCTCCCAGCCCACCGCACCGGCGAGGAACATCAGGAATCCGACGCCCACCAGACTGTTGAAGACCTCCAGGCGGTGCCACCCGAAGGTCCACCGGTCGTCGGGGTCGCGCCGGTTGGCCAGCCAGAGGCTCAGGATCCCGAGACTGTTCACCATCACGTCATTCAGGTTCTCCAGGCTGTCGCTGACCAGGCCGATGGATCCAGTCCACAGGCCGCCGAGCCCCTGCAAGACAAAGCTGACGAAGAAGATTGCGGCGCTCCAGGCCAGCCGCCCGGTGGTGCTGGGTCCATGCTGATGAGTCTCGGCCATCACTCGCCCCGGTACCGGGGTTGGCGCTTTTCACGGAAGGCCGCCAGGCCTTCCAGGCGATCCTTCGTGGGAAGCACCTGGGCATAGCAGGCCTGCTCGAAGGCCAGTCCGGCATCCCGGTCCAGATCCAGACCTCGGTTCACCGCCAGCTTGGCCATCCGCAGGGCCACAGGCCCATTCGGAAGGATCTCCCGGGCCAGCGACACCGCCGAGTCCAGAGCCAGGCCCGCGGGTGTGACCCGGTCCACCAAGCCCAGGCGCCCGGCTTCTTCTGCACTGATGCGCCGCGCCGTGAAGATTAGTTCCTTGGCCCGCGAAGCGCCGATGAGCCTCGGCAGGCGCTGAGTACCTCCGGCACCCGGGATGATGGCCAGGGCCGTCTCCACCAACCCCAGTTTGGCCTCGGCCCCGGCGACGCGGAGGTCTGCGCACAGGGCCAGTTCCAACCCGCCCCCGAAGGCCGCGCCTTCCATGGCGGCGACCACGGGCATGGGCAGATCCTCCAATTCGGTGAAGGCAGCCCGCAGCCCCTGGACGAAAGCGGCGGCCTCCGTCTGAGTCATCTCCGCCCGTTCCTTCAGGTCTGCGCCTGCGCAAAAGACCCCGGAGACGAGGCTATGCAGCACCACGACCCGCGTGGTGGTGTCGGAATGCAGGTCCGCCACAGCCTGCCGGAACTCGGCCATGAGCTGGCGACCCAGGGCGTTTCTGGCGGCGGGACGTTCCAGCCCCAGCAGGGCGATGCCGGCGTCCTCACCCGAAAGCCTTTCGAGCCTGATTTCCATCAACCCAGCTCAACGATGGGATCCCCTTCGTTCAGGAACTGGTCGGGGGTCACGAAGACCTTTTTGACCGTCCCCTCCTCGGGGCTGCCCACGGGGATCTGCATCTTCATCGACTCGATGATGACCAGGTCCTGGTCCTCACCCACCGTATCGCCCTCGGCGACACAGACTTCCAGAACCTTCCCAGCCATCTCGGCCCGTACCACAGCCATCAATCACCTCATAAGGACGATGGCCCCAGTGTAGCGGTCGGACGGCTAGTCGTCCCTGTCGGAGTCGCCGATCACCACCAGGTCGTCATCCTCGTAGGCGAAGTCGCCTTCTTCGATGAGGACTTCGCGGACCTTGCCGCCCTCCGGCGCATTGATATAGAAGGAGGTTCGGGAGGAATCCGTGCCCTCGAGAATCATCAGCGGCTCGTCCTCTTCCACTTCCTGGCCGGGGCGGACAAGGACATCCACCACATAGCCCGGCCATTCCGCCCTGACGATCATGCCGCCTCCCCGGTCATCCCTGACCATGGCGGGGAGAGTATGGCGCCCTGAGGAACCGCGCAAGTCCCAGAAGCCGTTCTTTTCGTCACATCTGCTCTCTGAGATACTGGAAGGCTTGGAGGATTGAATGGCTGTCGCCTGTGGCATCGTGGGTTTGCCCAACGTGGGAAAGTCCACCCTTTTCAATGCCCTCACGCGCGCGGGCGCGGCGTCGGCCAACTATCCCTTCTGCACCATTGAGCCCAATACCGGGGTGGTGGACGTGCCGGATCCACGGCTCGGGCCCCTGGCGGAGATTGTGAAGCCCCAGCGCATCCTGCCGGCGGCTCAGGAATTCGTGGATATTGCCGGCCTGGTTCGAGGCGCCAGCAAGGGGGAGGGTCTGGGCAACGCCTTTCTCGGCCACATCCGGGAGACCGACGCCATCGTCCAGGTGGTGCGCTGCTTCGAGGACAGCAATGTCACCCATGTGGAGGGCAGCGTGAGTCCTGAGCGGGACCTCGGCATCATTGAAACCGAACTGGTCATCAAGGACCTGGACGCGGTCGAGAAGGGGCTGGAGCGTCACCGCAAGATCGCCAAACTCGGCAATAAGGAATCCCAGGCCCTGGTCGCGGCCCTGGAGCGGGTCTTCACCCAGCTGGATCAGGGCCGGTGGGCCAGCACCGCCGGGCTCTCCGCTGAGGACAAGGCCCTCATCAAGTCCTACGGCCTGCTCACCCTCAAGCCCACCCTCTTCGTGGGCAACATCGGGGAGGAGGACATTCGGAACCCCGAGGGCAATGCGCACTACCGGAAGCTCCAGGAACTGGCCGCGGAGCGCCACGCCCCCTGCATCCCCATCTGCTCCAAGCTGGAGGCCGAGATCCAGGACCTGCCGGAAGAAGACCGCCCCCTCTTCCTGGAGGAGGCCGGATTATCCGAACCGGGCCTGAACGTGCTCATCCACGCCAGCTACGACCTGCTGGGCCTCCAGACCTACTTCACCGCCGGGGTGAAGGAAGTCCGGGCCTGGACCATCCGCAAGGGCGACACGGCCCCCCAGGCCGCAGGCGTGATCCACACCGACTTCGAAAAAGGCTTCATCCGGGCCCAGGTCATCGCCTATGAAGACTTCATCCAGTGCCGGGGCGAACAGGGGGCCAAAGACGCCGGGAAAATGCGAACCGAAGGGAAGGACTACGTGGTCAAGGACGGCGACCTCATGAACTTCCTGTTCAACGTCTGAACTCAATCCCGGGAACCCATGGCCCGATGCGATAGAAAGCAGGCGGAACCATGAGTATCGGCAGATCGAGCGGGGGAGACGGGGCCGAACCGCCCATCGAGGATCCCTCGCAGATCCGCAGGGCCATGGCCGTACTCCATCGCGAAGAGACGGAATTCCCCATCAAGGTCGAAGGGGCTCAAACCCTCCCCTACACGTCCCATATCCAGCACCTGGATCTGGAGACGGGGATCCTCCAACTGAAGCTCATCCGCCCGCTGCCCCACGAAATGGCGATGGGCGCCCCCTTCGAGATGCTTTTCGCGGCGGGTGACCAGCGGTTCGAGGCTCCGATCACCTTCCTTGGTCGCGAATCCTACCTGCTCTACCGTTTTTCGATCCCGGTCCGGATGATCCATTCGGATCGCCGCCAGGGCAAGCGCTATCCGTTCCGGCCGCGGGAGAAGGCCTACGTCCTTGCCCAGGATGGAGGCCTCCCGGGCCATGGGCTGGCGGGTCCGCTGGTCAACCTTTCCCTCGGGGGCCTCGCCTTCAGGGTGGACCGGGTCATGCGCCTGGACGATCACATGCGCATCTCGCCGGGCCTTGGGTTCTTCGACAAGGGGAAGGTCCTCACCATGCTGAAGATCCGGGACCTGCCCAAGCTCCCTCTGTTCGAGGCGCGAGGCACGTTGGCCAACGCCTGTGAACGGGATGGGGAGATCATTCTCGGCGTGAAATTCGCGGACCTGGGGGAATCCGAGCTCAGGCAGATCCAGTTGGTGCTCGATGCCCGGGACCAGATGCAGCGCAGTTCCACCACCGCCTCCATCACAACCGCCGTGGTAAAGGAGGCCAAGGGGAAGTCCCTCCCACTCTCGGTGACCCCCAGCCCTGCCCAGCGGGTGAATCCTTCCGGCAGCCTCACGCCAGATGCATTGACCCTCCTGGCGCGGCGCTGTACGGGGCTGGTGCTGGCCATGACCCCAGGTCCAGACCGGACCTCGCTGCAGGCGTCCCTGGCCTCTGCCGGGTATCTGCGCCTGGAGTCCACAGACACCCTGGAGCAGGCCCTGGATCGTCTCAGGGTGGACCAGGGCAACACCGCCAGCCGCTTGCTGCTGTTGGAGTCCCCTCCAGGCGCCCTGCCTCAGCTATCGGATATCCGGACCTTCCAGAGGGAACTCGGCGAACTTCGGGAGCTCTCCGTGGCCCTGATCCAAGCGCATGGCCGGCCGCCGGAAACAGAGGATCCGCTCATTCGCCCCCTTCCCTGGCCCGGCGAGGATTCGCCGTCCTGGCTTCCCCTCCTGGATGAACTGGCAGGGCTCTAGGGTCTGTTTTCAAAGTGGATGCGAGCCGCGACGCCGTCCAGCCGCGCGCATGGCCAGGCGGAGACCGAAGGGCGATGCGGGACATCGTTCGAGGTCGCCAACGCAGCCAGGGGTCCGGCTGGACGACGTCCCCCGTACCCTATCGCAGGCCCCCGCTGGGGCCTGCTCCTGCCCGGCGTTCCGCCGAGCAGAGGGTGGAGCCGGCAAGGGGCGGCGCCCGGCGCGATGCTGCGTCAAGCTCCTCGTCGATAGTGCCGCTATCGCCTTCGTCGCTTTCCTGGCCTCGCTTGGGCGGCGCCCCTTGCGCGGCCACACCCCACTTTGAAAACAGACCCTAGAGCGGCGCCATTTTCACCAGGTGCCCACCCCCGTCCACCCGCTGGAAACCATCCTCGATGCGGTTGGTTCCCCGCATCACCGGATCCGCCGCATCCTTGGCGAGCAGGATCCCGCCACGGGCGTTCCGATGGGCCACGCATTCTTCCAGGGTGGCCTGCGAGTCCTCCAGCAGAAGCAGCCCCGTGTCGCGTCCATCCTTCAGGGTGCATCGCACCAGCAGAAGGCTCCCGCCAGGCTCCACCTGGACGCCCGGACCGGCGTTGCCGGAGATTTCACAGGATTCGAGGACGGCCTGACCACCTTCGTCGCAGTCCACCCCCATGGACCGTCCTTCCGAGATGGTGCAGCCCCGGGCCTGGACCGTGGCCCCATGGTGGATGAGCAGGCCCGCGCCGCCGTTTGCCTGGATGACACAGCCATCGAGCGTGGCCAATCCGCGGTCCATGACGGATACGCCGAAGCCCGCATTCGCCACCATGCGGCATTGCCGGAACATCACGTTGGCTCCCGCCAGTACATGGGCCCCCGAACACGTGTGATTGCCGAGGTCGCAGGACTCCAATACCGCATGGCTCCGCTCGAGGGCCAACAATCCCGCGAAACGGCTATCGAGCAACCGGCACCGGGTCAGTTGCACATGGCCATCCGGTTCCACTTCCACGGCCCCTGAAAGCGCCGTGAATCCGCTGTCCTCCACCACGACCTGAGCCCGCGCCTGGACCTTCAGGCCCACCCCATCACCCGGACCCACCTGAACCCCGTGAAGGGAGGTCTGGGCACCGGAACCCACCAGAATCCCCGTGTCCCGAAACCCTTCGACCACGCCTCCCTGCAGCCGAGTCTGGCCGCCCTCCGCGACCACCAGCCCTGATCCCCCTGAACATCGGAAGGCGCAATCGACGAATCGGGGGGCTGCCCCGGCTTTGACCTCAGCGCCGGCGACCCGGCCGTCCATGACGCAGCCCTCCAAGGAAGAGGCACCGGACGTGACGCGGAGAGCCACCTCCCCTTCGGGAGCCCTCAGGGTGAATCCATGCAGGGAGGCGCTTCGCGCGTCGAGCACCAGGGCCGGACCCGAAACGCCTTCCAGTACCACCTCGTCCGGCTTCCCCAGGGCCCGGATGATCACATCCTGGTCCACCACCACGGATTCCCGGTACAGACCCGGCATCAGAATGATTTCCATGCCCGGTTTGGCCTGGCGGAGGGCCACCTTGAGGCTGAGGCACTGGCCCTGCCCCCCCTTGCCCACCAGGATCCGCTGCCCGGTCGTCTCCTTAGGCGGTTTGGGGGCGGCAGGCGGGGCCGGAGCCACCACCGGCACCTCCACCGCCCCGCTCATGGCCTCTCGGATGGCCGATCCCAGCGCCTCCGCATCCGGGTACCGGTCCACCGGCCGCTTCGCCAGGGCCCGTTCCACCGCCGCCAGAAGGCGCCCCGATACATCCTTCATGTCCACAGGGCGGAGCGGCTCAGGTGGATGGAGCAGGATGCGGTTCAGGACGGACGTCGTGGTATCGCCATGAAACGGTTTCCGCCCCCCCGTGAGGATCTCGTAGAGGATGACGCCCAGCGCGAAGATATCGGAGCTGGCCGTGGATTTGCCGGTGTCCAGGTATTCGGGGGCCATGTAGCTCACGGTTCCCATCCAGGTCCCGGTCTGAGTCAGACCGGAGGGACCCATCTGGGCCACGCCGAAGTCCATGAGCTTGGCGTGGGGCCGCTTGCCATGCCGCGTGACCAGGATGTTGGCGGGCTTGATGTCCCGGTGGATCACGCCGTGTTCATGGGCATAGGCCAAGCCCTCGCAAACCTGGGCCAGCACCTCCAGCAGTTCAGCCTTGGGGGTCTTCCCTTCCTGGATGAGGACTTCCAGCTCTTCCCCCTGCACATACTCCATCGCCAGATAATGGAGACCCTCGTCCTCGCCGAATTCGAAGACCGTGACCACATGGGGGTGGTTCAACAGAGCCGCCGCACGGGCCTCCCGTTCGAACCGGGCCTGGGCCTCTTCACCGAAGGCGGATCCGGCGGAAATGACCTTCAAGGCCACCTCACGCCCCAGCCTGGGATCGCGGCCCAGGTAGACCTCACCCATGGCTCCCTTGCCCAGAAGCCTCACCACCTCGAATTTGCCGAGTCGTTCCCGCATGGGCACCCTATCGGCACCTGGCCCCTGGGCGTTCAGTTCGGGCTATCTTGCCTCGATCGGCATGCGCCTCAAGCGCTCCACCCGAACCTCCATGGGGGGGTGGGTCGAGAAGAGACCCATGAGGCCACCCCCGCTCAGGGGGCTCACGATCATCATGTGGGCCGTGGCCGGCTCCGCCGATCGCATGGGGAGCTGCTGGTTATAGGCCTGGAGCCGTTCCAGGGCCGAGGCCAGCATGTCCGGCCGACCGGTCAGATGAGCGCTGTATTCGTCGGCCATGTACTCCCGGGACCGGCTCACAGCCATCTGCAGGAGGAAGGCCGCCACGGGCCCGAGAATCATGATGGCAATGCCCGCAATGGGGTTGGAGCGGCCTTCTTCATCGCGGGATCCGAACATCCCCGCGAAGCGCGAAAGGAACATGATGGCCTGCGCCAGCACCGCCGCCAGGCTGCCGATGAGGATGTCGCGGTTCTTCACGTGGCCCAGCTCATGGGCGATGACGGCTTCCAGCTCTGGGCGGCTGAGGGTCCGCATGATGCCTTCCGTCACCGCCACCACGGCGTGCTCGGGATTGCGCCCGGTGGCGAAGGCGTTCGGTGTGTCATCAGGGATGATGGCGATGCGGGGCATGGGCAGGCCAGCCCGCTGGGCCAGGTTCGCCACGATGGCGTGCAGCTCCGGCGCCTCGGCCTGGGTGACGGGCTGGGCGCCGTAGCTGGCCAGCACGATCTTGTCGGAAAAGAAGTAGCTCACGCCATTCATGACCAAGGCGATGGCGAGGGCCATGACCATGCCGGACTGGCCGCCGATCGTGCCGCCGATCCACACGAGCACACCGGTCATGGCCACGATGAGGAAGAGGGTCTTCGTCTGGTTCATGAATAGGTCTCCAGATTCCAGGATACGGAGGGGATCAAGCACCCATCCGTTTGATGACCACCAGCGTCACGTCGTCCCGGAACTTGCCATCCTCGAGATGCTGGAAGGCCTCCACCAGGAGGGCCTCGAACAACTCGTCCGCGCCCGCCTGTGGGCGGCGCAGGACCACCTCGGCCAGGGGGCCGTCGCCGAGTTCCTCCCCCGCAGCGTTTTCAGCCTCCACGACGCCATCCGTGAAAATCACCAGGACATCTCCCAGGTCCATGTGGGCTCTGCCCTCACTGAAGCTGACGCCCGGAAGCAGGCCCACCATGGGCCCGGTGGGGGCCAGCCGGGCCACTTCACCATTCGCCCGCACCAGGAGGGGTGGATTGTGTCCCCCGTTCACGTAACGGAGGTCGCCATTCGCGGGATTGAGGCTGCCTGCAAAGAGGGTCGTATAGCGGTTCCGGTCCCGCACGTCATTCATGCGCCGGTTGACCCGCTCGGCCAACCTCCCCCAGTCCGGAACCCGGTGATCCGCCATGGCCCGGAGGAAGGCCGAAAGCTGGGTCATCATCAACGAAGCAGGAAGGCCCTTTCCAGAGATGTCGCCCACGGCAATGTGCAGACGGTCCCCCTGGCCCTCGTCCCTCGCCATCCACAAATCGTAGAGGTCACCCCCGACGGCCTGGTAGGGCAGATTGGCGGCGGCACATTCCCAACCTTCGGGTTCCGGCAGGGTCTTGGGCAGCAGGCTTCGCTGGATGTTGCGGGCCAGGTCCAGGTCCTTCTCCATGCGTTCGCCCTGAATGCGGGACTCCCGCAGCTCCAGGCTCGACAGTTGGGAAGAGGTCAGGTTCAGCAGCGTGCGCAGGAAGACCAGATCGTCCTCGGACAACTGGCCCACGGCCGGTTCCGCAGCGTAGGCGAAACCATGGCTATGGGTTTGATCCCCCAGCTCGATGGCGTGGACCAGCCCCCTGGCCTGTACGATTTCCTGCAACCGTTCCCCATCAAGCATCTCGGGAACCACACCCAGCCCCTTGGCGTGGAGCACCTGACCCTGGGCATCCACCACCAGCAGCCGCATGATGCGGAACTCGCCCATGAGGGTGTTCGCCATGAGCCGGACCAGATCATGCCGAGTCTCCACCTCACCCAGGTTCCGGGTGAGTTCGAAGACGGTGTTGAGCCGGGATAGCTGGAGCGCCAGAGCCTGATTCTGGCTGCTGCGCACGGCCTCCGCGCGGCGCCAGGCAAGGAGGGGCGCACTGATGGACAGCAGCAGCGGAACAGCATCCGGAAGCACCTGTGATCGGAGCACGAGGTGCCCGTAGAGTTCTTCCCCGTACTTCCAGGGCCTGACCTGCCAGCCCTCCCCGGGGTGGGTCGGAAAGGCGGGGGCGGCACCCCGCAGGAACAGCCACTTCCCCCCATCCCACAATCCGCCTTGACGGGCCTTGGCGATGCCCATGGCGGTAATTCCCACCAGATGAACCAGGTCCTCTTCGCTGCCCTGCTCCGGGAAGGTCTCCAGGAAGTCGATCAGGGGGAGCAGCTCCTGCGCCCCTTCCGGGGTCTTCATCGCCAGTTGGCGGAGACGGTCGAAGGGATTGGTCGGCATGGCGGGTGGACCCGGCGGTTCAGCTGATCTTCTTGATCAAGCAGCACTCGTTGCGGCCGGACACCTCGTCCGCCTTGAACTGAACCTCGTCCATGAACCGGCTCATGAGAAGAAGGCCCAAGCCCCCTTTGCGGGGATGCTTGATGTATTCCTTGGGGTCCGGCAGGACCATCTGGTCACCCCGGATGCCTTGACCGGAATGCAGGATGTGGATCTCCAGCGCCACCTCGGTGAAGCGCAGCTCCAGCTCCACGCTGTGTTCGCCCTCCCCGTGGTAGGCATGGAGGATCACGTTGGTCACGGCTTCGTCCACGGCGATGCTCACTTTGGCTGCCGTGGCATCGTCAAGGCCCGCCGCCAGGGAGGCTCGCTTGGCGAGGCCCGTGACCAGATTCAGGTACCGGGTCTGGCTCGGAATGATGAGTCGAAATTGGGCATGGTCCACCTTTGCCGCCACGCTCAGGCCTTCCGGCCCGGAACGGCCGCCGCCAGCGCCTGGTCCTCGTCCCCGAAGACCCGGTAGAGCTGCGTGAATCCCAGGGTGTCAAAAATGGCGAAGACGTTCTCCTGGAGATTTGAAAGCAGGATGTCCCCTTCATGCTCCCGCACGGTCTCGATCAGCCCCATGATGGCGCCCAGGCCGGCTGAGCTGATGTAGTTGAGGTCCTTGCAGTTCAGCAGGATGGTGTAGCGGCCATCCTGGACCAGCCCCTCCAGGGCCTCCTCGAATTCCCGGACGGTATGGGCATTGATGAATCCGGCGGGAAGAAGCACCGCCACATCGCCGATTTGCCTTACCGCAATGGAAAGATCCGCCATTCGAGGTCTCCAAGGAACTTTGGCCATCCTATCGGCTTGCTGGATCAAATGCCAGCGCGCGGCATTCCGGTCGGATTGGGGTACCCTTGAGGCCAACTTTCACCGAGCCTCAAATGAGCGATCCGCGCCCCCTGGACCAGCCCCAGAACGATGCCCTCCGGACCCACCTGGAGGCGTGGCTCAATCAACAGAACCAGACCCTCCTCGAGGAGGTGATGGCCGCCTGGCAAGGGGCCCTCGCTCGATTTCATCCCGACGAGTCCATGCTCTCCGGGCTCCGTGAGGCGGTCGGTCCGTTCGCGGCACCAGACTCAGCTGGCCCCGCTGATACCCACCTGGCGGCAGCCCTGGACCTGGTGGAAGGGGCCACCAGCCAGAGTGACCTCCTCAAGCGGCTCCTGGATGCCCTCGCCCTCCTCGTGGAGCGCAGCGCCCTCTTCATCCTCAAGCAGGGCTTGGCTTCTCTGTACGCCCATCGGGGCTTCGAGGCCGAGGCGCCCCTGAAGGTTGGCGCCGTGGTCCCGCCCCCAGAACTTGAAGCCCTCATCCAGGGCCTGAACCAGTCCTTGCGCCACAAGGGCCCGGGATACACGGCACTGCTCTCACCCATCAGCGCCTTCGAGGCCGCAGATGTAGCCATCTTCCCCCTCCGCCACAAGAAAAAGGCCGTCGCGCTGCTCTTGGTGGACAGCGGCCTTCGCCGGAAGCTCGACCACCCCGAGCAGATCCGGGCTCTGGTCCTGGCTACCTCGGCCGTGCTCGCATCGCTCGCCGCAGGCAAGGACGAGGAGCCAAGACCCCAGCCGGCCGAACATCAATCCAGCGCGCCCACCCAGGTCGTTCCCGAGCCCTTCGAACCCCCAGCCCCGGTCGACCTCGACCCCCGGACGCGTGCGGCCGCAGAGCGCCTGGCCCGGGTGCTGGTCGGGGATGTGGAACTCTACTTCCCCGCCAAGGTCGCCCAGGCCCGCACCCGGGGAAACCTCTATGCCCTGCTCCGGGACGAGCTCGAACGCAGCCGCGCCACCTTCGTGGAGCGGTTCGGTGAGGGGGTTGAAATTCAACATCGAATTTTCACCACCACAGTCATCCATCAACTGTGCGATGGGGATGTTTCCAAGCTGGGAGCCGCCCCCTGGGCCTAATCCCCCTCCCACATTGAGTGACAACTGGGAGCGATTCTGGTAGAACCTTGTTCCTTTGGGTTTGGACGAGGTTAAGCAATGGCGGATCTTGGCAAAAAGTTCACCTGTTTCCAATGCGCGGCGAAGTTCTACGACTTCGGCAAGCCGGAGGCGCTCTGTCCCAAATGCGGGGCCAACCAGAAAGCGGCCCCGGCCAAGCCGAAGGCCGTGAAGAAGGAGAAGAGCGTCCACGTGATCGAGGATGACTTCCCCGCGGAACCCGAGGCGGAGGCCCTCGAGGAGACCTTCAGCGAGAGCGGTGTGGCCATCGAACGGGGCCGTGGCGAAGGCTTCGACCCCGGCGACCTGCGGATGGATGACTACGACGAGTAGGTGAACTCCACCGCGTGAGCCGACTGGCCAGGTGAGCATAATGGCCGGGTGAGTCACTCTGCAGACGTTCCTCTCATCGACCGGCACACCCATCTCGAAGGTTCCCTCGATCCCGGTTGGGTCCGCCGGGAGTCGGCGCGCCGCGGCCTGGACCTTCCCGTCAGCCTGGAGCGGCTCTGGTCCGGCGTCGCCGTGCCGTTCGAGTCCTTCATCGAAGCCTTCCTGTTCGGCGCCGCCCTGCTGGATAGCCGCGAGGCCGTGCGGGAGGCCACCCTGGCCGTCACCCGTCGCACCCAGGCGGCAGGTGGGGTGGGGTTCGATCTTTGGGTTTCACCCCACTTCCTGGTGGTGCACCGCAGGCAGCTCTCCCTCGAGGCCTTCTGGCGCGGGCTGGAGGAGGGGCTTTCCGAGGCACGGTCCCGGGGGCTTCGCTGCTGCGTGGTGGTGGATGCCGTCAACCACTTCGGGCCGAAGCACGGCCAGGCCGTCCTCGACCTGGTTCTGCCGGACCTACCAGCCTTCGTGAAGGGCTTCTCCACCGGGGGGCTGGAGGGGTGCCCCTTCCGGGAGTGGGCCCCCGTCTTCCACCGAGCCCGGGTGGCGGGCCTGCGCCTCGCCGCCCATGCAGGAGAGAACGGCCCCGGCTCCAACGTCCGGGAGGCCCTCCTGGAGGGGGGCGTCTCGCGCATTGTCCATGGCATCCGGGCCGACGAGGCCACCTTCGACCTTTTGGCTGAGCGCCGCATTCCGGTGGACATCTGCCCCAGTTCCAATCGGGCCCTAGCGGCGGATGTGGACCCCCACCCCCTGCCCCGGATGCTGCGGGCCGGCGTGCGCTGCGCCTTGGGTACGGACGATCCCGGTGTCATTCCCTGCGATCTGGCCACCGAAACCGCCGCAGCCCGGCACATGGGTCTGGATGACATCGCCATCGCGACCCTCCGACGGAACGGGGCCGAAGATGCCTGGTGCCTGACCGACGACGAATCAAGGCCTCAGGGCCTCTGATCATCTGACGTGCCAGATTCCGGCACTTCCAGGTAGACTCGAGGTTTCGGTGCGCGCCCATAGCTCAGCTGGATAGAGCATCAGGCTTCGAACCTGAGGGTCGGGCGTTCGAGTCGCTCTGGGCGCACCACCGGTTTGACAATTCGGTTTCTTGCGAGCGTGGCGGAATTGGTAGACGCACTGGATTTAGGTTCCAGCGGTTCACACCGTGTCGGTTCGAGTCCGACCGTTCGCACCATTCCGCAGGATTGCGGAATAGGACGGAATGGACGCGAAAGCGGCCATCGCCGCCCGAAGGGCGAGGGCACAGGATGTGCCCGAGTCACGAAACGAGCCTCCACCCCTTCCCCGGAACCCCACCGGAGGATGCCTGGATGCCCGACCCACTGACACAGCCCTGAAACCGAAGCCAGCCACCACCTCCATCGCACGTCCCCCAAGCATCACGGAGCTTCTATGTCCGCCACCCTCCACCACCAGTCCCCTACCCGCAAGGCCGTTGAAGTCACGGTGCCCGCCGCCGAGGTGAACGCCGCCTTCAATGAGGTGGTGGCAAAGATCGCCCCCAAGGTCCGCATCCCCGGCTTCCGCCCCGGCAAGGCGCCGCGCCCGGTCCTCATGCAGAAGTACGGCCGCGAGATCCAGTCAGACGTCGCGCAGCAACTGGTGGAACGGCACTTCTGGAAGGCCGCCCAAGAGGCGGGCGCTCTGCCTATTTCCCATCCTTCCCTGGAGAAATTGGATCTGAAAGAGGGCGCTGATGCGGTCTTCCGGGCCCAGTTTGATGTGGCCCCTGACGTCACCCTTCCCGACTACAAGGCCATGATCCTCACCAAGAAGAAGCGGGCCATCGACGAGGCCACCACGTTGGAACACCTCGAAGGCCTCCGCAAGCGCGCCACCAAGTTCCTGCCCATCGAAGACGGGGCCGTGGCTACGGGCCTCATCGCCACCTGCGACATCCGCGTGAAGCCCCAGGGTCTCAAGGCCCAGAATTATCAGGACCAGGTGCTCGAAATCGACGGAACCAGGCCCTTCGACGCCGAACTGGTGGGCCTCAAAATCGACGAAAAGAAATCCTTCACCCTGACCCATCCCGCCGATGACGCCAATACTGTCCTCGCGGGCAAGACGCTGGCCTACGAGGTCCATGTCAAGGATCTGCGCAGCAAGGAAGTGCCCGTTCTGGGTGACGAGTTCGCCAAGGACATGGGCGCCTTCGAGAACCTGGAGGCCTTGAAGGTCGCCGTGAACAAGGATCTCGAAGAGGCCGCTGAGCGTGACGCCATGGCCCGTCTCCAGGCCACCATGCTCGACACCCTGCTGGATGCCGCGCCTTTTGAAGTCCCCCGTTCCATGGTCGCCCTGCAACTCGACGACTACTGCCAGGAGTTTGCCCAGCATGTCGCTCGCCAGGGCATGGACCCCAAAAAGGTGAACTGGCAGGCCTATCGCCAGTACCGGCTGAACGACGCCGAGCGCGCCGTCCGCAGCGGCTACCTGCTGCAGGCCATCGGCAATGCCGAGTCCATCGAAGTTCCTGAGGCGGACATCGACGCCGAGATCCGCACCTTCATGGCCGAGAACCAGATCCAGCAGCCCTTCGATGCCTTCAAGGCCGAGTTGGAGCGCCGCGGCAGCGCCACTGAGATCAAGGGGCGCCTGCGCACGGACCGGATCTTCGACCACCTGCTCACCACCGCCAAGGTCGCCGAGGAACTGCTGGACAAGGCCGCGTTCGAAGCCCTCGTCGAGTTGGAGCGCAAGCGTGAGGCCGGCATCCCCGTGAACCGCTTCGACGCGGGCGGGCTCGAGGGCGGTGATCTTGAGGGCCAGGAGGGCGGCGAACCTGCCGTCGTGGCCCCTGCCGAGCACGTCCATGGCCCTGACTGTGACCACGACCATGAGGACAAGCCCGTCAAGGCAAAGGCTTCTGTGAAGAAGGCTGAACCTGAAGCCGAGGAAAAGCCCAAGAAAGCCGCCAAGGCCAAGGAACCCGAGGCCGAGGAGAAGCCCAAGAAGACTTCCAAGGCCAAGGAATCTGAGGCCGAAGAGAAGCCCAAGGCCAAGAAGGCTGCGACAGCGAAGAAGTAGTCTGCATCTATTCCGCCAAGAAGGCGCCGCTCGGCGCCTTCTTGGTATCCTGATCAGCCAGCCGGAGGGCCCATGCCCAGCAGCTACTATCCCCCCATCGTCATTGAGCAGACTCCGCGCGGTGAGCGCAGCTACGACATCTACTCGCGCCTGCTGAAGGACAACATCATCTTTCTGGGCACGCCCATCGACGACAGCGTGGCCAATGCCATCGTGGCGCAGATGCTGTTCCTTGAAAGTGAGGACCCGGACAAGGACATCCAGATCTACATCAATAGCCCCGGCGGCAGCGTCACCGCCGGCCTGGCCATCTACGACACCATGCAGTTCGTGAAGAACGACATCGTCACCTACTGCATTGGCCAGTGCGCTTCCATGGGCGCCCACCTGCTCGCAGCGGGCACCAAGGGCAAGCGCTTCGCGCTGCCCAATGCGCGCATCATGATCCACCAGCCCAGCGGCGGCGCCCAGGGCCAGGCGACGGAGATCGAGATCACCTACAAGGAGATCCAGCGCCTGAAGGAAAATCTCGCGGCCACCTTTGCCAAGCACACCGGCCAGCCCCTGAAGAAGGTCATGAAGGACATGGACCGCGACTACTTCATGGGCGCCGAAGAGGCCCTGGAATACGGCATTGTGGACAAAGTTCTCTCCGAGCGGCCCGCCTAGATGAGCACAAGCCTCTCCAGCGTCCCCGGTTTCGAGCACCTGTCTCGCATCCCCCTCTACGTGCCCGGCAAGCCCATCCAGGAGGTCCAGCGCGAGCTTGGGCTCACGCGGATCGTCAAGCTGGCTTCCAACGAGAACCCCTGGGGCCCTACGGAAGCCGTGAAGGCCCGCGTGGCCTCGGTCATCTCGGGCTCGGAGTTCGAGGGCCTGGGCCTCTACCCGGTCAGCGATGGCTACTACCTCCGCAAGCGCATCGCGGACCGGAAGGGCCTGGCCGTGGACCGCGTGGTCCTTGGCAACGGCAGCAGCGAGATCCTGGAAATGATCGCCAAGGCCGCTTTCCTGGATGGCGGCAGCGCCGTCATCCCCAAGCACAGCTTCGCCATCTACGGCATTGCCACCCAGACCGCCGGTGGCCGGGTCCTCGAATCCCGGGCTTCCGCGACCGAACTCGACGCAGATGACATCCTGCGCTCAGTGGCCGAGGACACCCGCCTCGTCTATCTCGGCCATCCCAACAACCCCACGGGCATCCGTCTCGAGCGCGCCGCCATCGAGCACCTGGTGCGCAAGCTGCGCGAGGATATCGTGCTGGTGGTGGACCAGGCCTACGCCGAATACGAGGATCCCGCCGAATACCCCGATGCCGCCACCTACCTGAACGAACGCCCGAACCTGCTGGTGCTCCACACCTTCTCCAAGATTCACTCCCTGGCCGCCATGCGCATCGGATATGGCCTGGGCTCGAAGGAGCTGATGGGCTTCCTGGAGCGGGTCCGCAGTCCCTTCAACACCAATCACCTGGCGCAGGCGGCGGCGGAAGTCGCCGTGCAGGATCTGGCCTTCGAAACCTATTCGCGCCAGAGGAACACCGAAGCTCGAGCCGCCTTCGCCATTGAGGCCGCCAAGCACCGCTGCCAAATCACGGGGACGTGCGGCAACTTCGTGTTGCTGGAAAGCGCCTTCCCCGCCCCTGAGTTGTTCAAGGAACTGCTCCAGCGCGGCGTGATCGTGCGGCCCATGCAGGGTTACGGCCTGCCGAACCATATCCGCGTAACCTTCGGAAAACCCGAAGAAATGCAGGCCTTTTGGAGCGCCGCCGGGCCTCTGCTCGACGGCGGCTGTTGATTGTCCCCAGTTCCGGAGGAGATCGGCCTCCTGAGGGGCCTGCTGGAGCGGGGTGAACGGGCCGCATGCCGCAAGTGCCTTGATGGCTTGCGCAGCCGCTTCCGGCAGGATCCCGCCGCCTTCGATCCCGAATCCATCGCCGCACTCAAGACACTCGCCTTGGATCTAGAGACCGTTCCAAACCTTGAATTGGCCCTAAAGACGACCTTCGGCTACGGGGCGTTCCGGCCCGGGCAGCGCGCCATCATCGAGGCCGTCCTATCGGGTCGGGATGTGGTGGGCATCATGCCCACCGGCGCGGGGAAGTCCCTCACTTACCAGCTGCCCGCACGGTTGCTGGGCGGCGTGACCTTGGTGGTCTCGCCCCTCATCGCCCTCATGAAGGACCAGGTGGACGCCCTCACGGAAGCCGGACTGCGGGCCTCCTTCCTCAATTCCAGCCTGAACGCCGAAGCGCGCCGGGAACGCATCCGGGCCCTCAAGAATGGCGAACTGGAGCTGATCTACGCCGCGCCGGAGGGCCTCGAACTCTATCTGGCCGACCTGCTGCGGGAAGTGGACCTGCGTCTCATCGCCGTGGACGAAGCCCACTGCATCAGCCACTGGGGCCATGATTTCCGCCCGGCCTACCGCACCCTGGCCGGTCTGAAGCAACGGTTCCCCCATGTGCCTGTCCTCGCCCTTACGGCCACGGCCACACCCGAGGTCCGCCGCGATATCGCCGCTCAGCTGGAGATGCGGGACCCCCTGGAAGTGCAGGGCTCCTTCTTCCGGTCCAATCTGCGGATCAGCGCCTACCGCAAAGGGGCCGAGGAACTGCCGCCGGTGCGCGAGGCCCTGCTGCGTCTTGTCCTGGCCCGTCGAGGAGAGAGCGGCATCATCTACTGCCTGTCCCGGAAGGCCGTGGAGGCCACGGCGGCCTTTCTGACCGGGGAGGGTCTGCGCGCCGCGGCCTACCACGCAGGCATGGATGCGACCGCCCGTACCGCCGCCCAGGAAGCCTTCCAGCGGGACGATGTGGATGTCATCGTGGCCACCGTCGCCTTCGGCATGGGCATCGACAAGAGCAACATCCGCTACGTCATCCACCGCGATATGCCCAAGAGTGTGGAGGGTTGGTACCAGGAGATCGGCCGTGCGGGCCGCGATGGTGCCGATGCTGATTGCGTGATGTTCTACAGCTGGGGCGACGTCCTCAGCTATGACCGCTTTACGGACGGCCTGGAGACCTCGCTGGCCCAGGCCCAGCAACGGCAGACCCGCGACCTCTTCCGTCTCGCGGAATCCCCCCGCTGCCGCCATCAGGCCCTTCTCGCGCACTTCGGTGAGCGCATGGAGGGTTGCGGCACCTCCTGTGACGTCTGCACGGGGGCCGACCCTCTCAAGGCCGCACCCTCGCCCGGGAAGGCGAAGCGAGGATCGCCCCGCGGATCCCGTATGCCGTTGCCAGAGGGTCCGATGGAAGGCGAGGAAGCCCTCTATCGCGAATTGAAGGCCCTGCGGAAGCAACTGGCCGACGCCAAGGGTGTGCCTGCCTACGTGATTTTCAGCGACGCCACCCTCCAGCAGATGGCCCGGTTCCGACCTGGCAGCGACGTCGAATTCTTAGCCTTGAGCGGCGTGGGTCCGAAGAAGCTTCAGCAGTATGGTGAGTTCTTCCTCCGCCTCCTGGGCAAGACAGGCCACTAACAGGGCCGACCAGATGTGTGGACATCTGTCACAACCAAGAATGACGCCAATTGATATCAATGGAGTTGCCGCGGCGGAAGATCGGTTCGGCCTTGCCCTGGCAAGGGGAGGAAACTAGGGTAATCAAAGGCATTTCACACTCGAGTGTCGTTTGTTTTGCCCCTACCTGTTGGAGGTGGATTCATGCACGTGGGAGAACGCGTCAGAGACCTGACCAGGCTGGCCTTCCAACTGGGCAACAACTGGATCACCCTCGCTGGAGTGGCCCTGACAACCAGTTCGGCCTTCGTCCTCATCTGGTTCTGGTTCATGGAGCTCACCAGCCCGCGGCCCATCCATCCGTACGCGGGCATCCTGCTCTTCCTCATCCTACCGGCCATCTTCCTGGTCGGGCTGACCCTCATCCCCATCGGCATCCTCCGCTTGCGCCGCAAAAGGCGGTTGTCAGGGGAAGAGCCGGTGCCGCTCGAGAAGGTGGATTTCAAGCAGCCCGGGGTCCGACGCTTGATGAGCGTGGTCGGTCTCGCCACCTTCATCAACATTGCCTTGCTGGGCACAGCAGGCCTCAAGGGCGTGGAGTACATGGACTCCAACCAGTTCTGTGGCCTCACCTGCCACACGGTCATGAGCCCCGAGTACACCGCCTTCCTGGATTCCCCTCACTCCCGCGTGGGATGCGCCCAGTGTCACATCGGCCATGGGGCCCCTGCCCTTGTTCGCGCCAAGATTTCAGGCACCCGGCAGCTCTTCGCGGTGGCCTTCGGCACCTATTCCCGGCCCATCCCCAGCCCCGTCGAGCATCTTCGTCCGGCCCGTGAAA
The DNA here is from genome assembly GCA_030824075.1 of Geothrix sp. Classification (GTDB taxonomy): domain Bacteria; phylum Acidobacteriota; class Holophagae; order Holophagales; family Holophagaceae; genus Geothrix. Next base: position 115,826 of record JAVBYJ010000081.1, read on the forward strand.
CCTGCGAACAGTGCCATTGGCCGCAGAAATTCACCGGCGAAAAGCTTCTGATTCGAACCAAGTACGCCGAGGACGAGGCCAACACCCCCTCCACCTCTGTGCTCCTCCTCAAGATCGGTGGGCATACCCCCAACGGAACCACGGGCATCCATGGCCGGCACCTGGACACCTCGGAACGCATCAGCTACGTCAGCACGGATCCCCGCCGGCAGGACATCCCCAAGGTCACCTACCGCGATGACAACGGCCAGATGGTGGAATACGTCACCGAGGACTACAAGAAGTTGTCCCCCGAGCAGCTCGCCAAGGCCACCGAGCGCAAGATGGACTGCATCGATTGTCACAACCGTCCCACCCACGCCTTCGAGCTGCCGGACCGGGCCGTGGACAAGGCCATCTCCAACCACCGCATGAGCGCGGAATTGCCCTTCCTCAAGAAGAAGGCCGTCGAGTTGCTGAAGGTCGAATATGCCAGTCGCGACGAGGCCGCCTCCAAGATCACCCTGGCCATCAACGAGTTCTACCGAACCAGCTATCCAGAGGTGTTCAAGCACAAGCGCGCCCAGGTGGACACCGCCGCGGAGATCGTGAAGGCCATCTACCTCCGCAACGTGTTCCCCGAAATGAAGCTGACCTGGGGCACGCATCCCAACAACATCGGGCATGAGGAGGCCGTGGGTTGTTTCCGGTGCCACGACGGCAGCCACACCGCCGCCGATGGCCGTACGATCTCATCCGATTGCAACACCTGCCACACGATCCTGGCTCAGGATGAGAAGGATCCCAAGATCCTCAAGGACTTCGGCATGAATTGATGGAATGGCGGGATGCGGCGCACCAGAATGATGCAATGACCGCTGCTCCCACCCTTCCTCTGATCGCGATAGACGGCCCGTCGGGTGTGGGGAAGTCCACCACGGCCCGAAGGGTCGCCGCGCGTTTGGACTGGCAGTACCTCGATACCGGCGCCATGTACCGCGCCACCGCCCTGGCCATTCACCGGGCTGGCATTTCACTCGATGACCGCCCCTCTTTGGAGCGTCTCCTGTCCATGCTCAACCTCGCTCAGAAGGGCGAAAGGATGTACCTGGCAGGCGAGGACGTTAGTGAGGCCATCCGAAGCCACGAGGTCACGCAGCGCGTTACACCTGTGAGTGCAAACGCCCGCGTGCGGGAAGTGCTGGTGGATCAGCAGCGCCACATCGGATCCAGTGGGCGCTGGGTCGTGGATGGCCGCGACATCGGCACCGTGGTGTTCCCGAAGGCCTGCTGCAAGATCTTTCTCACGGCCAGCGCCGAGTCCCGCGCCAAGCGGCGCTTCCTTGAACTCCAGGCCAAGGGTCAGCCCCAGGCCTTCGAAGCGGTGCTGGAGGACCTTCAGCGCCGCGACCTGGCCGACCGCAGTCGAGCCATCGCGCCCCTGCTCAAGGCGGCGGATGCCGTGGAACTCGACTCCAGCGACATGAGCCTCGACCAGGTCGTGGACTGGATCGTGGCAAGGCACCAGGCCCATCCGTGATCCCGCTTCCCGCCCCCCTCCAGGATGCCTGGGACTCGGATTGGCAACCCGTCGGGACGCCAGCCATGGTGGGTGTCACCGCGGGCCTGATCCTCCTCGGCCTGGCGGCTTTGACCCTGGAGTCTGGCTGGATCCCGCTGCTGGATGGAGCGAACCTGCTCTTCCACGAGGCCGGGCACCCGCTGTTCGGGATCTTCGGATGGGAGCCTTTGTCCATTCTCGGCGGCACCCTCATGCAGTTGCTCGTGCCCCTGCTCGTCATCGGGTCGTTCTGGCTGCGGCGCGAGGCCCCGGCCGTCGCCGTCGCTGGCATCTGGTGCTTCGAGAACCTCCTGAACATCGCGCGTTACCTGGCCGACGCGCGGACCCAGCTCCTGCCGCTGGTGGGCGGCGGCGAACATGACTGGGCGAATCTCCTCGGGCACTGGGGGTTGCTGTCCCAGGACACGGCCATCGCGCAAGGCCTTCGCATCATCGGATGGCTGGGATGCTCGCCTGCTGGGTGTGGCTGGCCTGGCGTTGGCGTCAGACCAGCCGCACCTGAGGCCCGTTCAGTACCCGTCGCCCTCGGCCGCCGCCTTCACCTTCCCGCGGTGGAAACGGAAGAGGAAGGCGATGTAGCCCAGGGCGATGGGAAAGCCGATGAGCCACCACACCAGGCCCATGCGCAGGCCGTATCCACCCACGCTGGCGTTGAGCGCCGTCAGGTCGAAGGCCGGATCCAGGGTGGACTTGAGCATCACGGGGTAGACGCAGGCTGCGCTGGCCGCCAGGATACCGATGATGAAGGCCCCGGATCCCAGGAAGGCGAGCAGGAACCGCTCCCGCTTGATGCCCACAAACACGAGAGCCAGCCCCGCCAGGAACAGCAAGGTCGCCACCCAGGCCAGCGGCGCCTTGGGCAGGTTCTGGAAGATGCCGGGGTTCACCACGGAGGTGGCGTAACTGGCCACGATCCATAGTGCGAGCACCAGACCCCAGAGCTTGAGGGCCAGCGCCTTCGACCGGTCATGCACGGGACCCCCGGTCTTCCAGGCGAGAAAGAGGGCGCCGTGGGCGGCTACGGTCGCAAGGGCGAAGACGCCGATGAGCACGGTATACCAGTCGAGGATGCCCGGATGCGCGCCCGTCCGGAAATCCGTCCAGAGGGACATCCCGAAGTAGCCCGTGGCGTCGAGCGGAACACCGCGCAACACGTTGCCCAGGGCCGCGCCGAGGAGGACGGGGAGCAGCACGCTGGAGGCAGCGAAGGTGCTGTCCCAGAAGTGCCTCCAGAGCCCGTCCTGAACGTGTGAACGGAACTCAATGGAGATGCCACGCAGCATCAGGCACCACACCACGAGCCACATGGCCAGGTAGAACCCGGAAAAACCCGCCGCCAGGACCTTCGGGAAGGCCAAGAAAAGCGATCCCCCGCCTGCCAGGAGCCACACCTCATTGCCATCCCAGAGCGGACCGATGGCACCGAGCACCTGCCGGCGCTCCTCATTCGTCTTGGCCACCACAAGGTGCAAGATCCCGGCGCCAAAATCAAAGCCGTCCATCACGACATAGATCGCAACCATCACGGATACAAGCCAGAACCAGAGCATTTCCATGGCGGTCTCCTAGGCGGTGTGGGACGAGGGGCCGTGCGCGATCTCGCGGCCGATCAGATACAGGAACAGGGTGCTCAAGACCACAAAGATCCCGGCGAAACCAAGGGTCGTGAAGGCAGTCTGGCCCGCATGCACTGTGGGGGATCCACCCTGCGCCGTACGGAACAAGCCATAGATGAGCCAGGGCTGACGACCGAATTCCGCCACCGCCCAGCCGGCGGTCGTGGCGATATAGGGGAAGGGGAAAACCAGCATCAGCACCCAGAGCATGGGGCGGTTCCCGTCCAGCCGGCCGCGCCAAAGCAGGAAGGCCGCCAAGCCCATGACCCCGATCATGATCGTGCCGAGGCCCGCCATGATGTGGAAGCTGTAGTAGAGAAGCTCGATGTTCTGGGGCCACTGGTCCTCTGGGAACTCCAGCAGGCCCTTCACGTTGCTGGAAAAAGTGCCGTAGGCGATGAAGCTCAGCACCGCAGGCACCTGGATCGGATTGTCGATCTTCCGCTCGGCCACGTTGGGCTGCCCCAGGAGCGTCAGGCCTGCCCGGGGACCGCTTTCAAAGCGGCCTTCCATGGCAGCGAGGGTGATGGGCTGGTGTTTCGCCACGAGCTTGCCCTGGATGTCGCCCGTGGGAAAGGCCACCAGCACACTGAAGATGAGGCCCATGACCGTGCCCACGCGCAGGTTCAGCTTCGCCTGTTCGGGATGGATACCCTTGAGGGCCCAGAACGCACCAATGGCGGCCACCACAAAGGAACCCGTCACGACGGCGGCGACCATGTTGTGCGCGTACTGGGCGATCGCCCAGGGATTGAGCAGGAAGGCCCAGAAGCTGGCGAGTTGCAAGGTCCCATCCCCAGCCACCGTGTAGCCCACGGGGTGCTGCATGAATGCATTGGTGGCAATGATGAAATAACCCGAGAGCCAGCTGCCGATCCACAGGGCCAGCGCCGCGCCAAAGTGACCTTTGGGCGAGAGTTTCTTCTCGCCCCAAATGAGCATCCCCAGGAAGCTGCTTTCCAGGAAGAACGCGAACAGGCCCTCCATGCCGAGCGTCTGGCCGATGATGCCGCCCGAATAGTGAGAGAATTTCGCCCAGTTCGTGCCGAACTGGAACTCCATCGGGATGCCCGTCACCACGCCCACGGCGAAATTGATGCCGAAGATGCGAATCCAGAAGCGGGCTGCATCGTTGTAGCGGGCTTCTCCGGTCTTCAGCCCGAGGGCCTTCAGCACCACGATGACCAGGGCAAGCCCCATCGTCAGCTGAGGGAACAGGTAGTGGTAGGTGATCGTGAAGCCGAACTGCAACCTGTGCCAGAAAAGTGGATCGCCCATGGTCCCTCCGGTCACGACGTCCCATATGATGACGCCGGGGATCCAGCTTCCCACGATCCGGCCTTCCAATGGCCGCTACATTTCGTCGCAACACCTGAGAAAAGTCGACATACCTGTAGACCCAGGCGTCACAAGAAAAGACTGTTGAATTAAATGATTATTTGATTATATTAGATCCATCCAGCCTGAGGTCTGCCAAGCAGGCTCCAGGGTTCAGGGGTAGGGGAGGCGGGCTCGGGGTGGGCCCGCCCTTTTCTTGTCCCCTCGGGGTACAGCCTGGGCCTCAGCCCACCTAGCCTTCTGTCAGGTCCCGGATGATCGGAGCGGCGGCGTCCAGGACGCCCACTGCGATGAGGTGGCGTGCGATGCGCACCGCATCCATCACCTCATCGGCGGTGGCCCCGGCCTGCCGGGCCATGAGCGCCTGGGACCGGGCACAGGCGGGCTGGCGGCGCCCGAGGGCGGCGGATACGGCCATGAGGTGGCGGTACTTGAGGGGAATGGTGCTCTCCGGCCGCTGGACACTGCCGTGCGAAAGCATGGCCGTGGACATCAGCAGATCTGGCGCAAGATCCTTCAGCTGGCCCGGCCAATCGGGCAGGGTGTCACCCATTTTGTCCCGCATCATCGCGAGAACCTGGTCCGGGGTGGGCATGGTCGGCGTGCTCATGAGATTCCTCCTTGCGTTCAGGAAAGCAGGCTGTGGATGCGGCGCCAGGGACCCAGGTTTGCGACCTCGGAGAAGCCCGCGCGCTTCAGCAGAGAGGCGCCGAAGCCGCTGCGGCTGCCACTCTCGCAGCAGACCAGGACGGGCCGGGACCGATCCAGCTCCTTGGCACGTGCCGCCAGCTCATCCAACGGGATATTGATGCACCGGGGGTGCGCGTTCGAGCGGAACTCGGCCTTGGTTCGGACATCCACCACCTGGGCGCCGCGCTCAAGCATGCCCTTCACATCTGCCGAGCTGGCAGAGCGACGGCTCCAGAACAGGTAGCCCAGGGCCGCCAGAGGGATCAGGTAGATCCAGTAATTCAGCATCAGGCCCCCGCCTGCTGGAGCGCGGCCAACAAGGTGTGGACGGGCTGCAGGCCCACCATCCGTTGCTGGATCCGGCCGTTCTTGAGAATGACGAGGGTCGGGATGCTCTGGACGCCGAACTGGGCCGCCAATTCCGGTTCCTCATCGACATTGACCTTGGCAACGATGGCCTTGGAGGCAACACCCTTCGCCACTTCTTCGAGGATGGGGCCCTGCATGCGGCAGGGACCGCACCAGGGGGCCCAGAAGTCGATGAGGACCGGCGCGCCCTGAGCCGTGACCTTGTCAAAGGCGCCGGTGGTGAGATGGATCACTTCAGACATGAAAACTCCTGATCAGGTGGGGTCGGACTGCAGCGTCAGGGCCTACCTCGCCAGGGCCCAGATCAGGCCCATGACAGCGCCGTAACTGATGCCCCGAAGCGGTGTGGCGGTCAACGGGCAGGAGCCCGTGCTGCAGCCCACCAGGCGGTGCCATCCGTAGCCGAGGATGCCGCCCACGACCAGGCCGAGGGCCACTCGAATCGCGGTGGCCTTCACTTGGCCGCCGGCAGGCTGCAGCAACCTGCGGCCTGATCAGGCACGCCCAGCTTGCGCAGGATCGAGGCCAGCAGGCACCAGTTGGTGAGGCCGCTCTGAAGCAGGTTCGCGCCGACAAAGACGGTAAACCAGATCCAGTTGGGATTGTGGAAGCGGGCAAGGGCCAGACTCAGCAGGATGAAAGATCCCGCAAAAATATGGACAAGGCGATCGACGGTCATGGCTGGCTCCTATTCATCAACGGAGGTATGGGAGGCCTCCCGCTGGAGGTCCGCGGCGCGGCCCCGGCGGGCGACGAGGTAGTACAGAACGGGGATGGATGGCACCGACAGGAGCGTGGCCGCCACGGACCCCGCCATGAGGCTGATGGCCAGTCCCTGGAAAATGGGATCCGCGAGCATCACAAGGGAGCCCACGATGACGGCTGCCGCGGTGAGCAGGATGGGCCGGAAGCGGACCACACCGGCTTCTTCCACCGCCAGGGCCAACGGCATTCCCTCGCGCAGCTTCAGTTCGATGAAATCCACGAGGATGATGCTGTTTCGAACGATGATGCCCGCCCCGGCGATGAAGCCGATCATGCTGGTGGCCGTGAAGAAGGCCCCCAACAGGCCGTGCGCGGGAATGATGCCGATCAGCGAGAGTGGAATCGGCACCAGGATCACCCAGGGGATCTCGAAGCTTTCAAACCAACCCACCACCAGCACGAAGATCAGCACCAGCACCGCAGCGAAAGCCATGCCCAGATCGCGGAAGACTTCGAGGGTGATGTGCCACTCACCGTCCCACTTCAGCGAAAGCGACTCGGTGTTCTCCGGGTGGGCGAGGCCCAGGCGAGGCACCGTGGCGCCCCCCGTCCCCTTCATGGCATCGATCTTCTTGTTCAAGGCCGCCAGAGCGTAGACCGGGCTTTCGATGGTCCCGGCCAAATCGGAGAACACGTAGGTGACGGGCATCAGGTTCTTGTGGTGGATCGCTGGCTCTTCACGCCCCTCCTTCACCGTCACCAGCTCACGGACAGGCACCATCCCCCGTGCGCCGGGAACGGTGAGCTGGAGGATCTGATCCAGCCTTTGGCGTTTCTCGGAGGCGAGTTGCACAACGACGGGCACCTGACTGGATCCGCGCAGCACGTGGAACGCCCCGGCCGTGTGTCCGTAGCCGGCCATGTAGAGCGTCTGAATCACATGGGCAGGAGCCACGCCGTGGAGGGCGGCCTTCTCTCGATCCAGCACCAGGCTGATCTTCGGGCTCGTGGCATTAAGCGTCGAATCAACATCCACGATGCCATCCACACTCTGGAAGGCGTGGAGAACCTCGCTTGCGAGACGGGTCCGCTCGGCCTCAGAAGGCCCATAGATTTCAGCCACGATGGTGTCCATGACCGGTGGTCCGGGCGGAATCTCCACCAGTTTCATCCGGGCCCCGGCGGGCTTCGAGATCTTCTCCAGTTCGGGACGGAGGCGGACCACGATCTCGTGGCTTTGCTCCTTGCGGTCGTGTTTGGACACCAGGTTTACCTGGATATCCACCATCTCCGCCTCCTGGCGGAGGAAGCTGTGGCGCACCATGCCCACGAACGTGAAGGGCGCGGCATCTCCCGCATAGACCTGCACGTCCTTGACCGTGGCCTCCTTCAGCAAGCGCCGGGCGATGTCCTGGCCCACGGCGACGGAGTCCTCCTTGGGGGTTCCAGCTGGAAGGTCCAGCTGAACCATGAACTCCGACTTGTTGTCGAAGGGCAGCATCTTGACCTTCACAACGCCGAAGCCCACGAGGGACATGGCGCCGATGAGCAGCACCACCACGCCGCCGAAGAAGCCCCAGCGGACAGCAGGCTTGAACAACAAGGCCCGGATGACCTTGCGATAGAGCGCGGCGAACTTGGTGTCCGGGGCCACTTCGGGGTTCTTGTCCTGCCAATCATGGACAGGCTCCGGTGAGGCCGTCTCCGGCGTCGCAGGATGAAGGCCCGACTCGTCCGTTTCCGGGAGATGGGCTTCCTTCCTGAACAGGATGAGGCTGGCCCAGGGGCTGATCACGAAAGCGATGATCAGGCTGAAGATCATCGCCACGCTGGCGCCCACAGGAATGGGCCGCATGTAGGGGCCCATGAGCCCTCGCACGAAGGCCATGGGCAGGATGGCGGCAATGACAGCGAAGGTGGCCAGGATGGTGGGATTGCCCACCTCGTCCACGGCCTCCACCACCACGGTGGCGAAGCTCTTCCGGGGGCCCGGCAGGTGCATGTGCCGGTGGATGTTCTCCACCACCACGATGGCGTCATCCACCAGGATGCCGATGGAGAAGATCAGCGCGAACAGCGTGACTCGGTTCAGCGTGTAGCCGAACAGGTACGTAATGAGCAGTGTGAGGGCCAGCGTGACCGGCACGGCCACGCCCACCACCACAGCACTGCGCCACCCCATGGCCAGGAAGATGAGGGCGATGACGCTGAGGGTCGCGATAAGAAGGTGTTCGATCAGTTCATTGGACTTGTCGCCGGCGGTCTCGCCGTAGTTGCGGGTGACCGTGACCTTCAGATCGCGCGGGATGAGGTTGCCGCGAAGGGCCTCCACCTTGGTCAGAACCTGTTCGGCCAAAGCGGTGGCATTGGTGCCCGCGCGCTTGGAGAGCGTGATGCTGACGGCAGGTTCAAACCCGGGTCGGCCCGCCTCGGCGAAGAGGACGATGGGGGGCTCGGATTCCGGGGCGTCCACCACCCGGGCGACATCCGCGAGGTAGATGGGCTTCTGGTTCCGCACGCCCACGACCAGTCGCTTCAGCTCAGCGGCCTGGAGCACATAGCCAGTAGCCTCCAGCTCGGTGCGCTTGCCATGGTCGATCAGAGCGCCGGCGGGCAGCTGGGCCTCGGCGGCCTGCAGGGCCGGCTGGAGTTCAGCAATGGAAACATTGAGCGAGCGGAGACGGTCCGGATCGGGTTCGATGCGCACCATGCGCCGCGCGCCTCCGGTGACCTTCACCTGGGCGGTGCTGGGGACATCGGACAGCTCCCGCGCGATCACTTCGCCCATCGTCCGGAGCTGGCCTGGCGTCTGGCCCTCCCCGTGCAGGGTCAGGACGAGAAAGGGTACGTCATCGATGGTCTGGAGCTTGATGATGGGTTTCATGGCCCCAGGAGGCAGCATCTGGGGATTGGCCGCCAGCTCCTGGTAGATCTTCACCAGGCTGAGTTCCTGGGGTTCGTTCACCTTGAAACGCACCGTGATGAGCGCCATGCCGGGCCGGCTCATGCTGTAGAGGTACTCGACGCCGGGGATGCCCCAGAGGCGACGCTCCATGGGATTGGTGACCTGACTCTCGATTTCCTTCGGGCTCGCGCCAGGATAAGGAATGTAGAGGTCCACCATCGGCACGATGATCTGGGGTTCCTCCTCGCGCGGCGTGATCACCACCGCGAGGATGCCCAGCATCAGCGAGGCGAGGACGATGAGGGGCGTCAGCTTGCTGCGCAGGAAGCCCTTGGCGAGCTTTCCAGCCAGACCCAGCCTGGGTTCACTTGCCATGGCTCACCCCGCTGGACAGCTCGACGGGCTGACCGTCCTGAAGGGCACCGGGACGGTCGATGATGTTCTCGCCTGGCTTCAGGCCGGAACGGACGGGCAGGTAGCTCCCGGAACCTTCCCCGAGGGAGAGCCAGCGAAGTTCCGCATGACCATCCTTGGCGATGAACACGCCCGTGAGTTCGCCCCGCTGGACCAGGGCGCTGCGAGGCACGGAGAAGCCCTCGACCGCGAGGCCAGTCACCAGGATTCGCGCAAACGATCCCTGCCGGAGCCCCTTCGGCTTGAGCACCTTGGCGCGCAGGGTGCCTTTGTGGCTGTAGGCATCACCACCAGGCGCCATGCCCGTGATCTGGGCTTCGCCCTCGACGCCTTCGGCCTCGAACTTCACCTTGGCGCCCACCTTCAATCCCTTGGATTCCTGTTCCGACAGGGTGGCGACCAGTTCCTGTTCGCCGTCACCCACCAGTTCCAGCAGTGGCATTCCGGGTCCAACAAAATCGCCTTCGTTCACTTTGCGGGACTGCACCACGCCGGAGAACGGCGCGCGGATCTGGGTGTAGGCGATGTTGGCCTTCAAGGCTGTGACACCGGCCTGGGCCTGGGCCACCTGCGCTTCCACCTGCTCGAGCTCGACCGCGGTGCTGGCCTTCTGGGCCTGGAGGGCCTGGATGCGCCGGTGATAGGCCTCGACAGTGGCGAGCCCGGTCTCTGCCGCCTTCAACTGGCCCTGCAGATCCTCGTCGCCGAGGGAGATCAACAGGGTGCCAGCGGCCACGCGCTGACCCTCCTGGACCATCACGCGCCGGACCTGCGCGGCCATGCGCGTGGACATCATGGCCGTCCGCGTGGACTGCAGCGTGGCAGCCACCCAGGCACCACCCTCGGGGGTGCCCTGGGCCACCAGAGAGACGGCCACCTTGGGCAGATGCTTCGCCTCGGGACGCGCGTCCTTGTGGCCGCAGGCGAGGGTTCCCAGGAGCGCGCCGGTCAGGGCCAGAGAGGAAAGGACGGTCTTCATGGATTCACTCCTTCGATGGGGTTGCCGGTGGCCAGGTTGAGGCCGGCACGACTGACGCGAATTTCAAAAAGGCTCTGGAGAATGAGGGTGCGGGCGCCCTGGATGGCCGCTTCGGCATCAAGCACCTCGATCAGGGGGGCAAGGCCTTCGCGGTGACGCGCCTCTCGGAGTCGCTTGGACTCGTCGGCAGCGGCCAGGGCTTCCTTCGCGGCAGCGTACCGGGCCTCGGCCGCAATGACGGCCTCCCGGGCCACCCGGACTTCATGTTCGGCCTGTTGCTGCTTGAAGGTCCGCATGTCGGAGGCCGCGCGCTCCTGCGCTCGAGCGACCTTAGCCTTGGCCAGATCGGGCGCGGAGAACACCTTCCACTTCAGGCCCACCGCGGCCCACGTCCAGTTCCCCTTTTCGGACCAGGAGTGGTGCAGCGTGCCCGCGCCCAGTTCCAGACCCACTTCGGGAAGGACATTGCCCCTGGCGGCCTTGGCCCCTTCCTTGGCGGCCTTGGCCTGGAGATCCGCGGCCACCAGGTCACCGCGGAACGCGGCTCCTTGCACCGCCCCCTGCCCCAGTCCTGGCATGGCGGCGGGTTCCAGCGGCGTGGCCAGGGGCCCCTCGACGGGGCCAGATCCGGTGAGCAGACCCAGCCCTGACCGGGCCGAGCGCACCTGCTTGATCACCTCAGCCTTCTGGGCATCAGCCTGGGCGTGAAAGGCCTTCAGCCGCTGGAGCTCGGATTCGAGCATGAGCCCCTGTTTCACGCGGGCTCCCACGAAATCCTCCATGCCCTGAATCCACAGGCGGGTATCGTCCGCCCACTTCAAGGCCTGCTCCGCCACCTGAGTGCCGAAGTACGCCTCGACCACCATCTGGGCCGTCTCCTGCTTCCTGCGCTCCTGGCTGGCCTGCTCCGCCTGGGCCATGTAATCGCCGGCACGCCTGGCGGCGGTGATGCGTCCGCCCGTGTAGAGGGGCTGCTGAATCACGGCGGAGCCTCCGTAGGCGCCGATGGAATCGGGATGGTTCAACACCAGGGGATTGAAATCCATCATCCCGATGCGGGCCTGATTCAGCTTGATGCCGAACGCCATCATCGGCTCATTGGTGCGCACGCCGTGGGCATTCAGGGTGAGGGTGGGCAACCGGAGATCCCGGTAGCCCTCGGCCTCGGCCTGGCGGCTCTCCACCATGGCCTGGCCCGCCTTGAGGCCGGCCTGATCCGTCCAGGCTTTCCGGATGGCCGCAGCCACCGTGAACGATTCCTGGGCGCCGAGACCGGCGCCAGCCGCGAGGAGGAAGGCGATGGTTTTTACTTGTTTAATAATCATAAAGGAATACTCCTAGCTAAAAAAACGCAGGGCATCACCCGATTCATTTTAGGGCTTTATAGGTCACGCGGGCACGGTCACTTACATGGCCACACACCAGGTCACACAGTTCACCAACAAGGGGCATGATCGGCGTGAAATAGACGGCGTTCCCTTCGGGTTCCCGGCTCACGAGTCCAACACGCACCAGGCAGCCCAGGTGCTTGGAGGCATTGGCCTGGGACAGGCCTGCGGCCTCGGCCACGGCACCCTGGCTGAGGGGTTCCTTGGAGTCCAACAGGGACCGGAGGATCTTCAACCGGGAGGCGTCTCCCAGGGCGCTGAAGAGGCCACTGACTTCTTCGATCATCGGATTGCTGAGCTGGTGATTCATGGAATCAACTCCATGCGACTATGATCATTCAGTTCTGAATTCTGTCAAGCCAGAATTTCTTTGGCCATAAAAACTGTATACCCATCGGATCATCCAGCAACGCCATTTCCTACCCGCCGATCTTATTTTAGGGGGATCGTGACCGCGGTCATGCCCCGGACCCCGGACTTGCTAGTCTGGTTCTGGAGACTCCTGTGGACGACCTGGACCTGCGCGCCGCCAAGATCCGCCTGCTCTGTACCGATATCGACGGAGTCCTCACCACCGGGGCCCTGAACTATGGGGCAGAGCCCGGTCACACCAAGGCCTTCCACGTGCGCGATGGCGCAGCCATCAAGTGGCTGCAGCGGGCCGGTATCCCCGTCGCGTTCATCTCTGGCCTGGAGGCTGCCGCCACCCTGAACCGTGCCAGGGATCTGGGCGTGGAAGACTGCTTCGCGGGGCACCTGGACAAGAAGCCCGTGCTCGACCAGCTCTGCGCCAAATACGGCCTCGCCTTTGATCAGGTGGCCCACCTGGGCGACGACCTGCCGGATCTGCCCCTCCTGAGGCGTGTGGGCCTCGCCTGCTGCCCTTCCGATGCGGTAGCCGAGGTGAAGGCCGCCTGCCATTGGGTGACCGGCGTGCCCGGAGGCCACGGCCTGCTGAGGGCCGTGGCCGAACGGATCCTCAAGGCGCAAGGCCGTTGGGCCGACGTCGTGAGCAATTACGAGGCCTGATATGAAACGGTTCTCCATCCTGCTGGCCGCTGCCACGCTGACCCTCTCCGCCCAGGACGCCAGCCTCGGTGCGCGCATCCATGGCCTGATGCCCATGGGTGAACTGCGCGATCTCACCGATAGCCAGGTCGGCCTGGGTGCTGCGGCCTATGTCAGCATCCCCCTCAGCCGAGGTCTGGTGTTGCGCCCCCTGGTGGGTGCCCAGTTCATCCCCAAAGGGGACACCCTGGGGCTGACGGGTACGAAAACGTCAGTCGCCTCGGTGGACCTGATGGTGGATGTCCTCTGGTTCCCCGACGAGGATCCTGATCATGGCCCCTACCTCATCGGATCCATCGGCGCTCAGCAGTGGCGCGTGAGCGCGACAGGAACCTCACCCTCCACCCTGTCCGCCACCCGGCTCGGCCTCAACGGTGGACTGGGCTACCAGTTCACCCCTCGCCTCGGCTTTGAGGCGAGGGGTTTCTGGAGCCCCATCGACAAGACCCTCACCGCCACCGGGCTGATGTTCGCCGCGACGATGAGGTTCTGATCTACTTCAGGCCGCGCTTTTCCAACAGCGGCCCCACCTTGGGATCGCGCCCGCGGAACCGGCGGTAGAGCAGCGCGGGATCCTCGGTACCGCCCTTGGACAGCACCTCGGCGCGGAACTTGGCCGCGGTGGCAGGATCGAAAAGGTTGCCCTTTTCCTTGAAGGCCTCGAAGGCATCGCTGTCCAGAACGGCGCTCCAGATGTAGCTGTAATAGCCTGCCGCATAGCCACCCATGATGTGGTTGAAGTAGGGGCTGCGGTAGCGGGGCGGAATTTCCGAGATCAGTCCCCACTTGGCCAACGAGGCCTTTTCAAAGGCGGCGGTATCCCGGGCTTTGGTGTCGGTCAGCGTGTGCCAGTCCATGTCCAGCAGCGACGCGGCCATGTACTCGACCGTCGCGAAGCCCTGGCCAAAGGTGGCGGCCTTCTTCATCTTCGCCATCAGGGCATCGGGGATGACTTCGCCCGTCTTGTAGTGCTTCGCGTAGAGCTTCAGCACCTCGGGTTCCATGGCCCAGTTCTCCATGACCTGGCTGGGCAGTTCCACGAAGTCGCGCGGGGTCCCAGCGGTGCCGCGGTAGCGGCCCGCGTAGAAGAGTCCGTGCAGCCCGTGGCCAAACTCATGGAAGAGGGTTTGCACTTCATCGGACGTCAGCAGGGCGGGACGGTCCCCGGCGGGCGCCGTGAAGTTGCAGACATTCACCACCACAGGATCCACCGGCTTCCCGTCCTTGATCCAGGCCGCCCGGTAGTTGCTCATCCAGGCGCCGCCCCGCTTGCCCGGCCGCGGATGGTAGTCCACGTAGATCAGGCCCAGATGATGACCGTCCTTCTCCTTCACCTCGAAGCAGCGCACATCCTTCTGGTAGACGGGAATGCCCTTCACCTCGGTGAAAGTGATGCCATAGAGTCTTCCGGCCACGGTGAAGGCGCCCTGGCGTACGGCGTCGATGGCGAAGTAGGGCTTGACCGCTTCCTCGTCGAAGTCGTACTTGGCCTGCTTCACCTTCTCGGCGTAGTAGCGCCAGTCCCAGGGCTCAAGCTTCTGGCCAGGCAGATCCTTCGCCATCATGGCCTGAAGGTCGGCGCGCTCCCGCTTGGCGACTTCCAGCGCGGGCTTCCAGATCTGGTCCAGCAGACCGTAGACTCCCTTGGGATCCTTGGCCATGTTCTCTTCGAGCACGAAGTCAGCCCAGGTCTTGTAGCCCAGGAGCTGCGCTTTCTCGACGCGCAGCGCCGCCACGCGACTCACGATGGCGTTGGTGTCGGTGTCACCCCCCTGATTGCAGCGTTCCAGGTAACCGGTGAGGATGCGTTTCCGCAGCTCCCGGTTCTGCGCGTACTCGAGGAAGGGCCAGATGCTGGGGCCGTCCAGCGTGAACAGCCACTTGCCCTCCAGCCCCGCCTTCTTCGCGGCGGCGGCAGCGGTCATTCGCGTGCCCTCGGGCAGTCCCGCGAGGTCTTCCGATTTGTCCACCACCATCTGGAAGGCCTTGGTGGCCTTGAGCAGCCGGTCGCCGAACTCCACACCCAGCTTGGATTGCTCACCATTGATGGCGCGCATCCGCACCTGCTGTTCCGGCGTCAGCGCAGCCCCGGCCCGGACAAAGCCCTTGTAGGTGCGCTCCAGGAGGCGGACCTGGTCGGGCGCGAGCTTCAAGCTGGCCCGACCGTCCCACACAGCCTTCACCCGCAGGAAAAGCGTCGCGTTCAGCTGGATGTCATCCCGGTGCGCCGACATCAGCGGCATCACTTCGCGGTTCACGGCCTGCAGCTTCGGATTCGTCTCCGCGCCCGTGAGGTTGAAGAACACGGAACCCACGCGGTCCATGAATTGGCCCGACAGCTCCAGCGCCACGATGGTGTTCTCGAACGTCGGGGATGCCTTGACGGCCACAATTGCTGCGATCTCCCCCTTCTGGCGCGCCATGCCCTCCTTCAGCGCCGGAAGGAAGTGCTCTTCCTTGATCTCGGCGAAAGGAGGCACTCCGAAGGGCGTTTTCCATTCCGCGAAGAACGGATTGGCCGCGACGGCCGGGTCAGCGGCGAGGGCGGGCAGCGTCATGAGTGCAGCCAGAACGGAAGCGGTGCGCATGGGGGCTCCTGGAGAATCATTTGCAACCTTAGCATCATCTTACGAGGGTGGCCAGTTCGAGCCCTCCTTGGAGAAAAGGCCCCTCCTGAATCTGCCCATTGATAAATTTTATAACTTCTATTTATTGCGCCCATGATGTGAACAGGGCCCGGGTCCAAATGAAACGGGGGCCCGCCAAGAGGACTTATGGCCAACGATAAGAAACCCAAAAAAGCCAAGCCACCCGTCGTGCACGGCGCGACGTCCAGGGGATCAGGTCTGGCCGGAACCTTGGCTGAGACCGTGAAGAAGGCTCCTCTCGCACCAGCCAAAAAGAAAAAATAGATACCAGCTCTCGCCCTTCGACCACCCGAGTGAACGTGGGCAGGGCCTGTGCATGGATTTTTTGCACGTTTGAGGATGTCATGCGATTCCCCCTGTCCTGTCCCCACCCCCTCAGGGTTCTGCCGGTCCTGGTGCTCGCCATCTTCCAATTCAAGTGTTCCAACCGACCTCCGGAGACGCGACA
>JAVBYJ010000079.1 GCA_030824075.1 Geothrix sp.
GTGGGTGACGCTGGTCGCGCCCATGGAGGGTTGCAGGAGGACGGCTAGGCAAAGCTCGATCAGCATGGCGTCTCCGGCAGGATGGACGTATGGACGGGGCGGATGGGTGCCCCAAGGTTAGCCCTCGGGGAGGCGACCCCGATCACAAGCTCTCGCCCTTCTTCATGGGATGCTTAGGGGCTTTGTCGGAGGCTTCATGGTCCGCTCCCACCTGCTCCTGGTTCCCACCCTGCTGCTGGCACTCAGCGCCACGGCGGCCGAGAAACGCGCCTTCGCGATTGAGGATCTCTACCGACTCAAGGGCGTGCAGCACCTGGCCCTGAGCCCGGATGGATCGAAGCTGGCCTTCGAGGTGTCCAGCCAGGACCTGAAGGCCGCCAAGCGCCACACGCAGCTCTGGGTGCTGGAGGTGGCCTCGGGCCAGACGAAGCAGCTCACCTTCTCGGGCAAGTCGGACACGGCGCCCCAGTGGTCGAAGGACGGGAAAACCCTTTTCTTCCTGTCCAGCCGTGAAGGCGGCAGCCAGCTGTGGGCCCTGGATCCCAGTGGTGGCGAGGCCCGCAAGGTGACGGCGTTCGAGGCGGGCGTGGGTGCGCCGAAGCTGATGCCTGGGGTGGACAAGGTGGTGTTCGAGGCCTCGGTGTTCCCCGAAGCCATGACCGATGGGGCCAAGCAGAAGGCGTTGGCCGACAAGCTGGAGAGCGGCCCCGTGCAGGCCCATCTGGCGGACTCGCTGCTCTACCGCCACTGGACCGACTGGCGCGATTTCCAGTACGCGCATCTCTTCACCAGCACGTTCGAAGGCAAAGTGGAGGCGATCACCTCGGGCAAGCAGGACTACCCGGGCTTCTGGCAGAGCTGGGACCTGAGCCCCGATGGCAAGGAAGTCTGCGTCACCACCAACACCGACCCCATGCCTGCCCGCACCACCAACCAGGATCTCTTCCTGATCTCCCTGAGTGGTGATCGGACTCCCCGGTCCATCACCGGCGATAACCCGGCCGCCGACAGCGATCCGAAGTACTCGCCCGATGGCCGCTTCATCGCCTACAAATTACAGATGAAACCGGGCCACGAATCCGATCGCTTCCGGCTCGCCCTCTATGACCGCACGGCGAAGACCCGCAAGGTCCTGACCGAAGGCATCGACAACTGGGTGGACGGCTTCCAGTGGTCCGCCGATGGCAAGGCGATCTGGTTCACGGTGCAGGAAAAGGGCCGCTGGCCGCTGTTTCGGGTGGAAATCGCGACCGGGAAGATCACCCGTATGCTCGACGGTCAGAGCCTCAAGGAATTCGTGGTGAGCCCTGACCAGAAAGCCGTCTATCTCACCAAGACCCGCGTGGGCGAACCAGTGGAAATCTGGCGCTACGGCTTCGAGGTGAAAGATCTGAAGCGCCTGACTTCCTTCAATCAGGCCGTGGCCGACGAGGTGGATCTCCGTCCCGCCGAGGAACAATGGGTGAAGGGCGCGGACGGCAAGGACATCCATGTGTTCCTGGTGAAGCCCCACGGCTTCGATCCGGCGAAGAAGTATCCGCTCATCCTCAATGTTCATGGTGGCCCGCAGATGATGTGGTCCGATACCCTGCGCGGCGACTGGCAGGTCTATCCCGGCGCGGGCTACATCGTGGCTTTCCCGAACCCCCACGGCTCGACCGGCTACGGACAGGCCTTCACGGACGCCATCAGTGGCGACTGGGATGGCAAGGTGATGACGGACATCGGGAGGGTGGCCGACCACCTGGCTGCGTTGCCCTATGTGGACAAGGACCGCATGGGCGCCATGGGCTGGAGCTGGGGCGGCTACGCCATGATGTGGCTGGAAGGCCACACCAACCGCTTCAAGGCTCTGGCCGCCATGATGGGCGTCTACGACCTGCGCTCCATGCATGGCGCCACCGAGGAGCTGTGGTTCCCCGAGCACGACCTCACGGGCACCCCCTGGGACAAGGCCGCCGCCTACGACCGCATGAACCCCAGCAGCCACGTAAAGGCCTTCAAGACGCCCTGCCTCGTCATCACCGGCGAGCGCGACTACCGCGTGCCCTACACCCAGAGCCTGCAGTTCTTCACGGGACTCCAGGAGATGGGCGTGCCCAGCCGCCTGCTCGTCTTCAAGAACGACGGACACTGGCCCGACAACCTGAAGTCCATGCCCGTCTACTACAACGCCCACCTTGAATGGTTCCAGAAGTATCTGGGGGGCGGTGCCGCCCCTTGGAAAACCGAGGACATGGTGCGGAATCTGGCCTTCGACAAGGTCGGGAAGTAGGCCCTCAAGGCTTTGCGTCTGGTTTCAGCTTCCAGTAGTTTCCGCCCCCGGCCAAACGGTGTTCCAGGCCGCGGCGGGCGGCGCGCCATCCCTCCAGGAGCACGCGGCGGATGTCGCTGAGCACAGGCGGCGCGGTGGCGAAGTAGGAGTGCTCCAGGAAACTGGTGTCCAGCCCTGAGGCATCAATGGTTTCGATCCCAGGCACGATGACGATCCCCTCGGCGGTGTCCCCGGCCCGGGGGTACCCGTGGACCTTCTTGGAGGCCAGGAGCGCGTTGTCTCCATTGGATACATAGAGGGTGATGCGGTCGCACCCAGCGGCGAGGGCCGGGGCGATATCCCGCTTGAAGATGTCCGCGTCGATGTCGGGCGCCGTGAGGATGATCTCCTTGAAGCGGCCCCTGAGCTTCGGCTGCTCTGAGAAGATCTGCCGAAGGGCGCCGGTGAGGGCGCGGTTCCCCATGGAGTGGGCGATGAGGTAGATATCCTTCACCCCGCTCTTCTGGGCGAAGTCCACAAGGAACCGTTTCAGATTCGCCTCGCTCCATTGGACGTTGTTCTCATCCGTGGTGTAGCCCTGGAGGGACCCCTGGGAGGGCCAACTGTAGAACACGGGCACGCCGCGGTAGTCGAGGTCGTAGGTGATTTGCGCGGTGCGGCGTGCAGCGTCGTCGAAGGACACGTTGTAGCCGTGGATGAACACGAAGCTCGACCCCGAGGATCCCTGCGCCTGGACCCGGGCCTTCACTCGGTTCAGGAAAGCCATCCGGCTGTGGATGGTCCGATCGAGGATGACCATGTGCTTCCGGGGATTTTCTCGGAACTCCAGTCGCCAGATGGAGGGCGATTCGATGCCGCCGGTCTGGTGTCCATGGGGGACGCTCACGGCGAGCTGGCCGTAAGAAATTCCTGCCCCCCGAGCGCCGCCAAAGCCGCCGGTGCGGGGATCCAGCTTCCGATCCGTTCCGTACATCACCGTCACCCGGGCGAAGGCCTGGTCCTTCGAGACATTGGGATTGTCACCAGTGGGTGGGATGTAGGCAGGAACAGGCCTGGGAGGACGCGAGGCGTCTGTGCGCTCCATCTGGATCCGTTCCCCCATTCGAGGCGCGTCCAGGGCAGGGCG
>JAVBYJ010000075.1 GCA_030824075.1 Geothrix sp.
AAAGATCTGCTCCGAGTGCGGCCTGCGGTTCCGCGTTGAATCGGACCAGAAGTTCTACCTGTGCCCGGACTGCTACCGGCGCTCTTTCGTCTATAAGCGCAAGGGTGGAAAGGACACGGCCCGCATCCTGACCCACATCACCTGTGCGGACTGTGGTGCCCAGGAGTACCTGCCCTTCGTGCCGGAGGATCCCACCAAGGCCCTATGCCGAGCCTGCTTTGCCAAGTCCCGGCCGGAACCAAAGTCACCCCTCAGACACCCTCATCGATAGCACCTCGAGGTTTCCCATGCGTCCATCCATCCTGCCCATCCTGCTCGCTGCCACCCTTCTCCCGGCCCAGACCCCTGCCAAGCCCACCCGGCCCGCCGCGGCGAAGACCGTGCGCAAGGCCCCCGCCAAGACTACCCCAGAGGCTGAAGCCGCCCGCCAAGGGCTGCGGCAGACCCTCGAAGCCGTGGATGCCGGCTGGTTTGGCCAGCCCTACCAGGGGGTTTCCTCGGTCCAGATGCAGGGAACCCTGGGCGTGGCCCTCAGCGGGGCGGTCGTCAACCAGAAGGTGGACTCCCTCAGCGAGGGCCAGGTCAAAGGCAACAGCCAGGGCGGTCAGGCCAACCTTCGGGTCAAGGGCATCTATTTCGCCAACGGCGACTTCAAGACCGACCTGGCCGGGGACTTCGGGACGCTCCTGTACGCCCGTCGCGGCAACCGCGGCTTCCTCTATAGCAAGGAACAGAACGCCTACACCACCCGGGTGGATCTGCCCCCTTCAGACGCACCGACCACCTACATGGCCTGGTTCCGCCAGACCCTGAACGACATCAAGGCTGTCTACATCGACGCTCCGACCTTCAAGGCCAGTCTGGCGGGCGAGGAAACCAACGGCGGTCGAACCCTCCAGCGGCTGGTCTTCAGTGCCCCGACCCAGGGTTGGGACGCCAAGAAGCGTGAACAGAGCCTGGCCCAGAGCCTGGGCTTCTGGAAGCGCGGCAGGCTCGAAGTTGCCGTGGACAAAGCCACCAAGCAGCCTCAGCGGCTCGATTTCCGCAACGACGAGCAGGGTATCCATACCCGCATGGATTTCAGCTACGGCGCCGGCGGCAAACTCCAGTCCATCAACGTGGCCAACAGCAGCCGCGGTTTTGAAGGCCCGGGTTGGCTGCGGATCGGCTACGGCGGAGACGGCCTCATGTCCAATGTCGCTGGGGAACTGGCCAGCCAGGACAAGAAGGTCTCGTTCGCCATGGATCTGGCCTGGTCCAGGACCCGCACCGCGGCCGATATCGCCGCCATTCCCCCCGCCGGCGCCACCAAGCGCGGCCGCGAGGAAATGGAAACCCAGCTCATCGTGGGTCTGGCCGGCAAGATCTTCGACCTCCAGCGCGCCGGCCTGAACCTCCGCAGCGTCGCGATCAGCGGCAAGTAGGGCTACACTGGATCCATCGGAGCGTGGCGCAGCCTGGTAGCGCACCTGCTTTGGGAGCAGGGGGTCAAGAGTTCGAATCTCTTCGCTCCGACCAAAGGTAGCGGGGGGTGCAACGCACCCCCCGCTACCTTTGATTGAATGGAGAATCGAACTCTTGAGTGGGATCGTGGAGGCAGGACTTGATGTCCTGCCGGAACGAGACCGGCGTACGGCGAAGCCGGGTGCCGTTCAAATCTCTTCGCTCCGAGCAATATCCCGTCAGAAGCGCATGGTGTTGCCGACGGTGATCTGCCAGCGGGACTGGTAGGGTTCGCGGTTCAGGGGCGCGGCGATGCTCAGAAGGATCACGCGGCCCGCGGAGCTTTTGAGATTGCCCAGGCGGAGGCCGACGCCCACATCGGAGTAGACCCGGGACCACCCCTGTCCATCCATCCGGCGGACGGAGCCCATGTCGATGAAGGCGCTGTATCCCAGCCTCACCAGCCCCCACCAGCGCTGCTCCGTCAGAAGCCGGTAATCGAAGGACACCAGCCAGCGGGCGTCCCCGGGGTGGAGCTGGTTGGGGAAACCGCGCATGCCCTGGTCCCCCCCCATGTAGTACCAGCGTTCGGGATCGGGACGACGGGCCACGTCGACCGCGGCCAGGGCCGCGAGGATCTGGTTCGAGGTCCACTTGTGGTACTGCACCAGGGCGACCGCCAGGTGGCTGTCCTCCAAACCAGTGCTGGGTTTCCGGCCATCCCAGGAAGCCGTCAGGAGCGTGAGGTTCTCGCTGGAGGAGGACCAACCCTTGTCCGCCTGGATCCGGAAAAAGGGCGCGGTCATGGAGGAACCCAGGGACCGGCTGTACATCCCCAGTTCCATTTGGGCGGTCCAGGCCAGGTTGTAGTCCTCGGGCGTGTCCATGCCCTGCAGGTCCTCGAAGCTTTCGAAGGCGTCCTCCTGGGTGGAGAGGGTCAGTGCGGGTCCCCGGAGGCGGCGGTCGGTCAGGGTGGGCGGAGCCAGGGGGCCCGGGGGACCCGTCTGGGTGATGAGCCCGTAACTGGTGTCCTGGCGCTTGAAGAGGAGGCCCCCACGCCAGACCCGGGTTTCCGTCTGGTGAAAGGCCCTGGCCCCAGCCAAGCGGACCTCGTCCTGAATGAACGGGGCCTGGAAGACCTCGACCCCCTGGTCATAGAGGTAGAGGCTGGTCCGCTTCTGGGACAGGGCCACGCCGGTGGACCAGGGAGTATCCAGGGCGAAGAACGGCCGTTCCAGGTTGAAGCTCCGCACAAATCCGTCGGAGAGGTATTGGAGGTGGGCTCCCAGGGTCCACCGGCTCCCAAAGAGCTGGGGATCCCCATAGGAAAAGCCCCAGGTGCTGCGTTCGTGGTCCTTGGAATAGTCGTAGGCCACGCTCTTGCCCGTACCCAGGAAGTTCTTCTCGTCGATCTCCAGGAACAGGGATTTCTGGCCACCCACCTGCGAGTAGCCCGCATTCACCTGGGTCGTCCAGGCGTCTCGGACCTGAACCCGCGCCACCACCGTCCCATCCGGCTGAACCACCGGATCGATGCGCGCGTTCTTGACGAAGGGCATGGCGCGCAGGAGGCGCTCGGTTTCATAAATGCGCCGCTCCCGCACCCGGTCCCCCTCCGAGAAGAGGAGGGCCCTTCGGATGACCGCTTCCCTGGTGGTGACGTGGAGCCGGTTGGCGGTGCGGCCCACCCAAATGTTTTCGTCGGGCCTGGTGAGATCGAAGACATCTCCGATCTCCACCTCAACCTTTGAAATGGAGGCCTTGCGGGCCTCCAGGGCCCTCCATGGCTTGGTGGGTTTGGCGGCCTGGAGGGGCATGGCCAGCGCCAAGAGGACGCTCAGGAGGCCGATGCTGGACCATCGAATGCGGCCCGAGGAAGCCCCCGGGAGGATCATCGGCCGTTCGTTAGGTTCTCCCACAACACACGCTTCCCCGGGCGTTCAGCCCTTGAGGTGCTCTGCCAGGCGGATGGCGTTTACCCACACACAGAGAGAAATTCGATGGCTTAGATCCGGCCGAGTAGCACCAGGATGATCAGAAGGATCAGGAGCAGGCCCAGCCCGCCACTGGGGTAGTAACCCCACCCTTTGCTGTGGGGCCATCGGGGCATGGCCCCAACCAGCATTAAAACCAAGACGACAATCAGGATGGTTCCTAACATATCGAGCTTCCTTTCGGGTTGTCTTTGGGCAGCCCAGGGTGGGCCGCGAGAGATTCTGCGGCCTTGATCTGCTCAGCTCTTCCTGTTTCCGATCACCAGCAGCACCAGGCCTCCCGCGAGGGCAATCACCCCAATTACAGGAGATAGTGGAATGGTTTTTGTCTTATCAGCCATCACCTGGACGGGTCCAAGGTCCACGACCTTCTCCCGGGTGGTGTAGGTAATACCCTGATAAGCGAATGCCGCAATGCCAAGAATGATCAGCACAATGGCGAGGATGTTGTTGGGTTTCATAAGACCTTCCGGGTTTTTAACAGAGAGATAACGCAGAAATAGCACTCAAAAACAGGAGGTCGTGATCACATCAGCCCATAGAGATACCAAGTGGCGCTTTGCCAATGGCCTGTAGGACATGGAAGGCCCCTTTACCGCGAATGTCCCCGCCCTCGGCGCCGGGTCTCATGGGGCCAGTGGGATCTCGGCAGTTCCGACCGGTGACCATTTCTTGAGTCGGAGTAGTACCAACGATCGTCCGTATAGAAGTAGTGATAGCCGCCCTGGGTGTAGTAGGCGTCATCATCAATTTCGACGATGGTGGGCAGGATCGGAATGATGGTCAAACCGCCGCCGTGCCGGGGCGCCACCATGCAGGCAGAAAACAGGAAGGCCGAGGACATCAGGACAATCATCTTGCTTTTCATTTTTTGCTCCTTTTAGGGATGGTTTACCTCGTCTTGGAGAGGAACCAATCCATGGTTTGGCATCTTTTGAGCCAATTTATAAATATAATATTATCAATAATTTAAACATGTATAAAATCACCCATGCCTGGGTGCATTCAATCAAGATGAATGACCGCCCCCTTCAATTCGAAGGGTTCACCGCAGCGCCTTCAAGGCGTGGGGAGGTTGTCCTCTCCCGAGCGTTTCTGGAGGCTGCCAAAGGCCAGGGCGTACTCTCGGGTCAGCTCGGCGCCCAGGAAAAAGATCTGGGCGGAGTAGTACACCCAGATGAGCAGCGCGGCCACGGAGCCCGCCGCGCCAAAGCTGGAGCCCACGGCACTGTTGCTCAGGTAGGCTCCGATCAGGTGCTTGCCCAGGCTGAAGAGGCCGGCGGTGAAAAGCGCGCCGATGGAGACATCGCGCCAGGAGAGCTTGACCTCGGGAAGCATCTTGTAGATGACGGCAAAGAGGCAGGAGATGACCGCGAAGGTGAAGAGCTGGGACAAGGCCGACATGAAGGTCAGGGCCGGAGTCCACAGTCCCTCCCAGAACCGGCCAGCCAGAGCCAGGGCGCCATCCACCACCAGGGTGACCAGCAGGAGGAAGGCCAGCACCACCACCAGGCCGAAGGAGAGCACCCGCGCCCGGAACACTGCCAGCACGCCCGAGGGCACGGGGGCCTGCACATTCCAGATGTCGTCCAGGCTGTCCTTGAGCTCGGCAAACAGGCTGGTGGCTCCCACCACCAGCAGGAAAGTTGCAAGCCACGTGGCCGTGCGGCCGGAGCCCGGGGTGTGCGCGTCGGCCACCAGGGACTGGACAGCCATGGCGCCGGTGGGTCCCAGGAGCCCCTTGAGTTGAGCGAAGAGCTCCCCCTCCACGGCCTGCCTGCCCAGGACAGAGCCCGCAAAACCCATGACCAGCACCAGCAGGGGGGCCATGGAAAAGAGGGTGTAGAAGGCCAAGGCGGCCCCCTTGCTGGGTGCGCGATGACGGACCCAGGCCTGCATGGAGGCGTACACCAGGCGGCCCAAGGCTCGGGCCCCAGCGTGAATCCTGGAGGGAATGGCGTTCTGGACAGCCCGCGCGAGGGTGACCAGGCGCGATGGGTGGTTCGGTTTCATGCAGAACTCCCCATGGAGGATAAGTCGCCTTTCGGGATTCGCATCCTTTGGATGGATCAACCTGGGCGCCCGGGTTCAGATGGTTGAGGCGAATCGAATTGACGCGGTCACAAATTCATTTTGATTGAACGTGCGCGTCTGGCGCGCGCCTGGATTGGTTCAAGGCCAGGCAATCAGCCATTGTCTTCAACGGGTTACGGCGCCTCAGGCATTCGGCACGGAAGGTGCGGAGGATTCCTTGGGAAATCGGCGGAGCCGAGCGCCACGGGTGATGTCATCCACATGCGTCATGAACCATTCCGTTGCCGACCGACCCCTCCCGCGAGGGAACCACGCACCAGAGGACCGAAGGAGTGATCAGTGGAATACGCGAAGCGACCCCTCATCCTGGCGGTAGATGACACGCCGGAGAATCTTGAGCTTCTCGCCAAGATCCTGGAGGGCCAGGGGTACGAGCTGGCCCTTGCCGTGGATGGCCAGCAGGCCCTGGAATGGGGAGCCAAGAAGAAGCCCGACCTGATTCTGCTGGATATCCTCATGCCGGGCATGGATGGGATTGAAGTCTGCCGGAGGTTCAAGGCGGATCCAGCCACTCAAGGAATTCCCATCATTTTCCTCACCGCCAAGGCGGAGTCCGACGACATCCTCACCGGGTTCGAAATGGGCGCTGTGGACTATGTCACCAAGCCCTTCCGGATCCCCGAGTTGCTCGCGCGGGTGCATGTCCACGTGGCACTTCATCGCGCCAAGCAGGAGATCCACACCCTTCGGGGCATCCTGCCCACCTGTGCCCATTGCAAGAACATCCGTGATGAAAAGGGGAAATGGCACACCTTCGAAGCCTTCATCACGGAGCGATCGCAGTTGCAGATCTCCCATGGGCTTTGTCCAGACTGCCTTCCCCTCTATTTTTCCGACCCGAACCCCAAAAACTGGAGCCGGGACGATGTGAACTGAATGACCTCCACAGGCAGCCTGACTCATACCGGCAGGATGAACGCAAAGGCAGGCGGCCGCATGGATCACGCCAAACAAGCCATGGACACCCCGGCCGATGAGGCCGCGGCGGTCCTGCGCACAGGAGCCCTTCGTGCCAAGTGACATCCCTTCGGGAAGAGGCAGCGGGTCCGTGGCGCCCCCTCCCTCGCCATCACCACCCGCCCCAACCCTCCTCGAGCGCCGGCGTTCCTCGGACCGCAAGGCGCGTACGGTGCGCTTCGAGGTATCGCCCGCGACGATGATCACGCTGGTCCTCGTCGCGGCCGCCGCGTGGCTGCTGATCCGGCTTTGGCCGGTGGTCCTGGTGCTGGTCGTGGCGCTCCTGGTGGTCGGGACCATGAGCCCTGCGGTGAGCTGGCTGGAGGCGCGGCGGGTCCGGCGGGGGTTCGGGATCGCGTTCGTCTTCACCATGGTCTCCATCGCCGCGATTCTCATCGTGACGATCACGATTCCGTCGCTCCTGGCCCAGGCCGCCTCGCTGCTTGAGCGGGAGCCGGCCTTCCGCGCGAGTCTGGCGGACCATCTCACCCAATTTCACCTGAGCGCACCCTTCGCCGAGTGGCTGCGGAACCTGCGGTACGACGGGCCGGGAAACAACCTTGGCGCCACGGCGTTCGCCTACTCGATGCGTGTCTTCGAAGTGGCCGCGTACGGAATGAGCGCCATCTTTCTCGCGCTTTACATGATGATCGACCGCGATCGGCTGCGCGGGGGGCTCTTCGCGATCGTCCCCCGCACGCACCACATGCGCCTCTCCCGCGTGATGATGAACCTGGAGACCATCGTCGGCGCGTACATCCGAGGGCAACTGGTCACCTGCCTGTTGATCGGCGCCTTCACCTTCATCCTGTTGACGGCCTGCGGGGTGGAGAATGCGATGGCGCTGGCGGTGTTCGCCGGGATCGCGGACGTCCTGCCTTATATCGGGGCCTTCCTTTCGGTGGGCCCGGCCGTCCTCGCCGCCCTTGGCCAAAGCACCACGACCGCGGTCATCGTCCTCCTCATGATGCTGACCTACGAGGAATTCGAGAGCCGCGTGCTCGTTCCCCGGATCTACGGACGGGCGTTGCGTCTTCCATCCTCGGTCGTCCTCTTCTCCCTCATGGCGGGGGGAACCCTGATGGGGCTGCTCGGCGCGCTCCTGGCGCTGCCCGTGGCGGCGACGATCATGATGCTTATCGAAGAATTGCGGGTCGAGCTGCCGGGCGAGCAGGAGCAGGTCGCAACCACCGCTCAGCGCGCCCGGGACGACCTGGCCGAGGAAGAGTACGAGCGCCGCACCGAGGGTGTGGCGGTGGGAGAGGCGGCGGCCATCGCCGCCGAGATCTCGGTGGACCGGAGATACGAGGAGAACCATCCGGTCAACCCAGACGTTCCTGGAGCCGCCGAGTGACCCATGGCTGGTGGTGGGCAGGCCCGAAAGCGAGGCGCCGCCTCGCCGGTGGTCATCGTTCAAATTGGAGCAGTCGGCCCTTCATTATGATTGATTATTGAAGGTTCATCCATTAGAAGCCCATATATAAACATATTAAAAAAATAAACTTACATTATTGGAACGAAACCCGCTTGTTTTGCTGATTCAGAGCGCCCCCCACTGGTGGGCCGCACTGCTTTCGAGTGGTCGCTGCACGTGACAACAGGGGATCCATCATGATCATGGGCTTGCAATCGTCCCGCTTGAAACCCGGATTCGCGTTCCTGCTGCTGCTCGCCCTCACGGCCTGTGGAAGCTCAGGCAGCGATTCCGCTTCGGGGCCGACGGCGCCGACCGTCCTTTCGAGTGCTCCCCTCAACGGGGCCACCGGTGTTCCCATCAACGGCAATGCCACCGTCACCTTCAGCGAGGCCATGAGCAGCGCCACACTCAGCACCACGACCTTCACCCTGACCTCGGGAACAGCGGCAACGCCGATCCCAGGCACGGTGATCTACGCCAATGCGAAGGCCGTGTTCTGGCCGGCGGCTCACCTCGCCAGCAACACCTTGTACACCGCGACGATCACCACGGGGGCCAAGAGCACCGCCGGTGTGGCCCTCGCCGCGAAGCACACCTGGAGCTTTACCACCGGCACGGCGATGGCGGCGGGGCTGCCCGTGAACCTTGGAACAGCCGGTACCTACGCGATCCTTGCGAAAAGCGGGGTCTCCACCGTGCCGGCCTCATCGGTCACGGGCAACCTGGGCGTCAGCCCCGCCGCGGCCACCTACATCACGGGCTTCTCGCTGATCGCGGACGCCACGAATGTGTTCTCGACCTCCACGCAGGTCGTCGGGAAAGTCTACGCAGCCAACTATGCGGTGCCCACCCCGTCGAACCTGACCACGGCCGTCGAGGACATGTTGCTTGCCTTCACGGATGCGGCAGGGCGCGCGCCCGGTGTCACCGAACTGGGCGCCGGAAACATCGGCGGGATGACCCTGCTTCCGGGTGTCTACAAATGGGGCACCGGTCTGCTGATCCCGACGAATGTCACGCTCAATGGCAGTGCCACGGATGTCTGGGTCTTCCAGATCGCCCAGGACCTGATCATGAGCAGCACCGCGAAGGTCCTCCTGGCGGGTGGAGCCCGGCCCAAGAACATCTTCTGGCAGGTGGCCGGTCGGGTGGAACTCGCCACCACGGCGCACTGCGAGGGCATCATTCTGACCCAGACAGCGGTCAGCCTTCAGACGGGCGCGTCGATCAATGGCAGGCTGTTGGCTCAGACAGCGGTCAGCCTCGATGGGAGCACCGTGGTCGAACCCGCCCCGTAGCTCACAGACCAAAAGGGGCCGGACGAATCTTCCGGTCCCCCTCCGGTTTGCGGGATATAAGTAGGTGGGGTGCTGCGTGCACCATCGGCCTCGCGATCCGCCAGATCACCCGCGGTATTTAAGAGGTCCGATATGTCGAAACCCATCAGCACCCCTGCCATCACCACAGTTGATGCGATGGCGGGTGAATGGTTCTCGAAGACAGCTTGGAGGACCCCGGCTTCCTTGGTGGGTGCCATCCTGCTGGTCGCGCTGGTGGTGGTACCTTCGTTCTGGGCCTTCACCCAGATGAAGGGCGCGGCCCTGGCACGGAAGCACACCTTCGAAGTCCTCGTCCGCGCGGGGACCTTGCTGTCTTCGCTGAGTGATGCCGAAACCAGTCAGCGCGGCTATGTCTTGACCGGGGATGAAACCTATCTGGATCCGTATGTGCTGGTCCAGGGCAGCGTCCGGGACCAACTGGAGGAACTGCGGCAACTCACCCACATCCGTGCGGCGCAAGTACACCTGGACGCCCTGGCACCCTTGATGGAGGCCAAGCTGGCAGGCATGGCCCAGGTCATCAGGTTGCGTCGCAACCAGGACGGAGCCGCAGCCGTGGCGGCGGTAAGCAGTGGTCAGGGCAAGCGCTTGATGGATTCGATGCGCGCGGAGATAGGCGCCTACACACAGATTCAGGAAGGCGCACTGGCCCAGATCGAAGCGGCGTTCCAAGCGCGCATGGGCCGTTTGTTTGTCATCATCGTGGCCGTGAGCGTGTTGACGCTGCTGGTGGCGCTCTGGTTTGTCTATTGGATCTATCATCGGGCCCAGCAGCGGCTCAGTGGTCTGGTGCATCGCGAAACAGAACACTTGCTCAAGCTCCAGGAGGAGTCCAACCGGCGCTTGCACGCCGTCAATATCACGTTGCATAACAGCGAGCAGAACCTCGCCGTCACGCTCAACTCCATCGGCGATGCGGTGATCGCCACCGATACCATGGCCTGTGTGATGCGCATGAATCCCGTGGCTGAACAGCTGACGGGCTGGACCCAGGCGGAGGCCATGGGCCACCCGGTGAAAACCGTTTTCAATATCATCAACCAGGAAACCCGCCAACCCGCGACGATCCCGGTCATGAAGACCCTGTCGCATGGCACGGTTCAGGGTTTGGCCAACCACACGGTGCTGATTGCCAAGGATGGCAGTGAGTGCGCCATCTCGGACAGTTGCGCGCCGATTCGTGACCATGATGACCAGGTGATCGGAGCCGTCCTGGTCTTTCGCGATGTCACGGAGGAATACGCCTCCCAGCAGGCCGTGCGCGATAGCGCCGCTCTCATTCAGACGGTGCTCAATTCCGTGGTGGACGGCATCATCACCCTTCACGTCCAGGGCGGGATCATCAAGACCGTGAATCCATCCGCGGAGCGGATGTTCGGCTACGCCTCAGAAGAGCTCATCGGCCAATGCTTCAGCCTCCTCATTCCCGAGCTGGATCGAGGGCCATCCAGCGGCCCGCTTGATTACGACAGCGTGAGCGATGAAGTGCGTGCCATGGGCATCGGCCGCGAGGCCGTGGGTCGGCGGAAGGATGGCCGATTGTTCCCCTTGGAGATGGCCGTCAGCGAAATGTCATTGGGCGGTGAGCGCTATTACACGGGCATTTTGAGGGACACCACCGCGCGCAAACAGACGGAAGAGGCCCTGCTCAAGGCGGGGGCCCTGCAGAGCGCCATTTTCAACAGCGCCAATTTCTCCAGCGTCGCCACCGATGCGAAAGGCATCATCCAGATCTTCAACGTCGGGGCCGAGCGCATGTTGGGTTACGCCGCCGCCGAGGTGATGAACAAGATCACCCCGGCTGACATTTCCGATCCGCTGGAAGTCATCGCGCGGGCCCAGGCCCTGAGCCTTGAGTTGGATACCCCCATCACGCCCGGCTTCGAGGCCCTGGTGTTCAAGGCTTCCCGGGGCATCGAAGACATCTATGAGCTGACCTACATCCGCAAGGACGGCAGCCGCTTCCCGGCGGTGGTGTCGGTCACGGCGCTGCGGGACGCCGAGGATGCCATCATCGGCTACCTGTTGATCGGCACCGACAATACGGCGCGCAAGCAGGCGGAAGAGGCGCTGATCAAGGCGGGGGCCCTGCAGAGCGCCATTTTCAACAGCGCCAATTTCTCCAGCATCGCCACTGATGCGAAGGGCGTCATTCAGATCTTCAACGTCGGGGCCGAGCGGATGCTGGGCTATGAGGCTGCCGAAGTGATGAACAAGGTCACCCCGGCCGACATTTCCGACCCGACCGAAGTGATTGAACGGGCCAAGGCCCTGAGCCTGGAGCTGGAGACCTCGATCACGCCCGGCTTCGAGGCCCTGGTGTTCAAGGCGTCGCGGGGCATTGAGGACATCTATGAGCTGACTTACATTCGCAAGGATGGCAGCCGCTTTCCGGCGGTGGTGTCGGTCACGGCGCTGCGCGATGCGCAGGACGCCATCATCGGCTACCTGTTGATCGGCACCGACAATACGGCGCGCAAGCAGGCGGAAGAGGCGCTGATCAAGGCGGGGGCCCTGCAGAGCGCCATTTTCAACAGCGCGAATTTCTCCAGCATCGCCACCGACGCGAAGGGCGTCATTCAGATCTTCAACGTCGGGGCCGAGCGGATGCTGGGCTACGAGGCCGCCGAAGTGATGAACAAGGTCACCCCGGCCGACATTTCCGACCCGACGGAAGTGATTGAACGGGCCAAGGCGCTGAGCCTGGAGCTGGAGACCTCGATTGCACCGGGGTTCGAGGCCCTGGTCTTCAAGGCCTCGCGGGGCATCGAGGATATCTATGAGCTGACCTACATCCGCAAGGACGGCAGCCGCTTCCCGGCGGTGGTGTCGGTCACGGCCCTGCGTGACGTTCAAAACGGCATCATCGGCTACCTGCTGATCGGCACCGACAATACGGCGCGCAAGCGGGTCGAGGCAGAGCGGGTCCTGCTCAACCAGGAATTGCAGGATAAGAATGCCGAGCTGGAGAGTGCCAAACTCGTGGCAGAAAAGGCCAACCGCGCCAAATCCGAGTTCCTTTCCAGCATGAGCCACGAGTTGCGCTCTCCCCTCAATGCGATCCTGGGCTTTGCGCAGTTGATCGATTCCGACTTCCCGCAGGTCACCCCGACCCAGAAGGGGAACATCAAGCAGATTCTCCATGCGGGTTGGTACCTGCTGGAGTTGATCAACGAGATCCTCGATCTCTCGGTGATTGAATCCGGAAAGCTGTCTCTCTCGGTGGAGCCCGTGTCGTTGGCCGAGGTCATGCTCGAATGCGAGGCCATGATCGAACCCGAGCGGCAAAAGCGAGAGCTCAAACTGACCATGCCACAGTTTGATGCCCCCCCCTTCATCCTGGCGGACCGGACCCGGGTGAAGCAGGTGCTCATCAACCTGCTTTCCAACGCGATCAAATACAACCGGCCCGGGGGAACGGTCGTCGTCGACTGCATCCGGACCACCCCGGAGCGCACCCGCATCAGCATCATGGACAGCGGCATGGGCTTGCCTCCGGACAAGCTGCTGCAGCTCTTCCAGCCGTTCAACCGCCTGGGCCAAGAGCGCAGCGGCGAGGAAGGCACCGGCATCGGGCTCGTGATGAGCAAGCTCCTGGTGGAACTGATGGGGGGTTCGATCGGCGTGAAAAGCACCGTCGGCGTGGGCAGCGTGTTCTGGTTCGAGCTGAGTTCGGTGGCCGCGCCGCGCCTTGCCCTCAAAGTCCTCACGCCCGAAGCGGTCAACGCGGACCAGGGTGAGCCTGCGGCGCGGCGGCGCACCCTCCTCTATGTCGAGGACAATCCGGCCAACCTGATGCTGGTCGAGCAACTCATCGGACGCCGCCCCGACCTGCACTTGCTGACGGCCGTGAACGGACGCCTCGGCATTGAACTCGCGCGCAAGCAGCAACCGGAGTTGATCCTGATGGACATCAATCTGCCTGACATCAGCGGGTTCGATGCGTTGAAAATCCTGCGTGGCGACCCGGAGACGATGCACATCCCGATGATTGCCATCAGCGCCAATGCCATGCTGGGTGATATCCATCATGGACTGGAGCTGGGATTCGACCAATATCTGACCAAGCCAATCAATGTCCAAGCGTTAATGGCGGCGATTGATGGGGTGTTGAAATCGCCACACCATCTGATGGGCCTCCAGAAGGGACCGCAGCTCACATGATTACTCCCAACGACATCCTTCACGGCAAGATCCTCATCGTCGATGATCTGGAAGCCAATATCCTGCTGCTCGACCAGATGCTTCGCGGGGCCGGTTACGATGCCATCACCTCCACGATGGATCCAGAGAAGGTCTGCGAGCTCCACCTCCTCAACCGCTACGACTTGATCCTGCTTGATCTGCAGATGCCCGGCATGGATGGCTTCCAGGTGATGGAAAACCTGAAGGAAATCGAGGCTGGCGGTTACCTTCCCGTCCTGGTGATCACCGCCCAGCCAGAGCACAAGCTGCGTGCCTTGAACGCGGGGGCCAAGGATTTCGTCAGCAAACCGTTCGACCTCGCCGAGGTACTGATCCGGGTTCACAACATGCTGGAGGTCCGCCTGCTGCACCTAGAGACCAAGCGGCTCTACGATCGCGTCTCGGCGGAACAGAAGGTATCCGAGAGGCTGCTGCTCAATGCCCTGCCCTACTCCATTGTGGAGCACCTGAAGGGGCGCCCCATGGCCACGACCGGCACCTTCACCGAACTCATCACCGAAAGCTTCGCGGAAGTGACGGTGCTGTTTGCTGATCTCCTGGAGTTCACGGCCTTTTCAGAAGGTGCGAGCGGTGAGGTGCTGGTGGGGGTGCTGAAGGATATCTCCAACCGCTTTGACAGCAGCGGCGATCACCCAGGCCTTGATCGGAGCCGGTCCATTGGTGATGCCTACCTGGCTTCCGTAGGGCTGTCCGACGCGGTGGCGATTCAGACGATCCGTGCGGCCCAGAAGGCCATGGACGTGGTCGAGGCCCTGGACCACTTCAACGAACACAGCCGCTTCAAGTTGAAAGTCCGCATCGGCTTTGAGACCGGCGCCGCCTTGGCCGCCGTCGATCAAGGCGATGCCCTCTATGATTTGTGATCGAACCCAAGGTGCCGCCTAGGGTGGTGGTTCAAGTGGTCTTCCGAACCGCTCGTTCGCGACCGATCAAGCCATAGCTTTTGAGCTTTCGGTAGAGGGTCGCCGAGCCGATCTGGAGTTGCTCGGCCGTGCGGGTTTGATTGCCGCTGTTCAGGCTCAGCACCGCCAGGATGTATTCCTTCTCGACCTCTTCCAGGGGTTGGACAGTGCCCACATTGGCCACAGGCACGGGACAGGCCTGGCGGATCTCTTCGGGCAGGTCCTCGAGTTCCACGCGGGTTCCAGGCGCGAGGGCGACAGCCCGCTCCATGGTGTTCTCAAGCTCGCGGACGTTGCCTGGCCACATGTAGCGAAGGAGCTGATCCGTCGCGGCCGGGGAGAGTCCCGAGATCTTGCGTTTCATCCACAGGGCAGAGCCCGCAAGCAGGATGCGGGCGAGGGGCAGGATGTCATCGCGGCGTTCGCGGAGCGCCGGCACGTGCAGCTCGACGACCTTGAGCCGGTAGTAGAGGTCCTGCCGGAAGATGCCGCTCGCGACCCCGAGGGCAAGGTTGCGATTGGTCGCCGCGATGATGCGTACGTCCACTTTTCGGTTCTTGTTCTCGCCGACGCGCCTGATTTCGCGTTCCTGGAGGGCCCGCAGGAGCTTGACCTGCATGCCCGGCGAGACCTCCCCTACTTCATCCAGGAGCAGCGTCCCGCCGTGGGCGGCTTCGAACAGACCCGGCCGGTCGTGGGTCGCGCCGGTGAACGCGCCGCGGGCATGGCCGAAGAGTTCGCTTTCGAGCAGGGTCTCCGTGATGGCGCCGCAGTTAACCGCAATGAAGGGGCCGGCCGCCCGGGTGGATTGTTCGTGGACCAGCCGGGCGATGCGCTCCTTGCCCGATCCGCTTTCTCCGGAAACGAGGACGGTGGAATCGACCTTGGCCACGCGGCGGGCCAAGTCCACGAGCTGCCGCATGGCAGGGCTCTTGGCCACGATGCCCAGCTGCGGTTCTTCGACGTCGCGGGCGACCCGGACCAGCGCCCGGCGGTGTTCGATGAGTTTTCGCTCGGCGGCCTTCAGGGTTTCCGTGACGCGGTGGATCGAGACATCAAGGCAATCCGCCAGGCGGGTGGACGTATAGAAACGCAGCTCATCGGCTCGTTCGTCCCCCCAGCCTTCGCGGGTGCGGCCGAACAGGTGACAGCCCGCATCCCCTTTGCCCATGCAGCGGTCTTCCAGGACGAAGATCTCCTTGCCGGTGGTTCGGCTGAGGTAGCCACTGATGAGACCACTGATGGTCCAGCACATCGGGACATCGGCGCGGCCGAAATGAAGGAGGTGCTGCTCCGCCTCGTAGGAGGCGCCCAGCATCATGCCTTCTTTGGAGAGGGGGTCGCGGCCCTCCGAGGCGATGCTGAAGAGGCCTTGAAGGGTGTGGATGCGGGTGCAGGCGTGGCGCCATTCGTCGTCGTTGTCCCACTTGAACTCGGCCTGCATGGCCTCGGCCATGCGCCAGCCATGGGCGAAGCCGAACTGGGTGAGCACCGTGCGGGCGGCCGTAATCCCGAAATTCTCGACCAGGTACTTGCGTAAGAGCCCCATCGCCACGGCATCCATCAGGATGGCGCGCTGTCCGGCGAACCGGATGACGCCCCCCTCCGGGTCCAGATCCAGCAGTTCCTTGTGATCCAGATTGTCGGCACGCATGACGTGGCTCCGTCCTTCGAATTGACTGAAAGGGTACTTCAACTTGATGGGGTACACCATGGTGATGATATCTCAATAATATTGTAAATATCTTTATTTATTACATTTATGAATCGGCACAAAAGATGCCCTTTAAAAGCGACAGTTGAAGGAACCAATCATGAGGGCACCCACTTCCATCGTTCGGCAGATCTTCTATGCGGTGGCCATGCCGACGGGCATCGCCCTGGTGGGGATGCTGCTCGGATGCGCCAACCACGAAGGGGGGCGTTCAGCCCAGGTCGTTCCCACAGATGAGGGGACGGCAGGTTCGCCCGACCGAACGCAGCGCCCCATGACCCTCGCCCGTTTCACCCCATTCGGGGGCCTTATGTAGGCCTCAGGACGGCCCAGCCCCCTGTATCGGGATCCCCAGTCGACCAAGGATCCCCAACAGCGCACATGACATGGGCTTCAGCAAAAGCCCTGCCCTTTTGATGCATCAGTTCATCGCCATGCTGCCGTGCGTCCCCGTGCGTCTCGGCATGGGACCGCCCCATTCCAACGATCCACTTCCTGGATCAGATCCAAAAAAGGAGAAGCACATGAACAGATTTAAAAGTGTGACCAGACCATTGATGTGGTCCGCGGCATTGCTATCCATTGCGTTGGCAGTCGCGTGCGGCAGTACCGGTGAGGGAAGCCGGGCGCCAATCCTGGGCGGAGGCGGCACCACCGCAACCCTCACGACCCGCCCCCGCGTGACGCTCACCGTACCTGCCACCACCGTCCCCGGTCCGACGACGGGCGTGGCCATCAACACCGCCATCACGGCCGCCTTCACGAAGGACATGGCCCCAGCCACGATCACCGGCACCAGTTTCACGGTGACGGGACCTGGCACGACGGCCGTCCCGGGCGCCGTGACCTATGCCTCCCGAATGGCGACCTTCACCCCGACCGCAGCGCTCATCGCCAGCACCACCTACACCGCCACCATTACGACCGTGGCTACCGATGTGGCTGGCAATCAGCTGGCCGGCAATCAGGCCGCCCTGCCCGCGGCCAGCAACTATGTCTGGACCTTCACGACCGGTATCGTCCCGGACACCACCCGTCCTCGCGTCACCGTCACCGTGCCCGTCACCTCAACCCCTGGCCCTACCCTGGCCGTGCCGACCAACACGGCGATCAGCGCCGCTTTCACGGAAGACATGGCGCCTGCCACCCTCACGGCCGCTAGCTTCACGCTGACGGGACCTGGCCTGACAGCCGTCACCGGTGGCGTCACCTACGCCTCCCGGATCGCGGTCTTCACGCCGGCGGTAGCCCTTGTCGCCAGCACCACCTACACCGCCACTGTCACCACCGCAGCCACCGATCTGGCCGGCAATCAGCTGGCCGGCAATCAGGCGGCCCTGCCCGCGGCCAGCAACTATGTGTGGACCTTCACCACGGATGCCGTCGTCGTCGCCCCGCCCACCATCACCCTGACCAATCCTGCTGATCTGGATACGGATGTGGCGCTCAATGCCACCGTCAATGCCACCTTCAGCAAGGCGATGGATCCCTTGACGCTCACCACGGTGACCTTCACCGTTCAGCCCACCGGCCCCCCCTTGGGTGCCCTGGTACTCGGTGCAGTCACCTATGATGCGCTGACCAATATTGCCACCTTCACACCCACCAGCCCGCTCACCGCCAGCACCCAGTACACCGCCACCGTGACCACGGCTGCGACGGATCTGGCTGGCAACGCCCTGGCGTCCGGTCTGGTGCCGAACCCCTGGACCTTCACCACTGGTACTGGCCTCGCCCCCGGTGGTGTCGCGCTCGGTTCGGCGGCTGGTTTCGGCATCATGGCTACCTCCGCCATCACCAACACGGGCGCCGGCACCATGATCAACGGCGACGTCTCTCTGGATCCCGGAACATCCTGTGGCCTGCTGCCGGTACAAGTGAACGGCACCATTCACATCAATGACACGGTGTCCGCCCAGGCGCGAGCCGACCTTCTGATTGCCTACAACTTCGCCAAGGGCCTGCCCCCGGGAGTTACCATCTCCGCCGGCGCTGATCTGGGTGCGCTCTACATGACGGGCATTCCTCCAGGCACCTATACCTCTGGCAGTACGATGCTGGTTTCAACGCCTCTGACACTCGATGCCGGTGGCAACGCGAATGCTGTTTGGGTCTTCCAGATCGGTTCTTCGTTGACCACGGGCGCCAGCGTGTCCCTGGCTAACGGGGCTCAGGCCAAAAACGTGTTCTGGGTTCCCACTGAGGACGCGACGGTCGGTGTTGGCACCATCTTCTACGGCACCATCGTGTCGGGCCGGGACGTCACGGCAAATACGGGTGCGGTCATCAACGGCCGGATTCTGGCTGGAGCCACCACGGCAGGCACGATCGCCTTGGACACCAACACCGTCAATGTTCCCGCTCCTTAATCCCCTCATGCAGACGGTCCATCTTTCTTTGGAGAATTTATGAAAAGAGCAAAAACCTCAGGGATGCTGCGTCTGTTGGCTCTCAGCATCATTGCCGGCCCCTTCGCCATGGCGCAGGATTCAGGCTGGTATGTCGGAGCCAATGTCGGCCAGGCGAGAGCCAAAATCGACGATCAGGGGATCATCAACGGACTGCTGGTGGGAGGTCTGGCCACCACCTCGATTGACGATCGCGACAGCGATCTCGGGTACAAGCTGTTCGGTGGCTACCAGGTGAATCGGTATTTCGCCTTTGAAGGTGGCTACTTCGATCTCGGGAAGTTCGGGTTCACGGCGGTCACCGTGCCTGCGGGCACCTTGAACGGCGACATCAAGCTCAAGGGCTTGAACCTCGATTTGGTCTTCAGCTTGCCCTTCACTGAAAAGTTTTCAGCGTTTGCCCGGGCTGGCGTGATCCACGCGGAAGCCAAGGACAACTTCACGGGGACCGGGGCGGTCAATGTGATCCTCCCCGATCCCAGCAAGCGCGGTACGAACTACAAGTTCGGCGCGGGACTCCAGTACGATTTCACTCGGTCCTTCGGGATGCGCGCCGAAGTGGAGCGCTACCGGATCAACGATGCCGTGGGCAGCAAGGGCGACATCGACCTCGCTTCGATCGGCGTGCTCTTCCGGTTCGGCAGGAAAGCCCCGGCCCCCACCCAGCCAGCGCCTGCACCCATGGCACCTGCGCCTGAACCCGTGGTGTATGTGGCCCCCGTCGTGGTGGCACCGCCCCCGGTGAGGACCCAGGAATACTGCACCATCCTCGACCTCACCTTTGAGATCGACCAGGCGGACATTGAGCGGGATGACAGCGAGAAGCTCGCGGTGGTGGGCACCTTCCTGGCGAAGTACCCCCAGACCACAGCCGTGATCGAAGGTCACACGGATAATGTGGGGCCCGTTGAACACAACATGAAGCTGTCCCTCGAGCGGGCGGAAAACGTCGTGACCTATCTGGTGAACAAGAAGCATGTCGACCGTTCCCGCCTGAAGGCTGTTGGGTACGGCGATTCCCGCCCCGTGGCGGACAACAGCACCGAAGAAGGCAAGCGGGCGAACCGGCGCATCAACGCCGTCGTTCCCTGCGTGACGGATATCGAGGGCCTCCTGGTGGTCCCCTCCAGGGTCACCATGGCGCTGGAAATCGAGTTCGATCCTAAAACGGCCGAGGTCCAACCGAAGTACCGGGAGGACCTCCGCAAGGTGGCCAATTTCCTGAAGGTGAATCCCACCGTCAACGCGACGGTGGAAGGCCACACGGGAAACCTGCAGGCCACCCCGGAGCTGGCCATGGACATGTCCAAGCGCCGCGCCGAGAACGTGGTGAATTACCTGGTCAATGAATTCGGAATTGAGCGCTCCAGGCTTTCCTCGGAAGGATTTGGTCAAACGCGGCAAGCCGCCTACAACGCGACTGCCGAGGGCCAGGCGGAAAACCGCCGGGTCAACATCATCATCACCTACCCCAAAAAGAAGTAGCAGCGCGGGGCTTCGGCGCGTTCGCCGAAGCCCCACCCTTCACGCAGGCCGACTCACCGTGGAAGCTTCCGCAAAGTGGGCTCGAGCCCGTTCCCATTCACGCCCAGTCGTTGGGCCCCATGGCGACCGATGGGTTCCATCGCACGCTTAGGAGAAGGTTATGCCTACCAGTCCGAAGCCAAACCAGAGCCCCAAGCCGATCGGCGATCCTCCCCCCGCCAAGCCGGACCGAGCGCCCGTGCCAGCGGGGGATCCCCAACCCGACAAGCCAGGCCCGGATCCGAAATCCAATGTGGCGCCCACTGCCTGGGAAATCTCCGCCTCGAAGAAAGTGGATGATCTCTCCCGGCATGAGTCCAAGCACGACCTGGATCCCAAACATGATCCAAAGAGCCTCCCTAAGCACAACGCCCGCGAGAAAACCCCGGATGGGATCAGACATGACGTGCCTCAGCCGCAGGGCGGGAATCCTGTGCCTGGAGCCGCCCGGACGTAGAAACGGAAGTCCTCTCTCCACCAACCGCCCTCGGGGCAGAAACGAGAATGAACCATGCGACCTTACAACCTGAATGGCAAGGCCATGCTCATGACCTGTGCAGGGATCTTCATGGTGGGTGTTCCCATGCAGGCCACCGAGCAGGACAGCCGCATCGAGTCATCCGCCAAGAACAGCTATAACTTCAAGACCTACCTGAAGGACGACAACATCAAGGTCCAGTCCTCCGCCGGCGTGGTCACCCTGACCGGCACGGTCGCCCGTGACTACCACAAGGCCTTGGCCCAGGAAACGGTGGCCGGGTTGCCCGGTGTGAAGGGCGTCACCAACCAGCTTGCTGTGGTGGGTGATCAGCCCAGCGCCAACTCGGATGCCTGGATCACCATGAAGGTGAAGGCCGTGCTGGCCTTCCACAAGAACGTCAGCGCCTCGGGGACGGACGTCACGACGGAGAAGGGCGTGGTCACCCTCTCAGGCAAGGCCGACTCGGAAGCGCAGAAGCAGCTGACCGGCGAGTATGCCAAGGATGTGGATGGCATCTCAGAGGTCCGCAACAACCTGGTGGTAGCCAAGCCCAGTGGGCCGGCCCCCCGGACCCTGGGGGAAAAGGTGGATGACGCTTCCATCACCGCCCAGATCAAGACGACCCTTCTGTTCCGCAAATCCACCCATGCTCTGACCACCAAGGTGGGGACCAAGAATGGGGTGGTGAGCCTGCACGGAGAGGCCAAGAATGCCGCCGAGAAGGACCTGGTGACCAAGCTCGCCGAGGATGTTCATGGCGTTCAGCGCGTGAAGAACATGATGACCGTGAAGAAGCCCTAATGCCATTCCGCCCGGCCTCCTGGTTGATCCAGGGGGTCGGGGATCCACTTTTCCTCTGAAGGAGACCCCTTATGTTATGGACCATTGCCGTCATCTTGATTGTCCTCTGGGTCCTTGGACTCGTCTCCGCCTACACGCTGGGGGGCTTCGTCCATCTGCTGCTCGTACTCGCCGTCGTCGTCGTCCTCATTCGGGTCATCCAGGGCCGAAGAGCCATCTAAGGGAGCTTCCGTGTTGAAAGATCGCAAAGCCTACGAGAGCACGCTGGACGCACAACTGGCGCAATGGAAGGCCGATATCGACGTGCTGAAGGCCAAGGCCAAGCGCGCAGAGGTCAATGCCATGGTCAGCTACGACAAGGCCATCGATGCCCTGCAAGGCAAGCATGACGAAGCCGGCCGGAACCTGAGCAAGTTGAAGGCCGCCAGCGACGAGGCCTGGGAGAGCGTGAAGGACGGCACTGAAAAGGTCTGGGTGGAGCTCAAGGCCTTGTTCCACGGCGCCATCGAAAAACCCTGACCCCTTCTGGGCCAGGCAGCGCGTCGACGCCACGGAGGCATACCCCATGTTATGGACCATCGCAGTGATTCTCGTCGTGCTCTGGGCCCTGGGGCTCGTGAGCGGCTACACGATGGGCGCATTCATCCACGTCCTTCTCGTGCTGGCAATCGTGCTGGTCCTGGTGCGGGTCATCCAGGGTCGAAGAATTCTCTAGAGGTCCCCACATGCTTCGTTCATCGTCCCAGGAGCCGGTTGTGAGCAGAACCCAGGCCCTCGCCAGGCAGGCCCTGACGGATCCCAAGGGCACCGGGGACCTGGTGGCTCTGCTGAATCAATCCTTGGCAGAGACGCTTGATCTGGCCTTCCAGGCCGAGCAGGCCCATTGGAACGTCAAGGGTCAGAACGCGCATGAACTGCGCCTCGTCTTCAATCATCTGCACGGTCAGCTAGCCACCTATGTGGATGACTTCGATGCGCGAGCGGTCACCCTCTGCGGACCGAACTCGGGCTACCTCAGTCCCGCACAACGATTGTCTTCTTTCACGCCCTACCCGCTGGATGCCCTGGATCGAAAGGTCCACCTGAATGATCTGGTGGATAGCTGCGGTGATTACGCGGGGCGGATGCGCAAGGCCACCCGGAAAGCCCAAAAGATGGGTCATACGGATACGGCGACCTTCTACTCACGTGTGAGCCGGGACATGGACGAGACCCTCTGGATGCTGACCGAGCACCAAGAAACATGAACCCACCTTTGGAGGCCGCCATGCCCATCACGCTCACGGTCACACTCATCCTGGTTCTGGCCGTTCTCACCGTTGGCCTCGTGCCCCTGCTGTTCCAGCTGCGCAAGACGGCGCAGGGCCTGGATGCCTTTCTTCTCTCCACCAAGAGGGATCTGTCCCAGATTGCCGAGGATGTGCATGCCTCCCGGTTGCGGATGGACCACCTTGCGGTCTCCCTGCAGGCCTCGCTGGATGAGGTGTCAGCCTTCGCCGAGATGATGGGGGAGGTGGGGCGAACGCTGAAGGAATTCCACACCCGCTTTCACAGCACGATCGATTCGGCCTCCCGGAATCTCGGGGGTGTCATCGGAGGGATCAGCGCCGTGCTGGCCTTCTTCAAACCCAAGCAAACCCCGCACGAACCTGAATAGGACAATCATCATGAGCGAGAACCAAACCTCTTCCTTCAACAGCACCATGATTTTGACCTTCATTGCGGGAGCCGCCCTCGGTGCGGTGGTGGTGGCCCTCACCACGCCCAAGACGGGCCCAGTCCTTCGCGGGGATCTGAAGGACCTCGCCCGCCGCGCCAAGCGGAGGGCGGGACAACTGGCCGACGAGGCGGGCGATACCTGGGACGACATGAAGGAGCGTGCGGCCCTGGCCGCGGGCGACCTGAAGCGAGGCGTGTCCGACGCGGCGAATGATCTGAGGGGCTGAACACCCGAGATCATGCACGACGACCGCATAGGCAGGAAGTGCTGTCTCCATCCGGACGAAGTCGCTTCGGGGTCATTCGGCCTCGGGACGGCGGCCTTGCCCGATCAACCATCCACCCATAGAAAGGCGTGAACATGAACATGTGGAAAACCATCCCCTTCGCGGCTGCCCTCCTGGTCATTCAGGCGGAGGAAGCTCCCTACAACACCGCCGTCTCGAATTCGGCGCCCGCGCAAAGCGCGCAGCCATCCACGGTTCCGCTCTATCGGGTCACGGTGGTCCAGGGGTCGGCGAAGGCCATCAACTACCGAAACCTCAAATCCTCCAGCAAGGTCGATCTCATGGGCACCGTCCTTGTCTCGAATGCCTCGGGGACCGCCACGGTGAAGAATGAGAACGGTGGGATCCACATTACGGCGAAGGTCAAAAACCTGCCCCCGGCTTCGAGCTTCGGGGGGGAGTTCCTGACCTATGTGCTGTGGGGCATCTCCCCGGAAGGCCGGGCAACCAACC
This sequence comes from Geothrix sp., assembly GCA_030824075.1. GTDB lineage: Bacteria > Acidobacteriota > Holophagae > Holophagales > Holophagaceae > Geothrix. The sequence goes on from JAVBYJ010000075.1 coordinate 23,741, forward strand.
TGGGCGAACTGGCGATCAAGCACGGCAAAGGTTCGGTCAAGGTCACGGAACAGCTCAAGACCTTCGGCCTTGTGGTGACCGCGGAGCCCTATTTCGCCGTGAGTCAGCCCAGTGATGTGGTGGTTCTGGAAAATGTCTTGAGCAAGGGCTCTCCCAGCCAGTTCGAATTCATCGATGCCAAGTACGAACTGCTGAAGCGTGGCCAGTACACCCTGAACCTGGCGCCCATCGACCCGATGGCCATGGATGCCAAGACACCGCTGGACGTCTACCAGGCGCGCAATGCGGTGCGCATCGCCCAGGCTGCAGGGGCCTCGTACTATGCGCCGGAGGCCTTCGGCAAGGCGCAAAATTTCCTCAAGCAGGCGGAGATCTCCGGGGGGGCGAAAAAGGCCCGAATCATGGTGGCCAGAGAAACCGTCCAGCGGGCTGAGGATGCCCGGCTGATCGCCGTCCAGAAGCAGGAGAAGGAACAGCTGGCCCTGGAGAAGAAATTGGCCCAGGACAAAGTGGACGCCGCCCAGAAGGAAACCGCCGTGGCCGAGGCCGCCGAGGTCACCGCCCGCAAACAGGCCCAGTTGGCCGAGAAAGAGAATGAGGCTCTGCGGACCACCAACGAAGGGCTGTGGTCCAAGAATGAAGGGCTTCAAGCCAAGAACGAGGGACTGAAGTCCAAGCTGATGGAACAGCTCAATTCCATCCTTCAGACCCGCGCCACGGCCCGGGGCTTGATCGTGAACATGTCCGGGGTCCTGTTCCAAAACGGCAAGGCGACGCTTCTGCCTGCCGCGCGGGAGAAGCTCTCGAAAATCGCGGGCGTTCTTTCTACCCATAAGGGGTTGAAGATCGAGGCGGAGGGTTTCACCGACAGCAACGGGAGCGAGGCCTACAACCAGAACCTGTCGGAAAAGCGGGCCATGAACACCAGGGACTACCTGGTGAGCCAGGGCGTTCCAGCTGGCTCCATCACCTTCAAGGGATTCGGGGAAGAACACCCCATCGCGTCCAATGATACAGATGCCGGCCGGCAGGAAAACCGCCGGGTGGAGCTGGTCGTGTCAGGCGAAGGCGTCACGGATTCAAAAGCAGCTGGACTATAAACAGCGGCCTTTCCTTCCAAAAGGGGATCCGCTCCGTGTGAGCCACACGCCATCAACAGGAGCACCAAGATGAGTCAGCTATCCATGTTTTCCAATTCGCCTGTCAAAGCATCGAGCATCATCGGCACGAAGGTGGTCAACCCCATGGCGGAAAGCCTGGGAGACATCAAGGAGATCGTCATCGATCCTAGGACAGGCCGGGTCGCGTATGTCGTCGTGTCGTTTGGCGGTTTTCTGAGCATGGGGGAAAAGTTGTTCGCCATCCCCTTCAGCTCCTTCGAGTACAACCTGGTGGATAACGAATACGTTCTGCATGTCCCCAAAGATCGTTTGGAGAAAGCCCCTGGATTCGATCCGGAATACTGGCCTTCGATGTCCGACGAAAAATGGAACCGTGACGTGTACAAGTACTACGGGCGTTCCCCCTATTGGGAATGAGCCCGCGGAAAGGGGGGCGGGTCCACGGCCCGAGTCAAGGCCAGGATGACCCGATCCTGATGGTTCACCAGGAATGAGCGACCCATGGTCCATCGCGTTGTTTGAATGACAGCGCGATGGACGCCCTGGCTTCCTCCGGCCACGTCCGATGGCATAACAACACCCGACCCGCGCTCTCCATGTCGCAATCAGGAGCCACCCCATGCACCAACCCGAAGAGGTCGCCTCGAGGCTCATGGGCACACCCTACGAGGGCTTGGATGAGCGCGCCAAGAAGGTCGCGCGCCATGTGGCTGAGAGAAAGCACATTGCGCGCGATGTGACGAAGGACAGCGAGGCTGGAACCACACCCGGCCAGCGGGCCGCGGATGCGGTGGCGATCTTCGGCGGGTCCTGGACCTTCGTGGGCCTCTTTGCCGCCGTCATGCTCCTATGGGTGGGGCTCAATGCCTTCCTCTTGATGAACCGCGGGAAGACGTTTGATCCCTACCCATACATCCTGCTCAATCTGTTCCTGTCCATGCTGGCCGCCATTCAGGCCCCCATCATCCTGATGTCCCAGAACCGACAGTCCGAGAAGGACCGCCTCAATGCGGGCCACGACTACGAAGTCAATCTCAAGGCCGAACTGGACATCATGCTGCTCCACGAAAAGATGGATCTGCTGCGAGAGAAACAGTGGGAAGAGTTGCTGGGCATCCAGAAAGAGCAGCTGAAGCTCCTTGAGCATTTGATCCACAAGAAAACCCTTTCGTCATGAACGCTGACCGCAGTCCACGCCCCCCGGATCCCGCGAGGCATCCTGGCCATCCGGCCGGTGGCGAGATGCGTTCCCTGAGGCTCTGGGCCTTTGGGCCCTGCCTGCTGTTGTCGGCCTGCGCCCGTCTGCCGGACTTGAATCACCTGAAGGCACCTGTCCAGTCTCCGGCGAATCCCAGCGTTGTGAACAGCCAGGGGAGGATGACCAGCAAGGCCGCTGCTGCGCTGCTGGCCCGTCGCCTGGGTCCGTCCAACCGGGACGCCGCCGTGATGCTTGCGGGCCTCGAGGAAGCCGCGACCGGACGGCCGCTCATTGCGGGCAACAAGGTCACCCTGCTCTTTGATGGGCCCGTGATCATGGCCGCGATGATGGAGGCGATCTCAGCGGCCAAGGAAACCATCAACCTGGAAACCTACCTCTTCGACCAGGATCCCCTGGGGACCAAGTTCGCCGATCTGCTCATCGCGAAGCAGAAGGAAGGCGTCCAGGTCAGCATCATCTATGACAGCGTCGGTACCCTTGGCACGCCCCAGGTGTTTTTCGACCGGATGCAGCAGGCGGGCATTCGCCTGCTGCCCTTCCATCCGGTGAGCCCCTTTCACAAGCTCGGGCGCTGGCGCATCAACAACCGCGACCATCGGAAGATCCTTGTGGTGGATGGGAAGGTGGCGTTCACCGGGGGCGTGAACATAACCGCCGCCTACGCGCGCAGCTCGCTGTTCAGATCAAAGGCCAAGAACAGGACCTCCGTGGGCTGGCGGGATACGCATATCCAGATCGAAGGCCCGGCGGTGGCCGCGCTGCAGTGGGTGTTCCTGGACAACTGGGCCAGCCAGAAGGAAGTCGATTTGCCGGTTCGCGATTACCTGCCGCCCCTTCCACAGATGGGAAACCAGGTGCTGCGGGTCCTCAGCAGCCGTCCTGGCGGTGATTTCGAGATCTACAAGGCGCACTTTCTGGCCATCGAAGGGGCCACGAAATCCATCCACATCACCGTCGCTTATTTCGTCCCGGATGTTCAGATCATGGACGCGCTCGTCCGGGCCGCTCAACGCGGTGTCGATGTGAAGATCATCCTGCCCAGTGTGTCGGATGGTGGTCTGGTGCTCCAGGCCGGTCATTCCTTCTACCGCCGGATGCTCGAAGGCGGCATCAAGGTCTTCGAGTTGAGGACCGCCGTTCTGCACGCCAAGACCGCCGTCATCGACGGCAGTTGGTCCACGGTGGGCTCCACCAACCTGGACATGCGGAGCTTCCTGCACAACAAGGAAGTCAATGTTGTCGTACTGGGCGATGATTTCGGCCGGGAGATGGAGCGCGCCTTCCAGGACGACCTGAAAGGTGCCGATCAAATCAGTCTGGAGCGCTGGAAGCAGCGCCCCCATGGGCAACGGTTCAAGGAGTGGGTGGCGCGGCTCCTGTCCTATTGGCTATGACCGGCGTTGGACGACTGCCGTGAGCGGAACCCTTCGGCCAGCCACCCATCCAGATCTCCCGCCCCTCGAA
>JAVBYJ010000040.1 GCA_030824075.1 Geothrix sp.
CAGGATCCGATCGAGGCCCTCCGCTACGAGTAGGCCCCTCCACCAATGCCCGGAGGCCAGCGCCTGGGCGTTCGGCTACGCCTTACGCACGGCGCCTGCTTCCCCGCGAACAGACGCGCCCCCGGCGCGTCCTCCCACTCGGCTCCGCCTCGCGGAGCGGGTCCCGCGGCCCGCCCTGAAGGCTGCCAAGCAGGATCCGATCGAGGCCCTCCGCTACGAGTAGGCCCCTCCAATGCCCGGGGCCAGCCCATCAGCCCTGGATGGAAGTCACCACCTGGATCGTCGGGGGATTGTCCAGCTGCTTCTTCACGGCGCACTGGCTGGCGGCGCGGATCAGTGCCTCCTGGTATTTTTCAGGGAATCCTGCGGGCAGCTGGATGTCCAGGTCCACCCGGTCCAGCTTCCCGGTCTCGGGGTTCTGGCCCATGCGCTGAAGGATGCGAATGCCCTCGGTGGGCAGGCCCCGCTGGCGACAGAAACCGAGCACATAGATCCCGGCACAGGTCCCCAGGGACGCCAGGAAGAGGGCAAAGGGCGTCGGTGCAGAGGCTTCGCCGCCGCCCTGAGGCGGTTGGTCCGTCTTGACCGTGAACCCGCCGAAGTGGGCGTCCACGCGCGCGCCTCCGGGAAAATCAATGATCATCTCCATCACCTGCTCCTTCCAGCAAACCATCCATTCTTCCCCAGCAGAGGCACTGGACCAAGGGACATTCTCGGCCAGTCCAGTGGAACCATGCCTCTCGATTCGATGACGGATTCACCGCCCGGTCCATTCATGACCCCTGCATAATGCAATAGCGGGGGGACGCATGAAGTACTTCGCCAAGAAGGCCACGGCTGGGGCGGCTTCGGAGACGATTTCATCGGATCTCCGCACCATCCTGGATTCCATCAACGATGGCGTGTTCACCGTGGACGACGCATTCCGGATCACCTCCTTCAACCGGGCCGCCGCCGAGATCATCGGCATTTCGCCTGAAGCGGCTCTGGGCCAGCCCTGCTGGAAAGTCTTCAACGCCGACATCTGCGAGGGGGCCTGTGCGCTCAAAGAAACGATGTCCACCGGGTCCCCTCTGATCAACAAGCAGGTGAACATCCATACTTCCGCCCGGCGCAAGGTCTCCATCAGCGTGAGCACCGCCCTGCTGCGGAACCATGCAGGGGAAGTGGTCGGGGGGGTCGAGTCCTTCCGGGACCTGACGATCATGGAAGAGTTGCGGAAAGCCGCGGAGGGCCGATCCACCTTCCATCACATGACCTCCGCCAACCACCGGATGTGGGAGATCTTCAAGCTATTGCCCCTCATCGCGCAGAGCGATAGCACGGTGTTGATCCAGGGGGAGAGCGGCACCGGGAAAGAGCTCATGGCCCGGGCGATGCATGAACTGAGCTCCCGGGCCCGCAAGCCCCTCATCACCCTCAACTGCGGGGCCCTGCCTGACACGCTGCTGGAGGCCGAGCTTTTCGGCCACAAGGCCGGCGCCTTCACGGACGCCAAGCGGGACCGGAAGGGCCGGATCGCGGCGGCCGAGGGCGGCACGCTGTTCCTCGATGAAATCGGGGATATCTCGCCCGCGCTCCAGGTGCGCCTGCTGCGCGTCTTGCAGGAACGGACCTACGAGCCCCTGGGTTCCAGCGACTCCGTGAAGGCGAATGTCCGGTTCATCGCGGCCACCCATCGCGACCTTCGCGCCGAGGTCAAGGAGGGCCGCTTTCGGGAGGATCTCTACTACCGGCTGAACGTCATGCAGATTGCAATCCCCCCCCTCCGAGAACGGAAGGAGGACATCCCCGCCTTGGCCAGCCGGTTCCTGGACCGGCAGATGGCGCTCCATGGAAAGCAGATCCAGGGGTTCGCGCCCGAGGCCATGGACTGTTTCATGCGCCACACTTGGCCAGGCAATATCCGCGAACTCGAGAATGCCGTGGAACACGCCTACGTGCTCTGCCGCCAGGGTCAGATCCAGACATCTGACCTGCCTTCAACCTTTGGGGAGATGGCTCCCGGCACCCCTGCCCAGGGAGACCCCGCTTCCGGCCAGGATCTGCAAAGCCAGGAACGGGCGATGATCCAGGCTTCCCTGGAGCGGCATGGCGGAAACCGCACGGCGGCCGCCAAGGAACTGGGCATCCACACCACCACCCTCTGGCGGAAGCTCCGCCGCGCCTGATCACCCCATGCAACTTGCAGTAGATGATCTTCAAATAACCCATGCAATTTGCATTTAATGTATCAGCATTTAATTGATCGATAATATGTAAATATTGATATTTATAATTTTATATATTTTGGCAACAAAATTGCTTTTTAGGCCTTGGTTGGATGTGCCCTTTGACCTTCCAGCCATCCATGGACCCGGATCACCCTGGCGTCCACACAGCCAAACCATCCCAGCGTCCATGAGGCCGGTCCATCAGGACCGTCAGCATGGGTCTGTCCACCCACGAGGAATCCGCCCGATCTGGCGGTCCTCCCCGTTTCCAAACCCCACCAGCAGAGGTTCAGGGACCGCTTTCACGCGCGGGAAGTCCGCGTCTGCCTTGACGGAACCCTGGCCCCCCAACAACCGGGAGGTTGATATGAAGATCCACGGATTGAACCGAGCGCTGCGCGCGACCTTGGCGCTCCTCGCCATGGGAGGCCTCGCCTTCGGGGCCGCTCAGCAAAAGGAAGGACGGATCACGGTGGCCGTGGCGGTGACCGACCTCGAACCCATCGTCAAGGCCGTGGGCGGCGGGCAGGTTGAGACCATCAATCTGTTCAAGGGCTGCATCCTCCGGAGCGACCTCAATGTGGAACCCACGGCCAAGGCCCGCCTGGCCGGTGCGGAAACGATCGTGTGGACGGGCTTCCTGAACGAATCCGCGGCCATCTCCTCCGTGCTGCGATCAGCCGGAACCACCACGCGGAAGAACGGCGATCCCAAGTGGATTGACGTGTCGAAGGGGACCGCGAGAACCAACCTGCCCACCTCCAACTGCTCTGGCTATGTGGATCCCGCCTTCGCGGCGGGGGATCCTTTCTTCTGGCTCAATCCCGAGAACGGCGGCCTCATCGCCCGCCACATCGCCAAGGGCCTGGGCGAATTGAGGCCCGCCAGCCGGGCCACCTTCATGGCCAACGCGGACGCCTTCCAGAAGGCTCTGGCGAAGGATATTGATCGTTGGAAGAGCGCTCTCAAACCGTTGCGCGGCATGCGGGTCTTCAGCGCCCAGTGCGGCTGGCAGAACTTCTCCTCCCTGGGCGGGCCGCAATTCGTCGTCTGCAAGGGCACCCCTGGCGAACTGCCGAGTCCTCAGGCGCTGCTCACCCACATCCGCGAGATGAAGGCGAATCTCATCCTGGTGGATCCGAACACGCCCCCTGAATACACCGAGGCCTTCCGCGAACGCTCAAACCTGAAGGTCATCGAAGTCGCTTCCTCCATCGAGGGCATCCGCGGCGCCTCCACCTACAGCGCCCTGTTCGACAACCTCGTCAAGTCCCTCCAGGGCCAAGCCAGTCACTGACAAGCAGACCCCGAGGTGTACCGTGACTGACTCCCACCTGGACCTAAGTGCGGATCGACCGCCAGCCCCGACCGTGGCCTTCACCATCCGCCCCATTGGCCTCGTCCACGCGGCCTCCCGGAAACCCGCCCGGATCCCCAAATATTTCATCCCCAAAGGACGAGCCACCCTCGAACTGTTTCACCCCTACCTTGCGGGACTGCAGGGGCTGTACGGTGGCGTCGAGCTCTGGATCGTCACCTACCATGCCCCTTCCGGACGGGTTCCCATCGATTTCTGCCCGGGCGGAGACGGCGTGCCTGGGGTCTTTGCAACCACCTCGGTCGAGCGGCCCAATCCGATCGAGTTTCTTCGGGCCAGGGTCGTCGCCATCAACACCGAAAAGGGCCTCCTCGATGTGGAGGGGCTGGAGCTTGAGGACGGCGCACCCATTCTCGATATCCGCCCCGCCAATTCTCCCCACCATCGTCTGAGCAAACCAGGCGAATGAAAGGACCCCATGAAAGTCGCCATCCCCGTGAATAGCGAAACCGAGATTTCAGCCCATTTTGGACGGAGCCCGGCCTTCTCCATTTTCACTCTGGAAAAAGGGCAGATCCAGCACCGGGAACTGCGGCCCAATGACCAGGCCACGCCTGGAATGGGACCGGATCACCAGCCTGACCATCCTCACGCCCACACCCACGATCACCATCGGTTCGTGCGTCTGCTGGGGGATTGCCGGGCCGTGGTCGGACTCGGCATGGGGGCCGGGGCCCGCCGGGCCCTGGAGGCCGCCGGCATCGAGGTTCGGATCCTGGAGGCGCCCTGCGCCCCGGAGGAAGCCGCCATCCGCTTCGAGTCTGGACAGCTGGAATCCCATCCGGGCGTCTGTTGTGGAGGCAGCGGACACCCCCATCACGCCTAGACGTGAATCTTCCATCAACCAACCCTGCATCCATGGCGGGATCGCACCTCACCTGCCTCTGACGACATCCATCGGATCCATGACCCCGGGCCCCTCTCACTCACAGGGACGGCTTCGCCCTGCATTCATTCTGCGTTCAGGAGACATCCATGCTTCATCCACCCAGAAAGCCATCTCCGTCGAGGCCGAGACGGTTTTTCCAGGCCCTGATGGGTCTCCTGGTACTCCCGCTTGCGCTGGGGCGAGCGCAGCAGCCAACCCCACCTGCTCCCCTGGGCCACGGTTCCTACACCGCTCTCCATTCGGCCAAGACCCGTCGCCAGACCGCGGATCACAGCAAGTTCAAGATCCTCCAAGGACCCTTCAAGGAGGCTGATGGCCCCGCCGTCACCAGGGCCTGCCTGACCTGCCACACCAAGGCGGCACAGCAGGTCATGGCCACGTCCCACTGGACGTGGAATATCGCCAAGGATGGGAAGGACGGTTATGGAAAATCCACCCACCTGGTGAACAACTACTGCATTTCCATCATCGGCGGAAACACCGAATCCTGCGCCCGCTGCCATGCCGGCTACGGGTTCAAAGACAAGACCTTCGATTTCACCAAACAAGAAAACGTGGACTGCCTCGTCTGCCACGACACCACCGGGGATTACGAGAAGGAGAAGGCCGGCTTCCCCAATCCTGGCGTGTCCCTGGCGGAGGTGGCCCAGAAGGTCGGAGCGCCCACCAACCGCAATTGCGGGGTGTGCCATTTCTTCGGCGGCGGTGGGGATGCGACCAAGCATGGGGACCTGGATGACACCATCCTGAAAGCTCCCCGCACCGAGGATGTGCACATGTCCAAGCAGGGTGCGGGCATGGATTGCGTGGACTGCCACGCCTCCGAAGCGCACAAGGTGGGCGGCCCCAACTACGTCATCCCCGCGGACCGTCGCGAGCAGCCTAAATATCCCGGTGAGGACGTGTCCCGGATGTCCTGCGCGTCCTGTCACACGGACTCACCCCATCAGTCGTACATCCTGAACCGCCACTATCAGAAGGTCGCCTGCCAGACCTGCCACATTCCCGCTTTCGCTCGGGGCAAACTGCCCACCAACACCTACTGGGACTGGTCCACCGCCGGCCGCCTGAAGAATGGGCGCGGCTACAAGGAAGAGGACGTCAATGGCTATGAGTCCTACAACAGCATCCACGGCGAGATGATCTGGCAGCGAAACGTCAAGCCGACCTATGTCTGGTACAACGGCAACCTCAAGTTCCTGCGGCTGACAGACAGCTTCACCATCCCCGCGGATGGCAAGGTCGTCCTGAATCCCGCCGAGGGTTCCTATGCCGATCCCAACGCGAAAATATGGCCCTTCAAGTTCCATGAAGGTACCCAGCCCTACGACACAGGCCTGAACAAGTTCGTGGCCCCCTATACGGCGGGCCCCAAGGGTTCCGGAGCCTACTGGGGCGACTGGAACTGGGATGTCGCCATCAAGATGGGCATGGAAACAGCTGAGCTTCCCTACAGCGGAAAATACGGCTTCGTGAAGACCACCATGCTGTGGCCCATCACCCACATGGTCGCCCCCAAGGAGCAGGTTCTTGCCTGCACCGAGTGCCACAGCCGAAATGGTCGTCTCACCAACGTTCCCGGCTTTTACCTCCTGGGTCGTGATCGGGGCACCGCGGTCGATTCAATCGGCATCGGAATGGTCCTCCTCACCCTACTGGGAGTGGGCATCCACGGCTTCATCCGCATCACCAACGTACGCCACTAGGAGGCTTCATGCGACGGGTTGTTCTTTATGAAACGTTTGAACGCCTCTGGCACTGGGCCCAGGCGCTGATGATCATCCTGCTGATGCTCACGGGCTTCGAGATCCGGGGCTACGGGATTCACCTCTTCGGTTTCCAGAGGGCCGTCTCCCTGCACAACATCCTCGCCGTGGCTTTGCTGGTTCTCATCATCTTCGCCATCTTTTGGCACGTCACCACCGGCGAGTGGCGCCAGTACATCCCTACCCGGAAGTTCCTTCGCGAAATGATCGCCTTCTACCTCACGGGGATCTTCAAGGGTGCCCCCCACCCCGTAAAGAAACACCGGATGGCCAAACTGAATCCCCTGCAGCGGCTGGCCTACCTGGGCTTCAAGGTCCTCATACTACCGGTCCAGGCCACCACGGGAGCCCTGTACTACTTCTACCCGAACCTGCAGCATGCGTTGGGATGGTCCCCTTCTTCCCTATGGTTCATCGCGGTCATCCATGTTCTCGGCGCCTTCGGCCTGGTGGCCTTCCTGGTCGGTCACGTCTATCTGACCACCACCGGGCATACCCCCATGACCAACATCTTCGCGATGATCACGGGGTGGGAAGACCTTCATGACGATGAGTACTTCGACGAGAACTAGAACTAGGATCCAGCCAGAGGCAGGTCGACCCCTGCCTCTGGCGCGCGCTGCACCTTCTCTATCAGGGCCAGCAGATCCTTGAGCGGGAACGGTTTTTTGAGGAAGGCCGCGAACCCGTGCCCGGAAGCGAGATCCTGGCCCGTCTCTTCGCTGAATCCGCTGATGAGGATGCCCGGGATCCCCGGACGGATCCGCCGGATTCCATCGAAGGCCTCGGGGCCCCTCATGCGCGGCATGACGCTATCCATCAGGACCAGCCCGATCTCATCCTGGTGGGCCTGGAACACCTCGATGGCCTCGACCCCATCCGCAGCTTCAAAGACCGTGCACCCGTGGCAGTTACCGAGGGATTCAGCCAGCACTTGGCGCAGATCCGCCTCGTCGTCCACCACCAGCACCGCCCGGCCCTCGCCGAAGTTCACCACGGAAGGAGCGCTTGATCTTCGCTCGGCCCGGCGCTCCGTGGAGAGATGGATTCTGAAGGTCATCCCCTCTCCGGGGTGATCGACCACCTGCAGCGCGGCCCGGTTCCCCCGGAGCAGGCCCAACGCGGAGGGAAGCCCGAGACCTCGCCCCAGCCCCTTGGTGCTGAAAAACGGATCGAACAGCCGGTTCATGACGCCGGGACCCGCACCTCCACCCGTATCTCTGACCGACAATCGCACCACCGGACCTTCCGGGATCTCACCCGCCCACTGTCCCCGCGCCTGCTCCTCCAGGGAGAGACCCGGCATTCCCTCGGAAGCCACCGTCACCGTTCCACCGCCGGGGCCAAGCGCCTCCACGGCGTTCTCGATGAGGATCCCAAGGATTTGCCGGATCTGCTTCGGATCCGCGAGGATCTCTGGAAGGTTGGGAGCCAGCGCGAGCTGGAGGCCGAGCTTGTCCCCGTGCAGCCGGGATTCCGCCACTTCCCGAATCAGCGGATTGAGCTCGAGCGGTTCCATTTTGGTGAAACTGCCGCCCGAAAATTCCAGCAGCTTCAGGGAGAGGGCAGAGGCTCTGCCCAGGGCGAGCTTGGCCCGATCGATCACCAGCTGCCCCGCCGGATCCGATGTCAGGTGGGCCAGTTCCAGGTTGCCCAGCAGGACCTGGAACAGGTTGTTGAAATCATGGGCGATCCCCGAGGCCATGAGGCCCAGGCTTTCGGCTTTCTCCGCCCCGCGCAGCAGGGCCTCTGCCTGGCGCCGGTCGGTGAGGTCTGTGTGGGTGCCGATGACGCGGGTGGCGCGGCCGTCCTCGGCCCGCCCCACCACCATGCCCCGGTCGAGGATCCACTTGTAGTCGCCCCCCTTGCACCGCAGCCGGTGCTCGCTCTGGTACACCGGGGTCTCGCCTGACAGATGCTTCTGGATCGCCTCCTGGACGGCGGCACGGTCCGCGGGATGCACCCGGGATTCCCACTCCTGGAGGGTGGTTCCGATCTCCGCGTCCGCGTAACCGAGCATCGCCTTCCAACGGGTCGAGTAGAAGACCTGATCGGTGGTGGCGTCCCAATCCCACAGGCCGTCACCGGCCCCTTCGATGGCGAACTTCCACCGCGCCTCGCTATCCCTGAGCGCCCGCTCCGCCTCCCGCGTCTGGGTGTGATCCTGCAGGGCGGTCAACAGGCACTCCTGCCCATTCAGCACCATCGAGGTCACCCCCAGGCTCGCATGGAGGTGCGTGCCATCTTTGCGGGAGGCCATCAAGGGCCAGGCATCGATGATCCGATGGTTCCGGACCGCTTCCAAAAGCGCGATACGGTCCCCGGGCACCGCAAATATCCGGAGTTCATCGAAGGTGGATCCGACGGCTTCCTCGCGCGTCCACCCAAAGAGCCGGCACCAGGCCTCGTTCGCATCAAGGATCCTCCCATCCGCGATCCGAGTGATGCTCACCGCGTTGGGCGACCCCTCGAAGAGATTCCGGAACGTCTGCTCAGCCTCCCTCACGGCCAATTCCGCCCGCCGCTGCTCGGTGATGTCCAGGATGGTGGCCACCACGGAAAATGTCCTGCCCTCCGCACTGCCCAGAATGGGCGTAACCGAGCATTGGAGCCACCGGAAGCGTCCCCCTGGGGAGGTCAGGCCCAGCGTCCGCAGCGCCTGCGGTTTCCCGGACCGGATGGCCTGGGCCACGGGATGCTGCTCCGCGGTCAGCGGGGCCCCGGACCCATCCACGATTTTCCAGCCTTCTCCGGGAAAGGCTTCGCCAATCAGATCGCGCTCCGGCAGGCCGAGCAGGGCCTCGGCCGAGGGATTGCAGGCCCGGACGCGGCCATCTTCCCCATACACCAGCACTCCCTCGCTGAGGGAATCGATCACCGCCGCGTGCCGGGCATCGCTGGAGATCAGTTGGTTCAGACGCTGGTCCGCCAACCCCTCGGCCTGGATCTCGGACCGCGCCATCACCCCCAGTGCCAGGAAGGTCAACAGGCTCACCAGACTCCCGCCGAACAGGAACGTCCAATGCGCCCCCCCACCACGGGAAGCCGTAAACCGGGCGTCCGCCTGGGCCTGGAGCGTCCAGCTCCGACCGGCGACAACCAGGGTGCGGGCCTGCATCAGCCTCGTACCCTCCCAGGCGTGCTGGACCTCGGCCCACAGGGCTCCGCTGGATGGGAACAGGGACGTGGTCCCGGAGGCCCCATCCTCCAGCACCTGGATCAGAAGCCCCTCGGGCATCTGGCCGAGGATGCCCTGGAGGTGATCATCCATGCGCAGAGCGATGTTGGTCCATCCGACCAGGGCCCGGCGCCGGTCGGCCACATCCTCCAGACGAACGCCGCGACGATAGACCGGAGCGTACAGAATGACCCCGGCCTGCTTGTCTGCCGCTTCATCCTGCACCAGCTGGACCCGCCGGGTGGCGACCACGGCACCCAGGTCCCGAGCCTGCGCCAGCGCCTCTCGGCGGGCGGGTTCCGACCAGACATCCAGCCCGAGGGCCTTCGCGTTGCGCTCGTCCAGGGGTTCCAGGAAGGCCACGACGCCGAATCCTTCTGGATCAGAAGCGTGTCCTTCCACGGGCCACACCCGGTACGCAGGGAAGCCCTCGGCGCGCGCCCCCTGCTCGTGTGCTTTCTGGTCCTTCGGAGCCACCCACTCGGCGAAACCCAGGCCCTGGATGCCCGGGTAGCGCCGGGGTAACTCAAGGGCCGACACGTAATCGCGCCACTCGGACCTGGAGAGATGGCCTTTTTGCGAGGCAAACTCGGCCGCCCCTTCCAGGATCTGCTCCTCCGCCGTCATCCGCTGTGCGATCAGCGCCGTCCTGGCGGCCACCGCGGCCTCGAAGGCGCTCCGGATGCGCGCTTCCTCGGCCTTGCGAACCAGCACCCAGCCCCCGACCGTCGTCCCCAGCGCGAGGACAAGACCGACCCGTGGCCAAAGGGCCATCCTGCGGGATGGAATCCTGATTCCCATGCCTCTCCTTGGAATTGGAACGTCTAAAGGGCCTTCCAAGAATATCTATTCCGGATGTATGAATCGTGAATTTTCTTCACCCTTGGGTCTCATCCTTTGCCCTCCCTGCCGGGTCCAAGGAGAAAGCCTCCCTTCCGCGCCCGGGCTCACCTCCCGGGGTCTGCCCACCGATCCAGTGACTGTCCCAACCCGGAGATCCCATGCGCCTGCCATCCCTCCTCATGCTTGTGACCTGTCTCGCCTTCGCGGCCGAGGATCACCCTGCCCAGCCCGCAACAGCCAAGGTTCCGGCCCGTGCCCCTGCGACCACTCATGCGCCAGCAGCCCACGGACCTGCCCCCGCGGCGGATGCGCCCGCCAACCCCAGTGCGGCCCTCGCCGAGCTCAGGGCAGGCAACGCCCGCTTCGTCGCCGGAAAGCGTGTTCGAACCTTGGATACCGGCCATGATGCGGCCATGCGCGCCGCCCTCACCGGAGGCCAGGCGCCCTTCGCCGTGATCATCACCTGCTCCGACAGCCGGGTGCCCGACGCCCTGCTCTTCGATCAGGAAGCGGGTCGCCTCTTCACTATCCGCGAGGCCGGGAACGCCCCGGATATCCAGGGCATCGCCTCCGCCGAGTACGCCGCCGAACACCTGGGATCGAAGCTCATCGTCCTCATGGGCCACACCAGCTGCGGCGCCGTGAAGGCTGTGCAGGAAGCCAACGGCAAGCCGCTGCCCGGCAACCTCTGGGCCCTGCAGGCCGGCATGGCGGGCCTGCTGGAAAGCACGCCGCAGGATCCCAACGAGGACACCAAGGTCCACACTGCCCGCCTTGAGGAGGCCAACGCCCGCCGCCAGGCCCAGGCCATGCTCGACCGCTCCGCCCTCCTGCGCGACCTCGTCGCCGGTGAAAAGCTCTGGATCGTACCCGCCCTTTACAACCTCGCCAGCGGCAAGGTGCACTTCTTCAAACCTGTGTCCGTGGTGGCTGCTGCAGCGCCGGGTCATCACTAGGGAAATCGCTGCACGATTTTCCTACAGTTCAAGAACCGCGAGGAGTGCCGTGGCCAGGGCCCTCATCTGGGCCGGGGTCGTTTCCCCAAGGCGCTTGGCGAGGCGGGCCTTATCAACCGTGAAGATCTGAGTGGCATTGGCCCAGGAGTCGGCGGGCAGGCCGTTGTCCTTGGCCCTCGGAATGGGCACGTAGAAGGCGTAGGCACGGCCCTGGGTGGTGAGCGGGACCACGATGGTCGTGCGGGCGCCTTCCGCGTGGTTGCCGAGATCGGACTGGAGGATGATCCCTGGCCGGAAACCGCCCTGCTCCGAACCCCGCCGCGGGTTCCAATCCAGCAGCCAGATCTCGCCCCGGCTGCAGCGAGGAAGCTGTTCCCCGATCATGTGGCCTTCCGCGCCCGGTAGCTGCGCCGACGGGGTTCCGCCGCCACTTCCGCCTGGGCCACAAAAGCGTAGGCCACATCCTGAGCCTCGGCGTCCTTCCCGTAGTCGGCCCAATCCGCGGCCAGTTTCCGCCGGGCCGCCGCCGCCTGTTCCCGGCGCAGGAGTTCCACCAGCCAGCCGTTCACACTCAAGGCATGGGCTTCCGCCGCCTCCCGCAGGAAGCGCCCCAGGTCGTCATCGAGGCGGAGCGTGGTGCTGAACATGGAATCATCCTTTGAAATCATTTTATGGTTTCAAAAGATGAAAGCAAGGCCTCAGGGCGGTCTGAGTCATGGATTCGCAATACATTGTTGATCGTTATTTTTTTAATGTTTATCAATAAATTTTTATTGACATGCGATGACATTCCCCTAGATTTCTTCTTCAAGGAGAATCCCCCATGAATCGCACCCAGCGCCTCAGCCGCCTCTTGCGTGGCTACGCCTCAATCGGTATCTGGTTATGCCTCATCCCCCTGGTTTTCTCTCCCGCGATAGTCTTTCTCGACGGTTTCACGCTGGACACGGCCAATCACTGGCTTCGGCTGCTGGATGTGGATGCCTTCAGATTCAACGCGGGCCATGTGGGATGGATGCTCAGAACCTTGGCCTGGGCCCTGACCGCCACGACCTTCGCCGCGGCGGTTCTGTCGTTAGGCGCGCTCATCAGATTGCTGCACCAATTTGAGGAAGGCGCCGTCTTCTCTCTGGAAAGCATCCGGATGGTCCGCTTCCTGGGCTGGGTCCAGGTGGCCATGGCGCCCGCAGAGCTCCTGCTGCTCTGGGGCTTCGTGGGAACGGCGAAGGCCCTCCTTGGCCTGACGATCCACCCGTGGGCCCAGGTGGTGAGTGCTGGCGTAGGCAACCTCTTCTTCGGCGGTGTATTGCTGCTCATCGCCTTCGTCCTGGAAGAAGGCTTCCGTCTGAAATCCGAGCAGGATCTGGTCATCTGAGGACCTTCCCCATGCCCATCATCGTGACCCTCGACGTGGTACTCGCCCAACACAAGATGAAACTAGGGGATCTGGCAGAGCGCGTGGATCTGACGCCTCCGAACCTCTCCATCCTCAAGACGGGCAAGGCCAAAGCCATCCGCTTTTCCACCCTGGAAGCCCTCTGCCGCGAGCTGGACTGTCAACCCGGCGACCTCCTCCGTTTTGAGCCAGACCCAAACCCGTGAACTGACTCAGTCTGCTTTTCACATATCCAGATCGCGCAGCGATCTGGTTCCGGCACAATGTTCGACATGGACCACAACGACTTCCGCCGCCTCGGTTATCAGCTCGTGGACTGGATCGCGGACTACCGCGAAGGTCTGGAGCGCCTCCCAGTGATGAGCCAAGCCAAGCCCGGCGAGATCCGGGCCGCCTTCCCGGATCATCCGCCCCAGCACGGGGGCCGCATGGCCCAGGCCCTGGCGGCCCTGGACCGCGATGTGATGCCCGGCATCACCCACTGGAACCATCCATCCTTTTTCGCCTACTTCCCAAGCAACACCAGTTACAGCTCGATCCTCGGTGACCTTGCCGCTTCCGGCATCGGTGCCCAGGGCATGAGCTGGCAGACCAGCCCCGCGGCCACGGAAGTCGAAGAGGTCGTCATGGACTGGCTGCGCCAGATGGTGGGGCTCAGTTCCGCTTTCACCGGCGTCATCCACGACACCGCCAGCACCGCCACCTTCACCGCCCTGCTCTGCGCCCGGGAGAAGGGGTCCGGCTACGCCCAGGACACCGAGGGTCTCCAAAGCGGCGAGTCGCCCCTGGTGGTCTATGCCTCGGACCAGGGCCACAGCTCCATCGAAAAGGCCGCGCTGCTTGCGGGCTTCGGTCGCAGCTTCCTCCGCCTGATCCCGACCGACGAGAACCACGCCATCCGCCTCGACTTGCTGCAGGCCGCCATCGAAAAGGATCTGGAGATCGGCCTGCGGCCCTGCGCCCTGGTGGCCGCCGTGGGCACCACGGGCACCACGGCGCTGGACCCCGTCGCCGCCATGGCGGACCTCGCGGAGAAGCATGGGATGTGGCTCCATGTGGACGCGGCCCTGGCGGGCACGGCCATGGTGCTGCCCGAGTGCCGCTGGATGTGGGCGGGCGTGGAACGGGCCGACAGCCTGGTGTTCAACCCCCACAAATGGATGGGCGTGGGCTTCGACCTCAGCGCCTACTACGTGCGCGATCCCCAGCACCTCATTCGCGTCATGAGCACCAACCCCAGCTACCTGCGCACCGCACAGGACGGCCAGGTGAGCAACTTCCGCGACTGGCACATCCAGCTGGGCCGCCGCTTCCGCGCCCTCAAGCTCTGGTTCTACCTCATGGATGTGGGCGTGGAGGGCCTGCAAGCCCGCCTCCGCCGCGACCTCGAGAATGCGCAGTGGCTGAAGGCCCAGGTGGATGCTTCCGGCGATTGGGAACGACTGGCCCCGGTGCCCCTGCAGACCGTGTGCCTCCGCCACCTCAAACCCGGTCTCGATGAACCCGCCCTCGCCGCCCACAACCTCGACATGGCCCGCCGCATCAACGACAGCGGCAAGGCCTACCTGACGCCCTCCATGCTCAAGGGCAAGCAGATGCTCCGGGTGAGCATCGGCGCCGAAGCCACCGAGCGCCGCCATGTCGAGGCGCTGTGGGAGGAACTCAAACTGGCGGCGAAGACGCTCTGACCTTGACCAGAAGGCATAAGCATTCCTTATTCCTTTATAAGGTTCTATAACTGTGAGCCCATAGCCTGAACTGGTAGCCTTAACCAATGCTTGTCGCCCCCGGGTTGCCGCAGGGGCGGCATTTTTCGTATCGGGAGGTCTTGTGTCGCAGCTTCTCTCCCCTGAAACGCCCGCCTTCGCCGTGCCCCAGGCGAACCTCGTCCCTGTGAGTGATCACCTGGGACGGCTGACGCCCATCCCCGCTTCGCGCATGTTTCTCATCAACAAGTCGCTGAAGGTGTTCCAGGAGCAGCAGCCCGGCGTGCCGGTCTTCGACGCCAGCCAGGGCGATGGCGGCGCCTCGCTGCCGGGCGTGCCTGAAGCCTTGCTGGACCGCGCCTTCGAGCTGCAGAAGCAGCACGGCACGGCCTATGACATGCCCTTCGGCACGGACGCCTACCGCAAGAGCGTGGCCGAGACGTACTGGAAACTGGCGCCGGACACGGGCTGGGGCACCGCCAATGTCATCGGCACCCAGGGTGGCCGCGACGGCCTGCAGAAGGCCTACCAGGCCATGCTGGCCCTCGGCCATGGCCGCCAGGGCGATGTGATTGTCGTGAGTCGCGTACCCTGGATCAGCTACAACTGGGGGCCGTACGGCATCGGCGCCAACGTGATGTGGGCTCCGGGCCGCGCCGAGGAGGGCTGGGCCTACACGGAAGAGGGCCTCCGCGCCTGCGTGACCGAAGCCGCGACATCGGGCCGCAAGGTGGCGGGCCTCGTCATCACCAGCCCGGACAATCCCACGGGCCAGACACTCACCCTTGAGCGCCAGATCGCCCTGGCCCGCGCGGCCCTGGAAGCGGGCGTGGCCTTCGTCCTGTTTGACTGGATGTACCACGCCGTGGGCGATGGCGAACCCTACGATGTGAACGTGCTGCTGCGCGCCTTTGAACCGGCCCTGCGCAAGCGCCTCATGGTGCTGGATGGCATCACCAAGAGCCTGGGCGGCTCGAACATCCGCAACTGCCACCTGCTGGCGGATGCCGAGGTGGTGAAGACCATCGTGGCCCAGGCTTCGCACACGGTGATTCCCTCTTTCTTCAGCCTGGCCGTGGCCATGGCCGCCTACGAGAAAGGCTTCAAGGCGGCCTCCGCCCCCATCGCCGAACCCACCCGCGCCAGCCGCGCCTGGCTGCGCGACTACCTGAAGGCCAAGCAGCTCACGCACATCATCGGCCAGGGCTACTACGCCTTCATCAAGGTGGCCGATGTCCTGAAGGCCAAGGGCTGGGCCGACTCCGAACCCATGGGCCAGCACCTCGCCGAGAACCACGGCGTGGCCGTGGTGCCCGGCGCCTTCTTCAGCCCCTACGGCGGCGAGTGGATCCGCTTCTCCTACGCCACCCCCGTGGAGCGCACCCAAGGCGCGGGCGAGCGACTGATCGATGCGCTCAAGGAATTGAACAGATAAAAAAGGACTTTTTATCCACAGATTTCACAGATTCTCACAGATTAGAACTCATGCCTGTGATCGCCCATGGCCCCATCAAGCGATTTTGAATCTGTGAAATCTGTGGAATCTGTGGACTGAATCTTTTATTCCGGAGCTTGAGTGTTCGACCTGAATGCCTTCGTCGAGAAGTTCCAGCTGGCGCGGCAGACGGCGCTGGAGACCCGTCCCTCGGGCGGGCTCTGCGGTCTGGAGCTGGAGTGGAACCTGGTGGATCCCCAGTTCCGCCCCCTTCTCACCGTGGGCACCGGGCCTGACCGCATGTCCTTCGTGGACCACCTGCGTACGAACGTGCTGTCGCCCTGGACGGAGGAGTACCACCAGCTCGAGGTCTTCCACTGGATGATCGAGTGGGTGACGCGGCCCTACCACACCCCCAAGGGCGCCGTGTACGAAGGACGCCTGCTGGAGGCGGCTCTCATCAACGCCCTGGCGAAAACCGGCCGCAGCTTCGGAGAGCCTCTCCACTACTGGCACGGCAACCTGCTCGTGTTGCCCAAGATCGGCCCCGATTGCGTGCCGGAGTCCTGGCATCTGGCCAAGCGCCGCTACCTGCAGCGCTGCGTCGAGATGTACGGCACTGAACTGGCCACGGCGGGCACCCACTCCAACCTGAGCCTGCCCGAGCCCATGCTGGCCTGGGACTTCATGCACCTGCCTGCCACCGAGCGCGGCGACACCCACCTGGATGACTACAAGAACCAGGTCTACATCACCGGCACGCGGCTCATGCGTGCCTTCGCGTCACTCTTCATCGCCGCCAGCGCCAGCACGCCGCTGCAGGCTTCGGAGGAGAATGGCAAGCCGGTCGTGCGCCTCACCCCCTTTGAGTCGGTACGCAACCTCACCTTCCCGAATCCGCCCGCGCTCGACGTGCCGGACCTGAACCGCAGCCATTCCGACTACCTGCGCCTGTCCTACGATCTGGTGCGGCGTGGCGTGCGCTTTGGCAACAACAACTGGATCCCCGTCCGCGCCCGCTCCCAGGCCGAGCCGGTGGAGCGACTCATCCAGGTCACCAGCGATCAGCTGCACGACATCTACGCCCGGGGCCTCTTCGCTGCCGGCGAGACCCGGAACGTGGAGGACATGGCCGCGCAGATCGAGCGCCAGAACCTCTTCGCCCGCATCGATCTGCCCATGGCCCGCGTGGAAGTGCGCACGGACGACCCCGGCCATGACCTGGCCCTGGATGTCGCCAACCTCACGCTGAAGCACCTGCTGCTCCTGCGCTTCTACGCCGACCCCGACTTTGCCCGGGGTTTCCGCTACGACAGTGAGGACATCAAGCGGGCCCGCCGCAACGAGGAACTGGCCGCCAAGGAGGGCCTGCGCGCCGTCATCGAAGATCCCCTCACGGCCAAGCCCATCGCGCTGCGCACCTTCCTCGACTGGACGCTGCAGGAGCTGCACCCCCTGGCCGAAGCCCTCGGATTCTGGGACGACCTCCAACCCCTGCGCGACCTGGCCGCTGGTGCTCCCAGCACCGCTGAAAAGATCCGCCAGCGGCTGAAGGCGAAGCTCGGCACGTCGGAGATCGTGCCCCCCTCGCTGCTGGTGGAACTGGCCGAAGCCCGGAAGGGCCAGGTGCGTGACGATGTGGAAACCATCACCGCTCACCTGGCCGATCTGGGCCTGGAAGAAGGCAAGCTGCGGGACTTCCTGGAGCGCGCCCGGGACGAAGTGCATCTCGATCCCCAAGCGCCCGTGCGCTTCCAGCCGCGGCCCGAGTCCCTGGTGGACGCGGAGTACCTGGACAAGACCGCCGAAATCCTGGCCCTGTCCCAGCGCCTGGTGCGCATCCCCAGCGTCACGGCCTGCCCCGAGGAGAGGTTGCCGGAGGTTCATCGCGCGGCCACCTTCGTCTACGACTACCTGCGCAACCACGGCGTGCCCGTGCGCAGCTTCGATCAGGGCCCCTTCCCTGCCGTGCTGGCCCATTTCCCGGGCGGTGAGCAGGCCCCGGCCATGCTCTGCGGCCACTTCGACGTGGTGGAACCGGAGCCCGACGACAGCCAATTCGAGCCTAGGGTCCAGGGCGACTACCTGTACGGCCGTGGGGCCGCCGACATGAAGACCGTGGTCTCCACCTACCTGGTGTGGATGAAGGACACCCTCAAGAAGGGGGCGCCCTATCCGCCCGTGAACCTGCTGCTGGTAGGCAACGAGGAGAACGGTGAGCTGGTGCCCATGGGCACGCCCCATGTGCTGAACCTGCTGAAGGACGAGTGGGACTACGAACCGTCCTTTTTCATCGCCGGGGAGCGCACCGGGGAAAAGGGCACGGAACTGTGGGGCGAAGTCTGCACCCAGAACCGCGGGGTGCTGCGCTTCGAGCTGATCGCCCACGGCACCCGCGGCCACAGCGGTCTGGCGGGCGGCACCGATCTCACGGAGCGCCTGCTCAGCGCTCGCGAGGCCCTGCGCGAGCTGTTCGCGAAACACCTGACCCTGAAAGCCCCCGACGGCTGGCAATCCCTGGCCCGCTTCGCCTACATCCAGGTGGGCACCCCCGGCATCTACAACATCACGCCGGATCGCGGTTCCCTGGGTGTGGAGGTCCGCCCCATCCCTCAGGATGACGTATCGAAGATGCGCGCTGAGATCGAGGCCCTGGCCACCGAGCTGCAGCTGGAATTCCTGCCTTCCGCCTGGGAACCCGGCGTGGCCTGCGATCCCGAAAACCCCTACCTCAAGGCGCTGCTCGCGGGCATCACCGCCGCAGGCGGCGATGTGCGCCTCGGCCGGAAGGGCGCCGGGACCTCCGCCCGCTTCGCGCCCGGCGGCCAAGCCGTGGTCTGGGGCCAGACCGGCATAGGCCCCCACGCCGCCAACGAACGCCACTACATCCCCAGCATCGACCCCTACTACCGGGCGTTGGAGGCCTTTGCGGCGGAACTGCGAAAAGTGTAGACAGGATTAACAGGATTCAAGATTTAAAATCGTTATCTTTAATCCTGTTAATCAAGCTTTTAATTCTGTTAATCCTGTCAGCGCTTTTTCTTAGAAGTCTAGATTTTCTGTCAGCCGGGTCCCGTCTTTCTTGAACGCTTCGAGGAACTTCGCGATGCGTGTCTCGGCTGCCGCAAGATCATCCAGTCCCAGGTTGAGGTTCAGCAGGTCGACATACCAAGGGGCTTTGATGCCGCTCTGGACGTAGGTCTGCACGATGGCCCGGGCGATGGGGAGGGTGGTGTCCTTGGAATCGTCATGGACGTCGCGGTTGCTGGCTTTGCGGAGCTTGGCGTATTCCTCTTCCAACAGGCGGGCGAAAAGGGCGGGGGTGAAGGCATCCCCGGCGGCACAGCCGGTCTCCGGATCGGCCTCGGTGAGCGTGGCGCCCTTGTGGATCCACTCCCAGAGGATGGACAGCCGGATCTCGCCCGTGGCCATGTCCTCCATGAGGTAGAGCACGTCGTCGTTGCCGAAGAAATCCGCGGGCTTCAGGGCCGCGGCCTGGAAGCCGCGCAGGAAGGCGTTGCCGTACTGCAGGGCCACGGAAAGCAGGTCGCGGGCGCCCACGATGGTGCGGGGCGCGGGCTCCAGCTGCATGAGGCCCGCCGCATCGTCGGGTGTGTAGGTCAGCGCCGGGAAGGTGCGGCCCGCCTGGTTGGCCTGGCCCACCTTCTCCCACACGGGGCGGACAATGTGGACCATCTTCCAGTGGGCCACCCACTTGCCCGACGCCCCCTCGCGCTGTTCGCGCTCGGCGCCCGCCACAGCCTTCTTCATGCTCGCGGACACACCCGCCTCGGAGCCCACGGGAATGTTGGGTTCCATGCCGCCCTGCCAGAGGGCGAAGCGGCCGTGGCGATCCGGCGTGTTCATGGCGCGGCGCACGCGATCCTCGTAGGTCCGCATGTAGCCATAGGTCATGGTGATGGCCTGGATGTTGGGGTTCACGAAGGCCTGATCCCAGGCCAGGGCGTCAGACACACTGTTGATGTAGTCCCAGCGGCCCGTGTTGAAGCCCACGAAGTGGGGCGACAGGGCGGCGCGGATCTCCATGAGCTGGAAGCACTGCTCGATCTGCTCCACCAGCACATAGCACTTGATGGTGCCCACCGGCAGGCCCAGGTGGGCCTCGAGCGCCAGGATCATGGTGTTCCAGAGGGCGGCATCCTCCGCCGTTTGGGTCTTGGGCAGGTAGAGCACGATGCTGCGGCCTGCGGCCTTCAGGTTGACGTGGTTGTTCACCACGAACAGCACCAGGTCCGCGATGGAGGCGGAGAAGCCATGGCCATCCAGGCGAATGTGCCGGTCGTCCAGGTGGAGGCCCCGGCAGCGGTAGAGCACCGTGGTGAAGTCCAGCTGCTGGCGCCAGTCGGCGATGATCGGCCGCCCGAAGAAACCCTCGGCCCAGCGGTTCATCTCGGTGGCCACCTCTTCGGCCACCTCCAGGAAGAGCGGATCGCGGGCGATGGCCAGCTTGAGGTTGCGGTGGTTGTCCAGGGACATGGTGTCCACCTGACCCAGCGCGTCTTCGCCATCGAACATCCAGCCATCCGCGCCCGACAGCAGCGCGTAGGCCACGTTGCGGATGCCGGAGCGCACGTCGGAGCGCGGCTTGGTGGCGGGCCCGGTGCCCTGGATCCACTGCCGGGTGAGATCGGGCGGAATCACCGCGCCGTCGAAGTTGCCAGCCCGGGCGTCGGCCACGGTGATCTGGGTGCCCGGAATCAGCGAAGCAGGATCCAGGAAGGCGATACGCTCGCCCTTATCGGCGCGCTCCTTCCGGCGGGCGGTGCGGGCGGCCATCCGCTCGCGGCGGCGCTGGTTGAGGGGCGCCAGGACTTCGAGGGCGCGCAGGACCTCCGGTGTATAGACATCCGGGTAGTCCGTGAGAACACCATCGCGAAATTCGAGGGTCATGGTCATGGCTGGCCTCCACAGGCGGGGTCCGAGGGATGGTGGTTCTGAGTTTATTCGCTCAACTGACGGCAGGCGCAACCGGGAGGATCCATGGAATGACGAAAGCCTGCAGGAGCACCACGATCACCACGATTCCCAGGAGGATCATGGAATATTTCAGGGTCTTCCTGAAGATGTCTGTCTCCTTGCCCACGAGCCCCACCGCGGCGCAGGCCACGGCGATGGACTGGGGGGAGATCAGTTTGCCCATGACGCCGCCGAACAGGTTCGCTGAGGTGGTGAGGACGGGATTCAAGCCCAGCTGAATGGCGGTGACCTGCTGGAGTTTGCCGAACAGGGCCGCGGAGGACGTCACCGAGCCGGTGAGGAACACGCCGATCAAGCCGATGACGGGAGAGAAAATCGGGAAGGCCATGCCCGTCAGGACGGCAAAGGCCAGGCCCAAGGTGAAGGACATGCCCGAGTAGTTGGCCAGGAACCCCAAGCCGATCACCGAGGCCAGTGTGATGAGGGCGAAGCGGAGCTGGTTGAAGGTCTTCAGGAACACTCGACCTCCGGTGGCGGGGCTGATGCCCAGCACTCCCATGGAGATCAGAGCGGACAGGAACATGGCGGTGCCCGGCGCGGTGAACCATTCCCAACGGTAGCTGGCGGCGTAGACGGTCGGCTTGGCCACAATGGGCGCGGCCTTGAAGACAACGCCGTCCAGCCCCGGCCAGTGCGGCACCGCCACGAACCAGTGGTGGGTTTTGAGGGCGTACGTCTTGAAGAAGGGGGTGCCCCAGATGCCCATGACGACCATGAGGATGAGGAAGGGGGACCATGCCTTGAACATTGGCCCCGCCGAATAGGTCGTTCCTGTGGCCGAGCGGGATACGTCATCCTCCGGGAAGGTCCAAGTGGTCTTGGGCTGCCAGAACCGGATGAAGATCACCAGGCTCACCAGTGAGAACACGGAGGCCACGATGGCGGGTAGTTCAGGTCCGAAGTAGGTGGACACCACCCAGGACGCGACGGCGTAGCTGATGCCCGCCACCAGGGCCGCGGGGAGCACTTCCTTGGCGCGCTTGAAGCCCACCATGACCACGAGCATGAAGAAGGGGATGATCAGTGCCATGAAGGCCATGTCGATGCCCACGGCGCGGGCCATGGTCGTCGCGGGAATCCCGGTCACGGTGGACATCATCATCGTGGGCACCCCCACCGGGCCGAAGGGTACAGGCGGCGTGTTGGCCACCAGGCAGATGACGGCCGCCGTAAGGGGTGGGAAACCCAGACCGATAAGCATGGCCGCGGCCACCGCCACAGGCGCCCCCTGCCCAGCCACACCTTCCATGAAGGCGGAGAAGGAGAAGGCGATGAGCAGCGCCTGGATGCGGCGGTCCGGCGAGAGGTAGGAGATGGAACTCTTGATGACCTCGAACTGTCCGGATTCAACGGTGAGGTTGAAGAGGAAGACGGCCGTCAGGATGATCCAGCCGATCGGGAACAGGCCGGTGACCATCCCCAAGGCGGAGGCCGAAAGCGCAGCGGTGAGCGGCATCCGATACACCAGGACGCTGAGGATGATGGTGAGGACCAGGGTGATGACGCCCGCCACATGACCCTTCATGCGCTTTACGGCCAGGGCCCAGAACAGGAAGAAGATGGGGATGGCCACCACAAGGGCCGTGAGGAGCAGGCTCCCGTTTAGCGCGGAGTAGTTCTGATTCCATGGCATCGGCTTGCCCTTTCAGGTTGAACGGCGAGGTTGGCGGGGAACGGCTTTCAGGAACGCAGGGACTGTCCGACTTTCAATAGGCGACACACGCGGGCCGTTGCAGCCTCCACAAGGGCTGTGCCCTGGGCCATGCTGGCTTCCAGGGTCATGGGCTGGGGCACGGTGCTGGCGAGGGCATCGATGCCGTGGGCCAGCACATCGTCCGCTCCATCGCCCAGGCCACCGGCGAGGCAGACCACGGGTACGCCATGGCGCTTGGCCACGGCCGCCACACCCACGGGCGCCTTGCCCATGGCCGTCTGGAAATCGGTGCGGCCTTCCCCGGTGAGGACCAGATCTGCGCCCTGGACCAGAACCTCGAAGCCGGTGGTCTCCAGGACGATGGATACGCCGGGCCGCAGGCTGGCCGGCGTGAAGAAGAGCAGGCCCGCACCCAAGCCACCGGCGGCGCCTGCGCCGGGGAGCAGGGCCACCTCGCGACCGGTGGTCGACGCGGCGACCTTCGCGAAAGCGTCGAGAGCGGCGTCAAGTTCGGCCACCATGGCAGGCGTGGCGCCCTTCTGCGGGCCGTAGACGGCCGAGGCGCCGCGGGGGCCGCACAGCGGGTTATCCACATCACAGGCCACCAGGATGGAAGCCTCCGCCAGACGCGGATCCAGGCCGGAGAGATCCATCCGGGCGAGACGAGACAGGGCGGCCCCGCCATCGGGCAGGTCGCGGCCCTCGGCGTCCAGGAAGCGCACACCCAGGGCACGGGCCATGCCCGTGCCGCCATCGTTGGTGGCGCTGCCACCGATGCCGATGACGAGCTTCCGGAGTCCGGCGTCCAGGGCCGCCTTCATCAGTTCGCCGGTGCCGAAGGTGCTGGTGATGCGCGGATCGCGGCGTTCCTTCGCCACCAGGGGCAGGCCCGAGGCTGCGGCCATCTCCAGGAAGGCCGTGGAGCCATCGCCGGAGATGCCCCAGTGGGCCTGCACAGGCTCGCCCAGGGGGCCCTGCACCTCAGAGTGCATCAGACGGCCCGCCGTGGCGGCCACCAGGGCCTCGACGGTACCCTCGCCGCCATCGGCAATGGGTACCTTGAGGACCTCGGCTGCGGGGAACACGGCGAGGATGCCACGCTCCATGGCCTCGGCGACGCCGAGGGCCGAGACGCTGCCTTTGTAGGAATCTGGAGCCACGATGATGCGCATGGGCTCACCTCACAGACATCTGGTTGTATTCAGAGATTGAAAAGATCACCGCCAAGTCGCCAAGAAGCCAAGAATTGAAAAAGCGTTTTTTCGTCTTTCTTGGCGTCCTTGGCGCCTTGGCAGTGATCCCATTTTCAAATCATTACGGAACGAGACCCGGGAACAGGAAGGCGAAGCCCCAGACCATGAGGCCCAGCAGGATCACGTACGGGATGGTGTACTTGATCGTCTGCCGCATGATGAGACCCTCCTTGCCGGCGAGGCCCACGGCGGTGGCGGCGATGACGATGCTCTGGGGCGAGATCATCTTGCCCGCGGAAGCGCCCGCACTGCCGGCCGAGGCCATGAGGATGTCGGAGAGGCCCATGCCCTGGGCGGTGAGCTTCTGCAGGTTGCCGAAAAGGGCGTTCGCGGACGTGTTGCTGCCGGTGAGGAACACGCCGATGGTGCCGAAGAGCGGGCTCAGCAGCGGATAGATCTGCTTGCTCACCAGGGCGATGATGCCGTTGGCCATGGTGGCCACCATGGAGATCTGCTTGGTGGCCAGGTCTCCGACCACCGCGAGTTTGGTCTTGGGGTCGATGATCGGCAGGGTCAGGTTCATCACCTCGGCGATGGAAAGAATGCAGGCCACGGCGATGAAGGAGGGGATCATCTGCTTGAAGGTCTTGCCGAACTGCTCGCCCATCACCGAGTACTTGATGCCCATGAAGGGGAAGGCGATGAGACCGGCGATCAGCATGATGGTGCCGGGGCTCTGCAGCCAGGTGAAGGAGTAGAGCTTGCCAGGGTTATAGATCTGGGCCTTGAGGATCACCCAGTTCCAGCCTGCCGCGCTGCCGTTGAAGAGGGGCTTGGTCCTGGGCAGGTTCACGGCAATGACCAGCACGGCCAGCAGCAGGTAGGGCAGCCAGGACAGGAAGAGTTCCTTGAAGTGGAATTCCTTGGGTGTGTCGTCGGCCGGAACATCACCCTCGAAGAGCCAGGGCTGGGCATGCTTCTGGACCTTCAGGTAGATGGCCGTGGCCACGAGACACACAAGGCCCGCCAGCACGGACGTCAGGTCCGCGCCGATGAAGTTGGACACGAGGAACTGGGTGATGGAGAAGCTGAGGCCGGACACCAGGATGGTGCCGAGGGCGCCCTTCAGCCCCTTGGACTTGGACATGGCGTAGACCGTGGCGAAGGCCATGATCAGGGCCAGCGGTGCCATGAAGCGGCCGGTCATCTGGGAGAGCTTCATCACGTCCAGGCCCGTGGTCTTGGCCAGCGTCACGGTGGGGATGGCCAGCGAGCCGAAGGGCACGGGGCCGGTATTGGCCACGAGGCAGACCAGCGCCGCCATCATCGGGTTGTAGCCCAGGCCGATGAGGATGCTCGCGGGAATGGCCACGGGTGCGCCAAAGCCGCAGATGCCTTCGAGGAAGGCGCCGAAACCGAAGGCGATGAGCAGGGCCTGGGCGCGGCGGTCGATGGTCAGGTTGGCCATGGCCCCCTGCATCTTGTCCATCCAGCCCGTGGCCTTCAGCACGTTGTAGACCACCAGCGCGCCGAAGGGGATGTACATGATCGGGAAGAGCCCCGTAAGACCGCCCTGGAGGGCCGCCAGCAGTGTCACCTTCGCCGGGAAG
This sequence comes from Geothrix sp., assembly GCA_030824075.1. Lineage (GTDB taxonomy): Bacteria > Acidobacteriota > Holophagae > Holophagales > Holophagaceae > Geothrix. Next base: position 25,216 of record JAVBYJ010000040.1, read on the forward strand.
CCGAAGACGAAGATGGCCGTGAGCACGGTCACCAGCCACGCGATGGGTGCCACTTTCGCGGCGGGTTTCATCAGCAGGGGAATGCCGATAAGCAGGACGATGAGCGGCAGCGTCGCCGCCAGGGCACCAAGTAGCATTGTCTACCTCCGGATCGATTGCCCAAGACCTTACCGGTGAAAGGTCTGACCACCAAGCCAAAAAAGCCTCAATAAACGAGGGCCGGAATCCTAGGGATTCCGGCCCTTTGCGTGTCTGGAGGTCGACTGGATTATTCCGGTATGACCATCAGGCCTATTTCGTCTTCACGGGATCCTTGGGGCGCTTCGGCAGGGCCATGGGCTTCTCGGCCATGCGCTTCAGAACCTCTTGGATGCCCCGTTCGAGCTGGAGATCCCGGCCCGCCAGCATCGAGGCCGGATCGTTCTCCACTTCGATATCGGGGGTCACGCCTTCGCCCTCGATAATCCATTCGCCCGTGGGCGCGTTGGTGCCGGAGCGGGGGACGAAGACGCTGCCCCCATCGATCAAGGGCAGGTTCCCGCCGCCCACGACGCCGCCCCAGGTGCGCTTGCCGATGAGGGGGCCGAGGCCCGCGAACCGGAAGTGGTAGGGGAAGATGTCGCCATCGCTGGCGCTGGTTTCGCTGGTGAGCGCCACCATGGCGCCGTGGAACACGGTGCTGGGATAGGTGGAAGGATGCTCGCCATCCATGCCGAAGCGGGTTCCCAACAGCTTCTTGCCCAGGCGCTCAAGGATCATCTGACTGATGTTGCCGCCCCCGTTGGCCCGGACGTCCACGATCAGGCCTTCCTTACGGATCTGCGGGTAGTACCACTTGATGAACTCGTACAGGCCCGGTCCACCCATGTCGGGAATATGGAGGTAGCCCACCTTCCCGCCGCTGAGCTTGTCGACGGTCTCCTTGGAACGAAGCACGAAGTCCAGGTAGCGCAGGCTGGCGTCGCCCTGAATGGGGTTGTAGATGACCTGCCGCGCGCCCTCGAAGGTGGGCTTGACGTTCAGCGTGAGCGTCACCGCAAAGGTCTTGTTCCGCAGCAGGCGGTAGGGATTCTCGTGGGCCTTCAGCTCGACGCCATCGATGGCGAGGATGTAGTCGCCCTCACGGGCATCCACCCCCGGCTCCGTCAGCGGGCTGCGGTACTTGGGCTCCTCGTTGTGACCCCGGTAGATGCGGGCGAGCCGGTAGCGGCCGGCGGCGGCATCCAGTTCGATGCGGGCGCCGGGCAGGCCGACCTTCGCACGTTCGGGCAGGATGAAGTCCCCGCCCTCGGTGTAGGTGTGGCCGATGTTCAGCTCCGAGATGAGCTCGGTCAACACGTAGGTCAGGTCCGAGCGGTGGGTGACGTGCTGGAGCCAGGGGCGGTACTGCTCGCGCAGGGCCTTCCAGTCGTACCCGTGCATGTTCTTCACATAGAAAAAGTCCCGGAAACGACGCCAGGTTTCGTCATAGACCTCGCGCCATTCCTCGGCTGGGATGCGGTCCACATAGAGTTCCTTGGTGGAGACGGGCTTCTTCTCGGCCCCCTTCGGTTTGGCATCCACCAGCTGGTACGAGGCCGCAGGGCCCTGTCCGGCCCGGGCCAGGACTTTGGTCCCGTCCTGGCTGAGGACCCAGCCCTGGACATCCGGCAACAGTTCGCTCTCCTGCCGTTTCTTCAGGTCGTAGATCCAGAGGCTGTTGCCCCCACCGCGACGGCCGTTGGCCTCACCGTACACGAAAGGCTGGTTCTTGCTGTAGAGGAGGTGGCCCTTGATCACGTCCAGCCCACCCAGGTTATCGGCAGGCACGGGCACGCGGACGCCCCGCTGTTCAAAGCCGTCCCAGTCGATGCGCACGGCCACGGACACCTTCGGGGCCTCGGTCTTCTTTTCTCCGTCTCCCTTCTTTTCAGGCGTCGAACCCACCTCGTCGCTTTCGGGCGGGAAGGGGTGGGCCACATCCTTGCGCAGGGTGTAGGCCACGATGTCCATGTTGCGGTTGCC
>JAVBYJ010000012.1 GCA_030824075.1 Geothrix sp.
GCCCCAGCATGGGGGCGCAGCAAGATGAACTGGAGGGCCTCAAGCAGCGCCTGCCCAAGCCGCCCAAGACCGCGGGCGGGGTGAAGGATGTGTGATCGGCCAGCAGCCGCTTGCCATCAGCCTTCAGCCGACAGAAATGAAGCACGGCGACCCTCGGGCCGCCGTGCTTTGACCGATCGCTGATCGCTGAGAGCTACTTGGCGTTCAACCACATCGCGAACTCAGCGCCAGTGCGGAAGGCGCCGACCTGGCGGCGGAGTTCCTTGCCATCGGCATCGAGGATCACCATGGTCGGGAAGGCGTTCAGCTTGAACTTCTCCGAGAGCCTGGTCCCTTCGGCGACGGGAGTACCGTCCTTCTTCTGCACCAGAGAGGAGAAGGGCACCACCTTGGCAAGGGCCGCAGAGGCCTCGGCGGTGGGGAAGACATTTTTCTGCAGGTGCAGGCAGGGTCCGCACCACTCGGTCCAGAGATCCATGAAGATGAGCTTCTTTTCAGCCTTGGCACGCTTGAGGGCTGACTGGTAGTCGTGCTCCCACTTGACGGGGCCCTGAGCGAACAGCGGCGCTGCGACGAGGAGGAGGGCAACGAGAGACTTCATGCTAGGGCTCCAGAAGGTGGCGGGGGGTCCGCACGAGGTTGGATGAGGCAGGCCGGATTTCGTTCCAAGTTCCAGGATACCCGGGCTAATCCCAGGGATCGGCGCCCCGTAATCCCATGCAGCCCGGCAAGTGCCGAACCCCTTCCCTTCCAAGGAGGCCGCCCATGCGCGCCGTCATGATCCCGCTGGCCCTGGTGGCCAGCCTCAGCCTTCCTCTGGCCGCGCAGAGCGCGCGGTTCATCAAGGTCGACATCATCTCCAAGTCCTTCAATCACCACACCAAGCACAAGAACGTGGATGGCCCCACCGAAGTCCATGTGCGCATGCCCATCAGCCTGGCCAAGGGCATTCTGGACATGGCCGGCGAGGGGGAGATCAAGGTCAACGGGGAGACGAAGAAGGGCATGAAACCCGAACAGCTCCAGAAGCTGTTGTCCGACGCCAAGCCGGGCGATCTGCTCCTGGAAATTACCACGGACAAGGGCGATCACATCCGCGTCGCCGTCGAGTAGCCGGGAGCCCGGTCCGTGCATCCCCAAGCCCCGCCCCGGCGGGGCTTCTTCGTGTACGCTCAAACCATGGAATCCCTGACCGAACTCCGTGTGCGCTATGCCGAAACCGACGCCATGGGCATCGTCCACCACGGGGCCCCGTCCGCGATCGCAAGCGCAGCGCGGCGGGAGCGGGAGGACAGCGCGGGGCGCTGTCCGATACGGGGGTAGTCAGAGTGGTGGATAATCCAGCCATGGAATCTCTGACCGAACTCCGAGTACGCTATGCCGAGACGGACGCCATGGGCATCGTCCACCACGCGACCTACCCGGTGTGGATGGAACTGGGTCGCAGCGATTTCCTCCGGCAGCTGGGCCAGAGCTACGCAGAGTGGGAGGCTCGCGGCGTGCGGCTGGTGGTGAACGAGATTCGTGTGCGGTTCCGATCTCCCGCACGCTACGACGAGCTGGTGCAGGTGCGGACCTTCCTCCGTGAAGCAGGGCGGCGCCGCATCGTGTTCGGTTACCGGATTGAACGTGATGGCACCCTGCTGGCCGAGGGTGAGAGCACCCACCTCGTGGCGGGATCGGACAATCGGGCAAGGGTGCTGCCGGACGACCTGCTGGCGCTGGTTCAGCGTTCCTGAGCGGTCTGATACCCCATGCAGGTGGACATCAAGGCCGCCAGGGCATCCATGACCCGGCGACGGTTTTCGCTGAAGGCATCGGTCTGGAAGCTCTGGAAACTCACCAGCCCCACGGGGCGCTGCCCCCACCCGAGCGGCACCCCGTACCAGGAATGGGGGATGAGTCCCGTCGCCTGCTCTGCAGCGGTCAGAAGACTCCCTGCCGCATGGCCTTCCTCCAGGGTGCGAATGTAGACGGAACGCCGCCCCGATAGCACCCGTTCGGACAGGCCGATGCGGTCTGACAGGCGCCGGGAGGGGTGGTTCCGGGCGCGCCCGCCTTCGTGGTAGAGCACAAACCGGAGCAGGTCCTGGTCCCAGTCCGCCACGGCCACGTAGAAACAAGCGAGGCCGAGGGGCTTGAAACAGACATCCAGAAGGACCAGGGAAAGCGTCTGGATTTCTTCCCCCGGGCGCATCCGCTCGAGGGCGCCCAGCAGAAGATCCCGGTCCTGGTCCAGGTGCCGAACCAATTCCTGGGTGCCCTCCAGCCGGGTATGGATCGTCCGGCATTCAGCCTCAAGTTTCCGCACCTGCTCCTCGCGCTCGGCCAGTGCTTCGTCCTGCTTTTTGTGGCCGAACAAACCCATTTGGACACCGAGGGCTTTGGATGGAAGGGAAAAAGATGGTTACCTAGAGACATGAAGAAGATGCGGCGAACCCTCTCCCTGTTCAACACCCTGACTCGGCGGATCGAACCCGTGGTCCCGGTGCTGGCGGGGCAGGTTTCGTTGTACACCTGCGGACCAACGGTTTACAACTACGCACATATCGGGAATTTGCGGACTTTCCTGTTCCAGGACCTCCTCAAGCGCACGCTTCGGGCGGCCGGTCACGAAGTCCGGCACTGCATGAACATCACCGACGTCGAGGACAAGATCATCCGTGATTCTCAGGGGACCTTGCCGGCGGACGCGACCAACGAGGCTCGCCATGGCGCGATGAAGGCGCTCACGGATCGCTTCACGGCCATCTTTCTGGAAGATCTTGATACGCTGCGCGTCCAGCAGGCGGATTTCCTGCCGAAGGCCACTGCCTACGTCCCCCATATGATCCGCCTGATCCAGGACCTCGAAGCCAAAGGGCTGGCCTACGTTCGTGAGGGCAGCGTCTACTACCGCATCGCCGGGCTGCCTCAGTACGGCTGCCTGGCCCACCTCGACCGCGAGGGGATGCAGATGGGTGCCTCCGTGGACGCGGATGAATATGAACGTGATTCCGCTACCGATTTCGTGCTGTGGAAGGCGACCAAGCCGGGCGAGCCCTGGTGGGACAGTCCCTGGGGTCCGGGACGCCCTGGCTGGCACATCGAATGCTCGGCCATGGGCATGGAGTTGCTGGGCGACCGTATCGATATCCATAGCGGCGGCGTGGACTTGATTTTTCCCCACCACGAGAACGAAATCGCCCAGAGCGAGGGATGCCTGGGCCACCGCTGGGTCAATCACTGGGTCCACGGAGAGTTCTTGATGGTGGAGGGCCAGAAGATGGCCAAGAGCCTGGGGAACTTCTTCACCCTGCGTGACCTTGTCGCCAAGGGCGTGGATCCCATCGCGTTGCGCTACGCGATCCAGAGCAACCATTACCGGAAGGTGCTGAACTTCAGTTTCGAAGGGTTGAGGGCTGCGGAGAACGCTCTCAAGCGCATTCGCGCCTTCCGGAAACGCATGGAGGGCGAGGGTGCTGCTGGCGGCGGTCCATGGAAAGAAGCCATCGACCCCAGGGTCCGCCTGGAACGGGCCCGAGAGGCTTTCTGGGCGGCCATGGCCGACGACTTGAACACCCCCGAAGCCCTGGCCTCGATCTTTACGCTCATCAACGATCTGAATGCCCAGGACGATCATGCCGCGCTCACCCGCGAGGAGCGAGACGCCACGCTGGCCTTCCTGGATGAGGCCAACGACATGTTTGCCGCCTGGCCCCGTGAAGAGGCCTCTCTGGACGCCGCTGTGGAGGCCCTCATCGAGGCCCGGAAGGCCGCCAAATTCGCCAAGGACTGGGCCCTGGCGGATCGCGTGCGCGATCAGCTCAGGGCCATGGGTATCGTTCTTGAAGATCGCAAAGACGGCAGCACCGGGTGGCGCCGCGGCTGACTCTGCCTGCTATCGGCTCAGCCGCTTGAGCGCGATGGTGATGAACTCGGGGGGTCCGGGCAGCAGCCCCGAATCCGCTGCGGCATTTTGGCCCTCTTGGGTCAGGAGGAAGTGAATGACCTCATTGGTAACGGCGGGCAGCGGTTTGCCAGGGGTCCGGTTCAGATAGGCGTAATACAGGCGGGGCATGGGGTATTTGCTGGTGGTGACGTTGTCCTGATTGGGGAAGCGCGCATCCTCCCCATGGAACGGCACGACCGGAAGAATCTTGTTGGCAAAGTACCAGGACGCCATGGTGCTGATCGCAATGGCGGTCTGATCGGTCATGACCGCCTCAGCCAGGGACGAAGCATCATCGCGGCTGAGGACCGCCTGCTGGTAGGCCCCATTAAGGAGCACTTTCTCCTTGACTGAGGCATTTGTGGCCGTGCCTGGGCCCCTGGTATAGGCATGGATGGGCAGCTTTGCCCACTCACCCCTGAGACCGAGATCTCCCCAGACAACTGCCTGTGACTTGGCGCCGCCCAGTCTGGTCGTGGAGTAGATGGCGTCCAACTGCTCCATGCTGATGGATGTAATGGGATTGTTCTTGTTTACGAAGACAATGTTGGCATCCATGCAGACCGGAATGCGCATGGGCATGTAGCCGAACTTGGCCTGGAATGCCTTTGCTTCTTCTGAAGTGAACTCGCGTGCCGTAAGGATCAGAAGACTGGTGCCGTCCAGGAAGGCCTTCACGGCGTCCTTGGTCAAACTGGGTCGAAAGATCAGGTTTGATTCGGGATGTGTCCTCCTGAAAACGCTGGACCATTCCTCTCCGAGATCAGAGAGGGCGTCCGTCCCAATTAGGTCGATAGGGCCCTTGACCTGGACCAGCGGCTGGTACCGGGGAATGACGGCCGCCACTTTCGCCCGCACCTGGGCGGTTTGGGCCTGAAGCCAGCCAGAACCAGACAATCCCACCGCAAGAGCCAACCCGGAAATGAGATGCGCACGGTTTGTTCTCATGGAACTCCCTCTCAATGTGTGGCTTCGGCAGGAAGGGTTGAGCCAGACTGCCGGGTGAACTGGAGGCAAGTGGGCCAGGGTTGTTGCACCATCAAAAGCCTTGTGGGTCATAGTCGCACGTCCGATCAGAGATCCTCCCACCTCTGGATTTGGAACGTGATTCAAATCACTCCATCATCATCAAAGCCCTTAATACCTGCATCTGGGGTATTAGGATGTGGAACGCCCCCTCCAGTTGGAGGTTCAGCCTCCTGTAGACTGCTGTCGCACCTCGCGGTCCAACACCGCTCAGATCCCAAGGAATCAGCCATGAACCTTGTCCGCAGTCTTACCATCTGCCTCTGCGGTCTTCTGGGGGCGGTTTCTGCTCCAGCCCAGGAAACGAAGGGCTTTCTCCTTCCGCCTTATCACGCGAAAGCCGGTGTCCATTGCTTCGACTGCCACCGGGAGGAGAAGCCCACCCAAAAAGCAGTCTCCTCGGAGTCCTGCATGGCCTGCCATGGCGACTACCCCGCCATGAAAGCCGTGACGAAGGACGCCAAGCCCAATCCCCATGATTCGCACGAAGGGGAGATCGCCTGCACGGAGTGCCACCGTCAACACAAACCGCCGGTGGTGAAATGCCTGGCGTGTCACGAGGGCAAGTACAAGTTTCGCGTCAAGTAGCGGCGGACAGGTCGAGCGAGGCCGCCAATACCCTCTCTGGCAGCAATTCTTCCATGCATTGCCGACGCTGACAGCCCCGTTCCCGGCATGGGGCGCAGCTGATTCCAGTGCGGAGGATGCACCCAGCGCCGTCCGGCAGCCCCGCGACTACCGGATCACTTGATCCATAGAGCCCCAGGGCCGGAACCCCCAGTACCACCGCCAGGTGCAGCAACCCCGTATCGGGTGCGATCACTTGATCCGCCTGGCGCAGCGCCGAGGCCAGCTGCCAGAACCCCAGACGAGGAAGGGCTGGGATACCCGTGACTTCAGGCAGCCAAGTCCGCAGGTCCGCTTCCTCTGGCCCCAGGGACCATCTCATCTCAACGCGGTCCTTCAGCATGCGAGCCAGGGTGATCCAGTGGGACAGGGGCCAGCGCTTGATGGCACCCCGCCGGGAGGCTCCTGGCACCAGCACCACCCGGGGTTTCGCGGACTGCGGCCAAACAGGGCCAGGGTCCGGAAGATCCGCGTTCTTCAGGACTGGCCTGAACCGCCCCAGGCCAGTGATCCCGCGACTCCGCCCGAAGGCTTCCGCCAGTTCCAGGGCCTGCCGATACCGCGTCTGGTGCCGGAAGGTCAGCGGATGGGTCTGAAGGTGCCCCGCGAATTCCTTGGTGACCCCGTCACCCCAACGCTCAGGAATGGCCGCAAGGCGCGGAATCAAGGCCGCCTTGAGGATGCCGTGAAAATCGAGACTGGTCTCCGCGCCGCGCACTTGGGCTGCCACGCGCTGCAACTCACCAAGGGCGGTCCATGGATTAGACAGCCGCCGGCGTTGAACCACCACGGGCTCCAGCCAAGGCAGCGGTTCCAGCAGAAAGGCGTGGCGATCCTCCACCACCACCCGAAACCGGGCCGCCGGGAACGCCTCCCGCAGATTGGCCCAGGCGGGCATAACGCGAAGGATGTCGCCGAGGGCGGAGAGACGGAGCAGAACTAGATCCATCCCCCCATGCTACCTGCCACTTTCGATAGTCTGGAGCCATGAGCATGAAGCAGGCGCAAATTGCCACTTTGACAGAGCCGAAGCCCGCAGGGCCCGGCACAGGGAGGCCCCGCCTCGGCAAGCAGAGCGCGCCGGAGCACGCGCAGCGTGCGTTCGGCGGAGGTGCGGCGTGAAGTCCTTCGCCAAGGACCAATCCAAGAACCCGCCCCCTAAGAACTGGCTGGATCAACTGCTTCGCCGCTTTTCGCGCATCGCCTATGGCCTGGCGGTCCTCCTCGTGTACGCCCTCGCCTCCACCGCTCTGGGCTTGGCCCTGGCACCAGCGCTCTGGATCTGGCCCATCCTGCACACCTGGTCAATCCCCCTCCCAGGCCCCCTGCCGTGGATCGTCTCAGGCTTCGCCCTGGCACTCTGTTTCTTCATCTTCGGTCTGGCGTTGCTGGTCGTGGTGCCCGTCTACAACTGGGTGCTGCCCACCCGGGTGAAGCCCTTCAAGGGCGGCTATTACACCCTGCACGCCCTGCCCTGGTTCCTTCACAACGGGCTCTTCTACCTGGTGCGGTTCACCTTTCTGCCCTTCGTCACCCTCACCCCTTTCGGGGTTTGGTTCCTCAAGGCCATGGGCATGAAAATCGGCCGCCATGCGTTCATTAACACCGAGTACATCAGCGATCCCCAGCTGATTACGGTCGGCAACGACGCGGCTCTGGGCGGCAGCGTGCGCATCTTCGCCCATTACGGCGGCGGCGGGAACCTCGTCATAGCGCCTGTCAGCGTTGGCCATCGGGCCACCCTGGGCCTGGCCTGCTGCATCATGGGGGACGTGGTCATCGGAGATGACGCGACCATCCTGCCAGAGAGCGTGGTGCTACCGGGGAGTCGGGTCGGGGCGGGGGAGACCTGGGGCGGCGTCCCCGCTCGCAGGATCGAGCGAGAGGAGATGGATCGCATCAAGGCCGAGATCCGGGGAATGACCGAAACATTGGGGTGACGCCGCCTGCGGTCTCCTATGCTCACCCTCGCCGGGTCCCGACTCCGCAGGCTCCCCCAGAGCCTGCTCTGTCACCCGGCAGGATTCGCGGGGCGGCGTCCCCGCTCGCAGGATCGAGCGAGAGGAGATGGATCGCATCAAGGCCGAGATCCGAGGTATGACCGAAACATTGGGGTGACCCCGCCTGCGGTCACGGATCTCCTCCTCTTCCAGGGGAGGGCTAGCCAAGGCCAAGGGATCCCGGAACAATGAACGTTTCTCATCTAGGGACCTCTCCCTCCTCCTTTTTTGGTTGAACCGATGCGCACATCCTCTTTCCTGTCCTTCATCCTCCTTCCCGCAGCCCTGATGGCCCAGGCTTCGGCCCCGTCCCTGGGCGACCGCGTTAAGGCCGAACGGCCCGCGATCGAACAGCTGATGGGAGAGCTGAAATACGCAGAGGCCATGAAGCGGTCTGAGGCCCTGCTGGTAACCAACAAGCCCGCCTTCGACAAAACCAGCAATCAGACCCTGGTTCAGAGTTGCGCGATCTATCTGGACTTGGCCGAGGCTCATCGGCTGGCCACGGAAACCACCGACGCGGCCGGAGCCTGGGAGAAGGCCCTGGATTACGCCAAGACCGCCAAGGCCCTGGCCACCGAATGCTATGCCGGCGTGAAGGAACCCTTCACCCAGGCCGTCGCCTACTACACCCAATCCGGAATCCGGGCCAAGCAGGTGCTGGAAGAGAACGACGCCCGCATCAAGGAACTAAAGGCGAAGACCAATCTGGATCCCGGCGAACGTCAGGAGCTGGACTTGGCCCTGGGCGTAGAAAAGGAAGTCGTTGATAGCGCCAAGTGGGTGACGTTCTTCCAGACCTACCTGGACGTGACCAAGCGCGAAAACGAGGCCTACGATCCCCTCGTGAAGGTGATGGAAAGCAAGCTCAAGAGCGAGGCTGATCAGGTGGCTGACTACAAAGCGGGTAAGGGTGAGAAGACCAAATGGGTGGACGCCGTGATCTCCAGCCCCGCCTACCTGGAGGCCCAGGGCGATCGGGGCGGCAAGACCCGCTGGCTTCTGCGCCTCGTCACCCTGGATCCTGACAACAAGAAGGTCCAGCATCAGCTCGACATCCTGAATGGCAAGGCCACTGCACCCAAACCCGTCAAGAAGGGAAAGAAGGCCTGATCCCTTCCAGTCAGGCTGTACCCTGGGGGCATGGCCCGTCGCTCAGCTCCCCGCATCCCCGCCCGCGCCCCATCGCGCGCTCCTGATCGAACCGCATCCCCTCAAGCGCCGAGGCCCCAGGCCCCGGCGTTGCGTTCGTACGAAAGCTTCGAGGCCACGTTTCTCGGCCATCCCGAAGGCGCTGGCGGCTTCCTGAGGCTGGTGGGCGCCTCCAAGGGGCCGCGCATGGACCTGTTGGTGGATTGGCGGGACGCCCATGGGGCCATTCACGGGGACCGCGTGGTGGCCGAAGTGAATGGCGAAGGTTGGGACGGCCGCCTCAAAGCCCGGGTGCTGGAGATCAAGGGACGCGGTGAGGTGCCTATGCCCGGCACCCTCCAGAAACAGCCCTGGGGTTGGCGCGTGGTGCCTCTCGAACCGCGGCTGTCCCAGATCATCACCGTGCCACCCACCGACCTGGCCGAGGACGGTGAGCTCGTGAGCGTCCAGCTGGATGCTGATCCCGACGCCAAGCAGCTGCGCGGCACCGTGGTCGCGCGGCTCGGGAAGAAGACCGACCTCAAGATCGAGAACCGGCTCACGGCGGCGCTGTTCAACCTGCGGACGGATTTCCCGGATGCTGTCATGCGGGAACTGGCTCCCTTCCCCACCGCCATCCTTCCCGAGTGGATTCAGGGCCGAGAGGCCGCAGCAGGAGCGGAGGCCCACCGAACCGAAGGTTCGGCCCAAAGGGCGCAGCCCATGGCGGGGCCGCGTGAGGATCTCCGCGAAACCCTCACCTGCACCGTGGATCCGCCCACCGCCAAGGACTTCGACGACGCCATCAGCCTGGAGGTGCTGCCGAAATCCGAAGGCGGCGGCTGGCTTCTGGGGGTCCACATCGCCGATGTGAGCCACTACGTCGCCGAAGGCGGCCCGCTGGATGAAGAAGCCCGGCTGCGGGGCACCTCCGTCTATTTCCCGGACGAGGCCATTCCCATGATCCCGGAGCGCCTCAGCGGCGACCTGTGCAGCCTGCGCGAGGGCGTGGACCGGCTCACCATGACCGCCTGGATGACGATCTCTCCAGACCTGGAAGTCGTGGAAACGCGGTTATCCGAAAGCGTCATCCGCAGCGCCAAGCGCCTCACCTATGACGAGGTGAAGGAGGCCTGCATCGACCTGTCGAGCCGCAAGCGGGCGGAATTGGGAGAGGATCTCTGTACCCTGCTGGACGAAACCCTGGTGCTCTCTCGCCAGCTGACCCAGAAGCGCCTGGGACGTGGGGCTTTGAACCTGGACACGGAAGAAGCCGAGTTCATCTTCGATGCGGAGGGACGGCCCGTGGACGCGCGGCGCTATCCCCGCCATGACGCCCACCGCATGATCGAAGAGTTCATGCTGCTGGCCAACGAATCCGTGGCGCGCTTCTTCACCCGGAAGAAAATTCCCTCGATCTACCGCATCCATGACGAACCGGACGCGCTGAAGCTGGAAATCTTCGCCGAGGTCGCCCGCACCTTCGGGCTGCTCAAGCCCAAGGAGGTCCCCACGCCGGAGCACCTCAACGCCATGCTCGACAAGATCCGGGGCGGCCCGCTGGAAGCCATGATCAACACGCTGCTGCTTCGCAGCCTGAAGAGAGCCGAATACAGCGTGGAGAACATCGGCCATTCAGGCCTGGCCCTCCAGGACTACCTGCACTTCACCAGCCCCATCCGGCGCTACCCGGATCTTGTCGTCCATCGCCTGCTCCGCAAGGTGCTGCGCGGCCAACCCCTGCCCGAGGGGCTCCACAGCCATCTCGCCGTGCTCGCCAAGGGCGCCAGCGACGCCGAGCAGAAAGCCACCGAGGCAGAACGCGAGAATGACAAATGGAAGGCCTGCCTCCTGATGAAGGCCCGGGTCGGCCAGCGCTTCAAGGGCCGCATCCAGGGTTTCTCCGCCAAGGTGGTGTTCATCACGCTCGAATCGCCCTTTGTGGAGGTGGGCGTGCCCCTGGCGGCCCTGGGCGGACAGTTCTGGGTGGATGAGCACCGCACCCAGGCCACGGGCCTGCGGGGCGCCGTGGTGCTCACCATTGGCGATGCCGTGGAGGTGGAGGTCACGGCTGTGGATGAGGACCTTCGCCGCATCAGCGCCTGGCTCCTGGAAGCCAAAGCCCAGGATGCTCACGGCAAGGGGTTTGTGTTCGTACCGATGCTCGCGGCCCCGGCCACGCTGAAAGAGGGTGACCTGGAGAAGCCCCGGCGCGGCAGATCCCCATCAGGTCGCCAGGAGACGCCCCGGAAGGACCGAATGAAGGGACGCCCCCCGAAAAAAGCCCAGGTGACGGGAGGGAAGGCTCGCGGGATGAGCGGGAAGACCCGTGAGGCCAGCCCCAAGCCGCCCAAAGGAAGTGTTCGAGGCACCGGCAAGCGGAAGGGGCGATGATCGTTGCGCCGTCACCCGTGCGCTGCCTGGGTGTGGACCCGGGCTCCCTGGCCTGCGGCTGGGCCGTGGTGGAGCGCTTCGGATCGCGCATGTCGCTGGTGGAGGCCGGGGTCATCCGCAACCCCCGGGGGGCGGATTTCGATCAACGAGCCCTCCGCATCCACGAGCGGCTGGCAGAGGCCATCGCCGCCCATGCTCCTGGCTTCATGGCCGTGGAATCCCCCTTTGTCGAAAAGAACGCCGCCACCGCCCTGAAGCTGGGCCAGATCCGGGGGGGCATCCTGCTCACGGCCGCCCTCCATGGCCTGCCCGTAGGCGACTACAACCCCATGCAGGTCAAGAAGGCGGTCAGCGGCTATGGGTGGGCAGATAAGAGCCAGGTGGGGAAGATGGTCATGACCTTGCTCAACCTGAGGGAACCCTTGGCCGCCGACGCGGCCGACGCGGCAGCCGTGGCCATCGGGCATTTGTTGGCCACGCGGCGGGTCTGACTCGCCCCCATCGACGACCTGTATGTCATGTTTTTCAAGGGCTTCGGGAATTGTCATGCCGTTTGTGACAAAAAAACTCGTAACTCATGACATTTCTTGTGATGCCTATCACTAGCCTAAGTCATCAGCAATGACGATCATGATGTCCAGGAAGCACACGGAGCCGCCATGCACATGGACACCGCCGCGCAACAGCACAACCCCGCCTTTTGGACCACCGCTGAGCGGCTGCATGAGGTCTTCAGCCAACTCGAGCGCCAGATGAGCAGCCACCCCCGCGGCCTCGCGGTGCTCCGCCAAGTCCAGGCCCTGGAGGCGGAACTCGAAGCCGAAGTGATGCACCGCAGCCGCCGCGTACACGCCGCCTGAATCCCAGCTTTCATGCTCATTCAAAGCCCGGCATCGCCGGGCTTTTTCGTGTCGTTGAAGAAAGTCTAGACCCGGGACCCCCCGGACAAGAAAGGGGCACCCCGAAGGGTGCCCGGAAGTCTCGGCCGCATGGTGCGTGGGCCGGAAGGGGCTGGCGAAAACGGTCGCCCCGTGGGAGGAAAGAGAATCTCTTCCCGCCCCCAGGCTAGGCCATGCCGCCTTTCCCTCAAGGGGAAAATGGGCGAATCAATCTTCGTGACGCACGGTTCCAGGCCGATAGGCGGTGTAGGCTGGCACCCACTGGGCCTTGGTGACCACAGCGTCAATCTGATCGTCGTCGAGGAGGCGTCCCAGGCCCGCGTTACGGGCCTCCATGCCCACGGCCTTGGCCACTGCGGCAGACACCTGGCGAATGTCTTTCATTTCCGGCAGCAGCAGCCCCATGGCCTCCTGCTCGGGGGTCACGAAGGTACTGATGGCCTTGCTGGCCGCCAGGAACATGCCGTCCGTCACGCGGGTGGCCTTGCAGACCAGGGCACCAAGCCCGACACCGGGGAAGATATACATGTTGTTGCACTGCGAGGACTGGAGGGTGCGTCCCTTCCAGTCCATGGGCGCGAAGGGACTGCCTGTGGCCACGAGCCCCTTGCCATCGGTGGCCTTCCAGACCGCCTCGGGCGAGCATTCGCACTTATGCGTGGGATTCGAAAGCGCCAATACGATGGGCCGTTCCGAGTGCTTCGCCGTCTCCGCGAGAATGGCCTCACTGAAGAGGCCGGGTTGGGCGGTGACGCCGATGAGCACGGTGGGATGGGCGTTGCGGATGACATCCTCCAGACCGATGCGGGAGGGGTCGTCCAGCTTCCAGCCGTCCACGGCCGCCCGGCACTGGGCCAGAGGCTCCTGGGGGCCTTCGAGCAGGGGATCGCCTTCAATGAGGAGGCCCTGCATGTCCACGGCGAAGATGCGCTTGCGGGCCTCGTCATCGGAAAGCCCCTCGGCCTTCAGGGCGGCCCGGATGTTCATGGCAATGCCGGTACCGGCCTGGCCCAGGCCCACGATGAGGTAGCGCTCATCCTGGAAGCGGCTCTTCTTGATGCGCATGGCAGTCATGAGTGCTGCGAGGCTCGTCGAGCCCGTGCCCTGGATGTCGTCGTTGAAGGAGAGGATGCGCTCGCGGTACCGGTCAAGGTTCTTGAAGGCTGTCTGCTTGGCGAAGTCCT
This sequence comes from Geothrix sp., assembly GCA_030824075.1. Lineage (GTDB taxonomy): Bacteria > Acidobacteriota > Holophagae > Holophagales > Holophagaceae > Geothrix. The sequence goes on from JAVBYJ010000012.1 coordinate 13,193, forward strand.
CCCACTGGAGCAGCGCCCCGGGGAAGTTCCGCTTCACCCCGAGCACGAACTTCTCCACCAGTTCCTCGTATTCGGCACCTCGCAACCTTGGCTTGCGGATGCCCAGATAGAGAGGATCCTCCAGCAACCGGGGATTGTTGGTGCCCACGTCCAGCGTGATGGGCAGACAGACTCCGGGATGGACACCGCCAGCAGCGACATAGAGGCTGACCTTGCCCACGGGAATGCCCATGCCGTCCGAGCCCAGGTCGCCGAGGCCCAGGATGCGTTCGCCGTCCGTCACCACGATGAGGTTCACCTGGGGCTGCGACAGACCGTGGAAGATCTGGTCGATGTTCCCGATGTTCTCAGAGGTAATGTAGATGCCCCGGAAGCGACGCTGGATGTGGCTCAGCTGCATGCAGGCCTGACCCACCGTGGGGGTATAGATGATAGGGACCATCTCATCCAGGTGGTCCACCAGAAGGCGGTAGAACAAGACCTCGTTCCGATCCAGAAGGCCCGAGAGGTAGATGTAGCGCTCCAGGTCGTCAGTCTTGCGGAGGAAAGCCTCATAGGTGCGGTCCAGTTGGGACTCAAGAGTCGCGATCCCGGCGCGCAGCATCCCGTCTAGACCCAGGCTCAGCCGCTCCTCCTTGGTGAACGCCGAAGCCTTGTTCAGGTGAGGATTGTTCAGGAGTTGCCGCCCCCGGACGTAGACTTCGTAGTATTCCTCGCCGGTCAACGGGTCGATTTTCAATCCGAAGGTCTTCATGGCTGCCCCTTTCGCCTGGCGCCCCGCACGGATCCAACACGCTCCTGGTTCCGCAACATCTGGGGCTCGCGCATGGGATCAGTGTAGCCACGCCGGAAAGACGATCGGATCACATCAGGACTGGAGGAACCTGGAGCAGTCCAGCCAGTTCACTGGCTGAACCCACCGGCGCGGCGCAGGTCCGCCCTCGGCAAACGAAGGCCAACACCCGTCCGGTCGGGGGCAGCCGGCCCTCATGGAGGGGCAGCAGCTGATCGGGGGATACCGAAAGGACCCGTCCGGGCAGGAATCGGCGATGAACCTCGTGAAGCATCTCACGCACCCTGGAATCGGCTGGGTCTCCCGACACGGCCACCTCCAGCGGTTCGCGCAAGGCGAGGACAAGCACACCCAGAAGCCCCAGGAAAGCCCTGGGTCCCCGCTGCATCCAAGGGCCGAAACATCGCAGGGTTCCTTCGGCGGCTGTCCGGAAGTCTTCTCGCTGGAGGTGCCGCGAAAGGCGCAGCAGGGCCCGCGCGGCCAGGGTGTTGCCGCTGGGGATGGCGCCGTCGAAGCCCGGTTTCTGCCGGAAGATCAGATCCACTTGACCGGCCTCCGTGCTGTAGAAACCACCTTCGACCGGATCGTGGAATCGAGCCAGCAAGCCCTCCGCAAGCGCCTCTGCCCATCGCAGCCAGGCTGAGTCAAAGCCAGCTTCGTAGAGGTCCACCAGGCCCTCCACCACGGCGGCCTCGTCCTCCAGAAAACCCGGCGTATGGGCCCGGCCACGCCGCCACACCCGCAGGAGCCGATCCCCTCGCCAAAGTTCGCGCTGAAGGAAGCTGGCGCAAGCCTCGGCGGCCTCAAGGTAGCGCGGGTCGCCCAGCACCTGGTACCCGCGGGCCAGGGCCGACAGCGCCAACCCGTTCCACGCCGCCAGCACCTTGTCGTCCTTCCCGGGCCGCACGCGACGGTCGCGCCAGATCCGCAGCTTCTCGCGCAGGAGGCGGTCCTCATCCGCGGGCAGGTGCGCCTCCGCAGCGCAGGAGAATCGATGCACCACGCTGCGGCCATGCTCGAAGCTGCCCTGTTCTGTGATGCCGAAGGCGGTGCAGAAACGCCCGCCATCCGCCTCCCCCAGGGCCTCGCGGACCTCGGATGGAGTGAAGGCGTAGAACTTGCCCTCCTCGCCCTCGCTGTCGGCATCCTCGCTGGAATGGAAACCGCCCTCGGGATCACGGAGGTCGCGCAGCAGGTAGTCCAGGGTCTCTCTGGCCACCTGGGCGTAGCGCGCCTCACCCGTGGCTTGGAAAGCCGTCAGGTAGCACCCTGCGAGTTGGGCGTTGTCGTAGAGCATCTTCTCGAAATGGGGCACCAACCACTGGCCGTCCACGCTGTAGCGGGCGAAGCCCCCGCCCAGGTGGTCGTACATACCACCCTCCCACATGGCGTCCAGGGTGCGGAGAGCCATGGCCTGATCCTCCGCCGAGCCGCAGGTCAGGATCAGCTCGACCGCCAGCTGCTGCGGAAATTTGGGGGCGGGACCGAATCCACCCCACTGTACATCGTAGGACCGGCGGAGTTGGGCCAGGGCCGATTCGAGCAGGGATTCATCCGGCCACTCCGTTCCTGCCTCCACCTTCGCCTGTCGCTGCAGTTCGGCCGTGAGCTTCCCGGCCTGTCCGATCAGGCCAACCCGGTCCTCACGCCACAGCTCCGCGATGCGGGTGAGGAGGGGAATGAAACCGGGCATACCGCCCCGTGACTCGGGCGGAAAGTAGGTACCGCCGTAGAAGGGTTCCAGGTCCGGCGTGAGCCAAACACTCATGGGCCAGCCGCCTCTGCCGGTGAGGGTCTGCACCGCGTCCATGTAGAGATCGTCGAGGTCCGGCCGCTCCTCCCGGTCCACTTTGATGCTCACGAAATGGGCGTTCAGGACCTCGGCCACGGCGGGGGTCTCGAAGCTTTCCCGTTCCATGACATGGCACCAGTGACAGGCGCTGTAGCCGATGCTGAGGAAGATGGGCCTCTGCTCGGCCTTGGCCCTGGCCAGGGCCTCTTCGCCCCAGGGATACCAGTCCACAGGGTTGTGGGCGTGCTGGAGCAGGTAGGGACTGAGGCTGTGCGAAAGGCGGTTGGGCATAATCCCGACTCCATTGGTCAGGATTATGCCTGAGGATCCTGATTCCAGCGGGGGAAAGTCCCCGGCGCCACCTACAATGGGAGTTTGGTCCGCCTGGAGTCCCATGTTCGACAGCCTTTCCCAGAAGCTCAGCCAGGCCATGAAGGCCCTTCGGGGCCAATCCAAACTGACCGAAGCCAACCTGGAAGCGGTGCTGCGCGAAGTGCGCATGGCGCTCCTGGAAGCCGATGTCCATGTGAGCGTGGCCCGCACCTTCCTCCAGCGGGTGAAGGAAAAGGCCCTCGGCGCGGAGGTCATGCAGGGCCTGAACCCGACCCAGGCTTTCATCGACATCGTCCACCACGAGCTGGTGGAGATCATGGGTGGCCACGCCCCAGAGCACCCCATCACCTTCGCGTCCAAGCCGCCGACGGTGGTGATGATGGTGGGCCTCCAGGGCGCGGGCAAGACCACCAGTTGCGGCAAGCTGGCCGTGTTCCTCAAGAAGCTGGGCCGTTCCCCCCTGCTGGTACCCGCGGACGTATACCGCCCGGCGGCCATCGAGCAGCTGCACATCGTGGCCAAAGACGCAGGCGTGCCCTCGTTCCACACGAACGAAAAGGATCCCGTCGCCATTTGCGCCGCCGCGGTGGCCGAGGCGCGGCTGAAAGGCTGGGACGTGGTGGTACTGGACACCGCCGGCCGCCTCCATCTGGACGAAACCCTGATGGACGAGCTGGCCCGCATCAAGGCCGCCACTTCACCTGACGAGATCCTTTTCGTGGCAGACGCCATGACTGGCCAGGACGCGGTTCGCAGCGCCACGGCCTTCCACGAGAAACTGGGCATTACCGGTGTGATCCTCACCAAGACCGACGGTGACACCCGTGGCGGCGCGGCCTTCAGCATCAAGCAGGCCACGGGCCAGGCCCTGAAGTTCGTGGGCGAGGGCGAAAAACTGGAGGACTTCCAGCGCTTTCATCCCGACCGCATGGCCCAGCGCATCCTCGGCATGGGCGATGTCCTCAGCCTCATCGAACACGCCAAGGATCGGATCGACGAGAAAGAAGCGGAGGTTATGGCCAAGCGGATGGCCAAGAACCAGTTCACACTGGAGGACATGCGCAAGCAGTTCCAGCAGGTACAGAAGCTGGGTTCCATGAGCAAGATCATTGGCATGCTGCCGGGCCTGGGTCAGATGAAGGACCAGCTCGCAAGTGTGGCCACGGACAAGCGCATCAAGCACCTGGAGGCCATCATCAATTCCATGACCCCTGCCGAACGAGCCAACCACAACCTGCTGGATGGCAGGCGCAAACGCCGCATTGCGGCTGGCTGTGGTCGCCCCGTGAGCGAGATCAATCAGCTCCTCAAGCAGTTCGTGGAAACCAAGAAAATGATGGGCCAGATGAATGACCCCAAGTTCATGGCCCGCATGCAGCGCATGGCCAAGATGGGCGGCGGGCCCGGCCTGCCTTTCTAGACGCCATTCATGCCAACCGCGCGCCCTTCCCCCATCCGCGCCAGAGTCTGGATCATCCTGACCTCGTTGATGCTGGGGCTTGGAACGCTGAGCGTGGCCCTGACTCGCCCGTCCGCCGTCGACCGGGTGCTGATCCTCGCCTCGCCCCTCGATAGCCGCGGGCGCGACCTCGGACCGGGTCTAGAGACCTTGATCGCGGACCACCTCGAGGTGCTCACGGGGGCGACCGTCACCCGCGCCACGGTCCTCCCCTCGGCCTCCGACTTGAAACGCCTGCCACCCGGTATTCGTGTTCTCCGCTTCCGGGGACGGCGGGAAGGCGATCTGCTCTCTCTCACCGGAGAATGGAACACGGCCGCCGGGTTGCTGACTGGAGACGCCTGGACCTCAGCGGCAGGTCCCACCCTGGAACCCGCTCGATCCATGGAGGCCTTCGTCCATCGCTGGCCCCTGACGCTTCGACACCACTACCAGCAGGAACTGGTACCGCGGTCTCCGGCCCGCTTCTGGTCGCTGCTGGAAGCCATGTCCATCCGCGACGATCGCGAGGCCACGGCCCATCTTGCCGCCTCCCAGCAGTTGGTGGATGACGAACCACGGTGCGCCACGGCCTGGACGACCCTCGGCGACCACCTCTACCGCAGCCTCTGGGTCAATCCCAGCGAGGCGGGCGTCGGACTGAACTCCCGGACTCACCACGCCTTCCAGGAGGCCGTCAACCTGGTGCCCGGACACCCCCGGGCCACCTTCCTCTGGTCCCTGATGTTGACGGACACAGGCAACCAGAACACCGCACTGCATGCCCTCGAAATGGCTGCCCGGATTCGACCGGGCACGCCGGACCTGTATCACGGATTCGCCTATGCGGGACGCACAGCGGGGCTCCTGGAAGGGGCCCGCCGGGCGTTAGCCCGACGGAAGGTCCTACTGGAACCCCTGGACACGCCCTCAGCCTGGTTCGCCGAAACCACCTACCTATACCTGGGGAACCTGGAGGCCTTCGAGCAGGACCTTGGCCGGGCCGCGGCCCATCGCCAGGATGCGAGCATCCTCTTCTACCAGGGCTACGTCACGCTGCTTCGTGGAAATCGGGAGAGGGCCCTCGAATTCATGACGCGCGGAAGCGACCCTGACATGGACCCCATGCCCTTCCGGGACCTATGCCGCGTGTACCGCGCCTATCTTGAGGGCCGATCGAACGATGGTCTCGCTGAACTCCGGGAGATCGACGAGATCCGCGGCAAGCTTCGGATCCCCGACGGAGAGTGGACCTTCAAGGAAGCCGAGGCCTACGCCCTCCTCGGCGATGCGGACCGCGGCGTGGACTGCGCCACCCGTGCCTTTGTCCAGGGATTCAGCTGCGCGGCCTGGTACGAGGCCTCCCCCTTCCTGGCCAAGGTCCGCGCCCATGCCCGCTGGCCGATGCTGCGCCGGAACATCCGAGAGCGGCAGGCGGTGATGGAAGGCGGCTTCCCGCCGACGGCCTTTGATCCCTGAATTACCACTTGGGAAGTGATGAATCCCGAGATATACTCTCCTGCTCAGGGAGTGCCCATGCTTTCCATCCGTCTTGCTCGCAATGGTGCCAAGAAGCGCCCGTTCTACCACATCGTCGTCTCCGAGAACGACCGCATCCCCACGGGTCAGGCCCTGGAGGTGTTGGGGTTCGTGAATCCCATCGCCGGTTCCGGTGAGGCGGTTCGCATTGACGTGGAGAAGGCCAAGTCCTGGCTGCAGAAGGGTGCCCAGCCCTCCAAGACCGTGCTCGACCTGTTCAAGAAAAACCAGGTCATCTAGCCCGTCTCAGATCCACGAAAGCCGGGCCCGAGGTCCGGCTTTCTTTTGAGCCAACGGAGCGCCGCCCATGAACCTCGAAGCCTTCCTGCGCGATGTGCTGACCCCGTTGCTGGACCATCCCGATGCCTTCCGGATTGAGATCGCGGGCGAGGGGCGGAAACGCGATGTGCTGATCTTCGCGGACCCCCGGGACCGGGGGCGCATCATCGGCAAGCACGGCCGCATGATCTCGGCGCTCCGCACCCTCTGCAAGACCGCCGGCGAGAAGGCGGGTCTGGCCGTGGATCTGGAGCTGTATGACAAGGACGAGGCCTGAATGCTCCTCGCGGGTCATCTCGCCAAGATCCAGGGGCTCAAGGGCGAGTTCCTTTTCCACTCGGTCATGGATGAACCTGATCGCCTGGAGGGCATGAAGGGCCTGATCCTGGCCCCGCCGCACCTCGATCTGGAACAGGCTGAGGCCGAGTCGCCGGCCCGCCCGGTGTCCCTCCGCATCTTCCGCTGGCATCAGGATCGCCCCTGCCTTGCGTTCACGGATGTGCCCGACCGCACGGCGGCGGAGCCCCTCAAGGGCTGGTCTCTTTGGATGCCCGAGACCGCCGCCGTCCTGAGCGAGGGCCAAAGTTTCCGCCACCAATGGATCGGCTGCGAGGTCTACGTGGCAGGCCAGAAGGTGGGCGAAGTGCTCCGCCTGGATTCCGGCCCGGCAGGCTACGACATGGTGGTAATGCGCGATCTGCGACCGGGCCGAACCGGCCAGCGCGACATCCCCTACATCAAAGCCTGGTGGACTCTGGATTTGCCCCACCGTCGCCTGGACCTTGACCCGCCCGAGGGACTGCTGGATGTTAACCAGGTCGGGGACTGATCCATGCCGACCACCCTGCACCGGTTCAAGCAGACCTGGGGCATGCGCCTCTTCGGCTGGCTGAAGATCCCTCTGCTGGCCTCAGTGCGTCCCGTCGTGGTCGAACTCAGCGAGACCCGCTGCGTGGTCCGCGTCCCGCTTCGCCGCTGGACCCGCAACCACCTCGGCTCGATGTACTTTGGCGCCCTGGCCATCGGAGCCGACTGTGCCGGGGGCCTGTTGGCCATGGACCAGATCAAGCGGTCCGGCGGGAAAGTCTCCCTGGTTTTCAAATCCTTCCAGGCCTCCTTCCTCAAGCGTCCTGAATCCGATGTCTACTTCATCTGCGAGGAGGGCGAGGCCATTCGCGATCAGGTGCGCCGCTCCCTGGGTTCAGAGGACCGGGTCACGGAGCTCATGCACGTCCAGGGCGCGGTGAAGGCACTGGACGGAACCTTCGAACCGGTGGCCGATTTTTCGCTGGAGCTCAGCCTCAAGCGGAAGGGTTGACCTGCGGAACCACACCGAGGGCCTCAGGAGAGGGCGAGGAGACCCTCAATCTGACGGACATACCGGGCCGTGATGGTCTCGAAGGTACCGACCGCCTTGATGGTTTCAGATAGCACCAGGAGAACGTCTTCGCGGTGCACCCTGCCTCCCAGAAGGCGGACTGCTGCTGGATTCCGAGGCGCCTGCTCCAATTGACTCCTCCGGGTTTCAAGCTGATGCCGGATGAAGGTCCACCACTGGCTGAACAGGCGGATCTGGCGGGCCGCCTTGCGCAGGAACTCAGCGTCCTTCGGTTCCCTTTCCATCTGAACCTCAAGATCCCGAAGCATCGTATCGAGGGTCTTCTGGAAATCTGGCCCCAGGGGAATGCCCACATCAAAGCGGTCGTCACCGAAGGCTTTGCGCAATGCCTCGAAATCGCCTCGCTCCGTAAAGGCCTCGGCAGACTGAGCGGCCGAAACCCGCAGCTCAGCCCCCATCGCGTGAACCAGATCCATCGCCTGGCGAGCCCGTCTGGTCCCGCTTCGCTCACATCCGGAGAAGGGCAGCAGCATGACCAGGCCCATCAAAAGGGGTATGTGAGCCCGCATCCATTTGCTCCTAGCCTTCCTGTCGTCAACCTCCAGCGAATCCTTGAGGGTCAATTTGCCGCATGGCTGATCTGCTGCACGAACTTCTGGATGCCCGCGAGAAGCATCTCAATAGCGATGGCGGTCAGCACCAGGCCCATGAGCCGCTCGAAGGCCAGGGTGACCTGCTCCCCCAGGAAATCAGCGATCTTCTCCGCGAAGCCGAGGACCACCGCCGAGATCGCCATGGCCACGGACAAAGCGCCCAGCCATTCCCAGAGACGGTGGGGCTCGCGACTGACCAGCAGCAGGACCGTGGCGATGGCCGAGGGTCCCGCAATGAAGGGGATGGCCAACGGCACGAGGAACGGCTCCCCGTGGATAGGATGATCGGCCCTACCTTCCGGGTGGGGAAAGACCATCTTCAGGGCAATGAGGAAAAGGATCACCCCGCCAGCAATGCCCAGTGAGGTGTCCGAGAGGTGCATGAGCTTCAGCACCCGCTGCCCGAAGAGCGCGAAGAAGATCAGGATCGCGAAGGCGAAAAGCACCTCGCGGATGATGATCCGCTGGCGCCGGGCCGGATCCACCTGGCGCAGAATCCCGATGAAGATTGGGATGTTGCCCAGGGGATCCGTAACCAGGACCAGGAGGACAATGGCTGAAATGAAGGAAGATGAATCCATCGATGGCTATTTGAGATCAATCTCGAAGGCCATGCGGGCGTACACCCCGCGCGGATCGTTCAGCGCCGAGATGCGTCCGAACTGCACCTTGAAGGTCTCCGCCAGCACGTCCACCGGCCCAGGTTTGGCCAACTTGCGGGGCTTTCCCTGGCCGATGTTCTTGAGCAGTTCCTTGATCGCGTCAGGCTCGCGCTCGGGGCCCACGACATAGAAGTCATTCTCGGCCTTGGCCATCTTCGCGGCATGTTTCAAGGCGGCACCCAGCCCCCCAATCTCGTCCACCAGGCCCAGCTTCACCGCCTCCTGCCCCGACCACACTCGGCCCTGGGCGATCTCGTGGACGGCAGCCTTGTTCATCTTCCGGCTGTCGGCCACCTTGGCGATGAACTGCTCGTAGATGTGATCCACAAGCCCCTGGATCCGATTCAGCTCCAGGTCGTTCTTGGGACGGGTGAGCGTCATCGGATTGGCCAGCTTCGCAGTCTGAACGCTGTCCCAGGTGATGCCGTGTTCATTGGCCAGTTTCTTCACGTTGGGAAGCAGGCCGAAGACGCCGATGGACCCGGTGATGGTGTTGGGTTCGGCGAAAATGCGGTCGCCATAGGTGCTGATCCAGTAGCCGCCCGAGGCCGCCAGATGGCCCATGGAGATCACCAGGGGCTTCACCTTCTTGGTGAGCACGACCTCGCGCTGGATGAGTTCGGAGGCCGAAGCGCTTCCGCCGGGGCTGTTCACACGCAACACCACGGCCTTGACCCGCTCGTCCAACCGCAGGCGCCGCAGTTCGCGGCTGAGGCGCTCCCCGCCGACCTGACTGGCTTTGCCTTCGCCATCCACGATCTCCCCTTCGGCGACCAGCACGGCGATGCGAGCCTTGCCAGTCTTCGCATCACCTGGGATGCCCGCGTAGGTGGCCAGCGTGATCTGCGGGAAATCCTTATCCTTCGCCTGCTTGCCGGCCAGCTTCTTCAGTTCGTCGAGCACCTCGTCGTAGGGTGCGATGCGATCCACCAGACCGAGTTTCTTCGCGTCTTCAGCTTCAAGCAGCCCCCTCTCATCGGCGATGGTCTGGAGATCGGCAGGGGCCTTCTTGCGGTCCTTGGCAACCGTTTCCTTCCACTCGCCCCAGATGTCTTCCAGCAGCTTCTGGATCTGCTCGCGGTTGGGGTCGCTCATGCGGTCGGTGATGAAGGGCTCTACCGCGCTCTTGTACTTGCCGACCCGGGTGACCTGAACCTCCACGCCGTATTTCTTGAAGGCCTCGCCGAAGAACATCGGTTCGCTGGCCAGACCGTTCACCTCCATCTCACCGAAGGGGTTGATGAACACTGTCGTGGCACCCGCGGCGAGGTAATAGTCCCGCTTGCTCCAGCCCAGGTTGTAGGCCAGCACCGGTTTCTTCGCCTTGAACCGCTGGATGGCCTCGCGCAGCTCACGCAACTGTGCGGGGCCTGCACTCTGGAGATTCCCGGTTATGAACAGGGCCGTGATGCGCGCGTCGGAGGCCGCCCGGTCCAGGGCCTCGATGGCCGCCGGCAGGGCCTGGCTGTGGCCACCGCTGCCGCCCAGGGCTTCACTGAGCGCCTCGCTGGGCTCGGGATCACGTTCCCCGTCGGAAAGGCTCATATCCAGGTCAAAGACCAGCACGGCCTTGCCCGGCACCGTGGGTTTGCCCGAGGATCCGATGGCCGCCAGCAGGCCGAAGAACAGGATAAATGTAAGGCCGCCAGCCACAATCAAGGCCAGCAGGGCGGCAAAGAAACTCTTGAAGAAGTCCTTCATGACGGCTCCAGAAACATCCCTTCAGGATGCCACGAACCGAACGTTCTTAACGGAGCCGGGCCACCAGGGACAGGAATCCTTCGAGGGTTTTGGCCGCGGCGGCAGCGGTACGCGGATCCGTAGCGGCCCCGTCCCCATCCAGCTGCTGGTCCGCATGGGGCACCGTGAGCGTTTCCGGAAGGGTCAGCGCACCCATGTTGGCAAGGGTCGCCCGCCAAGCCATGAGCGCCCGGGCGCCGCCGAAGGCTCCGGGACTCGCCGCGCAGAGCAGCACCGGCAATCCGGGCCAAGGGCTGGGCTTCATGGTGCTGAGCCAGTCCACGGCGTTCTTCAGGTGGCCGGGAATGCCTGCGTTGTACTCCGGTGACACGATGACCAGGCCCTGCGCCGCTTGGAGACCTTCGTGCAGCGTTCGGGTTTCAGGCGATGGGGCCAGGCCCTCCTCATAGTGGGGCAGGCGCAGGGCCTCCCCCGTGAAGCTCGAAACGTCGTGGCCACGGGCCTCTAGCCGGATCGCCAGGTGTCGCAGGAGCCGGGCGTTCAAGGATTCAGGCCGGAGGCTCCCACCCATCAGGACCAATCGCATGGTCTCTCCTTAAATGTGATCTGGATCAATCTTGACTTAATTGGTAAAGTTTTTCATCCCTTGGAGGATGTCGTGTCCAATTATCCCGAACACATGGTCGCCCCGATGCGTGAGGAACTCACCCAGGCGGGTTTTCAGCACCTTCTCACACCCAGCCAGGTGGACGAGGCCCTGCAGAAGCCCGGAACCACCTTGCTGGTGGTGAACAGCGTGTGTGGCTGCGCCGCCGCCGGAGCCCGGCCCGGAGTGACTGAAGCGCTGCGGGCCCAGGGCCTGCGTTTCGACCAGCTGGTCACGGTCTTCGCCGGCATGGAAAAGGAAGCCACGGCCCAGGCCCGCGAGTACTTCGAGGGCGCCATGCCCACCAGCCCCCAGGCCGCCATCCTCAAGGATGGCCAGCTGGTCCACCTCATGCAGCGCTCGGATTTCCTGGGGCACTCCCCCGAAGAGATCGCCGCCACCCTCAGCGATGCCTACCGCCAGACTGTCGCCGCCAGCTAATCCAGATCTCCCGGGTGAAGTAGGCTGATCCCTGGAGAGACCGACGCCCATGCCCAAGCCCCTGTCCCATTTCAGGATCGTGGACCTGTCCTGCGTGCTCGCCGGCCCTTTTTCCACCCAACTGCTGGCGGACCTCGGCGCCGAGGTGCAAAAGCTGGAGCCCCCCGACGGCGATCCCACGCGGGGCTGGGGTCCGCCCTTCGAGGACGGCGACACGGGTGAGAGCGCCTATTTCCGCAGTGCCAATCGGGGCAAGCGCAGCCGCACCATTGATCTGCACACCGAAGCCGGCAAGGAGATGCTCTTCGAATACCTGAGGGACGCCGATGTCCTGGTGGAGAACCTCCGCGCCGATTCCGCAGATCGCCTGGGCCTGGGCTGGAAGCGGCTCCATGCGAAGTTCCCGAAACTCATCCTGGCTTCGGTGCGCGGCTTTGCGTCGGATGTCACCGCCTCCCGCCGGGCCGGGTACGACTTCATCATCCAGGCCGAAAGCGGCTGGATGGCCATCACCGGCGAACCCGAGGGACGGCCCATGAAGGTGGGTGTGGCTCTGGTGGATGTGCTGGCGGGACTGTACTGCGCCAACGGCATCCAGGCCGCCCTTCTTCATCGGGAACGCACCGGCGAGGCCATTCACGTTGAGGTGCCACTCATGGAGGCCGCCCTGGCGGGACTGGTGAATGTGGCCTCCGGCACCCTCATGACCGGAACGCCCCCCAGGCGCTGGGGCAATGCCCATCCACAGATCGTCCCCTACCAAAGCTTCCGGTGCAGCGACGGCGACGTGGCCATCGGCGTGGGCAGCGATCGCCAGTTCGAAGTGCTGGCCATGTGGCTGGGTCTTGACCTGGAGACTCGCCCTGAGTGGAAGAAGAATCGTGGAAGGGTTCGGGACCGCGTGGAGCTGGTCGCCTTCATCGAGGCCCGCACCCAGGCCGGTACCGTGGAGGAGGTGCTCGCCATGTGCGAAGCCAACGCCATCCCCGCCAGCCGCATACGCAGCGTGGACGAGGTGCTCTTTCGTCAGGGCGGAACCCTCCACAACCTGCTGCAGCCCCTGTTCGAGGTGGAAACCAACACCATGGTGCCCACCCTGGCCACGCCCATCCTCCTGAACGGAGAACGGGCCTGCGCACCCTTACCGCCACCCCGCTGGAAGCCATGAAGCGCACCTCGCGTCTTGTTCCGATCGGGGCCCGTCTGCCGAACCAAAGAGCTGAGGCCCGCCTCCGCCAAGCTTGGCGTTTCGTCGTCGGCCCCGCCCTCGCCAGCCGCACCCGCCCCCTGCGGGTCGAGCGCAACATCCTCGTCATAGGCTGCTGGGAACTGTCCCGCATCGCGGCCCTGCGTGAGGCTGCCGCGGCTGTCTGGCCCCAGATGCGCGACCGCATCCACCGGGCCCTTGGCCTGAGCCTCACCGGCCTCCAGATCGCGCCCTGCGACCCGCCCGTTGAAACGCCAGAGGCCCCCAAGGATCCCGATCCGCTCCGCCGTGCTCTGAGCCTCCTCGAAGTCCGCCGCAAAGAGCGCATCCGCCTCGGCCTCGAGCAGGAATAGCTGCACCCTGGACGCCCCCACCTGTTTCAAGTACAGTCAAACCTTCGTCGGGGCGTGGCTCAGCCTGGTAGAGCGCTCGGTTCGGGACCGAGAGGTCGGAGGTTCGAATCCTCTCGCCCCGACCAGGAAACCAAAGGGCACCCCCACGGGGGTGCCCTTTGGTTTTCTGCATGGCTGAGGATTCGAACCTCCGAGTGGGATTTCGAAGGCGCCACTTGATGTGGCGCCGAAGAAAGACCAGCACACGGCGAAGCCGGGTGCGTTCGAATCCGATGCCCTGATGGGTCCCCACCCCAGAAGGGTAAGCGGCCGACTCCGAGTGG
>JAVBYJ010000039.1 GCA_030824075.1 Geothrix sp.
GCCTCCTATTGGTGGACGACGATCCCATGCCCCGGGAAACGCTCTCGACGCTGCTCTCGGCGGAAGGATTCCAGGTGGTCACGGCCTCCACGGGGGAGGAGGCCGAGCGGAAGCTGAAGGCCGAGCAACCCCCCTTCGATCTGGTCATCACCGATCTGGTCATGCCCGGGAAGACGGGCATGGATGTGCTGAAGTGCGCCCTGAACCGGAACCCCAGCTGCACGGTGCTGGTGCTCACAGGGTTTGGAAGCGTGCGGGAGGCCACGGAGGCCATGGAGCTGGGTGCCTTCGATTTCGTGACCAAACCAATGCAGATCGACCAGTTCCGAAACACCCTTCGGCGTCTCATGGAGCGGCGGGATCTGGCCCATGAACGGGACGAGCTTCGGGTCAAGGTCAAGGCCCTGACTGAACGGGCCGAGCGGTTGGAGACGACCCTGGGCCGCATGGAGATTCTGGCCAACCAGATTGCGCCCACGGGAGGTCCGGGCCGATCGGACGCGCTGGCGGATCTCGAGCGGCTGGCTTCCTTGAAGACCAAGGGGATGCTGTCGGACGAGGAGTTCGAGCAGGGGAAGAAGAACCTCCTGACCCGGTGGCTCGCATGAGCCTCGCCAGGCGCCATGCGGGATGGTCCCTCCTCCTGGTTGCGCTGTCCCTGCCTGCCCAGCACGGGGCCGCCCCGCCGCCCGCGAAGGCCGGGGAACACCAGGCATCTCCCAAGACCGCGGGCACCCGGATGACCGATGTCCAGGCTGCGGACCTGGCCAAGGAGGCCCTGGGGGCGGAGGATCCCGCTTCCATCAAGGCTGCGCTTATCCGGCTCAAGGGACACACCTTCAAGTCCAGCAGGGTCCCTGAACGGGAGCTTGCGCTGTATGCCCAGGGCATGCTCGAGGCACGGCTCGGCCTTTTTTCGGCAGCCGCCGTGACCCTGAAAAAGCTCGAAAGGCAGTGGCCCAAATCGCCCTTCATGGGAGAGGCGCAGACCATCCTGGCGGAAGATGCGGTGGCCAAGAAGCGGTACAAGGAGGCTGAAGGGCGCCTGCACCGGGCCCTGGCTTCGGACATTCCCTCCGAACGCAAGCGGAAGCCCCAGGAGCTTCTGATCTGGGCGCTTGTGGAACAAGGCCGCCCGCAGGAAGCGCTTCCCATCGTGCAGTCCCTCCGTCCGCTCGAGGGCCAGGAAAAACCCAGCGAAAAGGGACTCGCGGCCATTGTGGAGGTATTGGGTGCCGCAGGCGACCGGGACCAGACTCAGGGCAACCGGAAGGATTTCCAGAACCTCTACCCGCAGAGTGAGCTGATGCCTCGCGTGGAGCTCGCCTGGGGCCGGCTGCTGGGGCGATCCGGTGACGCCAAGGAGTCCGCGCAGATCCTCCACAAGCTCATCAAGGATCATCCTCGGTCGGCCCAGGCCGATGATGCCAGGCTCGCGCTCGCCAGCCTGCTGACGGACGGCAGCCTGCCTGATGCCCAGGGCATGCCCAGCGCCGAGTCACTGCTGGCCGAGGTCCGGAAAGGGGGCAAGGGCTTGGCGAGAGGTGCGGGCCAGGTCGTCGAGCTTCGCCTGCTGGTCGGGAAATCGCTGTGGGAGGACGCTCTCAACCTCGTGGATCGCATGGAGCCTGCGGTGCGAGAGGCACAACCCGAGGTCAAGAAACTCTGGACCGAGGCTTGGACCATCTGGGTGAGTCAGCGCCTGGAGAAGGGCTTCCCCGGGGAGCTGCTCACGCGGATGAAAGCGGGGGCCTTCGGGGCGCTCGACGCCAAGTCCCGCAAGGGCGTGGCTGAGCTGTTCGCGAGCCATGGCCTTCTGGACCTGCTGCCCCGTCTGCTGCCAGAGGCCCCGGCAGCGGAACGGCCCGGCCTGCGCAGGGCTGCTCTTGCCCAAGTCCAACCCGAGGCTCAGCCCCAGGCGGTGTTGCGGCTGCTGCCTCCCAAGGGGGACACACCGGACGAAGCGCTCCTGAGGGCGCGGGCGGAGGGTGCCCTGGAGCACTGGGTGCCACTGCGCGCGGCGCTGGGCAGGGCGCGACCGGGGGTGGAGCGCATCAAGGCCATCCTGCGCCTTCTTCAGCGCCCCATGGCCAGCCGGGAAACGGCGGCCCAGCGGCGGGCGGAGGCTGAAGGCTGGCTGGCGCGTGTCGGTGAGAAAGGTGAAGCCAAGGAACCGCTGGCCATCCTGGTGGCGGACCTCCGCCTGCAGGCGGGCGATGCCCGCGGCGCGCTGGCCTTGTATCCCGTCCGAGCCGCCGCACCGGAGCAGCGGGGCTGGGTGGCGCTCATGCGGACCCAGGCCCTTGTGAATCTCGGCCAGCGGGATCAGGCCAGGGCGCTCATCAAGGAGACCCGGGACGAGCAGGGATTCAAGGGGCAACGGGATGCCCTCGCCAGGAGCCTTGGCGCCTACTGATCCAGGTATGCTTGGGGATCCCCCGGAGATCCTGATGCGCCCTCTGATCGCCGTTTTTCTGCTCCTCGCTTCGCTCGGCCTTGGTGCTGCGCCCAAGCCAAAGGTGAAGCTCGTCACCTCCCTGGGTGTGATCGTCCTGGAATTGGAGCCTCAGGCGGCTCCGAAGACCGTGGAGAACTTCCTGAAATACGTGCAGAAGGGCCAGTACAAGGGGACCATCTTCCACCGCGTGATCCCAGGCTTCATGATCCAGGGCGGCGGATATGTGGACTACCTTGGGAAGAAACGCACGGACGCCTCGATTCCCAACGAGGCGGACCGCGCCATGGCCGCGGGCCTCAAGAACAAGCGCGGGACGGTGGCGATGGCGCGGACGCCGGATCCCCACAGTGCCGCAGCCGAATTCTTCATCAACGTGGTGAACAACCCGTCCCTGGATTTCAAGGGCAAGGCGAGCGACAAGACCTGGGGCTACTGCGTATTTGGAAAGGTTGTGCAGGGAATGGACGTGGTTGACCGCATCAAGGCCGTGAAAACGAGCAACAAACGCAGCGACTTCCTGAACCTGCCGGTGAAGCCCGTCCTCATCACGGACGCGACGCTGATCCAATAGCAGCGAGGGTTTCCGCCGGGGCGCCGAGCTTGCGGAGGCTCCGCTCCAGGCGTGCGCGGTAGCGGGGCCACAGGTCAACGTCTGGGGGCACGAAGCGGGCGCGGTCCCAGTCCAGGAACAGGGCGCCGCCTTCAGATGGCAGGATCACGTTCGTGGCATTCAGGTCCGGTGACCACAGCCCCCACTTGCACAAAGAGGAGATGGCCCGATGGATGTCAGGCATCCGCGCGGCGCTCAGGTCCCAGCGCCGGGGCCAGGACTCACCTGCCGTCATGCGGGTGATCAGAAGGCCCTCGACTCCGATTCCGCTGGGCCGCCAGGCATAGCCGAGGGGCTCCACGGTGGGAAATCCCGCCTCCCACAATCCCCGGTGGACAGCGTGCTCCGCCGCGAAGCGAAGATGCGTGCGGTAGGTCCGTTCGTTGAAATGGCGGAGGAACCCGCCTCGCCGATAGGGCCTCAGGACCATGTCGCCTACGCGGAGGACGCCCCCGCGTCCGAAGGCGCCTGGAAGCGTCGTCGGCTCCCCGGTGGGAACGATGCCACCCGGTGTGCAGACCCGCCATCCGCCGCCAAAGCTCGGCAGTTCCAGATTCACGCGGCATCCGAGGGGCCTGAGGGGAAGGCCGGGCTCGTAGGGCCAGTCGGAAGGGAGGGGAGGGACGATGTAGGGATCATGGATCATGGCGTTGGGTACCAGCTTGGCGTGTCCCGCCACAGAAGGCAAAGGGAGTGTGCCAGAACGAATCCACTGACTGCTGTCAACTGCCAAACGACCGGCCTGCCTGCCACCAAAAATGGGCACGGACCCAAGAGGCTTGTGATGAAAGGAATTCCTTGGTTCTGGGCTGGGGCTTCCCACAGTGTCTGTGGAAATCGCCACTGGGCAGGAACGATCCGAATGTTTTTTTTCCGAGGCCGAACCCACCTCGGCACCTCTGTTTCTCCTCCATCCAGGTTCCCGACCACTATCCTGAAGGTGTGAACGCGCGCCCGCATCCTCCCGCCATTCCTGCCGAAGCCCTGGCCCGGAAGGCCCGTCTGAACGCGGCGATCCAAGCGATGGAAGCCGCTGGGCCCAGCTTGGAACCCGCGCCTCTTCAGGAGCTGCGTGCGGCGATTACCTCCCGGCCCACCCGGGATCATGACGCCTTGATCGCGGCCCTCTCCATCCCTGACCTCATCGAGGAAGCGGGCGACATCCTCCGAACCTCTCGTCGGGCCGCAACAGATGTGGCGTTCATCGAAACCCTCGCAGCCCATCTGGCGCCCTTCGCGTCGAAGGCGCAGCAGCGCCGGTCCGCCGCCTGGCACCTGGACTCCCGGCGGACGCTGGTCCGTCTGCAATACGCCAAGGAGGGCGGAGCGCTCGGCTTTGATGATGGCGACCTTCATGTGATCTTCCTTCATGCATTCCGCTTGGAAGGTTTGCGTCTGGCGTTGGATCTCGGGAAGCGGCCCCGGCCCCTCTTGTCCGTTGGTCTGCCTCTTCCATCCGGCGTGGGCGGTCAGGCCGAATCCATTGACGCTGTGTTCAAAACGGAGGCCCGGGAGGGGGCCGCGGATCTGATGGCACGGTTGAACCGCCGCCTGCCCGAAGGCGTGCGGGTCCATCAGTGGAATTCCCTGCCGACCTACGCCTCTCCGGTGTGCGAGCTGGCGACGCTGTCCCATTGGCGCTGGGAGCCCCCCTTGGAGCACCGGATCCATGCGAAGGAATGCGTCGCCGCTTTTTTGGCTGCGGAGGTCTGGGCCTGGGACCGAGCCGGTTCGAAGGGGGATGCCCCCCTGAACCTCCGTCACCTGGTTCCCGACATGCGGTGGGAGGGGGACGCCCTTTGTTTCTCTACGCGCATGGGGGTCTTTCACGCGCTCAATCCGGCCAAAGTGCTCATGGCCATCCTCAACCTTGGCCTCCCCTGTCCTTCGGGCCTTGTGCGTACCGGGGTGGACCTGAAACCCGACGCCCGGCTGGTCCAAGCGGAACGCTTCGAACCCAAGCTGAAGAACATGTACGAGGACGCCGTGTTGCTTGGAGGCGGATCGAACATCGTCCTGGTGGACGAGGATGACGATGAGCCCATCCGGCTAGGTGACCACTCCGAACCCACCTGATCCGCCCGGGCGGCGCAGATTAGGATGAGGCCCCTAGGCTGACGCGTCCTTGCTGATGGACAGCATGAATCCGAGGCAGATGAGGCTGGTGATGAGGCTGTTGGGCCCGAAGGAGATGAAAGGCAGCGGTATGCCTTTGTTCGGCGCCAGCGACAGAACCACGCTCATGTTCATGAGGGCTTGCACGACCAGCAGCAGGACGAACCCCATGGCGCAGAGTTTCAGGTAGCTGTCGCCCACCCGGCGGGCGATGCGGTAGCCGCGCCAAAGGATGGCGATGAAGAGCGCCAGGATGGTCACGGTCCCGATCAGGCCCGCCTCCTCGGCGATGACCGCATAGATGAAGTCGGTGTGCGCCTCCGGCAGGTAGAAGAGCTTCTGTTTCCCGCCGCCGAGCCCTACGCCCATGAATCCGCCATTGCCCACGGCCACAAGGCTCTGGAGTGCCTGGTGCCCCTTTCCGAGGGGATCGGCCTCAGGATTCAGGAAGCTGGTCACCCGGGCGAGGCGATAGGGCGAGAAGACCACGAAGGCGGTTCCGATGGCTCCCAGGAAGGGGATGGCCAGGGCGAAGATCCATTTGGGGGCTCCCCCCAGGAACACCACCATGAGCGCCACGAAGACAATGAGGAAGGTGGTTCCGAAATCCGGTTCCCGCAGGATCAGCGCGAGCGGAACGAGCAGGACGCCGGCGAGCCCGAGCAGTTTGGGCAGGGCATCCCGGTGGTTCGTCCAGGCCTCGCGGTTCCGGATCATCCATGAGGCCGCGATCAGCACTGAAAGGGGCTTGAAAAGCTCCGAGGGCTGGAGGCTTATGGGGCCGAACCGGATCCAGCGGTGCGCGCCATTGACCTTTGGCCCGAACAACAATACCGCCAGCAGCAATCCGACCACAATGAAATAGGCCACCCATAGGGGGCGTGGATGGTCGTGCAGAGTCGCGAGATCGACCTGGGAAAGGGCCAGCATGAACGCGATGCCGATGCCGCCACCCAGGAGTTGGCGGGTCAGGAAGGCGGTGGCCGCCGCGTGGTTTTGGGACGCCTTGATGGCCGAGGCGGAATAAATCCAGACCATGCCCACGGCCACCAGGGCCAGGGCAAAGAGCACCAGCCAGCGGTCCACGGGGCGGCGAACATCGGCGGCCATGGCTAGGTAAGCGCCAGGTCCCGGCGGGCCGCGGCTTCAAGCTCGGCCAACGCCTGATCCACCCAGGCCGCCTCCTGGGCCTCCACCATGAGGCGGAGCTTGGGCTCGGTGCCGGACCAGCGCACCACCTGCCGAACCCCGTCCCCCCAACGGGCGTCGATGGCCGCCATGGCCAGGACGAGGTCCTCGCAACCTTCGACCACCTTGCGGTCCCGGGCCATCACATTGACCAGGCGCTGTGGCCAGGGGCGGAACGTCCAGGCCCAGCGATGGTCCACCGGACGATGGAGGAGGGCGCGCAGGATGGAAAGGGCCGCAGCAAGACCGTCGCCACTGGGGCCCACCCGTTTCTGAATGAGGTGTCCTGAAGCCTCGGCGGCGAGGTCCCAGCCGCGCTTCGCCATCTCGCGCAGCAGATACTTGTCGCCCACGGCGGTGCGGACGAAGGGAATGCCCGCGTGACCCAGCGCCTGGGCGAGCCCCCCGTTGGTCATCAGCGTGCCGACCACCCCAGGCGGCGTGTCGCCGCTGGCCACACGATCCTGGGCCAATAGCCAGACCATCTGGTCGCCATCGATCACCTCGCCCGCGCCATCCACAAGCAGGCAGCGATCGCCATCGCCGTCGAAGGCGATGCCCAGATGGGCGCCTCGCGTCACCACGGCTGTTGCGAGGGCATCCAGATGGGTGGAGCCCACGCCCACATTGATCCTTGGGCCGTCAGCGGGCACGCCCAGCCAGTGGATGGTCCCGCCTCGAAAGAGTTCGAGGGCCGCCTCCGCCGTAGCCCCGTGGGCGCAGTCGATCACCACGCGAAAATCCGGGGGAAGGGTGATGCCTTCGAGGTGCGCCAGGTAGGGATGCAGGTCCAGGTGGTTCGGCGGCTGGGATATCGTCGTGGGTTCGGCCAGTTCATCGAAGGCCCGTTCGATGGCGCGTTCCTGATCCTCCTCCAGCTTTTCTCCCAATTCGTTGAAACCCTTGAGTCCGTTGTCCTCGGGCGGGTTGTGGCTGGCGGAGATCATGAGGCCCCAGGTCTTCTCCCCCTCCGCACTCAGCCTCGCCACGTTCCAGGCGACCGCGGGGGTCGGGGCCATGCCGAGTTCCAGCACCTTGAGGCCCATCCCCACACCCAAGGTGAAGGCCTCTGACATGGGGCCCGAGCTGGAGCGCGGATCCCATCCGATCACAAGCCGCTTCACACCGGCGCCCCGCGCCACCCGGGCCCAGGCGGCGCCCCAGCGGGAGACCTCCTCCAAGGTGAGGGGGGAGCGCAAGGCAACGCCCCGAATGCCATCGGTTCCAAAGTAGCGAAGACTCATCCGAACAGATTAGCCGATGGCGTGCGTCCTGAAGACCCGATAGCCCCAGCGGAGGGCCTCGGCATGGGCCGCGGCGGTAAGGCCGTCGCGCTGCTCTGGGACGAGGTTCGGCGTGCCGGCGCGGGCGGCCAGGAAGCGCTTGCGTGAAATGCCGATGCAGATGCGGTCCGCAGGCCAATCCAGGGATTCTGGAAGGAGAGGCAGAGCCTCCCACAGCGCCCGGTCTTCCAGGTAGCTGGTGCCGAATCCGAAACCCGGATCGAGCAGGACACGATGGTCCGGGATCCCGGCCAAACGGAGGCGGTCACGGACGGTGCGCATTTCGGCCATGGCCGCCTCCGCATCCTGGGGTGCCGGGTCATCGTAGGGCGGCATGTGGAAACCTGTGCCCTTCCTCCGGCTGCGCATGGCGATGAGACCGCAGGAGGATCCCCGGGCCAGGTCCAGCAGATCCGGATCCGAAAAACCGGTGACGTCATTGATGATCACAGCGCCTGCCTTGAGGCCGCGGGCGGCCACTTCCACTCGGCGCGTATCCAGGCTGAGCGGCGTGTCGGGCAGGGCCATCGCTAGGGCGCTCAGGACCAGTTCCAGGCGAGTCCATTCTGTGTGGGCGTCAATGGATACGGCTCCTGGGCGAGTGCTTTCCCCACCCAGGTCGAGGACCCGGGCACCGGCCTTGACCAAGGTCTGGGCCTGGGCCAGGGCGGAAGCTGGGTCCAGGAACCGTCCACCATCACTGAAGGAATCCGGCGTGAGGTTCAAGATGCCCATGAAAAGGGGACCACCCCTTAGGAGCGGTCCCCAGTCAAATGGCGAGGCGGTCACGCGGGCTTGAGGGCGGGATTGAGCCCAGGATCCGTGGAGGGCTCCTCCACCGTAGCGGGCGCGGAAGGAGTGATACCAGCCTTGGGCGGCGGGAGCGTGCCGCCCTTCATGAGAATCTCGATGTCATTGCCATCCAGAGTCTCCCGGAGAAGGAGTGCTTCGGCGATGGCGACCAGCTGGTTCCGGTGGCCCTCGATGGCGGCCTTGGCCTTCCGGTAGTTCCGCATGACGAACTCATGGACCTCCGCATCGATCATGCGGGCGGTGTCTTCGGAGATTTCCCGGTGCTGGGTGAAATCGCGCCCCAGGAAGATCTCGTGCTGGCCGCCACCGAAGTTGAGGGGGCCCAGCTTATCGCTCATGCCATATTCCATGACCATGGACTTGGCCATGTCCGTCGCCTGCTGGATGTCATTGGATGCGCCGGTGCTGAGCTGGTTGAAGAAGATCTCTTCGGCGATGCGGCCACCCATGGCGATGGCGATGCGGCTCTCCATGTACTCCCGGGTGGTGTTGTAGCGGTCTTTCAACGGCAACTGCCACGTGACGCCCAGGGCCCGGCCGCGCGGAATGATGGTCACCTTGTGGAGGGGGTCGCTCTGGGGTACCACGGCGGCGACGACGGTGTGGCCCGCCTCATGGTAGGCGGTGATGCGCTTGTCCTCGTCGGTCATCACGAGGCTGCGGCGCTCGGTGCCCATGTAGACCTTGTCCTTGGCGTTTTCGAAGTCGGTCATCTCGACCCACTTCTTGTTGCTGCGGGCGGCGGTCAGGGCGGCTTCGTTGCAGAGGTTGGCCAGGTCGGCGCCGGCGAAACCCGGGGTGCCGCGGGCGAGGACTTCCAGGTCCACATCGGGGCTGAGGGGAATCTTGTCGGTGGTGTGTACCTTCAGAATTTCGTGCCGGCCCTTCACGTCGGGACGATCCACCACCACGCGGCGGTCGAAGCGACCGGGGCGGAGCAGGGCGGGATCCAGCACGTCGGGGCGGTTGGTGGCGGCGACGAGGATGACGCCCTCGTTGCCTTCGAAACCGTCCATCTCGACCAGCAATTGATTCAGGGTCTGTTCCCGCTCGTCATGGCCTCCGCCCAAGCCGGCGCCACGGTGGCGGCCTACGGCATCGATCTCATCGATAAAGACGATGCAGGGGGCGCTCTTCTTGGCTTGTTCAAAGAGGTCGCGCACGCGGCTGGCGCCCACTCCCACGAACATCTCCACGAAGTCGGAACCCGAGATGGAATAGAACTGGACCTTGGCCTCGCCCGCGATGGCACGGGCCAGGAGGGTCTTGCCGGTGCCCGGAGGGCCCATGAGGAGCACGCCTTTGGGGATCTTGCCGCCCAGCTTCAGGAACTTGGCGGGATCCTTCAGGAACTCCACGATTTCCTTCAGTTCTTCCTTGGCCTCATCGCAGCCGGCGACATCGGCGAAGGTGGTGCGCTTGGTGCTGCTGGAAAGCCCCTTGGCGCGGGCCTTCCCGAAGCTGAGAGCCTTGTTGCCCCCCATCTGGGCCTGGCGCATGAACACGAACCAGAGCACCACGAAGACCAGCAGCGGGGCCCAGAACATGAGGACATAGGCGAAGTTGTTCTCGGTGGGTTTGGCGGCCTTGAATTCCTCGAGCTGGCCCTCGGTCTTCCAGCTGAGAATGACCTTGCCCAGATCCTGCATGGGCGGCGCGACGGTGCGGAAGCGCTCGATGGGTTCCCCGGTCTTCGGATTTTTCTCCGGTTGCTTGTAGGTACCTTCGACATCGAAACCGGACAGTGTCACGGATTTGTACTTACCTGCCACACCTTCGGTGTAGAAGGTCGAGAAGGGGACTTCGATCTGCTTGCTGTTCTGGGGGATCTGGCGGAAGGCCAGCACCAAGAGGGCAATGATGCCCAGCCAGACCAGCACGCTTTTCATCATGGAATTCAAAGGGTCACTCCTTGGGGCCTGAGCCCAGGTGGCCCTCCAGTTTACTAGGTCTTGGAAGGCGGCGGTCCTTGTCTTAGATGCAGATACCCACCGTCTGGTTCAGGGTTTAGGTGAAAATGTCCCCAGGATGAGGGTTTACGGGCGGTGGCGAGGCGTTCTGCGAGCCAGGGCGAGAGCCCCCGAAGCAAGGCCGCTTCACGGGGCCAGCCGAGTCGCCTGAATGCGGATTCCAGCGTCCAGCGCAGGTCTGGCTCGGTCCAGGGCTCCCGTTTGAAGACGATGTCCCCATCCGCGATGGACCACCGCCTTCCCTCCCAGCTGGCGATCAGGGCCCGGGCCAGATGCTCGGATTCCTCAGCCTGGAGGTGCGTCTCGAAGAGGTGGCGGTCCAGGTCGGGTGCCTCCATTCGCACCGCATCCAGAAGGGGCCGCCAGCGGTTGCGGGCGGTGAAGGGTTCCGCATTGCTGGCATCCTCCCGCCACGGGATATGCTTCGAAATCAGGTAGGTCCGCAGGTCTGCGCGGCGCGTTTGGGCGAGGGGCGACCAGCGTGGGTCCTGACGGGGAGCCAGGGGACGCAGGCAACCCAGGCCGCCGCCGCGCGTGAGCCGCAGGAATACGGTTTCGGTGTGATCGTCCAGGGTGTGGCCCGTGGCCACGGCACAGGCGCTCGACTGTTCGGCCTCCTGCCGCAGCCAGTCCCAGCGCAGATCCCGCGCCGCCATTTCGATCCCGAGCCCCCGTTCCTGGGCATGGGCCTTCACGCCCAGCGAGGCCTCCGCCAGATCCAGATCCAGGGCCCGGCAGAGGTGACGCACGAAGTCCGCGTCCTCCTGCGATTCTGGCCGCAGGCCGTGATCCGCATGGGCCACGGACAAATCGAGCCCCAGACTCTTGCGGAGCGTCCAGAGCAGCACCAGCAGGGCCACCGAATCGCCTCCGCCCGAGCAGGCCACCAGCACGCGACCGCTGACGCCGTCACCCCGGCGCTGAATCTGCGCGAGGAGGTCCGATTCGAAGCGATTCACGCAGGGGTTTCCAGTCGAGCCGCAAGCTGGATCAAGGCTTTCGGCACGGGCCTGTCGCACCACAGGCCTTCGGCCCAGTCGCACATGCGGAGCGAACCCCAGTGCATGGCCCGGCCCAGGACCCCGCGGCGGAAGGCGGGGTGGGCGATGCGCGTGACGGGCTGCGAGGGATCCTGGGTGAACTGGCTGCCGAAGGCGTCGAAGGCGGCCATGCGTCGTTCCCACACGGCACTCACATCGACCAGCAGGTCGGGCGGACCCGGATTCTCGCCACCCACCCACGCCAGGGCTTCAGGCCGCCAGGGCGCACCGGGGCAGGGGTAGTTCTTCAGGCCGGCGTAATAGGCGGACTCCAGGGCCAGCCGGTGGGCCCGGCGGTGGTCGGGATGGCGATCGTCCGGCGCGGGAAGGATCATGACGCGCGGGCGGAGGCGGCGGATCTCGGCCATCAGCCGCTGCCGGTAGGATTCGTCCTCGGTGAAGCGGCCATCGGGAAAATCAAGCACGAGGCGCGGCACACCAAGAATCTGCGCGGCTGCCTGCGCCTCGGCGCGGCGAGTATCCGCGGTGCCGCGGGTGCCGAGATCGCCCGCTGTGAGGTCGAGAATGGCGGCCTTGAGGCCGCGGTCCGAGGCCAGGGCCAGGATTCCGCCGACATGGACTTCCACATCGTCCGGATGGGCTCCCAGAGCGAGGATATCGAGGCCAAGGTGGTCGGAATCGGGGCTCATGGTTCCTCCAGCAGGATCACGGATGTCGCGCCGTCCATGCGATCCAGGATGGCATCCAGCAGGGCGCCGTTCCGAAGCCAGGGAACCCCGGGCATCACGCGTTCCTGGGGGACGCTGAAAGGAAAGAGGGCCTGGCGCAGGTATTCAGGATCGCCTCCGAGCAGGGCGGCCGCCGCCTCCCGGTGCAGACGCCGGTCCAGTTTGGCCAGCCGTTCGTGGGCCCGCGCCTGCTCTCGCTGGAAGCGCGCTTGAAGCGGCTCGGGCCAGGATGGATCCGGATTCGCGGTCTGAACCTGTGCTGTGGGAAGGGTTCCGGGCCACGACGCAAGGCGATCCCAGGCGCCGAGTCGGAGGGCGTCGAGTTGTTCAGCGGCCACGGAGAAACCTCGGGGCACGACAAAGACGCTCGGACGCGGGAGGATTCTCGGCGCAGACAGGCCCACCCGCTCCCACAGGGGTTCGCAAAGGCGCCAGTAGGCCCGCTCGGAGGGTCCCAGTACCACCGCCGTTACGGGCAACAGCAGCGATTGCATAAGCGGGCGAATGGCGGCGCCTGGGCTGAGCCAGTGGCCTTCGGGCAACGGGGTGCCGGGATCCAGCCGCTGCCGCCGCCCCGAACGGGGATCCAGGTCAAACCAGGCGGCCTGCACGCGCGGATCCAGAGGGAGCGGTGCGCCCTCGGCCTCCAGGGATCCGGCCTGCCGGAGGAGGTGGGTCTCCAGATCCATAGCTCGCCAGCGTTCCAGTTCGGCCTGGATGGGATCCCGGGCCTTGGGATCCGTGGGCGAGAAGGGACGGAGGCCGCGCTCCCAGAGGGGCCTGCCCAGGGCCAGAACATGGCCCCGCAGGGTGGGCGCCTCTGGATCGGGCAGCGGACCCCATAGGGCAACCGCCTCAGCCTGGTGATCTGGGGTCCAGGGCAACCACCCCGTGGCAGTGCCGAGGCGCGTGTCGAAGCGGAACCGGTGGCGGAGCATCCGGTTTCCGTTCCAGCCGGTCACGGAGGCCACCTCGGAGCGGTCGTGATCCTCGTCCGCCAGCCAGTAGACGGCCTCTGCGCCTGTGCGACGGGCCTCGGCCAGGGCCGCCAGGGCCTTGGCTACGGAAAGGGCAGGAGTCCACCCGGCGCCGATCTGCTGACCGGTGGCGATGACAGGCTTCGGTGCTGTCATCAAAGCCCTCCGAAGGTTAGGTCTGGTCCGGTCCATCCGCGATGAGGCGTCGTACACATGGGCCTCAGCCTACCCGATATGCGATGCTCGACCTATGTTGAGCGTGGCCCCCTGGATCCCCCCGACTTCGCCTGATCTGGCGGTCCTGGCCATGGAAGCGGCGGATGAGGCGGGCCTTCCTTCGCTGCGGGCTTGGCCAGAGCTGCGCAAGGGCGGCATCGGATTCGGTGCCCTTCCTCCCTTTCTTTGCTGGTGTGGCTTGGAACACGGCTCCTGGCACCTGGTTCTGCTCCAGGCCCGCGAGGTGGGGGCCCTGGTTCCAGGGGCGCGCACGGCCCCGCTGCCGGCGGGCTGGCTCGATTCGCTCGACCTGGAGTCCCTCGGCCGGCCCCTGGCGCGGCATCCGAATTTCCCTGGCGGGGCCTCGATCCATGTCGTGCATCTGCCGGGCGGTGACGCATTCCGGGTACGCACCTTCGGATCTGCGGCCCCCGACCTTGTGGCCGAGGTGCTGAAGCACACCAGCCAGATCCAGATCTGGAGCCTGGCCGATTAGCGATCAAGGGGAGGCAACATGCTCATCCTGGACCTGACCACCCTGAGAGAAGCCGTCATGGCCGCAGCGTTGGGGCTCATGATGGGCCTTGAGCGGGAACGCAGCGGATTCGAACACAGCCCAGTGGAACGGGAGGACCTCAAACCCCGAGGGGAATCCGACCAGATGGAGGCATCGCATGGAAGCCTGGGAGCCCGCACCTTCGCCCTGCTCACCCTGCTGGGATGGATCTCCGTGAAGGTGGGTGGCCAGAGTCTTGCCATGCCGATGACGGTGATGGCTCTCGCTGCGGTGATGATCGGCCTCTCCTACTACGCGACCAGTGCCTCAGACCGTGGCGTCACCACGGAGATGGCCGCCCTCACGGCACCCCTGCTGGGTATGCTGCTCACCAGGGACGCCTTGCTGGCGGTGGCGGTGGGAGTCCTCGTTACGCTGCTTCTGTTGTCGAAACCCTGGATCCGCGCCTGGGTTCCCAAACTGCATCGTGAGGACCTGACCGCCTCCATCCAGTTGCTCATCGTCTTCGCGATTCTCCTCCCCTTGTTGCCCGTCAGGACGCTGGATCCCTGGGCCGTGTTGTCGCCGCGCAAGGTGGGCTGGATGGTGGCCCTCGTCGCGGCGGTAGACTTCCTTGGATATGTGCTGAACCGCGTGTTGGGCTCGCGTCGGGGCGCGGTGGCGATCGGGCTGGTGGGCGGCCTGGTGAGTTCCACCATGGTCACGGTCACCATGTCGCGGCAGGCCCGTGCGGACGATTCCCTCCGCGAGCCTGGCCAGGTGGCTGTGATGCTGGCCTGCGCCATGATGGGTCTCCGCGTGGCCATCCTCGCGGGTGTCGTGGCAGGGCCGGCCCTCACCAGACTCTTGCTGCTGCCTGTGGCGGCCATGGAACTGGTGCTGCTTGGCGCCAGCGGATGGATCTATCGTACGGGGGTCATGAAGGTGGGAAGGGAGGACAACCCGCTTCAGAATCCCTTCCAGCTCAAGCGCGCCGTGGGTTGGGGGCTTGCGCTGGCCACGGTTCTGCTGGTTTCCGCGGCGGCGCGCGCCTGGTTCGGGAACCGGGGTTTGCTGGTTGCCGCTGGGCTTTCAGGTCTGGCCGATGTCGATGCCATCACCCTGGCGGTGAGCAGTCAGGTTCGCGGCGTGGGCCTATCCGCCACCACCGCCGTGCTGGCGATCATCCTCGCCATCGCCAGCAATACCCTTGTCAAAGCGGGAATCGCCTGGATCTCTGGAGGACCAGCCTTTGGGAGACGGCCCGCCGGGATCTTGGGGGCCTCACTGGCGGCGGCCCTATTGGTAGCCTGGATCCAGAGCTGAGACCTATTTCCCGCGGTTGCTCATGCGGGTGTGGGCCACGCCTGACTTGCCCTGGGGCTTGGTGGAGGCCCGCACGGCTGGCTTGGGACCGGCGTTGTTCTTGGGTTTGGCCGCACTGGCGGTGGTGGCAGGTTTATCAGAAGTCTGGACGGATTTCAGGAGGTCGGCGGGGATGAGCGGCTTGGTCATGTTGGAACTCCTGTCCCCAGTCTACCCGCAGGCGGGAGAACGGATGGCTGACCTCGAGGTAAGCTTGCTGTAACCGACGGATCTTTCCGGGAGAGGGAGGGCCATGAGCGCCAAGGTGTGGGAAGGGATGGTGGTGGATGCGCTGCGGGCCTTTGGGGCCTGGAAGGACGCTTCAAGGCTGGATCGGCGGCATCTGCTTGAGGCCTGGTCCGAGCAGGTGGCGCTGGTGCGGGACGATCTGGCCCTCAGGATCACCGAAGAAACGGGCAAGCCCATCACCCTGGCTCGGGGCGAAGTCGGACGGGCCGAAATGACGCTGCGGGCCACCATTGAGGCCGTGGCCTCCTTTGGTGAAGTGGCGGTCCCCTACGACCTCATGCCGGGCGCGGAGGGCTGCCAGGCCGTGCTGCGGCGGTTTCCCCTTGGCCCCGTGCTGGCGATCACGCCGTTCAACTTTCCGGTGAATCTGGCGGTGCATAAAGTGGCCCCCGCCTTGGGTGCGGGTTGCAGTGTGATCTGGAAATCCTGCCCCCAGGCCCCTCATACCTCCCGCCTGCTCTGGGAGAGTTTCGAGGCGGCGCGGCTCCAGGTGGCGGCGCCGGTCCATCTGATGCAATTGGCCGGACCGGATCCGGCCGTCGCCGAGGCACTGGCCCAGGACCCTCGCATCGCCGCCGTGAGCTTCACCGGCTCCGAGCGCGTGGGAAGACACCTGGAACGCGTGCTGGCTGGCAAGCGCCTCCTGCTGGAACTGGGGGGGAACGGCGCCGTGGTGGTGGACGAGGGCGTGGATGCGGTGGCCGTGGCCCGGCAGGTCGCCCCCGCAGCGGTGGCCGGGGCTGGGCAGAGCTGCTCCAAGGCGCAGCGGATCTACGTGCATCGCAACCTCTGGGCGGCCTTTGTCCCGGCCTTCGTCGAGGCTGTGAGGGCCATGCCCGTGGGCGATCCCATGGATCCCGCCACGGTGGTGGGGCCGGTCATCGACGAGGCTACCGCCAGGCGGGTGGATGAAAGTCTGGATCGCGCCGTGGCGGCAGGCGCTGAAGTCTTGCTGCGGGGACAGCGCCAGGGTGCCCTGTTGCCCCCGGCCATCCTGACGGGTTTGCCCGAAGACGACCCCTTCCAGTGCGAAGAGGCGTTCTCTCCCGTCACTGTATTGACGGCCGTGGACACGTTCGCAGAGGGCCTTGATCGTGCCGCTACCACCCGCTTCGGCTTGCGGGCCAGCGCCTACAGCCGGGACCAGCGGAACCTGCGATTGGCGGCCTCGAAGCTGAGGGCGGGTGGCGTGCTCCTGAATCTGCCGCCCACTTTCCGTCTCGACGCGGCGCCCTTCGGTGGTGTTGGGGCCAGTGGCAACGGATTCGAGGGTCCCGCCTGGGCCATGGAGAGCTTCACCGAAGGCCGCCTCATCGTCGAAGGCCCCGCCCTGTAAGATCCGAGAAGGAGTCTGATCCATGCCCCTGACCATGCCCTTCCGATCCGGCGACCTCGTGGTGGTGGTGCTCCAGGCCCCGCGTGAGCGCGTTTGGGGCTGCCTGCTCGGGCTGGACCCTGCGGGCATTGCCGTCCGCGGACTCGACCTGACCCCCTGGGAGGAAGTGCTTTCCCTCGTCCGTACGGGGCAGGCTGATCAGGTGGCGCTGGGGACCCGGTTCCTGCCCATGCACCGCGTCGAGGCGATGTATATCGACGAGGTCAGTTCAGGCGCCCCCAGCCTGGCGGACGTCTTCCGGGATCGCACCGGCCAGGACCCCCACACCTTCCTTGCAGACCCACCCTCGTCCCAGCTCATATCCTGAAACCGGAGGAACCCATGACTCACGCCAACCACCTTCACTGGATGGAGCGCTTTCGCGCCCGCGCCAAGGATCTGCAACGCCACATCGTGCTCCCCGAGGGCCGGGATGATCGCACCCTCCAAGCCGCTCAACTGCTGCTGGATCAAGGCCTCTGCCGACTCACGCTGTTGGGGGATCCCAGCGACATGACGACACGGGGGTCGGCCCTGGGACTTTCTCTGCAGGGGGCGGCCCTGATGGATCCTGCCACCAGCAGCCTGCTGCCCGAATTGGCCGGTGCCTATTACGAGCGCCGCAAGGCCAAGGGCATCACCGAAGCGCAGGCCCTGGAAGCCGTGCACAACCCGCTCTGGTTCGGGGCCATGCTGGTGCAGGCAGGGCACTGTGATGGCATGGTGGCCGGCGCCTTGAATACCACTGCCGAGACGGTGCGTGCCTGCCTCCAGGCCATCGGCGCCGCCAAGGGCATCAAGACGGTCTCCAGTTTTTTCCTGATGATCCACCCCGACCCCTCCTTTGGGGAGCAGGGCGCCGTGCTCTTCGCGGACTGCGCCGTGGTGCCCGATCCCACGCCCGAGCAGCTGGCGGATATCGCCATTGCCGCCGCGGAGAACGCCCGCAGTGTCATGGGCGTGGAGCCCCGGGTGGCCCTGCTCAGCTTCTCCACCCGCGGTTCCGCCGAGCATTCCTGCGTGGACAAGGTCCGCGCCGCCCTGGCCATTATCAAAGAGAAGGCGCCGGATCTTGCCGTGGATGGTGAGCTGCAGGCCGATGCCGCCCTGTTGCCCTCCGTGGGCCAGCGCAAGGCGCCGGGATCCAGCGTGGCGGGTCAGGCGAACGTGCTGGTCTTCCCGGACCTCAACGCCGGCAACATCTCGTACAAGATTGCCGAACGCATGGGCGGATGCGCTGCCATCGGGCCCTTTCTCCAGGGCCTGGCCCGTCCGGCCAATGATCTGAGCCGCGGCTGCAGTCCCCAGGACATCGCGGATGTGGCCGTGCTGACAGCCCTCCAGTGAAACGCATCGCCTTCTTTATCTCCGGCACCGGCGGCAACGCCCTGAACCTGCTCAGGGCCTGCCAGGAGGGCCGGGTTCCGGCACTCCCGGTGCTGGGCCTCGCCTCCACGGCCAAGGCTGGGGGCATCCCCCGGCTCGAGGCGGAAGGGCTACCGACGACGGTGATCATGCGCACCGATTTCGAGTCGGACGAAGCCTTCTCCGAGGCCTGCTACCAGGCCGCTGAAGCCGCCGGTGCAGAGGTGATCTGCCTCTGCGGTTGGCTGAAGAAACTGACCGTGCCCAGGCGCTGGGAAGGGCGCATCCTCAACATCCATCCGGGCCTGCTGCCCCAGTACGGCGGGCCCGGTATGTACGGTATGCATGTCCATCGCGCGGTGCTGGAGGCTGGCGAGGTGGAATCCGGCGCCACGGTGCACCTGGTGGACGGCGAGTACGACCACGGACAAATTCTCGCTCAGATGCGGGTGCCGGTCCTGCCGGGCGACACCCCGGAGGCGCTTCAGAAGCGGGTCTACACGGCGGAGATGGAGCTGTTTCCCAGAGCCCTGGCCGTCTTCCTGGGCAAACAGGCCTAGACTGTTCCCATGATCTCCCTCCTCACTGCCGACGAGATGCGGGCTGCGGAGCGCCAGGCCATTGAGGGCTGGGGCATTCCGTCGCTGATCCTCCAGGAGCACGCCGCCATGGGGGCCCTGGCTCTGCTTCCACCCGGCGAGCCGGTCCACGTGCTGGCCGGTCCCGGGAACAATGGGGGCGATGCCCTGGCCGTGGCGCGGCTCGCGCGGTTGCAGGGCTGCGAGGTGGCGGTGTGGTCCCCCTTCGCCCAGCCTGAGTGGCGCGGGGACGCGGCGATCCAGGCCCGGCTCTGGAAGGGCCTGGGGGGCGAGGTGCAGACCGCCCAGGAACCATCTGAGGTCATGCGGACTTGGCGGGGTTGGGTTGTGGACGGCCTCTTTGGTTTGGGCACCACGCGACCCTTGGAGGGGCCGGCCGTCACTTGGGTGAAGGCGTTGAATGCCAGCGGCCTGCCGGTCATGGCCCTGGACTTGCCCTCGGGGCTGGACCCCAGTGCGGCCGAAATCCCGGGTGAAGTCGTGCAGGCCAGGCTGACGGCGTGTTTTGGGGCGCTCAAGGTTTGCCATGGGCTCCTTCCTGCACGGGAGTGCTGCGGTGTGATTTCGGTGATCCCCCTTCCGCTGGACCAGGCGCCGAAGGCCGGCATGCAGTTGCTGGAACGCCCGGTTCTCCCGCCCCGCGCCTGGAACGCTCACAAGGGCAGCTTCGGTCATGTGGCCATCCGGGCTGGCAGCCTGGGGATGAGCGGGGCGGCGGTGCTGGCGGCCCTGGGTGCGCTGCGTGTGGGCGCGGGCCTGGTGACGGTGCTGACGGAGCCGGAGGTTCGTGCCGAAGTCGCAGGCCAGGTGCCCGAAGCCATGGTGCGGTCCTGGAGTGGGTCCCTGCCCGAAGAGGTGGATGTCCTCCTGGTGGGCCCTGGGGGTATTTCCCAAGTGCCGGACTGGGATGGTCCGCTGGTGGTGGATGCCTCTGCCCTGAAAGAGGGCGAGGGCCGGCGCTGGATGGAGCGGCCCGGCACGGCCATTACGCCCCACCCGGGTGAATTCGCACGGCTCTTCCGGCTCTCGCGACCCCTCCTGATGGACGAGCGCCTGGCCCAGGCCCGCCAGGTGGCCGTCGGGAAGCCTGGCGTCCTGATTTTGAAGGGTGCCCAGAGTGTCATTGCCGGGGGCGCAGGGGGAGACCTCTGGATCAATCCCACGGGCCATCCGGGCATGGCGACGGGGGGTAGCGGCGATCTGTTGGCCGGTATGGTGGCGGGTTTCCGGGCCCAGGGCCTGCCCATGCGTGAAGCCGCGGCGGCTGCGGCCTGGTTCCACGGCGCTGCCGCAGACCGCCTCCCCGGGGCGGGCCTGCTTCCCCGGGACCTGGCCGGGCTGCTTCCCGAGCTGCTGCGTGGCTGAACGGTTCCTGACCGACGATGTGGCCACGGAGGCCTTGGGCGAGGCCCTGGCCCGCCTCACCCCGCCTGGTGGGACCTGGCTGCTGCGAGGCGAACTGGGTGCCGGAAAGACCACCTGGACTCGGGGCTTCCTGCGGGGACTGGGCGGGGACCCCGATGAGGTGGCCTCGCCCACCTATGCCGTGCTGCATCGCTATGAGCATCCCGGCGGCCAGCTCTTCCATCTGGACCTCTTCCGAACCGGACCTGAAGGGATTTGGTCCCTTGGCCTGGAGGAGCAGGCGGGATCCTCGGATCGTCTCGTCGTCGAGTGGGCGGGCGGGGTCTCTGGCCCTTGGCCCACGGGTTGGGTAGCCGAACTATCCCTGCGACCGGATCAGGAAGGGCGATGGGCCGAATGGACAGTCCCTGACCAACCCTGACGGCCATGATGGGGCATGGACTTCCCACTGATCCTCTCCCTGCTGGCCTGCACCCTGGCCCTTGCCGCGGCTGGCGCGGCGGTCTTTAGGCGGCCTGCAGGGCCGTTGTTCTTCGAAGGGTTGCGGCGCCACGCGGAGGAACTGGCCTCCCGGAACCGCACCGAAACGCAGCAGGCCCTTGTGTCGCTGATTCAGCCCCTGACGGGAGAGTTGGGCCAGATGCGCACGGCCCAGGCGGAGAAACTGGGGGAGGGGTTCCGCCTGCTGACGGCCGGCACCCAGGACGCCCTCCGGCAGGCTCGCGCCGAACAGGCTGCCCAGCTCGAGCTGCTGCGTCAGCAGGTCCAGCAGCGCCTTGAATCCATGCAGACCTCCAACGAAGCCAAGCTCGAGCAGATGCGCCGCACCGTGGATGAGCAGCTGCACGAGGCCCTGGAGCGGCGGCTGGGAGAGAGTTTCAGCCTCGTCGCTCAACGGCTGGAGCAGGTCCAGAAAGGGTTGGGTGAAATGCAGGGACTGGCCCAGGATGTGGGTGGCCTCAAGCGGGCCCTGACGAACGTGAAGACGCGTGGAGTGCTGGGCGAGGCTCAATTGGGGGCGCTGCTGGAGCAGTTCCTGGCCGCTGGGCAGTACGCGTCCAACGTCAAGGTGAAGCCGCGATCCGGCGAAGTGGTCGAATATGCGGTGAAGCTGCCGGGGACCGAGGAGGGTGCCACGGTCTGGCTGCCCATCGACGCGAAGTTCCCCCTTGAGGATTACCAGCGGCTGATGGAGGCCTACGAGGTCGCGGACCTGGCCGGCGTGGAAGCGGCGGGCCGGGCCCTGGAGGCGCGCCTGCTCTCCCAGGCCCGGGACATTCGTGATAAATACATCGCCCCGCCCCACAGCACGGATTTCGCGTTGCTGTTCTTGCCCTTCGAGGGGCTGTACGCGGAGGCCCTGCGTCGACCCGGGTTGTTCGAACGGATTCAGCGGGAATGCAAGGTCACCTTTGTGGGACCGACCACGCTCACCGCTTTCCTCAACAGCCTCCAGGTGGGCTTCAAGACCCTGGCGATCAGCAAGAAGGGGTCCGAGGCCTGGAAGGTACTGGGCCACGTGAAATACGAGTTCGGAAAGTTCGGTGAAGTGCTGGAGGCCGTGCAAAAGAAGTTGGGAGAAGCCAGCGAGAAGCTGAGCGATGTCTCCAGGCGGAAGGCGGTCATGGAGCGGCGACTGGCCTCGGTGGAGGCTTTACCGGAGGTCGTACCTCCGCTCGGGACCCTGTCGGAGGTTCCGAGCGGCCGCATTCCGGACCTGCCGTTGCCAGGTGGTGACGAATAATTCACTTCACAAATCCCCGGGTTGCCTTAGGATTCGGGCAAATCCCGGGGGGGCGATGCTGAAGGGACGTGAACGTCACGGAATCGGCGAGGTGATCGCCGTGGACCGGAACTATGTCCCCATGCAGGAAGTCAGCCGCCGCCGGGCCTTGTGCGCCGTCGTGTCCGGCCGGGCCCATGTGCTCAACCCCGTGACGTTCGAGCGCCACGGCAACCTGGAAGGCCGCCTGGAATTGATCATCTTTCCCCACGCTCAGGCCTGCAGCGATTCGAAGCTGCTCCTGGGCCGCCTGGAACGCCGGGTGCTGCGCCGGGACCACTACGTCTGCCAGTACGAGGGGTGCCAGAAGAAAGCCACGACGGTGGATCACGTGCTGCCGCTCTGTCAGGGCGGATCCACCACCTGGCAGAACCTGGTGGGTTGCTGTCTGGCCTGTAATCAGACCAAGGGCGGGCGCACCCCTGAGCAGGCGGGGATGGTGCTGAAGCGCCAGCCCAAGGGCCCCCGGGCCCACCTCTTCGAGCAGTTCGAGGCGCTTCTGAAGCGGGCCAGTGCAGCCTGATCAGCCCGTGATCGCGCGGGTCTTGAGGTGCAGTTCCTCCCATTCCCGGGTGGGATCGCTTCGGCGGGTGATGCCACCCCCCGTCCAATAGCTGAGGTGCTCCCCCCGGATCTGGGCGGTGCGAATGGGCAGGGCCAAGTCCAGATCTCCGCTGGGCGAGATCCATCCGACCGCTCCGCAGTAGAACCCTCGGGGGCCCGCTTCGGCCTGGGCCAGGTGGCTGCAGACCGCGTGTTTCGGTGCCCCGGTGATGCTCCCGCCCGGCAACACGGCGCGGAGGAGGTCGACCAGGCCCAGCCCCGGCTTGGCCGTGGCCTCCACGGTACTGACCAGATGCTGGACGGTGGGGTAGGGTTCCACCGCCATGGGGCGAGTCACCTGCACCGATCCGGGCTGGGCCACTCGCCCCAGGTCGTTGCGCACCAGATCGAGGATCATGGTGTGTTCCGCGCGCTCTTTGGGGTCGGCGGCCAGGGCCTCCGCCGCCGCCCGGTCGTGCTCCAGGTCTCCGCTCAGGGGCGCACTTCCCTTGATGGGTTGGGACCAGAGCCGGTCGCCCCGGCGGGCCAGCAGGCGCTCCATACTGAGGCTCAGGAGACGCTGGCCACCGAGGTCGAGCAGGGCGCCGAAGGGAGGTCGGGCCCGGCGGAAGGCCGAAAGCACGAAGGCCACTGGATCCCCTTCAAGGCGCCCCTCGAACGGTACGCAGAGGTTCGCCACGTAGAAGGCGCCATCCAGGATGCGTTCCTGAATGCGTTGCACGGCTGCCCGGTGCGTGAGCTCATTCCATGCCGGGGTCAGCCTGAGTGAAGCCCTGCCCAGCCCACTGACCGGCGTGAGGCGAGCCTCCCAGGCGGCAGGGTCGGGTGGGTGGGGGGTCCAGGACCAGAGTTCGGCCTTCCCATCCTTTACATGCAAAGCCTCGGACACGGCCGTCCAATGTTGTCCCAAGTAACCATTTTCAAGTGGTTTGCGTGGAAGGTTCGCCTCGTCGCAGGCCAGCTCGAAGGTGGCCGCACCGATCCAGGGGATAGGCCCTTCGGTCAGGACCCATGCGAGGGCCTCCCACGGAGAGTGGGGCAGGGGGACCGGTCCGAGGCGGGTGGTCCAGGCCTGGCCACCCCAGGTGGAGGTGAGGACCGGTCCCGGAAGGGCCAGAAACGCTTCCCCGGTATCCCCGGAGTGAAGCCAAGCGAAGCCCCCTCGCACCAGCTCCTGCGCACAGGCGGGCCAGGGGCCCGGAAGCTGGAAGGGCGTGCGATGCCTGGGAACGAGGTCCATGGGGACATCTTCCCATCGGAATCTGGAACTGCACCTGTCAACTAGCGTCTGAAAAAAAGGCACTAACAAATTGCATTCTTGTGACATATAACGAACGAAAAATGGGCTTTCCTTTTTTCCCACCCGGTCTTAGGCTTTTGAAAAGGAGGAACCCCCATGCCTTCAGTGGATATCAGTTCTCAGACCGGCAAGGACTTTGCGGGAGATGCGCTCATTGTTCCCGTGTTCTCCGGACGTGAGCGCCATCGCCTGCCACTCGCCATCAGCAAGGTGGCCCGACAGGTGATGGATGAAGAGGATTTCAAGGCGGACTATCTTGAAGTTGTTCCCCTCCATCATCCCAATGGTGTCAAGGAGAGCCGCTGGATGGTCCTGGTAGGCCTTGGTGATGAAGAAAAGGTGACCATCAACAAGATCCGCAAGGCCGTCGGTACTGCGGCCCGGTTCTGTCTCAAGAAGAAATGGAAGAAGATCGGTGTGCTTTCGCCCTCCACATCCACCATCGACCATGATGCGGTGCAGGTGGCAGTGACGGAAGGGGCGCTGCTTGCCAACTATGATTTCGTCGCGTTCAAGGGGGGCAAACAGGACCCGAAGCAGTTCGCCTCCATTGAGATCTTCACCAACGGGGATGACACCCGGAAGGCCCGCCGCAAGCTACCGATGGTCGAGATCGGCGTGGCCGCCTGCCATCGTGTGCGGGACCTGGCCAATACGCCTGCGGGGGACCTCTATCCCGAAATTTTCGCAGAAATGGCTGTAAAGCTGGCAAAGCAGCACAAGCTTCATTGCGAGGTTCTGGATGTGCCGGCGCTCGAAAAGGGCGGTTTCCGGTCGGTGCTTGCCGTGGGCCAGGGCAGCGTCCGGCCTCCCCGGGTGGTCAAGCTCGAATACAAGCCGAAGGAGAAACCCAAGAAACATGTGGTGCTGGTGGGCAAGGGGGTCTGCTTCGATTCGGGTGGTCTTTCCCTTAAGGATGCCTCCGGCATGGAAACGATGAAAGACGATATGACTGGCGCCGCCATCGTGCTGGCCACCCTCGTGGCCTGCGCCCAGCTTGAGGTCCCCATCCAGGTGACGGGCCTGATGGGCTTGGCCGAGAATATGCCCTCGGGATCGAGTTACAAGCCCGGTGATGTGCTCCGCAGCCGTTCCGGCAAGACCATCGAAGTGCTTAATACGGACGCTGAAGGCCGCTTGGTGCTGGCGGATCTCCTTCATCTGGCGGGGGAACTGGGCGCTGACCACATCGTGGACCTGGCCACCCTCACCGGGGCTGCCCTTGTCGCCATGGGGGATGGCGTGTCCGCCGTGATGGGGACGGACCAGAAGCTGGTGGACCACCTCATGGATGCCGGCGGCTCCGTGGGGGAACACCTCTGGCAGCTGCCCCTGGTCGAGGAGTACACGGACCAGCTGAAGAGCCCACTTGCCGATCTCAAGAACATCACCGGCATCCGCTGGGGCGGCACCATCACGGCGGGGCTCTTTCTTCGCGAGTTTGTCGGTGGCGGGTCCTGGGCCCATGTGGACCTATCGGGTGGCTGGTCGGGCAAGGAGCGGGACTACCGCACCCATGGCGGGAGCGGAGAAGGCCCCCGGTTTCTCCTGGAATGGCTCATGGATTGAAGGGATCGGTGAAAACCGGTTCCGTAAGGGCGGGGGCCTGGTGCCCCCGCTTTTTTTTAAATAGGTGAAGATGTACCCCTTGACCGCGGGCCTCGGATGGGGATTTATTGAGGACTGCCCTCAAGCCACCTGAGACCCACACCCCTCGGAGTTCCCATGGAAGCGATGGAGACCCTCACCAAGGCCGACCTATCCCGTCATCTGATGGAGCGCCTCGAACTGGGAAAGAAGGATGCGGATCTCCTGGTCAATACCTTCCTTGAGAGCATCATCGAGTCCCTCAAGACGGGTGAAGGCGTGGAACTGCGTGGTTTCGGGAGCTTCCGCTTGCGGGACCGTCGGGCCCGCCAGGGCCGTAACCCACGTAGTGGCGAAAGCATCCAGGTACCCCCAAAGCGCGTGGTCTATTTCAAGCTGGGCAAGGAATTGCGCAGCAAGCTCATCGACGACTAAGCCCTCGTTGCCCTCGTTCGGATCTGGAGTTCCCATGCGTCTTCGCCATTTGCTCCTTCCTCTCCTGGCGGTGTTCGCGATCAGCGCGCCGGTCTTCGCCCAGAAAAAGCTCTCGAAAGAGGAGAAGGCGAAGCTCCCCCGCATCGCCATCCT
>JAVBYJ010000014.1 GCA_030824075.1 Geothrix sp.
GTGGCCCTTCGCTCCTGCTTCGGGCTCACTCGGTACCTCCGCCTATCGCGCGCTGCGCGTGCTCCGACGCGCTGCGCTTGCCGAGGCGGAGCCTCCCTGTGCCTCGCCCTGCGGGCTTCACCTTCAGCAAGGTGGCCCTTCGCTCCTGCTTCGGGCTCACGCGGTACCTCCGCCTATCGCGCGCTGCGCGTGCTCCGACGCGCTGCGCTTGCCGAGGCGGAGCCTCCCTGTGCCTCGCCCTGCGGGCTTCGCCTTCAGCAAGGTGGCCCTTCGCTCCTGCTTCGGGCTCACGCGGCACCCCCGCCTATCGCGCGCTGCGCGTGCTCCGACGCGCTGCGTTTGCCGAGGCGGAGCCTCCCTGTGCCTCGCCCCGCGGGCTTCGCCTTCGGCAAAGTGGCCCTTCGCTCCTGCTTCGGGCTCACGCGGGACCTCCGCCTATCGCGCTGCGCGTGCTCATGAGGGGAGCAGGCTCTTCCCGTCCATGACCTCAGGTTGAGGTAACCCGAGCAGCCTGAGCAGGGTGGGTGCCACATCGCTGAGGGCCCCGCCACCGTGGAGCTGGTGGGCTTCGAAGCCTGCGGCGACCAGCACGGCGGGGACGGGATTCAGGGTGTGGGCGGTGTGGGGGTTGCCGTCTTCGCCCCGCATGCACTCGCAGTTGCCGTGATCAGCGGTGATGAAGAGGGCGCCGTTCATGGCCAGGGTCGCATCCGCGATGCGGCCCACGGCGGCGTCCACAGCCTCGCAGGCGGTGACGGCGGCGGCGAGATCGCCGGTGTGGCCGATCATGTCCGGGTTGGCCAGGTTGCAGACCAGCAGGCGGTATTCGCCCGATCGGATGGCCGATTCCAGGCCCTGGCTCACGTCCGCCAGGCTCATCTCGGGCTGAAGGTCGTAGGTGGCGACCTTGGGCGAGGGCACCAGACGGCGCTCCTCCCCTTCGAAGGGCACCTCCCGCCCCCCATTGAAGAAGTAGGTCACATGGGCGTATTTCTCGGTCTCGGCCGTGCGGAACTGCTTCCAGCCCTGCGCGCTGATGAGCTCACCAAGAATGTGGTCGAGGCTTTGGGGCGGGTAGGCCACGGAGAGGTAGGGATCCAGTTCCGCGTCGTAGGCTGTGAACGTGACGAGTTGCACGGCGGGGCGGTGCTTGGGGGTGAAACCCGAGAAGGCAGGATGCACCAGGGCATGGGACATCTGCCGGGCCCGATCCGCCCGGAAGTTGAAGAACAGCACCCCGTCGCCGTCCGCGATGGGATGGAAGGCATTGAGTTTGGTGGGGGCCACAAACTCATCGGTCTCGCCGCGAGCATAGGCGGCGGCGATGGCTGCCAGGGCGTCCGGGGACTGGTGGGGGGCCTCGCCATCCACATACAGCTTCCAGGCCTGCTCCGTGCGCTCCCAGCGTTTGTCCCGGTCCATGGCCGTGTAACGCCCGCAGACAGAGCCAAGGGTCACCAGAGGGCAGGCCCGCAGCTGGAAAGTGAGCCATTGCAGGAAGCCGTCGGCGCTCTTCTGGCCCGTGTCCCGGCCATCGGTGATGGCATGGATGGTGGTGGGGACGCCCTCGGCCTGGGCCCACTGGGCCAGGGCTGCCAGGTGGGTCTGGTGGCTATGGACCCCGCCATCACTCACCAGGCCCAGGAGATGCAGGCGCTTCCCAGAGGCCTTCAGGCGACCCAACAGGGCGCCAATGGGGCCGTTCTCCCG
This sequence comes from Geothrix sp., assembly GCA_030824075.1. Lineage (GTDB taxonomy): Bacteria > Acidobacteriota > Holophagae > Holophagales > Holophagaceae > Geothrix. The sequence goes on from JAVBYJ010000014.1 coordinate 1,711, forward strand.
GAAGGTGCCGCGTCGGATGGCGGCGTCGATGCGGGTGAGTTCCTGCCAGACCACCCGTCCCGCCCCGAGGTTCGTGTGACCCACCTCCGAGTTGCCGAACTGGCCTTCCGGCAGGCCCACGGCCTCGCCGCTGGTCTGCAGCTGCGTGGTGGCATAGGTCTTCCGCAGCGCGTTGAAGCGGGGCATGGCGGCCACAAAGGTGGCGTCGAAGGCATTCCGGGGACCATCGCCGAAACCATCGAGGATGAGGAGGGTGATGGGACCTTGAACCAGGGGTGCAGGGCTCACGGCACCTGCTCCCCGTGGGGATGGGACAGCAGGTAGAGGACGGCCATCCGGACTGGGACGCCATTCGTGACCTGATCGAGGATCAGGTTGTTGGGGCCGTCGGCCACGTCGCTGGTGATCTCCAGGCCGCGGTTGATGGGCCCGGGATGGAGCACCACCGCCTCCTTCTTCGCGAGCTTCATGCGGGTGGGGTTGAGCTGGAAGAAGCGGCTGTACTCGCCCTGGCCGGGGATGTAGGCGCCGGTGCCCCGCTCGAACTGGGCACGCAGCATCATGATGGCGTCCTGCTCGGGGATCACGGCATCAAAGTCATGGCTGATCTTGATGCCTGGCCAGGTGGCCTTCATCTCCTGGGGGACGAGGGTGGGCGGGCCGACCAGCGTGACCTTGGCACCCATGCGGGTGAGCAGCCAGAGGTTGGAACGCACGACGCGGCTGTTCCGGATGTCGCCCACGATGGCGACCCGCAGGCCATCCAGGCGGCCGAACCGCTTGCGCAGGGTGTAGGCATCCAGCAGGGCCTGGGTGGGGTGCTCGTGGGAACCATCCCCGGCGTTCACGATGCTGGCCTTCATGTGCCGGGCCAGGAGGGCGTGGGCCCCGGGGGCGCTATGGCGCATGACGATGAGGTCTGGATGCATGGCCTCCAGGTTCATGGCCGTGTCGACGAGGGTCTCGCCCTTGTTCAGACTGCTGGTATCGGCATCGAAGTTGATGATTTCAGCGGACAGCCGCTTCTCGGCGATCTCGAAGCTGTTGCGGGTGCGGGTGCTGTTTTCAAAGAAGAGGTTCACGACCAGCTTCTTGCGGAGGGCAGGGACGATCTTGATGCTGGGGCGCTCACAGACCTCCTCGAAGGCCTGGGCCTGATCGAGGATGGCGGTGATATCCCGGGGGCTGAGGGGTTCGATGCCCAGCAGGTGCTTGTGGGGAAAGACATAGCGTTCGGAGGTCATCAGCAGGCCTCCACGGTCACGCCGTCTTCGCCATCAATCTCCTTCACCCGCACGGCCACCCGGTGGCCAGGAGGGACTTCGACTCGGAGGCCCGCCAGATCCGCCTGGATGGGCAGCTCCCGGCCGCTGCGGTCCGCCATGACCAGAAGCATCACCCGGCGGGGGCGTCCATGGTCCAGCAGGGCATCCAGGGCCGCGCGAACCGTCCGCCCGGTATAGAGGACATCGTCCACCAGGACGACGGTGCGCTCCTTGAGGGTGAAGGGGATCTCGGTGGGCCGGACGATGGGGCTTCCCACCATCTCGGTGAGGTCATCCCGGTAGAGGGTGATGTCCAGGGAACCCACGGGAATCTGGGCCCCGGTGGTGGCCCTCAGCAGGGTGGCCAGGCGCTCGGCCAGAGGCAACCCCCGGGACCGGATCCCCAGGAGCACGACCTCCTCCTCCGGCTTCAGACAGGCCACCAGGTCGGCCGCCAGCCGCTCCAGGGTGGACGCCATCTGGACGGGCTGCATCGGACAAGGGCCTGGGGCAGCGGGCATGAAACCTCCGGGGTGCGCCCCGGCGGGGCGCGCGCACGGCTTCAAGTCTAGCCGAGGCATGCGGTCGTTTTTGCAGGATTCAAGTCTGGGTGCCCCCCCTCCGATCCCCCATCTGAGGACGCCCATGAGTCAGGAACGGCGACAGTACCGACGAATCCCCCTGGAAGCCAGTCTGAGCTTCCAGGAATTGAGCTTCCACAAGGGGGAGGCGCCAGCCACAAGCAGCTACCGGGATGTGTCTGCCGGCGGGCTTCTGGTGGATTCCCCCCGGGCCTTCCCCCTGGGCACCTTGCTCAAGCTGGAACTGCGTGTTCCGGGTTGGGGCCGCTACCAACACCACTTCGGCCCGGTGCAAGATGCCGATGTCCGGCCCCTGGTTGCCTTGGGCATGGTGGTTCGTGTTGAGCAGATGGACACGGGCGGGTATGAACTGGGCGTCAAGTTTCAGAACGTCTACCCCGATGACCTTGAAGCCCTCGTGAAGTTCCTGGAGGCCACCGCGCCTCCGCTCCCCCTCTGATCGATTCCTCAACCCTTTCCAGGAGGCCCCCGTGAAGATCCTCATCGTGGACGATTCCTCGACGATGCGGCGCATCATCATCAACACCCTGTCCCGCATCGGCTACACCGACGTGGTCGAGGGTGAAAACGGCAAGAGCGGGCTCGAAAAGCTCGGCCAGGGTGGGGTGGAAATGATCATCACCGACTGGAACATGCCGGAGATGGATGGCCTCGAGTTCGTGAAGACCGTGCGTGTCCAGAATCCGGCCATCCCGATCCTCATGGTGACCACGAATGCCGCCAAGGAGGACATCGTGGAAGCCCTCCAGGCCGGCGTGAACAACTACGTGGTGAAGCCGTTCACCCCGGACACCCTCAAGGAAAAAATCGAGTCCCTCCTCGGGTAGGGAGCAAACCTATGGACCAGTCCGAAATCGACGCCCTCCTCACCGGAGGCGGCAAGTCCCCCAAGAAGGCCAAGCCGGCCGCCAAGGCGCCCGCGCCTGAGGCCGTGTCGGCGCCGCCCTCGCCGCCGGTTCCAGTGGCCCAAGCCGAGCCGCACCAGGACGGCAGCGGCCACGTCATCTCCGAGTTGGACACCGTGACTTCTGTGACCGAGCGGGAGTCCAACAAAGTCATGGACCAGCTGGACCAGATCAGCCGCCTGGTGTCGCGCCAGCAGCAACTGATCACTGAAATCATGAGCCATGAAGGCGCCCAGGCCCCTGGAGTCCAGAAGGCCATTCACGAGGTCATGAGCGCCAGCAAGGAGATCCAGGACAATGTCTTCGAGGCCATGGACCTCATGCAGTTCCAGGACATCACGAGGCAGAAGCTGGAGCGAATCGTCCATCACCTTCGCCAGATCCACGACTACATCGTGGACCTCCTGGGAACCGGTTTGAAGAGCGATACGGAGCGTCCCTCCATCAGCCACACCATCGCTCAGACCGGTACTACGCCCGATGAGAACAAGGCCCACGCAGATGCCGTGATCGAGGCCTTCAAGACTCAGAAGAAGGGGTGAACCATGGCCGCCGAGTCCACCCAGGCCCTCCTGGCCACAGAGTTGGTGCCCTCGGGCCAGCTGGTGACCTTCATGCTGGACGGCGTGGAGTTTGGTCTGGATATCGATCGGGTGCAGGAAATCACGCACCGTAGCGATGTCACACCAGTACCTGGCAGTCCCAGCTTCATCCTGGGCGTCATTAACTTGCGCGGCCTCATCATTCCCGTCATCGACAGCCGCGTCCGCTTCCATTTGGCCTCGCAGGAAACCACCGCCAAGACCCGCATCATCGTGCTGCGCCTGGCCAGCGGCCCCACTGGGCTCCAGGTGGATTCGGTGGCCGAGGTGGTGCGCATCGAAGATCACTCGGTCCGGGAGACGCCCCCCCTGGTGGCGGGCATCCGCGCCGAGTACCTGGCGGGAATGGTCACCGTGGGTTCCCGTCTGATCACCCTGATCCACCTGGAGAAGCTCCTGGACAGTTCCGAACTGACCCGGCGGGCCGAGTTGGAGGAGTTCGGCATGGCCGGGACCTTCGGCAGCGGAACCGAGGATCTCGAAGAGGATCTCGAAGAAGACGGTCGGCCCTTCGTCACCTTCCGGCTGGGAACCGAATCCTTCGGCATCGCGCTGCACGAGGTCGAGGAGATCGTCGAACTGCCCCCGGTGACCAAGGTGCCGGACGCCCCTGACTATGTGCTGGGGGTGATCTGCCTGCGGGACCAGGTCATGCCGCTCATCGACCTCTCGGAGATCCTGTCCATCGAGCAGGGGCAGGCCGAACGCAAGCGCGATATGGTCGTGCTGCTTTCCTTCGGCACCGCGAAGATCGGCGTGGTGGTGGACGAGATCGAGGAGATCCTCCGGGTGCAGGACGGTCAGACCCTGCCGCCACCCCAGACCCTGTCCGAGTCCGAACGTGAGCACCTGGAAGGCATCCTTCTGCTGCCGGGCCGCATGGTCAGTCTCATCAACGTGCTGAAGATCATCACCGGCGACGACCAGGAAAAGGTGGCCGCCATGGGTCAGGGCCTTGGCCTGTCGGACACCCGGGCTCAGGAAACGGTCCCCAGCCTCGAGCTGGTCGTGTTCCGGCTCGGCCCCGAGAGCTATGGGCTGCGCCTGCACGAGGTCCGCGAGATCATCATGGCGGGTCAGATCACACCGGTGCCCCGGGCACCCCATTTCGTGGACGGCGTGCTGAATCTGCGCGGGGAGGTCATGCCCGTGGTGGACCTGCGCACCCGCTTCGGCCTGGATCGCGTCGAGGCGACCTCCATTTCCCGCATCCTCATCACGAGCATCGGCGGCGTGTTCACGGGCCTTGTCGTGGACGCCGTGAACGAGGTGCGCCCCGTGGAGCTGCACCGCTTCGGGCCCCCGCCCTCCGTCACCGCCGTGGGCGCCAACCGCTATATCGAGAAGGTGGCCCGCCTCGACAACAGCATGATCTTCCTTCTCGAACTCAAGCAGCTTCTGACTGATGCGGAGACCGAACAGCTCCAGGGCATCCAGGGGCGCCGGGGCACGGCCAACAGGACGGGTGAGCCATGAGCGATTTCGCCCTCGACGATCCCAGCTTCTACGAGGATTTCCTCATCGAGGCACAGGAGCATTTCGAACAGATCGAAACCAACTTCCTGGCCCTCGAGGAGTCGCCCGGCGACCTGGACCTGCTGAACGCCATCTTCCGCAGCGTTCACACCATCAAGGGGGCGGCTGGGTTTCTCGGGCTCCAGAAGGTGCAGGCCCTCTCCCACATTGGCGAAAACGTGCTGGATGACCTCCGCAAATCCCGCATGGAACTCAACGACCGGATCATGGAACTGCTCTTCGAGACCGTGGACATGCTTAAGGTCCTGGTCGAGGATGTGGGCGTCCAGGTGAGGAAGCAGGGCGAAGCGGTGGATCCCGATCCCAGCGAGCTGATCCGGAACCTCGAGTCCCTCAAGAAAGGTGCCTCCGGGCCGGTGGCCGTCCAGGCAGCCGCCGCCATGGGGAACCTCCATCTTCCGGCGGCACTGGCTGGCGTAGATGAGGCTGGACGGAAGACCGCAGAAGCGCTCTTGGCAGGGGGCAAGACCGTCCTGGGCCTCCGGGCCGAGCTGGCCGGCACCATCTACGGCACCGCCTTCAACCCCTTTTCCCTGTTCCAGATGGTGGAACTGGTGGGCCGGCTGGTCCACCGGCAGATGATTCCGCGGGAACCGCTCGTGGACCTCGACAGCTTCGAGCCCAAGGCCTTCCACCTCGACCTGGTGATGCTCATCGAGGCCTCCGAGCCCATGGAAGAGATCCGCAAGGTCTTTGGGGCCGTGTCGAACGCCACCCTCTCCTTCTATCCGCTGAGCCTGGGCCCCGCAGAGGGAAGCCCGGCCGCCGCCGAGGACGGAGCCCCAGCGGCCGAAGATCGCCGCAAGGCCGGGCGCCGCGGGTCCGATGACAAGGGGGCTTCCGACACCATCCGTGTGAGCCAGGCCAAGCTCGAGCAGTTCATGAACATCGTGGCTGAGCTGATCATCAGCAAGACCATGATCAGCCACCTTGTCGAGCGGCTTGTGCCCATGGTCAACGGTCATCCCGCAGCGGCCGTGGCGAAGGAACTGGCCCACGCCTCGGTGTACCTCGATCACGTGAGCAAGGAGATTCAGGCTTCGGTGCTCGGCATCCGCATGGTGCCTGTGAAAACCGTCTTCTCCAAGTTCCCGCGCATGTTGCGGGACCTGGCCAAGGCCAGCGGCAAGAAGATCGATCTCCAGGTGATTGGAGAAGACACCGAAATCGACAAGAGCATCATCGAGGAACTGGGCGATCCGATGATCCACCTCATCCGCAACAGTGCGGACCACGGCATCGAATTGCCGGCGGCTCGCGTGAAGGCGGGTAAATCAGAGGTTGGCACGGTGACCCTTCGCGCCCGCCACGAGGGCGACAGCGTGATCGTGGAGATTGAGGACGACGGCAAGGGCATTGATCCCGCCATCATCCGCGCCAAGGCCGTGGAGAAGGGGCTGATGTCCCAGGACCGCGCCGATGCCATGCCGGACGAGGAAGTGATCGAGCTCATTTTCGCGCCGGGGTTCAGCACCGCCGCCATCGTGACGGATATCTCGGGTCGGGGCGTGGGCATGGACGTGGTGCGTTCCAACGTGCGCAAGCTTAATGGCCGCGTGGGCGTGCGATCCACCGTTGGCAAGGGATCGATTTTCACGATCAAGCTGCCGTTGACCCTGGCCATCATCGACGCCCTGCTGGTGAAGAGCGGAGAGCAGGTCTTCGCCATCCCCGGAACGGCCGTGGAAGAGACCTTGATCGTGCCGCCTGAGAGCGTGTCCCATCTCACCAGTCGGCAGGCCATCAATCTGCGGGGGGAAGTGCTGGGCGTGTGTCGGCTCAAGCACCTCCTGAAGTCGGCCTCACCCGTGAACGCGGCCGACGAGGCGGATGGTCTTTCCGTGGTGGTGGTGTCCGCGGCCGGCCGGCGCATGGGCATCATCGTGGACGATTTCGTTCGCCGCCAGGAAGTGGTTATCAAGCCCCTGGCGCCGTACCTCGCCAGCCTGCCCGGCATCAGTGGCGCATCCATCATGGGTGACGGTGGCGTGGTCCTGATCCTGGATCCCGCCGAACTGTTGCAACTCGCCGTCCAGGAGGCTGTGTGAGCCTTGGCGCCGCTCCTACGCCCCAGGCCCGTGCCGAGGGTCGGGAGTCCGTCCAGCACCGGTTCATGACCTTCTTCCTGAACGGCCGGCAATATGGCCTTCCGCTCCGGCATGTGGCTGAAATCACGCCGCTCCGGGAACTGAATAAGCTGCCCCATATGCCCCGGGCGGTCGAGGGCATCCTGGATCTCCGCGGTCGCGTGGTTCCCGTGGTGAACCTGCGGGTGCGCATGTCCCTTCCCCCCCTGGACGAGGCGATCAAGGGGACCATTCTGGTGCTGGATCTGGCCGGGACGGCCACGGGCCTCCTGGTGGATGCGGTGGACGCGGTTCTGAGTGTCCCGGAGGAAGACCTGATCCCAGCCAGTCCCTTGCTGGCGGGCCTGGACGGCGCCTGGGTCGAAGGGTTCATTGTCCAAGGCGAGCGGGTGGTCACCCTGCTGGACGCGGCCCTGGTGGCCAGTCAGGGCGGGAGACGCACCCGTGGCAAGGAGATCCTGGCGAGCCTCAGCCTGGAGGAGCGCCTCGATGACGGTCTCCGTCGGCTCATCGACCTCGCGCCCCCCAAGGAGCAGGGGGAACACCGGGTGATGCCGCAGATCGAATCTTCCATCTCCCACACCGAACACGAGATGGCCAAGGTGCTGGACCGCGTGGAATCCATGCTGGCGAGTACCGACCGGGTCTTCCAGGGCCTGGGCTACCTCAAGCAGGAGGCCGGGCTCGGCAAGCTCAAGGGCCACGAACGGGACCTCGCCGACCTGGACCGCGTGAACCAGGAGATGCAGGACACGGTCTTCGCCCTCATCCAGCAGATGCAGTTCCAGGACATCGCGCGGCAGAAATTGGAGCGGGTCATGTCGCACCTCAAGGGCATGCAGGTGGCCATCTCGGGGAAGTTCAGGGCGGAACGCAAGAACGCATAGCCCCTGGAGCCGGCCTCGGTCCGCGGGCACAATGGGGGTTTGGCCCAGGAGCCCCCGTGACCAGCCAGCCATTCACCGAAGTCCGATTCCTCGCCGGCCAGATCGGCGAGACCGTCCGGCTGCGGGGCTGGGTCCGCAATGCCCGCACCAGCAAGACCCGCTTCATCGAGTTGCGCGATGGTTCGGGCTTCGTCCAGTGCGTGGTGGGCGCCGCCGAGGCCGATCCCGCCAGCTACGAGCTGGCCGGGAAGCTCACGCAAGAGGCCGCCATTTCGATGACTGGGGTCGTTCAGCAGCACCCGAAGACCGGGCAGCCCGAGCTGCTCGTGAAGTCCCTGGAGCTCATCGGCGGCAGCGCCGACTTCCCCATCACGCCCAAGGAACACGGCACCGAATTCCTCATGGAGAACCGGCACCTGTGGCTGCGCAGCCGCCGCCAGTGGGCCATCCTCCGCATTCGCCACACGCTGGTGAAGGGCATTCGCGACTTCTTCGATGAAGACGGCTTCACGCTCCTCGACGCGCCCATCCTCACCCCCAGCGCCTGCGAGGGCACCAGCACCCTCTTCAGCACCGAGTACTTCCACGAGGGCATGGCTTTCCTCAGCCAGTCGGGTCAGCTCTACCAGGAGCCGGGCATCGCCGCTTTCGGCAAGGTCTACTGCTTCGGCCCCACCTTCCGGGCCGAGAAGAGCAAGACCCGCCGTCACCTCACGGAGTTCTGGATGGTGGAGCCGGAAGTGGCCTTCGCCCACCTGGACGATGTGATGGTCCTGGGTGAGCGCATGACCAAGTTCCTCATCCAGCGGGTGCTGGAAGGCCGCCAGGAGGAACTGAAGATCCTCGAGCGCGATACCGCGCCCTTGGAAACCGCCCTCAACACCACCTTCGACCGCATGACCTACACCGAGGCCGTGGACAAGCTGAAGACCCTGGGCAGCGACATCCAGTGGGGCGAGGATTTCGGCAACGACGACGAGACCATCCTCATGAATGCCACGGACCGCCCCCTCTGGGTGCACCGCTTTCCCAAGGCCTTCAAGGCCTTCTACATGGAACCGGATCCCCTGGACGCCCGCCTGGCCCTGGGCGCCGATCTGCTGGCCCCCGAAGGTTACGGTGAAGTCATCGGCGGCGGCGAACGCGCCAGCGACCTGCAGTACCTCCTCGACCAGATCGAGCACCATCAGCTCACCCGCGCCGACTACGAGTGGTACCTCGACGTCCGTAAGTACGGCAGCGTCCCTCACGCCGGGTTCGGCATGGGCCTAGAGCGAGCCGTGGCTTGGATCTGCAAGCTGCCCCACGTCCGCGAGACCATCCCGTACCCGCGGATGATGGGGACGTTGCGGCCCTGACCCGCCTTCGTTCCTGCCCCCGCGCGTCAACGAAAATCGCGTAGCGATTTTCGCGATCACAGCTGCATGACAACGCCCGGCAGCTTCTGGATGGCTTCCCGCAGGGGGGTCTCAGCGGTCGCGTTCGGAAGGGTGACCCAGAAGGTGTAGCTGATGAAGCTGCCTTTGCAGTTGGATTGGTGCTGCTCGTCGCCTTCGGGCTGGGGTCCCAGGTGGGCGAGGATCAGCTCCATCACCATATCGGGGCGCAGTTCCTCCATGCGCCCGATGACCTTCATGGGCACCCGGGTGGGATAGGTGATTTCGGGGCGGCGGCAGGCTTCTTCCATCCGCCCATCTTCCCAGTCTTTTCTTACAGGCTCAATGCGAAGCGTTGAGCCTCACCCGACCTCGATCTCCCGCAGGTCCTTCCCGGGCTTGAAGCGGATGCTCTTGCCCTTGGGGATCTGAACACTGGCGCCCGTTTTGATATTCCGGCCCATGCCCCGCTTGCGGGGACGGGGCTCGAAGACGCCAAACCCGCGGATCTCGATGCGGTGGCCATTGAGGAGAGCGTCCTTGAGCCGCTCTGTGAGCAAGTCCACCACCTGGAGGGCTGTGGCCCGGGAACAGGGGTGAACCTTCATTAACGAATTGGCGATGTCGATCTTGATCATCGGCGACCTCGGACCTTGAGTGGGAGAGCCAGAATAGGGGAAGGGCGTTCAGCGTGCCAGGGTGATTTTCACATCTGAGACCGGAGGCATGGCCATGGGCATCCCGGGGGCCTGAGGCTGGATGGGCGGGGGGGGCTGTGAGCCCGATTCCCGGCCGCCGCCCTGGGCAATGGACATGCCGCGTTCCATGTTGGCCTTGGCCATGTCGGCCGTGGCCATGACGCCTTCGAGGCGGAGCTTGAACTCGCCCACGTTGGTGGCCCGCAAGAGGGCTTCCTCCTCGGTGATGAGGCCCTGTTTGAGCAGGAAATAGAGGCTCTGATCGAAGGTCTGCATGCCGTACTGGGCCGTGCCCGAGGCGATGACGTCCTTAAGCATCTTGGTCTTGTCCTTGTCCTCGATGCAGGAACGCACGGTTTCCGTGGCCACCATGACCTCCACGGCGGGCACGCGGCCATGGCCATCGGCCCTGGGCACCAGGCGCTGGGAGATGACGCCCTTGAGCACGGAGGCCATCTGCAGGCGGATCTGCTTCTGGTGGTGGGGAGGGAAGACGGAAATCACGCGGTTGATGGTTTCCGTGGCATCCAGGGTGTGCAGGGTGCTGAAGACCAGGTGCCCGGTCTCGGCCGCATGGAGGGCGGTCTCGATGGTTTCCAGGTCGCGCATCTCGCCCACGAGAATCACGTCGGGGTCCTGGCGGAGGGCGGCCCGGAGGGCCGAGGAGAAGCTGCGGCAATCGGCTTCCACCTCGCGCTGATTCACGATGCTGAGGTTGTCCCGGTGCAGGTACTCGATGGGGTCTTCGATGGTGAGGATGTGTTCGGTGCGGGTGGCGTTGATGAGGTCGATCATCGCCGCCAGGGTGGTGGATTTTCCCGAACCGGTGGTGCCGGTCACCAGCACCAGGCCGCGCTGCTCCTGGCAGATGGTCTTGAGTACTTTTGGCAGCATCAGGTCGTCGATGGTGTAGATCTTCCGCGGGATCACGCGGAGCACCAGCCCCACCGTGCCGCGCTGGTTGAAGATGTTGCAGCGGAAGCGGCCGAGGCTCGGCACCGAGTAGGCGATGTCGATATCGAAGTTCTCTTTGAACTTCCCCTTCTGCTTGTCGCTGGCCATGATCGCGTAGGCCATGGCGATGGTGTCTTCCTGAACCAGCCGCTTGAACTGAGTCATGGGGGTGAGCTTGCCCCGGATACGGGCGATGGGGTGATTCCCGACCTTGAGGTGAAGGTCGCTGGCGCCCTGCTCGCACACGACCGTGAGCAGTTCGTTGATGTGCATGATGTTCTCCCGAGGAGGGTTCTTCATCTTAGACCCCCGCAAACGGAAGGGAAGGGGGGAGCGGGAATCTGGACTCGAAAAACCGCATGGACTCTGGTAAAATCGAGGGTTCTGCCCGGCGTTTGCCTGGCCCTCACCAGGAAAACTGATGACCCCCCTCGAGAAGATCCGCAACCTCGCCATCATTGCCCACGTCGATCACGGCAAGACGACCCTCGTGGATGCCCTGTTCAAGGGCGCTCACATGTTCCGCGACAACCAGCGCGTGCAGGAACGCGCCATGGACAGCAACGATCAGGAGCGCGAGCGCGGGATCACCATCCTGGCCAAGACGACCTCCCTGCACTGGGGGGGCTACCGCTTCAACATCGTGGACACTCCCGGCCACGCCGACTTCGGCGGTGAGGTGGAGCGTGTGCTGAGCATGGTGGATTCCGTGCTGCTGGTGGTGGACGCCTTTGACGGTCCCATGCCCCAGACCAAGTTCGTCACCCGCAAGGCCCTGGCCCTGGGCCTCCGGCCCATCGTGGTCATCAACAAGGTGGATCGCCCCGGTGCCCGGCCCGTCTGGTCCCAGGATCAGGTCTTCGATCTGCTCATTGAACTGGGTGCCACCGAGGAGCAGCTGGACTTCCCCTGCGTGTTCGCCAGCGCCAAGCTGGGTTACGCCATGCTGGACATGAACGATGCCAGCGAAAACCTGGATCCGCTGTTCGACACCATTGTCAAGCACTGCCCCCATCCCACGGGCAGCCCCGATGCGCCTCTGCAGATGCTCGTCACCCTCATGGACTGGAGCGACTTCGTCGGCCAAATCGGCATCGGCCGTATCGTGAATGGCCGCATCCGGGTGGGCGACAGCGTGAGCCTCGTGAAGCGCGATGGCACCATCCAGCCGCAGAAGATCACCCAGCTCTACGGCTTCGAGGGCCTCACCCGGATCCAGCTCCAGGAGGGCAGCGCGGGCGAGATCGTCGCCATCGCCGGGATCGAGGACATCCGCGTGGGTGAAACCATCGCGGACGCCACCAATCCGACGGCCCTGGAATACGTGGACATCGACGAGCCCACCATCTCCATGATGTTCATGGTGAACGCCGGGCCGTTCGCCGGCCAGGACGGCAAGTACATCCAGAGCCGCCGCATCCGCGAACGGCTCCAGAAGGAACTTCAGCACAACGTGGCCCTGCGGGTGGAGGACACCGACAGCCCGGATTCCTTCAAGGTGAGTGGTCGCGGCGAGCTGCACCTCTCCGTGCTCATCGAGAGCATGCGGCGCGAGGGCTTCGAGCTCTGCGTGAGCCGCCCCGAAGTCATCATCCACATCAACGATCAGGGCGAGAAGCTTGAGCCCTTCGAGGATGTGACCATCGATATCCCCGAGGCCTACATGGGCGTGACCATGGAGCACATGGGCAGCCGCAAGGCCGAGATGCAGGACATGGCCAATGAATCCGGCCGGATGCGCCTGCACTTCAAGATCCCCAGCCGGGGTCTCATCGGATTCCGCAACGAGTTCATGACCGACACCCGTGGCGAGGGCCTGATCCACAGCCTCTTCAGCCACTACGGCCCCCACAAGGGCGAGCTGACCAGCCGCAAGAATGGTGTGCTCATCAGCATGGAGACCTGCGAGGCCGTGGGCTTCGCCCTCATGAACCTCGAGGAACGCGGCGTCATCTTCATCCAGCCGGGCACCAAGTGCTACGAAGGCATGATCGTGGGCGAACATGCCCGTGAGAACGACCTGGTGGTGAACGTGGCCAAGGCCAAGAAGCTCTCGAACATGCGCTCCAGCGGCAGCGACGATGCCACCCGCATCACGCCGCCCCGGGAGCACACCCTGGAGCAGGCCCTGGAATACATCGAAAACGACGAGCTGGTGGAGGTCACCCCCAACTTCATCCGCATGCGCAAGCGGGTGCTGGACACCAGCGACCGTAAGAAGTCAGAGAAGCGGTCGGACGCTTGAGCCGAGTCGCTGGAATGGGTCCCCGAGCCTGTTTGAGTCCGGCGCCTTCGCATCCGAAGGATGCGAAGAGGAAGTCCGAGAAGCGTTCCGACTCCTAACCCTTCATGTCCCAGCCCTACCACGCCCCGCCCCGCGCCAGCTTCCTGCAGAAGCTCGGACCGGGCGGGGCGGCTTCGTTGGGACTGGCGATGGTATCGGTGCTGGGATTGTTCGGACTCCCCTGGGTGTTCCGCTTCCGGCAAGTCGTCCGGGGCGTCCACGGGGATGAGCCGATCGCTGCGGATGCGATTCTCGTGCTGGGGCGGCAGTTGGAGGGAAACCGCCTGACACCGGTCTTCGAAGCCCGCTTGGCGCATGCCGAGGGACTGTGGCGACAAGGGCTCGCTCCGCACATCTTCGTGGCAGGCGGCACCACTGGGATGGCACTTCGCAGCGAGGCCGAGGCGGGCCGGGACTGGCTGGTGGCCCGGGGCGTTCCCGAGGCGGTCATCCTCCTGGAGGACCGCAGCCAGCACACCCTTGAGAACCTGTTCAATGTCCGGGGTCAGATGCGCGCAGCGGGATGGAGCACCCTGCTGATGGTTTCGGACCCCCTGCACCTCACCCGAGCCAGGGCTACGGCCCGGGGCCTGGACCTGGAGGTCTGCTGTAGCCCCGCGGCGGACGCCCCCCCCGGCCGCGGCACCCTCGGTTGGTGGCGGCGAGCCGCCTTTGAGGGTTTCCTGCTGCACTGGTATCACACGGGGATGTTCTACAGCCGCCTGATTCGCAGTGAGCGGCAGCTGGAACGGGTGACCTGAGCCTCAGCGGCAGGGCTTCCATGCGGGAGGACCCAGCCCGCGGCCCCTTCGATCCACGCCGCATCCACACATTCCGGTGGCTCGTCCACTCGGAACAGGGTGGAAAGGATGCGGCGCGGAGCGAGCGCATGGCCGATGATGGGACCATGGCCGGTCACCTCATCCTCGTCCCCACCCCCATCGGAAACCTCGGCGACCTTACGGACCGGGCGAAGGAAGCCTTGGCTCAAGCCGATCTGGTGGCCTGTGAAGACACCCGCCGCACCGGGGGGCTGCTCAAGCATCTCGGGATTGAGAAGCCCCTGCTGCGCTTTGATGACCACGCCGGGGCTGCGGCCTTCGAACGGCTGGGCCTGGAGCTGCTCTCGGGCCGATGCGTGGCCTACTGCAGCGACGCCGGGATGCCGGGCATCAATGACCCGGGCTTCGAAATCGCCCGGGCGGCCCGGGTGGCGGGCGCCAAGGTGACGGTGCTGCCGGGCGCTTCGGCCGTGCTGCTGGCGGTGGTGGCTTCTGGCCTGCCCTGCCATGCCTTCAGCTTCTGGGGCTACCTGCCGAACCGCAGCGAACCCCGGCGCACCATGCTGAAGAAGCTCGGCGCCGAGGAAGAGACCGTGGTGGTTTTCGAAACCCCCCACCGCATCCACGAAACGCTGGCGGATCTTGAAGCGTTTCTGCCGGATCGCGAGATCGCCCTGGGCCGCGAACTGACCAAGCTGCATGAGACCTGGTATCGCGGCACCCCCGCCCAGGTGAGCGCGCAGCTGGGCCGTGAGGACCGTGGCGAGATGGTGCTGGTGCTCGCAGGGGCCTCGGCCAAGCGGCTGGTCACCGAGGGGGCTGCTGCATTCGACGGTACGGATCTGCCGGACTGGGCGCGGGCCTTCCTGGCCGCCGCACGGGAAGGGGGCATGACCCTTCGGGAGGCCGTGAAACCGCTGGCCAAGCACCTCGGCGTATCCGCTTCGGAGCTGTACCGGATGGCCACCGAGCTCTGAGGAATTTAGACAACCTCTAGATGGGCTATGGGCATTGGTCACAAGGGAAGGCCTCCTCCGTTGTATCTCGGGTGGCACAGGCGTAGATTGCCGATGTTTGAGTCATCTTTAGAGTGAGGCACCAGGTGTGCCGGGCACACGTGGTGAACAGCGACCGGGATCCATTCCCCGGTTTCATCGGAGGGAGATGCCCATGTCCCAAGCCGTCACGCCCCACCCGCAGGAAACGGTCCGCCAGATCCTGCAGCGTTATGACCGGGATCCGGGCGAACTGCTTCAGCTCCTTGTGGAGATCCAGCACACCTTCCACTACGTGCCCGAGGAGGCGGTGAGCCTCCTGGCGGACCACCTGCGGGTGACCCGCGCCCACGTCCGGGGCCTGGTGGGGTTCTACTCGTTCCTGAGCGACACCTTTCTCGGCGACTACGTCATCTACATCAGCGACAACATCACCGACCGCATGCTGGGCAATCAGGACATGGCCAAGTACCTTTGCAGCCGCCTGGGCGTGAAGCTGGGCAAGGTGCGCTCCGATGGCCGCGTGAGTGTGCAGTACACGTCCTGCACGGGCATGTGCGACCAGGGCCCCGCGGCCCTGGTCAATGGGATGCCCGTCACCCGGCTCAGCCGTGAGCGGGTGGACCGCATGGTGGAATTCATCACGGCCCGCACCCCGGTGACCGCCTGGCCCGAAGAGTTCTTCCAGGTGGAAGACAATTTCCGGCGATCGGACGTGCTCTTCCGTCGCGCCTTCGATCCGGGAACGGCGCTCAAGGCGGCCATGCTGAGGGGCGGCGACGAGACCCTGAAGGAGATCCAGTTCGAGGAGGCGGTGGATCCCGCCTCGGGCATCGCGTGGAAACGCGGGGCCGACGAGACGCTGAAGGAGATGTACCGCTCAGACTTGCGGGGCCGGGGTGGAGCAGGCTTCAAGGCCGCCATCAAATGGGAAACCTGCCGGGATATCTCCGCCCCGGAGCGCTATGTGGTGTGCAATGCGGACGAGGGCGAGCCTGGCACCTTCAAGGACCGGGTACTGCTCAGCAGTTACGCCGACATGGTGTTCGAGGGGATGACCGTCTGCGCCTACGTGGTGGGTGCGGGCCGGGGCATCCTCTACATTCGCCAGGAATACTGGTATCTCAAGACCCACCTGGAGGCAGTGCTGGCGCGGCGCCGCGAGGCAGGCCTGCTGGGCAAGAATATTCTTGGGACCGGCTACGCCTTCGATATCGCCATCCACTGGGGCGCCGGGGCCTACATCTGCGGCATGGAATCCGCGATGATCGAATCCATCGAAGGCAAGCGCGGCAAACCCCGCAAGCGCTGGCCCCTTCCCGTGGTGGCTGGCGTGGAGAAGCGACCCACGGTGGTGAACAACGTGGAGACCTTCGCCGCCGCGGCCATGGTGGCGTTGAAAGGCGGCGTCTGGTTCGCCGGTCACGGCACCATGCACTCCACGGGCACCAAGCTCTTCTGCGTTTCCGGCGACTGTGAGCGCCCCGGCATCTACGAGTACCCCTTCGGCGTGAGCATCCGGGAGATCCTCCGCGACTGCGGCGGGCTCGACGCTCGGGCCGTCCAGGTGAGCGGACCTTCTGGCACCACCATCACCCGGCCGGAGTTCGACCGTGTCCTGGCCTACGAGGATCTCGCCACCGTCGGCACCTTCATGGTGTTCAACCATGAGCGGGACATGTTCGAAGTGGTGCAGAACTTCACCCACTTCTTCCAGCATGAGAGCTGCGGTCTCTGCACGCCCTGCCGCGTGGGCACCAGCCTGCTGGCCAACTTGGTGGATAAAGTGGCCGCCGGCAAGGGCAGCCCGCTGGACCTGGAAGAGGTGCAGAAGATCAGCCAGCTCATGAAGACCACCGCCCATTGCGGCTTGGGGCAGACCGCGCCCAACCACCTCATCGACAGCCTGGTGAAGTTCCGGGGCGACTGGGAGAAACGGATGATGGTCACAGGGTTCGTGCCGGCCTTCGATCTCGATGCATCCCTGGAAGAGGCCCGCCAGCTCACGGGTCGTGACGACGTCGCAGCCCACTTGTGAGGGGATGAATCATGTGCCCTGATTCCATCAAGACCTTCTTTCTCGATGGCCGGGAAATCCCGTTCAGGGAGGGCCAGTCGGTATTCGATGCCGCCATGACCGCCGGGGCCTTCATCCCGCATCTCTGCCACAACCCCGATTATGAGCCCCACAGCAGTTGCCGGCTGTGCACGGTGATCGTGAATGGCCGTCCCTTCGCCTCCTGCACCCAGCCCGCCGTGGCGGGACAGATGGTACAGAGCGACACGCCCGAGCTGCGCGAGATGCGCCGGGTCCTCACCCAGATGCTGTTCGTGGAGGGGAACCACTACTGTCCATCCTGCGAGAAAAGCGGGAATTGCAAGCTCCAGGCCACGGCCTATGACCTGGGTCTCCAGGACAATCACTTCCCTCAGTTCTTCCCGAAGCGTGAGCTGGACGCCTCCCATGCCGAGATCATCCTCGACCGCGATCGCTGCATCCTGTGCGGTCTCTGCGTGCGGGTAAGCAGGGATGTGGACAAGAAGAGCGTGTTCGCCATGACCGGCCGCGGCATCCACACCGTGATCGTGGTGGATTCTCCCAGCGGCCTCCTGAAGGACAGCAAGGTCACGGCCCAGGATGAGGCTGTGCAGCACTGTCCGGTGGGTGCCCTCCTCCTCAAGGGGAAGGGATTCGACGTGCCCATCGGCGAACGCATCTACGACAAGGCGCCTATCGCCGAGGATAGCGTCGCGAAATTCCAGGCCCGGGAGGCGCACATCCATGGCTAGCAAACTGAAAGTCGCCACTTGTTCCCTGGCGGGCTGCTTCGGCTGCCACATGTCCCTCCTGGACATCGATGAGCGTCTGCTGGATCTGTTGGAGGTCGTGGAATTCGACCGCAGCCCCATCAATGACATCAAGCTGATCGAAGGCATGGTGGATCTCGGCCTCGTGGAGGGCGGGCTTTGCAACGCCGAGAACGTGCATGTGCTGAAACACTTCCGGGAACACTGCCGGATCATCGTATCCGTGGGCGAATGCGCCATTACGGGCGGCATCCCCTCCATGCGGAACCACCACGCCCTGAAAGAATGCCTGGAGGAGGCCTACATTCGCGGCGTCGGAGTGGAGAACGCCCACATCCCCAACGACCCTGAGATTCCGCTCCTGCTGAACAAGGTCTATCCGCTGCACGAGGTCGTGAAGGTGGACTACTTCCTGCCGGGTTGCCCGCCCTCGGCGGACGCCTTCTGGCACTTCCTCACGGAACTCATCGCTGGCCGCGATCCCAGCCTGCCCCTCCAGCTTCTCCGCTACGACTGACCGGGAGACCCATCCATGAGCCGCATCCTGGAAACCGCCGCCAATCCCCGTGACCTCAGGCGGGTCGTGATCGAGCCGGTCACCCGCGTGGAAGGACACGGGAAGGTCACCCTCCTCCTTGATGAACAGAACCGCATCCACCAGGTTCGCCTGCACATCGTGGAGTTCCGGGGCTTCGAGAAGTTCATCCAGGGCCGGCCCTACTGGGAAGTGCCCATCCTGGTGCAGCGCCTCTGTGGCATCTGTCCCGTGAGCCACCACCTCGCGGCGTCCAAGGCGGTGGACATGCTGGTGGGTGCCCGTCAGCTCACGCCCACCGCGGAGAAACTGCGCCGACTGCTCCATGTGGGGCAGATGCTCCAGTCCCATGCCCTCCACTTCTTCCACCTGGCCAGCCCGGACCTGCTCTTCGGGTTCGATTCGGATCTGGAGCGGCGGAACATCATCGGGGTCATCGCGGCCCATCCAGACCTCGCCCTGCAGGGCGTCAAGCTCCGGAAGTACGGCCAGGAGGTCATCCGCCATATCTCGGGCAAGCGGATCCACGGCGTAGCCGCCATTCCGGGTGGCATGAACAAGGCGCTGACGGTTGCGGAGCGGGACACGATGCAGCGCGATATCGCGCAGATGGTGGCCTGGAGCCGGGCCGCGGTGGACCTCAGCCACAAGGTGTTCGAATCCAGCGAGCACAGCCCGCATTTCGGGGTTTTCCCCTCCAACCACCTCAGCCTCATCGGGTCCGGCGGCGAGTTGGACTTCTACGATGGCGGCCTGCGGGCCCGGGACGCCGAAGGCGCCACCATCTTCGATCACGTGGATTACCTCCACTACAACCGCTACATCCGTGAGGAAGTGAAATCCTGGTCGTACATGAAGTTCCCTTTCATCATCGGCAAGGGCTCGGAAGAGGGCTGGTACCGAGTGGGCCCCTTGGCCCGCCTCAACACCTGCGACTCGATCACCACTCCCCTGGCCGAGGCGGAACGCCAGACATTCCGGGCCGCCGCGGGCGGCGGGATGCAGCACGCGACCCTTGCCTACCACTGGGCCCGCATGATCGAGATGCTCCACGCGGCCGAGGAGATCGAACGGCTGTTGGAGGATCCGGACATCCTGGGCACGGATCTGGTCACGAAGGGGGAACGGGCCCTGGAGGGTGTGGGCCTGGTGGAGGCACCCCGCGGCACCCTCTTCCACCACTACAAGATCAACGAGAACGATGTCGTCGAGAAGGCCAACCTCATCGTGAGCACCACCAACAACAACCAGGCCATGAACGAGGCCGTGCGCCAGGTGGCCGCCCGCTACCTGGACGGGAAGAAGCTGACCGAGGGCCTGCTCAACCACATCGAAGTGGCCATCCGCGCCTATGATCCATGTCTTTCCTGCGCCACCCACGCCCTGGGGAAGATGCCGCTGCAGGTCGACCTGCTGGACGTCGAGGGCCACCTGGTGGACCGGCTGGTCAAGGGCTCCGACGGCACCCTCACGTGCGAACAGGCGTAGATCTTCATGGGCGCACGCATCGTTGTTTTCGGCTATGGCAATCCCAGCCGGGGCGATGATGCCCTCGGGCCCATGCTGCTGGAACGCGCCGAAGCCTGGCTCGCCGGACAGCCCGGCTTGTCCGTGGAACCCGTGGCGGATTTCCAGCTGCAGATCGAACACGCCATGGACCTGCAGGAGCGCGACCTCGCCCTCTTCCTGGATGCCGATGTGGCTTGCCCGGCACCCTTCGCCCTGCGCCGTGCGGTGCCGGACCAGGACGCCAGCTTCACCACCCACGAGCTGAGCCCTGGGGCGGTGCTTCAGGTCTTCCGCGACGTGATGGGTCAGGATCCGCCGCCCGCCTACGTTCTCAGCGTGCGCGGGGAACGGTTCGAGCTGGGTGAGGCTCTCGGCCCGGCCGCGGCGCGGCATTTGGACGCAGCCTGGACCTTCCTGCAACAGCTGCTCCTGGATGGACGGCCCGAGGCTTGGGAAGAGTGGGTAGGCTAAGCCCATGCATGAACTCTCCCTGATGGAAGGTCTGGTGCAGGGCATCCAGGAGGAAGCCTTGCACCAGAAATTTACGAGGGTCCATCACGTGCGCCTGGAAGTCGGACGCCTGGCGGGTGTCGAGGTGGAGGCCCTGCGCTTTGCCTTCGGCCCAGCCACCGAAGGGACCCTCATGGAAGGGGCCCACCTGGAAATCCTTGAACGGCCTGGCCAAGGCGTGTGCCAGGCCTGCGGGCAGGAGGTGGAGGTCGAGACCCGTTTCGACCTCTGTCCGGTGTGCGGCGAGGGCTTCGTGGCGATCACCAGCGGCACCGAACTGCGCGTCAAAGATCTGGACGTCGACTAGGAACAGGAGATCCCATGTGCACCACCTGCGGATGCGGCGGAGAAGCGAGGCTGGAGCATCAACCTCACAGTCACGCACACCCTGACCAGGGGCCCGCGCGGCCAGGCCGCCGCCGCATCAGCCTGGAACAGAGCCTGCTGGCCAAGAATGACGCCCTGGCAGCCCTGAACCGCCAGGCCTTCCTGGCCCGCGGCATCCTGGCGCTGAACCTCGTGAGCAGCCCCGGTTCCGGCAAGACCACCCTGCTGGAGCAGACCATCCTGCGCCTCAGGGGCCGAGTTCCCGTGGTGGTGATCGAAGGCGATCAGCAGACCAGCCAGGACGCGGATCGCATCCGGGCGGCCGGGGCCCCGGCCATCCAGATCAACACCGGAAAGGGCTGTCACCTCGACGCCCACATGGTGGGCCACGCCTTCGAATCCCTGGCGCCCGCTGAAGGTACGGTGCTGATGATCGAGAATGTGGGAAACCTGGTCTGTCCGGCGGCCTTCGATCTGGGCGAGGCGCACAAGGTGGTGATCCTTTCCGTCACCGAGGGCGAGGACAAGCCCTTGAAATACCCCGATATGTTCGCCGCCGCGGACCTGATGCTGCTGAACAAGGTGGATCTGCTGCCCCATGTGCGCTTCGATATGGAGCGCTGCCTCGGGTACGCCCGCCGCGTGAACCCGGCTATGGAGGTATTGCGGGTCTCAGCCCAGAGTGGCGAAGGTTTGGAGGGGTGGATCCACTGGATCGAGGCCCACCGGCCGAGCCTCCAGAAGGCCTGATGCCAAGGCGCCGCATCCAGGTCCGGGGCGTCGTCCAGGGCGTGGGCTTCCGGCCCGCGGTGTACCGGCTGGCCCATGCCCAGGGCCTGAGCGGGTGCGTCTGGAACCATGCGGAAGGCGTCACCATCGAGGTCCAGGGCAGCGCCGTGGCGGTGTCGGCGTTTGAACAGGCGCTGCAGAGTGGTATCCCGCCACCGGCGCGGGTGCAGGCTCTCGCCACCCAAGACATGGACGAGATTCCAGGTGAGACCGGCTTCCGGATCCTGGCCAGCGGTGCCGGGACGGAGATGCGTCCCGTCGTGCCTCCGGACCTGGCGGTGTGCGAGGCCTGTGCCGCCGAGATGGACACCCTGGGGGAACGGCGCCACCGCTATCCCTTCACCAACTGCACCCGCTGCGGACCCCGCTACACGATCATCGAAAGCCTGCCCTACGACCGACCCCAGACCGCCATGAAGGCCTTTCCACTCTGCCCGGATTGCGCGCGGGAGTACCGCGATCCGACGGATCGCCGCTTCCACGCGCAGCCGGTGGCCTGCCCCGCCTGTGGCCCACGGCTGACCCTGCGGCACGCGGATGGATCGGCCCGAGCCGAAGGAGAAGCCGCGCTCCAGGCCGCTTCCGTGGCACTGCGGGCCGGGGCGGTACTCGCCCTGAAGGGACTGGGCGGCTACCAGCTGCTGGTGGATGCGACCTCCGACGAGGCCGTGCGCCGCCTGCGGAGCCGCAAGCGGCGGGAGGATAAACCCCTGGCCGTGATGTTCCCGGATCTGGCACACCTGCTTCAGGCCTGCGAAGCGAGCGCGGAGGAAACCGTTTGGCTCACTTCCCCGGAGGCACCGATCCTCTTGCTGCGTCGCAGTGAGGCAGGCGCGGTGGTGGAAGCGGTCGCCCCCGGAAACCCTCTGCTCGGCGCCTTTCTTCCCTATACGCCGCTGCATCGCCTGCTGCTGACGGACGTCGACCGGCCCCTGGTCTGCACCTCGGGCAACCTCAGCGACGAGCCCATGGCCTTCGAGGATGAGGAAGCCCTGGGCCGACTGGGCGGTCTCGCGGACCTTTTCCTCACCCACGATCGACCCATCCTGCGACCCGTGGATGATTCCGTGCTGCGGGTGGACGGGGATGGCCCGACCCTCCTCCGCCGCGCCCGCGGCTTCGCACCCCTGGCGGTGCCGTTGGCCCTGAAAGGTCCGTGTGTGCTGGCTTTGGGCGCACACCAGAAGAACACCATCGCCCTGCTGAAAGGGGGCGAGCTGATCATGAGCCAGCACCTGGGCGATCTCACCAGCCCGGACGGTGCCGACCTCCTGGCGCGCACGGTGGAGGATCTGCTGGCCTTCTTCGGGGCCCGTCCGGAGAGGCTCGCCTGCGACCTGCATCCGGACTACGCCAGTACGAGCCTTGCGGAGCGTTTGGCGGCTGAGTGGGAGATCCCGCTGGTGCGCGTCCAGCACCATCACGCCCACGGAGCGGCCTGTGCGGCAGAGCGTGGCCTGAAGGGGCCGGTGCTGGCCCTGGCCTGGGATGGCACGGGGCTGGGCATCGACGGCACCCTGTGGGGCGGCGAGGCGCTGCGGATCGAGGGAAGCACCTTCGAGCGGGTGGGCCACCTCCGGCCCTTCCCGTTGCCCGGTGGTGAAGCTGCGGTGCGCGAACCGCGCCGGAGCGCCTGCGGCCTGCTCTGGGCCACGCGGGGGGAGGCGGCTCCGCCACCGGATTTGGCCGCCGCGTTCGACGGGCCGGATTGGGCTTTGCTCCAGGCCATGCTGGCCAAGGGTCTCCACAGCCCGGTCACGTCCAGCATCGGTCGTCTTTTCGATGCGGTGGCCGCCCTGGTGGGCCTGCAGGCGCGGCGGGGCTTCGAGGGGCAGGCGGCCATGGCTTTGGAGTTCGCCGCGGGAGAGCGCGCCGCGTCGCCGTATCCCTGGGAGATCAAGGAGGGCATCGCCGATCCAACCCTCCTGGTGGAAGCGGTCCTGTCGGATCTGGCCGCAGGCCGGGAGGCCGCCTTCGTCGCGGCCCGCTTCCACGCTGCCCTGGCGGACCTGGCCCTGGCCTGGGCGCGGCTGGGCGGCCTGGCGGATGTGGTGCTGTCCGGCGGCTGTTTCCAGAATGCCCTGCTCACAGCCCGAGTCCGCGCGAGGCTTTCGGGCGCAGGCTTCCGCGTCCACCGCCACCACCTGTTTCCCCCCAACGACGGCAGCATCTCTCTCGGCCAGGCCGCCGTCGCGCTCCTGGAACCCTAGAGCACCGGGGCGATGGAGAGACGGGCTGAGAGCCGTTCCTGACTATCGGTTTGCGGCGGACTCGCCCACCAGGTCCTCGGCGGCGCGGGCGAGGTAGCTCTCCAGCAACGCGGGCACCTGGCTCGGTGTGAGCGGCCCGTGGACCTCATCGCCGATCATCACCACCGGGGCGAGCCCGCAGGTGCCAACGCAGCGGGTGCTTTCCAGGCTGAAGACGCCGTCCTTGCTCGTTTCTCCAAAGCGGATGCCCAGCTCGTCCGTGAGCTTCTGGGCGATCTTTTCCGCGCCCTTCACATAGCAGGCCGTGCCGAGGCAGACGTTGATGAGGTATTTGCCCCGGGGCTGAAGCCGGAAGTAGTGATAGAAGGTGGCGACGCCCGTGACTTTGGCCAGGGGAATCTGCATCAGCTGGGCCACGGCCTCCAAGTGCCCGGGGCCCAGGTGGCCGAAGTGGGCCTGCACCATGTGGAGGGTGGCGATGAGCATGCTTTCGTTTCGCTCCCGCTGCCGGTTCTCATCGATGAAGGCGAGGATGGGCTCGGGCAGCATGGCGCGGTAGCCGCGTTCCAGCTCGGGCCAGTTGTCATGGGTGCAGTGGCAGCAGGCGCTCATCGGATCCCCCGGGGCGTGCGGGCGGTGTAGTGCGTGTGGAGCAGCTCGTGGGCCTTGTGGCTCAAGGGCTCACCAAGGAAGTCGGCGTAGAGCTTCTGGATATCCGGATTGTCGTGGCTGCAGCGCAGGGTCTTGGCCGAATCGATGCTGTAGAGGGCCTTGGCGCGGGCTTTCGCCAGATCGTGGTTCATGGTGTAGGTGCCGATGGGCGGGTAGGGCTGGCCGCCCCCGCAGATGCAACCCCCAGGGCAGGCCATGATCTCAATGAGGTGGTATTCCTTTTCACCGCGCTTGACGGCATCGAGCAGGATCTTGGCGTTCTGAAGGCCGTTGGCCACGGCGACGTTCAACGTCTTCCCCCCCAGGCTGACCGAAGTCTCCCGGATCTCGCCGGTGACCCCACGAACCTCCGTGAGTTCGAGGTTGCCCAGGTTTTTCCCGGTCAGCTTGAAGGCCGCGGTGCGAAGGGCCGCCTCCATCACCCCGCCCGTGGCGCCGAAGATATCACCGGCCCCTGAGGAGGTGCCGAGGGGATGGTCGAAATCGCTGTCCGGCAGGCGGGTGAAATCGATGCCGTAGGACTTGATCATCTGGGCCAGTTCCCGGGTGGTGATGACCGCGTCGGTGGTGGGCACGCCATCGAGCGTGTGCTCGGGCCGTGCGGCTTCGAATTTCTTGGCCACGCAGGGCATGACGGACACCACGTAGATGTCCTTCGGGTTCATGCCCTTCTGCTCCGCATAGTAGGTCTTGATGAGGGTGGACTGCATCTGCATCGGGCTCTTGCAGCTCGACATGAGGGGGATCATCTCGGGGTAGAACTTCTCCAGGAAGCTGACCCAGCCGGGACTGCAGGAGGTGAGCAGGGGCAGGGGGCCATCGCCCTCCAGGCGCTTCAGCAGCTCATGAGCCTCTTCCATGATGGTGAGATCGGCGCTGAAGTTGACATCGAAGATGGCGTCGAACCCCATGCGGCGCAGGGCCGTGACCATCTTCCCTGTGACCGGGGTTCCCATGGGCAGGCCGAAGGCTTCTCCCAGGGCCGCACGGATGGCCGGGGCCGTGGTGACGACGACATGCTTCTCGGTGCGGGGATGGCCGAGGGCCTCCCAGACGCGTTCGGTGTGGTCCTGTTCGAGGAACGCCGCAGTGGGGCAGACGCTGACGCACTGACCGCACTGGATGCAGGCGCTTTCGTCCATGGGGGCCAGGTTGGCCGGGCCCACCACGGTGGTGAAGCCACGGCCGTGCTGGCTTAGGTTGAACACACCCTGGACTTCTCCGCAGACCCGGATGCACCGGCCGCAGAGGATGCACTTCTCGGCATTCCGCACCACGGCGGCGCCGGCATCGTCGATGGGGAACTGTTTGCGTTTCCCCTCGAAGTGCCGCTCGCGGACGCCCATGCGATAGGCCAGGTTCTGCAGTTCGCAGTTGCCGTCCCGGTCGCAGGTCTGGCAATCCTTCGGATGGTTGTCCAGCAGCAGCTCCACGATGTCCCGGCGGGCCTGGCGGATGACCGGGCTGTTGGTCTGGACCTCCATGCCATCCCAGGCCGTGGTGGCGCAGGAGGCCAGGCAGTGGTCGAATCCCTCCACCTGCACGATGCAGACGCGGCAGTTGCCTTCGAGGCTGAGGTCCGGGTGGTAGCAGAGGCGCGGGATGTGGATGCCGATCTTTTCGGCAGCATCCATGACCGTGGTGCCGGCGGGTACCAGGATGGGTTCGCCGTCGATCTTGAGGTTGATCATCTGGGACATCGGTGACTCCTAGACTGCGTGGGCGGGTTCAACCCGGCCGCACAGCGGGGGCCCGGGGGGACATGCGAGCAGGCGGTCCCCCCGGACAGCATTAAACCCGATCGATGGCGGCGAACTTGCAGACGTCGAAACAGTTGCCGCACTTGATGCAGGCGGCCTGGTCGATCACATGGGCCTCCTTGCGGGCGCCAGTGATGCACTCCACCGGACAGTTGCGGTCGCAGATGGTGCAGCCGATGCATTTCTCCGGGTTGATCTCGTAGCGGATCAGAGCCACGCACTTCTTGGCCGGGCAGTGCTTGTCCTGGATGTGGGCCAGGAACTCCTCGCGGAAGTGCTTGAGGCTGGAGAGCACCGGATTCGGGGCGGCGCGGCCCAGGCCGCAGAGGCTGGTGCGCTGGCAGAGCCGCGAGAGGCGATCGAGCTTGTCGAGGTCGGCCAGCTCCCCCTTGCCCTGGGTGATGCGCTCAAGGATCTCGAGGATGCGGGTGGTGCCTTCGCGGCAGGGGGTGCATTTCCCGCAGCTCTCCTCCTGGCTGAAAGCCATGTAGAACTTGGCGATATCGACCATGCAGTCGTCCTCGCTGAGGACGATCATGCCGCCGGAACCCATGATGGAGCCGGCCTTCTGCAGAGGCTCGAAATCCACTTCCATGTCCTGCATCGAGGCGGGGATGAAGCCACCGGCGGGGCCGCCGGTCTGGATGGCCTTCAGCTGCTTGCCGCCCGATACGCCGCCGCCGATATCGTTCACCACGCGGGAGAGGGTCGTGCCCAGGGGCACTTCCACCAGGCCTGTGTGGCGCACTTTGCCTGCCAGGGCGAAGACCTTCGTGCCGCCGCTCTTCTCGGTGCCGATGCGGGCGTACCAGTCGCCGCCGTACCGCAGGATGGCGGAGATGTTGGCGAAGGTCTCCACGTTGTTGATCACCGTGGGGTGGCCCCAGAGACCGCGGTCGGTGGGGTAGGGGGGCCTGACCTTGGGCTGGCCGCGCTCTCCTTCGATGGAACGGATGAGGGCCGTTTCCTCGCCGCAGACGAAGGCGCCTGCGCCGAGGCGGATCTCCAGATCGAAGTCGAAACCCGAGCCCATGATGTCCTGGCCCAGCAGTCCGTTCGCCCGGCAGGTGTCGATGGCGTGCTGGATGCGCCGGATGGCCAGGGGGTACTCGGCGCGGATGTAGAAGAAGCCCTTCTGGGCCCCGATGGCGAAGCCGCCGATGATCATCCCTTCAACGATATTGAAGGGATCGCTTTCGAGCATGGAGCGATCCATGAAGGCACCCGGATCGCCTTCGTCGCCATTGCAGATGATGAAGCGGGTGGCGTCCACCTGCTTGCGGGCCAGCGTCCACTTGGTGCCCGTGAGGAAGCCGCCGCCGCCCCGTCCCCGGAGCCGCGCCTTGGTCAGTTCGCTGATGACCCACTCGGGTTCGTGGCGTTCCAGGGTCGTGGCCAGGGCCTTGAATCCGTCCAGGCCGACGTATTCGTCCAGGCTTTCGGGATCCACCACGCCCGCGTTGCGCAGGGCGATGCGGCTTTGCCGGTTGAAGAAGGCCACGTCCCCGTACCGCTCCAGGAACTCGAGGGCGATGGGCTCCTCCTGGACCCGCAGGCGCTCCACCACCTGGCCGCCGACCACATGATCAGCGAGGATGGCCAAGAGGTCCTCCTCGCCGTTCACGCGGTAGATCACCTTCTCGGGCCGCGCGAGCACGTAGGTCGCGGGCGCGTCCCCCGAAAGACTGCAGACGCCGAAGCAGCTGGCTGCGGCCACATGAACCCGGTGGGGCTCGATGCCCCGGGTCTCGAGCAGGGCGATGAACCGGTCCCGCAGGTTGGGGCCCGGTCGCTGGCAGCGGGAACCCTCGCAGAACAGGAATTCGCGTTCGGGCAGGACCTCGGTGGTGTGGTCGAGCACATGCTTCATCACCGGCGCGCCGCCCTGGATGTGCTCGGTGAAGATGCGGTGCACCAGGTCCCGGTTCACCCGCTCGTATTTGACGGGAATCTGACCGGCGACCTGGATGCCGACGATGGGCTCCCGCGAACAGCGCCCCGTGCAACCCGTGCGGTGGATGACGATGTCCTTCCGGCCCGAGGCGCGGATGTGCCGGACGAACTCCTCGGTCACGGACTGGGAGCCCGCCGCGTGCTCGCAGGTGGCCGATCCCACCTGGATCAGGATCTTGTTCCCAAGATCCCTGTCAGCGAGGGTCCTGCCGATGCGATCCGCCATGGACCGGTAGAAGTCGCGTACGGGGAGAGGCATAGGATCTCCTGCCATCCGGTGGGATCCGGGTGGATTCAAAGATGCGGCGGCGATTTGGAAGGGTGGATGACCGCGCGCCGGACATCGACTGCACAGGAAGTTTGCTCATTGATGACCGATTGGTCAGTGATGGAAATCACATGCAGTTAAATCTTTACACTGTGTTTTATTTCGCCCTCCAGGTCCTTTGGCGATCCGCCTTCCCAGCGCGTGGATGCGCCCTTCCAGACCGTTCTGGCAGGCCGCCGCCGTTTCGCTTGCGCACGCTTTACCCGGGTAGATTTCGTACCGGACGCGGTAGCGCAGCGGCGTGACATTGGGCATCACCACATTCGCGCCGCGCAGCAGGGCCAGTTCCCGGCCTTGCCTGGGGTCCAGGGTGGCGAGGGCGGTGGTGCTGGGGATATTCGCCTCAGGGCAGACGAGGCGCGTCAGGGCCACCGCCTTGAGGGTGGTCAGCTCGTCAGGGGGAACCTGATGATCCGGCGGGGCGAGGAAGGCCGCAGCGTCCGGGCCTCCCAGGGGCGTCCGCGGGCTCGGAAGGAAGGGCCCCACCCCGATCATGTCCATGTCGAAAGCGCGGAAGCGAAGGATATCGGAGGCCAGCGTGTCCCAGGTCTGGCCCGGAATGCCCACCATGACGCCCGTGCCGATTTCGTAGCCCATGTCGCGCATCCGTGCGAGCTGCGCGAAGCGGTCGCTGGGAATGCCCGGCAGGCTGGGATGGATGCGCCGGTAGAGATCTGTATCGCTGGTTTCGAAGCGCAGCAGGTAGCGGTCGGCGCCTGCCTTCCGCCAGGCAAGCAGGTCCTCCTCGCTGCGTTCACCCAGGGACAGGGTGATGGCGAGGCGGGTGTCGCGCCGGATGGCGCGGATGACCTCGGCGATGAGCGCTCCCGTCAAGCCGGGGTCCTCGCCACCCTGGAGCACGACGCTGCCGTAGCCGAGCCGGCTCGCCTCCCGCGCGCTGTCGAGCATTTCATCGGCGTTCATGCGGTAGCGGTCCAGTCCTTCGGAGGGCGCCCGCAGGCCGCAGTAGAGGCAGTGGCGGCGGCAGTGGCTGGTGACTTCGATGAGACCGCGGAGGTGGACCTCGTCTCCCACATGAGCGGCGCGAACCGCATCTGCGGCCGACCAGAGGCGGCGCAGCACCACCGGATCCTGTTCCAGCAGCCAGGCCTTCACGCCCGCCTGATCGAGCTGGAACTCAGGCCTGGAGGGCATGGAGGGATTCCAGCGTTTCTGGGAAGGGACGCAGGGCCCGCTCGAAGATGCCGAGGGAATAGGCGATGGCCAGCCCGTAGTTGGTGATGGGCACGCCTGCGGCCTCGCAACGGTGGATGCGGGACAGCATCTCGCGGCGGTTGCCCATGCAGTTGCCGCAGTGCACCACCAGCCGGTAGGGCGACAGGTCCGAGGGGAAGTCGCGGCCCTGTACGGTGTCGAACATCAGGGGGGCACCGACCTTCCGGTCCAGCCAGCGGGGCAGCTTCACGCGGCCGATGTCCTCTTCCGTCGGGTGGTGGGTGCAGCCTTCCGCGACGAGCACCCGGTCGCCGCCCTGCAACCCTTCGATGGCCAGGGTTCCCCGCACCTGCGCGGCCAGATCCCCCTGGAAGCGGCTCATGAGGATGCTGAAGGAGGTCATGGGCACCGAGTCCGGAACATCCAGCGCCACGGACTGGAAGGCCTGGGAATCCGTGACCACCAGGGCCGGCAGGCGCTTCAGGGTGGAGAAGGCCCTGGACAAGTCGCGGGCCTGCACCACCAGGGCGAGTCCTGCGCCATCCAGCACATCCCGGATGGCCATGACCTGGGGCAGGATCAGGCGGCCCTTCGGGGCAGAGGCGTCGATGGGCATGACCAGCATCGCCACGTCGCCTGGCGGCACCAGGTCGGAAAGCAGGTGGCGGGAGTCGAAGTGATCGGCCGGCGCCGCCTGAAGCAGGGCCTCCCGAAGGGCGTCGATGCCCTGACCGCGCAGCGCCGAGACCGGCACGACGGCCGCACCTTCGAGCATCGGCAGGTCGCTTTCGGGGGCGAGGTCCGCCTTGTTCAAGGCCACCACGGTGGGAATGTTCCGGGCCCTCAGTTCGGCCAGCAGACCCGCCTCGAAGGCGCCCCAGGTCCCGCGTTCGGCGACGAGGATGCCGAGGTCCACGCGGTCGAGGACGGCCCGGGAGCGGCCGATGCGGGCATCGCCCAGGGCCCCTGCGTCATCCAGGCCCGCCGTGTCCACAAAGAGCACGGGCCCCAGAGGAAGCAGCTCCATGGGCTTCTCCACGGGATCCGTGGTGGTGCCAGGTTGGGGGGACACGATGGACACCTGCTGGCGCGTGAGGGCGTTCAGCAGAGAGGACTTCCCCACATTGCGGCGCCCGAAGAGGCCGATATGCAGACGGAGACTCCGTGGGGCGGGCTGCATCTCAGCAGAACACATCGCGCTCTCCGTTCTTCACGCGGGCCACCATGCCCTCCGCCAGAGCCCGGGCATGGCCTTCCAGATCCGACAGGCTCTCCACCAGCAGCTGCTTCGCCGCGCTGAGCGTGGCGGGGCTGGCGTGGTCATCCATGTACTCCTGGAGGGTGGCCAGGGCGTTGGGGTGGCAATGGGCCTTGATGTCGCCGGGTTTGGCCAGGTCCATGAAATCGGCACCGGTGCGGCCCATGCGGTAGCAGCTCGTGCAGAAGCTGGGGATGAAGCCCGTTTGCGCGAGGTCGCGCACCACCTCGTCGAGCTCGCGGTGATCCCCCAGGGAGAACTGGGCCCCGCCCTCCAGGCTGTCGTCTTCGTACCCGCCCGGGTTCGTCCGGCTGCCGGCGCTGATCTGGCTGATGCCCAGCCGCAGGGCTTCGCGGCGCACCTCGGGGCGCTCACGGGTGCTGAGGATCAGGCCCGTGTAGGGCACCGCCAGGCGCAGGATGGCAATGAGCTTGCGGAAGGCCTCATCGGTGACCGCATGGGGCGGCGCTTCGCTGGTGGTGGAACCCTCGGCAGGCTCGATGCGGGGCACGCTGATGGTGTGGGGCCCACAGCCGAAGCGCGCCTCCAGGTGACGCGCATGCTGCATGAGGGCCAGCAGCTCGAAGCGCCAGTCGTACAGGCCGAAGAGGGCGCCGATGCCCACGTCGTCGATGCCCGCAAGCATCGCGCGGTCCATGCATCCCAGCCGCCAATCGTAGTCCGCCTTGAGGCCCCGGACATGCATCCGTCCGTAGGTCTCCCGGTGGTAGGTCTCCTGAAAGAGCTGGTAGGTGCCGATTTCCGCCTTCTTGAGACGGCGGAAATCCTCGACCGTGAGGGGGGCGATGTTCACGTTGACGCGGCGGATGTTGTCGGCGCCATGGCGGGTGTCATACACGGTGCGGATGGCCGACAGGATGTAGTCGAGGCCCTCCTTCGGGTAGGCTTCTCCGGCCACCAGCACCAGGCGCTTGTGGCCCTGGGCCAGCAGATGGCCCACCTCGGCTGCGATTTCAGCCTGGTCCAGGACCCGTCGCGGAAGTTCGCGGTTGGACGCCCGGAAGGCGCAGTAGAGGCATTCGTTCCCGCAGAGATTGGACACGTAGAGGGGCGCGAACATCACGATGCGGTTGCCGTAGATCTGGTCTTTCACCCAGCGGGCGGTGGCGAACAGCTCCTGCAGCAGATCCGGGTCCTGGATCGCCATGAGCGGCGGCAGATCCAGATCATCCAGTCCCTTCATCGCCCGGGCCTTGGCCAGGAGTTCGCGAATCCGGGCGGCATCTTCGATGGGCGGCGCCTCCAGCGCCAGGCGGATGGATGCCTCGTCCAGGGGGAAGGCTTCTGACTGGCCACGCATGGAAAGAACCTCCGCGGGGGAGTGCCGCAGGCAAAACATAACCCTTAGGTCGTCTTTAGACCACCCCCGGCGGACGGACCTTGGTCACAACCGGACGGTCCGGCGAGGGGGCGCCAGGGTGTACCACGCAATGGTGCCCAGGATCAGCAGGCCGCCGAGGAGAGCCCAGGCGGAGGGCCGCTCCCCGATGCCGAGGAAGACCCAGATGGGATTGAGCATAGCCTCCAGGGTGCCTGTCACCACCGCGGCCGTGGCGGAGAGGTGGCGCATGCCCGCGTTGAACAGGAGGTAGGCCAGGCCGATCTGGAACACGCCCAGATAGAGGAGGATGCCGGTCTGGGGCAGGGTGGGGCTGAAGCCCCGCAGGGCCAGGGGCGCGCAGAGAACCGCCACCAGCAGGTTGCCGAGGATGATGGCGCCGATGGGATCCACCTCCGGTCGGCGGTCCCGCTGCAGCTTGAGGGTCAGGGAGAAGAGGGCCAGGCAGAGCCCGGACAGCACGCCCAACCCATTCCCGACCAGGGTTCCGGCCCCGAGCCGCCCCACGAAGAAAAGGCCCATGGCGGATAGGCAGAGGCCGACGGCCACCACATCGCGCCGCTGGAGGGCCCGGCCGGTCACCCAGGGTTCGAGGAACACGAGATAGATGGGGGCCGAGAACTGGAGGAAGATCGCGTTGGCCGCGGTGGTGAGCTTGGTGGCGGCCACGAAGAGGATCAACACACCCGCATAGGACGCGGCGCAGGCGAGCGCAAGACCGTCCGGTCTGGGAAAGGGACGGCCACCCCGGAGCTTCACCACCAGCGCGATGGTGAGGGCCGCCACCAGGCTGCGGGCGAAGGCGATCTGAAGGGCCCCGAGGGCCAGCACCTTGATGAAGAGCCCGCTGGAACTCCACAGCAGGGCGGCCAGGGCCACCCAAGCGGCACCCCGGGTGGTGTCAGCGGTTCGAAGCATGGGTCATTGGACCATGGAGACGCCGTCACTTGTGATTCCGGGCCGCCGCGACCGGCCTAACCTGGGCTTGGTTGTCCTGGAGTGTCCATGTGCCTCGGTGTGCCCGGCCAGATCCTCGAAGTCGACGATTCGCCGCTTCGCATGGGGCGGGTGGCCTTCGGATCCGCGGTGAAGGACGTCAGCCTGGCCTGCGTCCCCGAGGCCGGGCCGGGCGCCTGGGTGGTGGTCCACGCGGGACTGGCCCTCGATCAACTGGATGAAGCCGAGGCCCAGGCCATGATCCAAAGCCTCGCCGAGCTGGATGCCGACGGAGAGGGTGCATGAGGTTCGTCGACGAGTTCCGCGATGGGAAGGCCTCGCGGTCCCTGGCCGAAACCATCCGGCGCACCGTGACGCGCCCCTGGAGCCTCATGGAGGTCTGCGGCGGCCAGACCCACGCCATCGTGCGCTTCGGGTTGGATGCGCTGTTGCCATCGGACGTCCACCTCATTCATGGGCCGGGCTGCCCCGTCTGCGTCACGCCCGTGGCCCTCATCGACCAGGCCCTGGCCATCGCCGCCCGGCCCGAGGTCACCTTCTGTTCCTTCGGCGACATGCTGCGGGTCCCCGGCAGTGCGGAGGATCTCCTGTCCGTGAAGAGCCGGGGCGCCGATGTGCGCGTGGTGTATTCGCCCCTGGACGCCCTGGCCTTGGCGCGGCAGCGGCCCGACCGGGAGGTGGTCTTCTTCGCCGTGGGCTTTGAGACCACGGCCCCGGCCAATGCCCTGGCTGTGGCTCAAGCCGAGACGGAGGGGCTGGGGAACTTCTCGATGCTCGTGTCCCATGTGCGCGTGCCACCGGCCCTGGAGGCGATCCTGGCCTCGCCCCGGCGGCGGGTGGACGCCTTTCTCGCCGCAGGTCATGTCTGCGCGGTGATGGGCACGCAGGAATATGTCCCGCTGGCGGCGAAGCACCGCGTCCCCATCGTGGTGACGGGCTTCGAGCCCCTCGATCTGCTCCAGGGGATCCTGATGGCGGTACGCCAGTTGGAGGAGGGTCGCGCCGAGGTGGAAAATCAGTACGCCCGGCTGGTGAAGCCGGGCGGCAACCGGACGGCCCAGGCCCTGATCGAGCGGGTCTTCCAGGTGGAGGACCGCGATTGGCGGGGCATCGGTGGGATTCCGTCCAGCGGCTTCGGTCTGCGGGCGGCCTACGCGAGCTTCGATGCCGGCCGTCGCTTCGGCGTGCAGGACCTCGGGGGTCAGGAGTCCCCCGACTGCCAGAGCGGCCTGGTGCTGCAGGGGCTCCTCAAGCCCCGCCAGTGCCCGGCCTTTGGCACCACCTGCACGCCGGACCAGCCGCTTGGGGCGACCATGGTGTCTTCGGAAGGCGCCTGCGCGGCCTATTACCGGTACCGGCGCTTTGACCCTGTGGAGGCCCCGTGACGGCCGATCCATTCCTCCTCGCCTGCCCGCGCCCCCTGCGGCACGCGACCGTCCAGATGGCCCATGGCGGGGGCGGACGGCTCATGAAGGATCTCATCGAAGGCCTCTTCCTGCCGATCCTGGGCACGGACCCCGCCGGTCAGCACGACAGCGCGGTGGTCGAAGCCGCGGGAGCGCGATGGGCCTTCACCACCGATGGTTTCGTCGTGTCCCCCAGGGCCTTTCCGGGCGGCGACCTGGGGGAACTGGCGATCTACGGCACGGTGAATGATCTCGCCATGGCGGGGGCGGCACCCTCGGCCCTGTCCACGGCGTTCATTCTGGAAGAGGGGCTGGACCTCGCGGAATTGAGGGCGCTGGTGGCCTCGATGAAGGCCGCGGCGGATCGCTGCGGCGTGCGGCTCGTGACGGGCGACACCAAGGTGGTGGACCGGGGCAAGGCCGATGGCATCTTCATCACGACCGCGGGCATCGGCCTGATCGCGCCGGGCGTGGACATCCATCCCCGTAAGGTGAGACCGGGCGACGCGGTGATCGTCAGCGGAGATCTGGGCCGCCACGGCATCGCGGTGATGTCGGTGCGGGAGGGGCTCGCCTTCGAGTCGCCCGTGACCAGCGATTGCGGGCCGGTCCACCACCTCGTCGCGGCCCTGCTGGAGAACGGATTGGACATTCACTGTCTCAGGGATCCCACCCGCGGCGGGCTGGCCTCGGTGCTCAACGAGATCGCCACGGCCGCGGGCGTGGCCATCGAGGCCGAGGAGGCCGCGGTGCCCGTGAACGAGGCCGTGGCCGCTGCCTGCGAAATCCTGGGCCTGGATCCGCTCTACGTGGCCTGCGAGGGACGCATGGTGGCCTTCCTGCCGGAGGCCCAGGCGGAGCGCGCCCTGGCGGTGCTTCGGGCCATTCCCGAGGGGAAGGACGCGGCCGTGATCGGCCGCGTGACTTCAGGGCCGGCGGGGCGCGTCAGCCTGCGGACCGCCCTGGGAACCTGGCGCCTCCTGGACCTCCTCAGCGGGGAGCAGCTGCCGAGGATCTGCTGAAGGACCGGACCAAGCCATGAAGCCGCATTCAACAGTCGTCAGCAGGGCCCGCGCCGGAGTGTTCGTCGCGTCCTTTCTCCTGTCGCTGCGCCTGCACGGGGCCCCCCAGAGCATCGACTACGTCGCCGAGCATCTGCCGGAAATCGCGATGGACAATCGCTATGCCAGCTTGCCGTTATGGGCGAACCTCGCGCTTCCCTCGGCCCCCTTGCCTGCGGTCTGGCGCTTCGGGATGCAGGGCGGGTACGCGCGGACGCAGGCGGGCACCCTGCGCCTTGAGGGGCCGATGCTCTCGTTCGCCGTCGGGCGTCAAAAGGGGGACGCATGGCAATGGAGCGCCTTCGCGTTCATTGACGCCTTCCAGCTGTCGAGCGGCGCGGAACGCCGGGCGCTCGACGTGACGTTCGTGGCGCCCGTGCCGCTCGACCTGCCGGCCCAGGCGGAATTCTCGGGGCTGGCGGGATCGGCCCGGCATATAGGCATCGGCCTGGCCGCCCGGCGCCAGGCGGACCTCCGGCTGTGGGGCCGGTACGCCTGGAGCGCGGGACTGATGTGGCAACGCTTTGCCCTGCACGACTATGCGCTGGACTTCCGTGTGCTGGACGGCGCGAACGCGAGGGCCAGCGGCCGCATCGACTACAGCGCGGCGTATTCGCACATCACCCCTTTCGCTGGATTGGCGTGGCCCCGTGACCATGGGGCGTGGCGCTCGATGCCGCATCTACAGGTCGCGTGGCCGCTGCCCAGGCGGGGCGTGGCCGGGCGAATCACCGGACCGGCCTTCGATCTGCGCGGCGACACCGCGACGAATGCGCGGGGAACCCATTTCGGCGATCCGTCCCTGACCGTCGGTTGGGACTTCACCTATCGGCCTTTGGGCCTGACGGTCGACGTGGGAACCGTGGT
Source organism: Geothrix sp. (assembly GCA_030824075.1). GTDB lineage: Bacteria > Acidobacteriota > Holophagae > Holophagales > Holophagaceae > Geothrix. The sequence continues at coordinate 38,170 of JAVBYJ010000014.1, forward strand.
CTCCCAGGCCCTGCTGGAACGGGTCATCCATAAGGGTGCGGGCCAGAACTGGGTCCTGTCGTTGCGCTGGGATCTGGGCTCAAAATAGGGCGCGCCATCCCGTGAACCGGATGGGCTTTTCCAGGGCGATGAGGGCCCAGCATTCGGCCCCGGGATCGGCGGTGGGGCCATGGCGGTGGCCCGGGCCATGGGCGATCCAGTCGCCGGGCCGGAGGTGGGCGGGCCCATCCTGGAGGGCGCCTTGGAGCAGGAGCGCGCATTCGAGGCCCCGGTGCTCATGGACAGGCACCTGATGCCCTCCCGGCAGACAGGCCAGGCTGAGGCTGGCGCCGGTGGCCGCGTCTTCCTGCAGGACCGCCACCCGGCCGCCGCCCAGGCCCCGCCGGACCCAGCGCCACTCGGCTTCCGGGGGCAGGTGGGGCCGGAGGGCCCCCAAGGGATCCGATCCGGGCGTGAGGGCCTGTTCATCGCCCCTGGTCGTGCGGCAGGTTTCGCACTGCCCGAGGTGGACGCGCAGCAGGAGGGCCCGGAGGGGATCGCCATCCGGACCCAGCGCACCCCAGGCCTCGGGCTCAGGGTGATGCTGGGGGCCGCGGGGGGTCCGGCCTTCGCGCAGGGCGGCCAGGGCGCCCGAAAGGGCCTGCTCGGCCAGGGAGGTGGGTTCATCGTCCAGGACCTTGCGCAGCAGGGCAGGGGTGCGTTCAAAGGCAGCGAGGAAGGTCTGACAGGGTGGGCACAGGGTCAGGTGGAGCTTCAGGCCGAGCCAGTCGAAGGGCCCCAGGGCGCCCTCCTCATAGGCCGTCAGAAGCTCCGTGACGCGTTCGCAGGTGGGGATCAGGACCGTCATTGGCCCTCCCGGCCGGGGGCGAATTCCGGCAGCAGGGCGCGGAGCGCCAGGCGGGCCCGGTGCACGCGCTGGCGCACCAACTCGCGGGTGAGGCCCAGGTGGCTGGCGATCTCCTCGGTGTTCCAGCCCTCGAGGTCGCGCAGGACGAAGACGGCCCGCTGATCGTCGGATAGACGATCAAGGCCCGCCCGGACCCTGGCCTTCAGCTCGTCCTGCTCGACCTTCATCAGCGCCTCCGCCTCCTCGCTCCAACCGAGATGGGTGTCCTCGTTCATGTGATGCCCGTCGTCCCCGAAACGTGGCATCAGATCCTCGATGGCATCCTCCCGGCGGCGGACCCGCTTCCGGCGGGCCATGAGGGCCTGATTCACGCAGATGCGGTAGGCCCAGGTGCTGAACTTGCTGGCCCCCTGGAAGCCCGGCAGCTCCCGGTGGAGGGTGAGCAGGGCGTCCTGGAGGGCATCCTGGCTTTCGGCCTCGTTCCCCAGGATCCGCTCGATGACCCGGAACAACATGCCGAGGTGGGGGCGCACCAGGGCCTCGAAGGCCGCAGGGTCCCCTCCAGCAGCCGCCTGCACAAGCGCGGCCTCCGGGGGGCGGGGCATGGGGTCGGACGTGGTGTCCAGGCTTTGCCCGGACACCACGTGGGGAGCACGAGGGGGACGCAGAGGGAGCGGAGCGACCGGGCGGTCCCCTTCGTTCATGCTAGCCATCCGCAGGCCTGGGGAGGCGGGGCAGTCGAACCGTGAAGGCTGAGCCGAGACCGGGTCCACGGCTGCTGGCGCGCACGTCACCTTCGTGGCGGGTCACGATCTCCTTCACGAGGAAGAGTCCCAGGCCCGTGCCGGCCACCTGGCGGGTCATCTCATCGCCCACCCGGAAGAACCGGTGGAAGACCCGCTGGAGGTCCTTGGCCGACAAGCCCTGGCCCAGGTCGCTCACCACGATCAGGACGTCGTCGCCGTCGCTGTCCAGGGTCACCGTGGTCTGCCGGGGTTCCGCGGCGTACTTGTAGGCGTTGGACAGCAGGTTTTCGATGACGCTGCCCAGGGCCTTGGGATCGGCGTGGATCCAGAGGGGTTCGGAGGTGAATTCCAGCCGGAGGCCGAGGGCACCGGCTCCCAGCCGCTGGTCCATGGCCTCGCACATGCCGCGGAGCCAGGGCTCGAGTTCGAGCGGCGCCCGGTGCAGCACCAGGCTGCCGGACTCGGCCCGGGCCACATCAAGCAGGTTGCCCACCAACTCGTTGAGCCGGTCGAGGTCCTTCTCCATGAGGCCGCGGATCCGCAGCCGCTGTTCATCGCCGAGGGTGCGGGTGAACAGGGTCTCGGTCCAGACCCGCAGCGAGGCGATGGGCGTCTTCAGTTCATGGGTGACCGCCGACGTGAAGTTGCGCTGTCGCAGCTTCAGGTCCAGTTCCTCCGCCAGCTTCCGGTAGAGGAGCACGAAGCCGAACAACACCGCCACCACCATGAAGGCCCCCTCGGAGGCCGCCCGGAAGACCGCATGCCAGCGTTGATTCTGAAGCTCGATCATGGGTTCGGGGCGCAGGGAGAGGAAGGCGGAGCCGTCCAGCAGCGCGGGGTCGCCCGGGGCGAGAGGCGCGGGCACCACGGCCACGTGGGGGAACATCCGGTGGATGGCCGTGCGGCGCTGCTCCAGGCTCGGCAGGGCCGCAAACCGGCCCTCCACCGAACCGCTGCGGGAGGAGGGGTCGGGGCGGGCGTGGATGTAGGTGAGGATGGTGAGACTGTCCATCTGCCAGGCCTCGGCGCGGCTGGCGTTGAGCGCCTGGGCGCGGGCCTCGAGCAGCCGCCCCGATTCCCGGATCTGCACATTGATCCACCAGCCGACCTGGACGCAGAGCACCAGCGACACGGCCAGGAAGATGATGCGCTGAAGGGAGAAGGTGGGGGCGCGGTTCGCCATGTCCCTATCTTGGGACAAACTGCGCCCCTTGGCAGCATCGCTCAGGGGAGCCATCCTGAACGTCCATGTTCAACTCGAACCAATCCTCGGGGCCCAAGCCGGTCCCCCCGCCCGCCAAGGCCAGTTCCGGCCCCAAGCAGGTGCCCGCGGTGCCATCGCCTCGACCGCAGGGTGCGGAGCTGCTGGCCGAGCTGATGCAGACACAGCGCCAGCTCACCCAGGCCATGCATGAAACCCGGGACCTGCGCGCCAAGCTCGGGCGGCGCTCCCATCAGATGCAGGTGCTTCAGCACGTGTCCGAGATCCTGGCGGCCACCTCCAAGGGCGGTCAGGTGGTCAGCGTGGTGCTGGACGTGCTGGCCCAGGAATTCCACTGCCAGCGGGCGGTGGTGTGGACGCTGGAGGATGGCGGTTCGGGCTATGTGCCCAGAGAAGGGACCGGCCTTACCCGGCCCGAGTGGTCCGGCCTGCGGCTGCCGGCTCCGAATCCCTTTCCCGAAACGCCCCTGGTGCTCTTCCAGAGTCAATGGCTGGACCCTGTCTGTGGCGGCGAAACCCTCCAGGCCATGCGGAGCGGCGAGGGCCTGCAGCTTTATTTCGTGCCCTTTGAACATCAGCTGCTGCTCCTGGGCTTCGCCATCCTGGCCATGCCGGGGGAACGCCGCATGGAAGAGGAGGATCTCGATTCCATCGCCATCCTCCAGCGGCAGACCGCCATCTCCCTGTACAACGCCTGGCTGTTCCGAGACCTTTCCGAGCAGCGCGACGCCCTGCAGCGCCAAGCCCTGGAGCTGGAGCGGGTCAACGATGCCCTGCGGGAGGCCGATCAGCTGAAGAGCGAATTCCTGGCCCTCACCAGCCATGAGTTGCGCACGCCGCTGACGGGCATCCTCGGCTTCACGCGCCTGGTCATGGACGGGCTCTACGATGACGCGGACGAAATGCGCTCCATGCTCCAGGACAGCTATACCTCCGGACAGCACCTGCTGGGCCTGCTGAATGACATCCTCGACCTGGCCAAGATCGAATCCGGGAAGATGGAAGTCCATCCGGAGCCCTTCAGCCTCGCGATCCTGCTGGAGGAAGTGAAGCCCATCGCCGAAGCCTACCCCCGCAGGCCGGATGTGGAACTGTTCTGGCCGGACATCGAGAACATCCCCGAGGTGGTGGTGGATCCGAACCGCCTGAAGCAGGTGCTGCTCAACCTGCTGTCAAACGCCCTCAAGTTCACCAAGGAGGGCAGCGTCGCCGTCCAGGTGGAGCGCCATCCCGGCATCATCACCCTGCTCGTGGTGGACACGGGCATCGGGGTGAGTCACGAAGCCCAGGCGCGCCTCTTCCAGAAGTTCGCCCAGGCCGAAGGCGGCCACAGCCGGGAGTTCGGCGGCACGGGCCTCGGCCTCGTCATCTCCAAACACATGATGGAGATGATGGGGGGCACCATCAGCCTCAGCAGCGATGGCCTCGGCAAGGGCAGCATCCTGCGGATCACGATGGCGATTGCCTAATACTGTCCGGGGGTTCCTCGCTCCGCTGCGCTGCGCGAACACCCCCGGGACCCCCCGCCTCCTCCGGGCAAAGCCCGGTCTCGGCGACCGCATATGGAGCTGGAACGAAATAAGCATTGCCATCGCGCAGGGTGCCGGGCAAGCGAGCCAAGGAGGCTGAGGTTCCAGCGGAGCGGGACTCCGTGAACCGAAGCCGACGCAGGATCGTGCCGCCCGCCAACGATGGCAACGATTATTCCGTTCCAGCTCCTAAGGGCCCAGAGCCTCCGTCCGACCCAAGCCGGTACACTGGGGTTTTCGCGGAGCCTTCATGACCTACACCCGCCGCCCCGACTTCCTGCCCTTCACCCGGCCCATGGTCGGCGAGGAGGAGATCGCGGAGATCATCGACACGATCCACAGTGGGTGGCTCACCACGGGCCCGAAATCGGCCAAGTTCGAGGAGGCCCTGAAGGCCTACAACGGCGTGCCTCACTGCCTGGCGATGAACAGCGCCACCACGGCCCAGGAAATCACCATGCAGGTGCTGGGGATTCAGCCCGGCGACGAGGTGATCACGACCTCCCTGACCTGGGTGAGCACCCTCAGCACCGTGGTGCTGCAGGGCGGTGTGCCGGTGCTGGTGGACATCGATCCGGTCACGTTGAACCTCGACCCGGCCAAGCTTGAAGCCGCGATCACGCCGCGGACCAAGGGCATCATCCCCGTGCACCTGACCGGGCTGCCCTGTCCCATGGACGAGATCTGGCGCATCGCCGAACGGCACGGCCTCTGGGTCATCGAGGACGCGGCCCAGGCCATGGGCGCCCACTACAAGGGCACCAAGATCGGCGGCAACCCGCGTTCGATCATGAGCGTCTACAGCTTCCACCCGAACAAGAACATGACCACGGGCGAAGGCGGCGCCATCGCCTTCTTCAACGACGAGTACGAAAGCCGCATCAAGCGCCTGCGCTTCCATGGCATCGACCGCGACGCCTGGAAGCGGTTCGCGAAAGAGGGCAGTCCCCACACCGAGGTGTTTGAGCCCGCGCGCAAGGCCAACTTCATGGACCTCCAGGCCGCCATGGGCCTGCACCAGATCGCCAAGCTGGATGGCTTCAATGCCCGGCGTGGCGTGCTGTTCCACCGGTATCTCGACCTGATGAAAGACATCGACGAGGTCCTGCTGCCCTGGCCGGGCGACGCGGACCACGGCCACTGCTTCCACCTCTTCGTGCTGCGGATCCACCCCGAAAAGCTGGGCCTGGACCGCGATGCCTTCGTCGCCGCGCTGAAGGAAGAAAACATCGGCACGGGCATCCACTACCGCCCGGCCCATGTCCATCCCTGGTACCGGGATTTCTACGCGGCCAATCCGCAGCACCTGCCCAAGGCCGGCCTGCCCCACAGCGAGTGGAGCGGGGAGCGGCTCCTGAGCCTGCCCCTCTGGCCCGGGCTCACCGAGGCGGACCAGGATCAAGTCGTCGCGGCCATCAAGCAGGTCATCGCGACCGCCCAGGCACGGTAGCGGGTCAGCCCCGGACCATCTCCCGCCGCTCGTGGGGGAGCGCCGGAACCGGGGCATAGACCGTGGATTGAGGGTCCACCATGTAGAGGTTCTCGACCCGGCCCGTGTAGGCGCAGGCGAACTGCTGGATCTGGTCTGCGAAGCGGGTCTGCTCGTCCCGGTCCCGGAAGATGGGCCCCCACATGGGGTTGAAGGCGGCCTCCACGGCACTCGTCAGCCCCTTGATCTCAAGGGTCAGGAGGTCCACCCGTTTCTGCAGGACCTCGGCGCTGACGGCCAGCTGCGAAGCTTCCTGGTCCAGGGCCCACATGGCCTCGGTGCTGAGGCGGGGCCCCAGCACGTGGCGGCGGGCACGGTTCCGCTTCCACTGATCCTGGATCACCGAGGTTTTCCGCTGGGCCCGGCGGCGGGCGGTCTCCAGGCGGAACAACTCTCGAAGGTCGTGGCTCTTGGCCTCCAGCAGCCGCAATTCCCGCTCCAGCTCGGGCACCAGCAGCAGGGTGCGCCAGGAAGCGTTCTTCTTGGACCGGAGCACGTCGCCGTAGATGTGATCCCCCACATAGAGGATCTGCTCCCCTTCCGCCTGGAGCTGGGTTTCCAGCCAGGCCGTGTGCCCCCCGCTGAAGGCGCAGGGATGGCTGCCGAGGGGCACCGCCTCCGGCGTGTCTGTGAAGAACAGGGGCTTGCGGCTGCTGACCACCATGAGGTCGAAGTAATCCGTCCACTGGGGGCGGGCCTCATCCTGGCCGTTGAGCAGGTGGCCCATCACGCCGTCGGTGAAGGACCACTCGCTGTTGGTGAGGAGAAAGAGCTTCTTGCCTCCCCGCTTGAGCCGGTCCAGGGCCAGCGCCAGCTGGGGATCCCGCGGGATGAAGAAATCCCGGTGGGCGAGGATCTCCGCCTTCATCTCGCCGTTCCGGTGCGCCAAATCGATGGCCCAGCGCACATCCCGGAAGAGCTGCAGGTAGTTCTCCGCCTTCAGAAGGCCCCGGTCCAGACCATCCACCATACGGGCGTAGAGATGGCTCTCGGGAAGCTCGAAGAGGGTGTCGATGCTGCGGAACCCCTTGGCGGCCGTGGACAGGCGGCGGCGGCCATAGACCGATTCCATCTCCACCCGGGAGAGCGCCCGGCTGCCGTGGCAGGCCCGGACGACCTGCCGTTCCCGGTTGAGCTTGAGCAGGTTCCCCCGCAGCCCGTCCAGCACCAGGCCCCGCACGGCGAAGGCCGGATCGTAGTCCTGTTCCAGCAGCCAGGGCGAGTAGTGATGGTCCCGCACCAGCAGGCGCGCCGACTTCTTGAAGGCCAGCTCATCCAGCTCCGGCGAGCGGTAGCGGGCCAGGGTGTGGTCCATGTCGAAACCGATGGCCCGGATCTCGCCCAGGGGCAGCGTACGCAGCGCGTAGAGCTTGTGTCCAGGAGGCAGCCGGTCCTCCGCCTCCGTCAGGGGCGGCGCGGCAAGCAGGGCGGGATCCCAGGCGTTCATGCGAGGAGTCTACCCTTCGTGCCCGATGCCGTGCGTGATGCTCTGGTGCCCGAAGGCCTCCCAGGCCAGCTGCCGGAACCGCTCACTGTGCCCCCAGTCCTTTTCCCGGTCCATCCAGAGCTTGTAGTGGATGAGCTCGTGCTCCAGGATCCGCCGCTGAATCTGTTCGGGGTCATGGCAGTGCATCCCGCACACCTGCTGCGGCCAGGGCCAGTCCCGGCGGCGCAGCAGGGGGATGCTGAGGCGGATCTCCGGGTGCCACCTGCCCCGGGAATCCTTCTCGATGACAAACAGCCCCGCGCACCGCGCCATCCGCGGCGACCAGATCACCGGCGGCGGCACGATCTCCCAGCCCGCCTCGCGGAGGATCGCCTGGGCCTTGTGGCGGAGGGTGAGGGTCATGCTTCGATTCTGAGGTAAGGCCGGTTGAATGGGGTGGTGGTGCGTGGCTGGACAGAAAGAGTGTTCTCAACTGTCAGGGCCAGTCACATTGGACTTCGAAAACCTTCCATCGACCTGAACAGCCCTCCCGTTCAGCGGTCGAAATGGCACCGTTCGGGGAAAAAATGGTCTCGCGCCGTCCTTGGTAATTAAAGTAAGGAGCTTCAATTGCCAAATTCCCTTTTATGGAGCCGTTCATGCTCTGGCGATACCTCCTTGGAATCTTCATGACCGCCGGGATAGGGCCCCTGGCCCTTGCTCAGAGCTACCAGACGGATTTTGCCGCGACCAAGGTGGATCGAGGGAAATCACCGATGACCCTGCATGGTGGCGTGAATGTTGATGCGGCCGGCGGTGCGGTGGATGTGAGCATCCCGCTTGGCCCAGGGATCGGGTTGCGGGGGCTCCACTTCACACCCACCCTGCGGGGCCGGTGGTCGCCTCAGTGGTCCGGCGGGGTACAACCGATGGGGGTGCAACCATATATCTTCCCCGATGGAATGGTAATCTATGATCGCACCGTCACCTACTACTACAACCAGATCAACGGTTCGAAGGCCGGTGGGTTTGACGGTTCCATGTATGGCGGGCTTGTCCTGACCGTCGACAACGGCGATTTTGTCAACGGCAACGATAGTTACTACACCCCGCCTCGAATCCTGGACGAGGTGGTCGCGCGGTTCGCCTTGCCGGATGGCCGGATGGAAAGCCTGCATCCGGCCACACCCGATGCCCCGAATGTTCCCACCATCGCCGAGGTGAAGGGACTCCTGACCGCCTTCGGCTATGGGTCCAGTTGGGTTGTCGCCAACGATACCCACCAGGCCACCTACGAACTTCAAACGCCCGGCTTTGACGCGAGTTCCGTTAAGCCCTTCGTCCATTTCGGAACCAACGGAAGCCTGGTGGTCGGCATCTGGGATGGCGGGGCGACCGCAGAGGGCACTGCTTTCGGCGTTCACGCGGGATTCGTCCATAACGCCCCGCCTCCTGCCTATGCCGGCTGGCCCATCACGTCCATCTCGGGCCTCGACCCGATGGACGAAGTCCTGCCTCCGAGAATTCTGGTCATTCAGGGAGAAGTGGCCTATGAGTACGTCTTCGATTCCCCCTACTTCACGCAGGCCCTCGATGTCTGGGGAAGAAGTTTCAAAACGGCCAGCAGAGCCGAGTGGTTGCACTTCCTGGTCGGGGTCAATTACCGCATGAACCGGATGCTCAATCGGGTAGGGGATTCGATTCAGTTCCCCACGAGCACCGACAACACGGTGACCTGGATCCCGGGTGATGGAAGCCCCGGAGCGAGCATTCAGATGGGGAGCAACGTCAGGTACAGCGGGGGCAATGAAGCCTTTGCCTTTGCCCTGCTGCCGGGGACCACAAACAACTATCCGTGGCTCTCGACCAGCTTCCCTGAGAACAACATCCTCCAGAGATACAACCTGTATGGGGGCGTCCAGAACCTCGGCACAGGCGAAGTGGTCCAGTTCAATTATGTCGATCTGGCCCCACCCTCCTTCGGAGGCGCCAGCTCGGCAGTGACCACATCCTATGAATCGGTGCTCGGTTCGGTCGATTTTCCCGGAAAGCGGGTGTCCCTGGAGTGGGAACATCAGACCTATTCCCACAATGCGAGTTGGGATGTCTATTTCGATCATTCGTTGATGGCGGATGGGTCCGGAAACCTGTCCGGAGCTCGCTTCCCGCACTGGAGCGGCAGCGTCACCTCCGTGACGGAGACGGATCTCGCCACCAGCTCAACCAGGGTTACCGCACACACCAGACAAGTTCCCCAGCCGAACCTCGCCTCGTCCACCCCATTTTGGTCTAGCACCACGTTCTACAACCTGGTGACCCATCCAGACGGTAGCGCGACGGTGATGGGATATGTCGAGCCGGCCACGGATGAATCCTACAGCCTTCCCACGACCAATGAAGGGAAGATGCGACGTCTGGCCTACCTGAAGCATCAGGTTCGCGAGACCCGCGAGTACGCCGCGCCCGCCGCGAATCAAGCCCTGGACTACGCCCTGACGGATTTCCTCGATACCCGCACCACGCCAACCCAGAGCCTGGCCCACAAGATCACCTTCACAGACCGGTGGGATCTCCACGGCATCGCCAATCCGAATGCCCAGTTCAGCGAAACGGCCGTGCCCCACCCGACACGGACGCGTATCTGGGACAAAGACACAGGAACTGTGATGGTCCGGGAAGTGTCGGTTTGGGATCCGGCCAACCGGGACTACACCACTACGCATACCTGGACCAGTCAGGATGCCTCCGGGCTTACCACCACCGATTACTTGGCCGTCGCCTTCAACACCCCTGGAACTGCTCCCTCCGATCCCGCTTCGGTGGTTCGGAAGGAAGTGGAACTGAGAACTCTGGGCTCGAATCAGTCCAAGTGGTACTGGAGTCGGACCTTGAGCGCGACCCGGCAGGTGGATTCTGACAGCACGGGTGGGGTGGATTCAGGGTTCTCCTACCCGTTCTTCGATGCCAGCGAAACCAAGGTCTACGACGATGAGCTGAACCTCATCACCCTGGCGGGACGGGGCCCCGCGGGGGGGTACCAGACTTCCGTGGCTTTCACGCTCGGCACCACGGGGGCGGCCCGCATGCAGATCCAGAGCGCGCTGGTGAGTGGCAGCAAACCCGGCGGGACTCTGATCAATTCGGGATCAGCCGGCGCGGATTATCAGTGGGATGCCACCACCGGACATCTGTCGCGCATCGCCCCCAAGGGTGTTTCCTGGTCGCATCAGGAAACACGAGACGCCTTCGGGTTGGTCCAGACCCAAACGGATCCGAATAACAAGGTGACAACCTTCACGTGGGACAGCGGCGGCCGACTTGTCGGCATCCAGCCGCCGGACGGCCTACAGGGGACTGTGATCACCCCCGATGCCGACAACCTTGGGGTGTCGGTCACGAGAGGGCTGGAAGCCACCCGGTACCGGTTCAACGGATTCGGGGAACTCGTCCTCGAACAGCGCTCCCTGGATGGCGGATCGACCTGGACCTCGCACCGGAACTTCGGGTATGACCAGGCCGGGCGGCGGACTGGGACCACCGTTTGGTACGCAGGTCCTGGCGTGGAGATGGAATGGATGCACCCGAACCTGGTGAGGAGCGCGACCATCCAAACCCTCGTCACCCCCGGGTATTACACCTACGACTGTCTCGGCGAGCTGGATGCGAATGGCAACTGCATTGGCCGGGTGATCAAGCTGTGGACTCCGCCGGAGTACTCGTCCCAGAATCTTCAGGCGATTTATACGGGGATGTCGACGACCTATGACGGACGCGGACGCATCACCCAGGTCGTCCAGCCGACCAATCCGGCCCTCATCACCCAGTACACCTACTCGGGGTTGTCCCACACCGTCACGGTGGGGGCGGCATCAACCACCTTCACGGCTGACCAGGCAGGTCGTCTCAACAGGGTCACGGATGCGCTGAACCAGGTGACCACCTACCGCTACGACCCGCTCGGCCGGATCGCGCAGGTCCAGCAGCAGGAAGGGGCGACGGCCCAGATTCGCGGATGGGCCTACAACGGACTCGGCTGGCTGACGACGCTTCAGCAGCCAGAGAGCGGAACCACGACGTACAGCGACTTCACAGTCGCGGGCACGCCCACCGTGACCACCTACGGCGTTGGCACGGGCGCACCCCTTTCGGTGACAACCACCGTGGACGCCTTGAACCGCGCTGTGTCCGTTACGGCCGGGAACGGAAGTGTCAGCCAGGCCTTCGTGTACGACCAGGGCACGGCGCAAAACGCTTCCAATTCCAAAGTGCTCCAGAGCACAGACGGAGGCGTTGTGTTGAACTACACCTACGGAGGCCTCGGCGGGGCCCTCTCTGACCTGAACACCACGATCTGGTCGGGTGGAGCGGTGGGGGCCGGGGAATCCCGGGCCTTCCCCCAGAGCTATGCCTACGATCTTAATGGCAACCGGACCGGGGGGCACACTGGTCGAAGCGCCTGGTCAGGCCTCTACGACCAGGCTAGGTCCATGCCCTACAGCCTGAGTTACGGAGGGCTCACCCTCCTCACCAAGGCGACTTATGATGCTGTCTCCTGGACCCTGAACCGGATGGAATTCGGGAACGGGATGGCCACCGGGTTCTCTTACGGAACGGATCAGCAGCGCCTAGCGACCCAGACCCATTGGCCCGTGTCGGGCGGGGCCCTTGCCGCCTGGAGCTACGGGTACGATGAGCGCGGCAACCTCGTCAGCAGTGTGAACGCCTCCACCGCCAAGGTGGACCAGTACGGCTATGACTACCTCAACCGCCTCACGGCCGTCACGGCGAACGCCAAGGTCTCGGGAACTTGGTCCCAGTACGCGCAGACCTTCACGTACGATGCATTCGGGAACCGGACCAGCGCCCACACGGGTCAGGTCGTGCCGGATGGGAACGGCGGTTCCTACCTGAGCTACTCGAGCCTGCCGAAGCAGATCCAGAATGCGGATCTCGCCGGCACCGCCAGCCTTGCCCAGAGAAACCAGCTTCCGGGCAGCACGGCCACAGGCGCGGGCACCGGCGCCTACTACGACGTTTACGGAAACCTCGCGAGGATCTGGACCTCCATCGCCGATCCTTCGACCCAGGTCTCGCTCACCTACGACGCGCTGGGCCGGATCAGGACCTTGACGCGGCAGGACGGAACCGTCGAACGCTATGGATACACGCCACAGGGGCTCAGGTGCTTCGTCGAGGAGGTGTCAGGAGGCCTTCTGATGAAGCGCCGCTACAACATCTACAACGATCTCCGGCAACTGGTCTCCCAGTACGAACTGGTCTTGGAGTAGCTCATGAGGGCGATGACGGAGATGCGCAAGCAACGGATCCTCGGGTTGGGCCTTGGGCTGCTGCTGGGCCTGGCGGCGGGGGCGCTGAGGGCTGATTCGCCTGAAGGGACCATTACATCACCCGGCGGCAACATCACGGTGGCCACGAATCAAGCCGTTTCCTTTACCGGGAGCAGCACGGATTCAATCGGCCGAGACTTCTATGTCGTGAACAGCTACAGCTGGACCTTCGGAGATGGCTCCACGGGGGCCGGCGCGGCGACCAGCCATGCCTATGCGGCCCCCGGCACCTACACGGCTACCCTGGTCGTGTCCTATACCTATCGGACCTGCAAGCGCATGGACCTGGAGGGGAACTGCACCTCCTGGCTCACCAACACGATGACCGCAAGCGCCACCCGGACCATCACGGTGGTGGCGCCCCCCAGCATCAACAGCTTCTCCGCCAGCGCATCCAGCGTCGTGGCGGGGAAGCCCGTGACCCTATCCTGGTCCACCAGCAATGCCACCTCCCTCTCGATCTCGGGTGTCGGCACGGTCACCGGGTCCACGTCGGTCGTGGTGTATCCCACGGTTTCCACCCAGTACACCCTGACGGCGGCCAATGCGGTCGGATCCACCACCGCCTCCGCGACGGTCGCCACCTACACTGTGGGTGTCAGCATCAGCCCTGGTTCGGCCAGTCTGAAACTGGGTGAGACGAAAGCTTTTTCGGCCACGGTGACACCCGCCAATCAAGGCGTGAGCTGGTCAGCCAGCGGGGGCACGCTTTCGGGGAGCAGCGGCACGGGCACCACGTTTTCAGCCACCGCCTCGGGAACCTTCACCGTGACCGCCACGAGCCTGGAAGATCCCACCAAACAGGCGAGCGCCACCGTGACCATAGCCACGGTCACGGTGGGGACGCCGGTTCCAGTTCCGGGCTCGGGACAGACCTTCGTAGGTGGGACAGTGACCTTCAGCACCGTGGTGTCTAACGCAGCCAACCCCGACGTGACCTGGGCCGTAAGCGGAGGGGGCTCCATCAGTGCCTCGGGCGTGTTCACGGCCACCGCGCATGGCGCGTATACCGTGACGGCGACCAGTGTGGCGGATCCCACCAAGAGCGCCCAGACCTCCGTGTCCGTCCTGCCGCTAACGGTCTCTGTCACTCCGGCGAACGTGACCCTCAGGAGTGGCACGACGCAGCCGTTTGCCGCCACTGTCTCAGGCCCAGGCACGCCCAGCCAGGCGGTCACTTGGAGCGTGGATGGACCCGCGGGCGGTGGGACCATCACCGCTGGGGGCCTGTATACCGCGCCTGGATCAGCCGGGACCTACACGATCCGGGCGACAAGCGTCCAGGATGGCTCCTGTTCGGCCACGGCGACGATCTCGGCCTACACCCTGGGCGTCAATATCAGCCCCGGCTCCGCCAACCTGAAATTCGGCGAGAGCGTCACCTTTTCGGCGGCCACCACGCCGGCCGGCAAAGACGTGAGCTGGACCACCACCGGAGGAACCCTGTCAGGGAGCTCCGCCACGGCGACCACCTACAAAGGTACGGCATCAGGAACCTTCACGGTGAACGCCACGACCCTGGAAGACCCATCCAAGAACGCGGCCGCCTCGGTCACAGTGGCCACGGTGTCCGTGGGAACGCCGACCGCCAATTCCTACCAGACCCATGTGGGTGGAACCCTCACCTTCAATTCGACGGCATCCAATGCCATGGATTCAAGCGTGACCTGGAGCGTGAGCGGAGGAGGAGGGACCATCAGCGCGACCGGCCTATTCAGCGCGAGCGCACAGGGCACTTTCACCGTGACGGCGAAGAGCGTGGCGGATCCCACCCGGATGGCCTCGGCCACGGTGACGGTCGTGCCACTGACGGTCACGGTGACGCCGGGGGCCCCCACTGTGAGGAGCGGAGCCACCCAGGCATTCGCCGCCATCGTCTCAGGACCGGGGACCCCCAGCTCTGGGGTCACCTGGAGCGTGCTGAGTCCGGGAGGCGGAGCAATTACCTCCAGCGGGCTCTACACCGCCCCCGATACCCCCGGGGACTACACGATCCAGGCGAAAAGTACCCAGGATGGCCTCAGTGTCGGCACCGCAGTGGTCCACACCCCCGGCTGGCAGCTGAAATGGAAGAAGGACATTCTCTATGCTGGCACCAAGGAGATTGCCGAGGTGGATGCCCTGGGGATGCACGTCACCCTGGTGGACCACCTGGGGAGTCCGCGGTTCGTGGTGAACAGCCAGGGCACGGTCGAGGCGGAACAGACCTTCCTGCCCTTCGGCGAACAGCTGACCGATCCGACCAGCGCCTCGAAGTTCGCCAAAGGCTTCACCAACCATGAGCAGACTGACCCCTCGGGTCTCATCTACATGCAGGCTCGCTTCTACGCCCCCATGTATGGCAGGTTCCTGAGCCCCGACCCGGCGCGCGACCAGCACTTTGAAGAGACGCAGAGCTGGAATATTTACTCGTATGTGAGGAATCAGCCGACCATGTCGATTGACCCGACGGGGATGTTTGATGTCGGGCTGATCAATACTTTAAGTAACGCATTCTCAACATGGCTATCAGTCAAATCAGTTCAGGCTGAAGCAGCATCAACGCCGGAGTCCAAGGCGGATACTTTGCATGCCATGAAGGGTGCCCTCGAATTGGCTCCGCTATTCGTCGGGGTGTATGAGATAGAGAATGCGCTATCTGGCTTAGGTGAAGGGGCAGGTGAAGCACGAGCAGCAGAATCTAGTAGCGCGCGAGGAGCATCGGCTGAAGGGGCAGCCGCTCGCGAACTAGGAGCTTTTGAAGGGGTCGCAGCTGAAGTGCGTTTAATGGGTGCAGCCGAGGGACTTCCACGAATGCAAGGTAAGTCAGTGTCTAAGGTCGAAGGTGCGTTAGCTGAAGGAGGATTCGTTCAAACCAAGGTGAGCAATAGCCCGGGAAAGAATCAGACATGGGCACACCCGGATGGTTCTGAAGTTCGTGTTCACCCGTATGGAAATGCAAAGACAGGACCACATCCATCTGGTAACAATGCGCATGTCCATAAGCAGAGTGCTGGGGGAAAACAACT
The DNA here is from genome assembly GCA_030824075.1 of Geothrix sp. Classification (GTDB taxonomy): domain Bacteria; phylum Acidobacteriota; class Holophagae; order Holophagales; family Holophagaceae; genus Geothrix. The sequence continues at coordinate 53,785 of JAVBYJ010000014.1, forward strand.
GACAGACCGAGGAACCCCCAGCAAAGATCCCTCAAAGACCCATATTGGAGTCAAGAATCCAAAGGACCTTCCAGCTGTGCGAAATCGGAAACATGGGGAATAGCACAATGAGCTACGAATATTTCGCTAAAATTGAAACTACAGAAGGATTGTTGCTAAAAATCCACGACTGGATGAAAGGCATCGACCAACTTGAGTTACTTCCGTCATCAGAAATTGGTCGAATCACGGCTCGGGTTACGACAAACCCACAAAGAGATGGCTGGCATGAGGATATTGAGATCAGAGTGAACCCAGATGAGATCTATGTTGCAGTGGGTGCTTTGGATCGAGAGGCTCGTGAATCGTTTCTGATTGAATTGACGACCTACCTTGAGAGATGCGGAGTTCGGGCTCAATTTATAGAGGACTGATAGGTGGAGTTCTAGTTTAATCTCAAGCCAAGCGGTTGTTTTACTAAAGGAAAAGCTGTCCCTCACCAACAACTAAAACCCTTCCCATCCTCACCAGGAAGCGAAGTGATGCAAGCAAGCCCACAAGCCCACATGTAGCCCTATCTGCCCTCAAACAAGGAGACGATAGATGCCAGAGCCAGTCGAGAAAATCGCCCTCCTGATTCTCGGTTGGCTCTTTGGCTTGCTTAGCCCTGCAATCGTCACTGGCATCCAGAGACGGAGGGAAGTTCGGGCTCTCCGGGCGACGATACTGCGAGAGTTGAATGATGTCCGCTACCAAGTCGTATCTGCTGTTTACCTGATCGATGTCAATCAGGGAACAACAACCCGTGGGAATCTGGAATGGGTGCGGCTACACCATTCTGATTTTGCGAATAAGGATGGGGTTCCAAAGCTTCTCGACGCGATCCGCCAGATGCTTGGTCTGAATGATGAGGGAATTGCCTTCCTAGCCCAAGATGGACGCGCCAAGACAGCAGCGACGCCTGCACTGAAGAACTACAGCACGCCGATCTTGGACTCGAATTTCGCCTCGTTTAGCTACCTCGACCACAAGCTACAGAGTGCCTTGATGGAGGTTCGTCTCCGGCTCAGCCTCCTGAATCAAAACACCGAGGAGTATCGGACCTACTTCCAACTCACCTACAGCAACCAGCCTGAGCAATCGAATCGTGATCGCATCCATGGGAATGTCATCATGGCTCTGACGGCATTCAAGCAACAGGCTATAAGGGTCGCTGATGCCATTCGAGAGGTCCAATCGCTCGTGAACGGTTCGTAGCATGGGCTACACACCAGAACAGGTTTCTCAGCTATTGGATGATCAGGAGACCACTCTTTATAGCCTTGTGGAACTCCAGAAGGAATGCACTATACAGGGTCAATCAATTGCGAATCCGCTGGTTCAGGAGCACATGCTTCACGGAGCAGGGCGGCGGATCATGGTGCTTAGAAGGACGGTAGAGAACATCTATGATCTCTTCCCACCATCGACTACCAAGCCCCTCCCCACCGACACCCTCTCGGATGTTCAGATCAGCCTTCATGCATTCGTTATGAATCTCTATGGGGTGTTCGAGAACTGGGCGTGGGCTTTTTACCATCGCCACGATCTCCAGTCCACGATCACCGACAGACGCAAAGTCGGAATGTTTTCGCCAGCGATGAAACCAATTCTTCCTACGGTGCTCAGGGACTATCTGGCTTCGGAAGTAATAACGAATTGGCAGCGAGATTACTTGAAGAACTATCGAGATGCGCTCGCCCATCGTATCCCCCTTTACATTCCCCCAGCCAACTTCACTCCAGAGGAATCCGAACGATATTCCCAGATGGGGTCGGCAAAGTTAGACAGCCTCCGTGCAGGGGACTTGATCCGCTTCGAGGAAATATGTGTTGAACAGGATGCTCTCGGCGTTGCCAGCTTGATGTTCTTGCACTCTTTCACTGAGGGGGGCGAACCGAAACCACTTCTTCTTCACCCTCAAGTTCTTAGTGACAGCAAGACGGTCGTTGAATTCGGAACCAAGTTCCTTGCCCATTGGCATGAGCGATCTTGATCCCGATAACAAAACCCCAGGAAGATGACTCCTCCTGGGGCTGTAAGGGCTCTCTGAGGGCTGCTAGGAAGCCATGGGGGTTTCTCCACGGCTCAGTAGCACCTGGACCTTCTCAATGATTTCTGAGTCAGGAACGCCTACTGCTTTGCACTGATGCACATTCTTGTTGAGGGCATCCAGCGCCGTTTTTTGCACAGCAAGTTGCTTCTTGTAGACAGCTTTAAGCTCCTTTCTCACACGCTGCAATGCCTTCCGAAGCGGTGTGTATTCATTGCTTTTTTGCTGCACACCTTTGAATGCACCAGGACCCAATTGGCGGTCGATGGCTTCTTCAGAGTGGTAACGCATCAGCAACAACTTACTCATTGAGCGGGTGAGAAGCAGAGGCAAGAGGAAGCCCTCCAGCAATAGCTCCTCAAAGAGATTTCTAACGAGATTTGCGTTTTGCCCGTAGGCTTTGCGTGTATGCATTGACTGCATGTATTGCTCCTTGGAGTGGTAATCGAGAATCACCAGGAGCTTCACAGCCCACTGGTAATACTGTTTACCACCACGCTTTTCAGAAGCATTTCCACTCATCACCAGTCATGCGCTGCAATCGTCCTGCTCAGTCGGTGAGCTATCTGGATGTCTGCTTGATGCTGATGAGGGCTAGGTTTCTACCTGTGTGGATGCGGCTCAACTACCCATCAATGGACCGTCAAGATTTCATCCCGCTTCCACTTGTGACCCTCACAGGTTGTATATATAACGATAAATCGGATCAAACCGCATATTAATAATCATTCCATATGAAACGATGAATATACAACTCGCCAACTTCATTTAATATAATGATTGAGAGTGGTCATTTATAGATTTACCACCTCCCCTCATCTACCAATTCACTCATCAGCATCTTCCTGTATGCGAGCAATGATGGTGCTGTAGCAGGTTTTGAAAGTTGATGGAGTGGATGACGAATGAATCGATTATTCAGCTTCTTCGCTCCTGCTATCGCCCGCTCAGAAGTTGCTAATCGTCATGACTGGTATTTGTTGTCGCGACCATTGATATTCCGAAAGCTTTCGGGCTGTCATCCCGAAGGATGGCAGTTCGGAAGGTTGAGGAATATCAATGCAGTTCAAGGATGTTGCATATCGATGTTGGGATTGCTGCTGCGGATGATGGTTTGAAGGTTGTTCTGAAGCTGCTTCCTCGCTCCTGCTAACGCCCGCTCGGTCGCCCAGGTGGTAAGAAGTGTTTGAGGTCGGATGTGTATGAGTCGATACACTTATACCCCCGAGAGGAGTTCCGCATCGTTTTGCTGCGCTAGGCGGTTAGCTGATACCTAGCTCAAAGCGGAGTCCTACGCCTTACCGGCGTCCAACGGTATCCCTGTGGTTAGCCTTCCGACACCCACAAGTCCCAGGTCTGGTTCCTGAGATCGTTTGTTCCTTGACTCTCCGAGGTCCCGATCAGGTGTTAGCCGCCGGGAGGGATGAGAAGTCCCCTCAGTTTGCTGCTGTCTCCTCAGCGTGCTGCCTCATTACCTATTACCACCGTCTCTTTTCACCTGGGAATCGCATGGACAACCAAGCTGCAAGGGCAGTGGGGTAGGCTCACTACTATGTGCGTTCAAAGATAAGTCCAATCAATACAGCCATGGTCCCTGATGCCTGGAGCTTGCCCTCTACTTAGGTTTACCCCCGTTCCCCTTGGAGGTTCCGGCTGGTTGGGAAAGTGTGAATTTACATATTCCATGCTCGATGCCTTGAATTCGTCGGGTGGTCGGTGCCTCGTTTTCGCGGGCGGTAAATACCACGAGGTCGGAATCTAGCAACACTGCCCCCTCACCTCACCTTGTTCGATTGTGGGTAAGGCGAACCCCTGCCCCCATGCGGGTTTGCGGGCGAGGACATCCCTGACCAATCCTGCCCGTCACCCCGGTTTACATCCGTGCGACTGAGATACTTGAAGTGTCTTCGACCTTGAGGGGTGGAGATGACTGAAGGGTGGTAATCCACCACAGGGGCTTCAGAAGGCTCCATGTAGGACTTCAGAAGAGAGAGGCAGGGGCAGCGGTCCATAGGGACTGCGGCGGTAGCTCTGTGCCTTGAGTGGGAAATGAGGTTGGAAAACAGGGCTGCATCCCCGTTACGGCGGGATCAACCAGTTACCAAGGGACCCCGCTGTGGTCAGACAGGAGAGCATCAATGAACGCAAAACGGATCAGACAACACCTTCGAGCTATCGGTTACTGCCGTGTCAGCACCACGGATCAAGCCGACTTCGGCGTAAGCCTGGATGCTCAGACAGAGAAGATCCGTGGATGGTGCATCGCAAACACCTATGAGCTAGTGGAGGTCATGGTTGACCGTGGGCTCAGTGGTGGGCGTTGTGATAACAGACCCGCACTCCAGGAAGCTCTCAAGGCTGTTAGCCGTGGTGACTCTCTCGTGGTCTACAGCCTAAGCCGCCTTGCTCGTAGCACACGCGACACCCTCATGATTGCCGAATCACTGGAACGCAAAGGGGCGGATCTGGTGTCCCTCTCCGAGCGGATCGACACCACGAGCAGCACGGGAAAGATGGTCTTTCGGATGCTGGCAGTCCTGAGTGAGTTCGAGCGGGATGTCATCTCCGAACGAACCAGCATGGCGATGGCGCACATGAAGTCATCAGGCAGATACACGGGTGGATTCGAGCCATACGGCTTCCGCTGCGTGGATGGCTTGCTACAGGCAGTGCCTGGGGAGATGGCGACCATGACCCTCATCCACCGGCTCAGGAAGGAAGGGGTATCCCTTCGCGCCATAGGCAAACGGCTATCCGAAAGCGGCATCACCACGCGCACGGGGAAGCCGTTCCTGCCAGTTCAGATCGCCCGAATTCTAAAGGCAAACCCACCGGGCATGGATGCCGCCACGGAGAACGCAGAACGCCCCCAGGAGCCCTTTATGGCGCAAGGAGAAGCCCATGAGTGAACCCATCCAGGCATCGCCTATCTCACTTCATGCGGAGGGTCAGGATCTGCTGCGCCAAGTGGTGGACTACTACCACCAGACCTTGAAGACCTCACCTGAAGCCCTGGACTATCTCAAGGCGCGGGGCATCCACCATCCGGAAGCCATTGAACGCTTCAAGCTGGGTTATGCCAATCGATCTCTTGGACTGACTTTGCCCGTCAAGCAACTCAAGGCGGGTGCTGAGATCAGAGGTCGGCTTGCTGCGGTTGGGCTTTACCGGGAATCAGGGCATGAGCATTTCAATGGCAGCCTTGTGATTCCCATCCTGGATGAAACCGGGGCAGTGGTTCAGGTATACGGGCGCAAGCTCTTGGACAACCTGCGCAAGGGCACTCCGTCGCATACCTATCTGCCGGGACCACATCGCGGGGTGTGGAACTTGGAAGCCCTCAAGGAATCGAAGGAAATCATCCTGGCGAAGTCTCTGATTGATGCCCTGACCTTCTGGTGTGCGGGGTATCGCAATGTCACCGCTGCCCATGGGGTGGCTGGACTCACTCAGGATCACCTGGAAGCCTTCAAGCGCTTTGGAACCCAGCGTGTTCTGATCGCCTTTGACTGGGATGAGGCAGGCGAGACTGCGGCTAATCGGATTGCAGAGCAGCTATCAGCACACGGTATAGCCAGCTACCGCATCCAATTCCCGAAAGGGATGGACGCGAATAGCTATGCCCTGAAGTCGCCATCGGCAGCTAAGGCACTCGGGCAACTCATCAGGCAGGCTGCCTGCATGGCTGACTGGCAAGCTCTTTCATCCAGCCAACCGCAGCCCTTGATGCCCCTTCATGGAGGCTCAATCGGCTCCTCTGCACCTTCTGACTGTCCTAAGACTGTTGAGCCATCTATGCCGCCCATGGAAGCCCATGCACCTTCTAAGCCCCTTGGAGCCTCAATGCCGACCTCGGCTCAGGTGGTTATACAAACGGTTAAACCGTCCTCTATACCGTCCGACAAACAATCGGTTATACATACGCCCCTCGATCCGGCTGCCTCTACCGTCCCAGGTGATGACCTCCCTCATGAGGTTCAAGGTCAGGACTTGATGATTTCGATGTCAGGTCGAACCTATCGCGTCCGTGGATGGCAGAAGCCTCTGAACCCCGAAACCCTGAAGGTCAACCTCATGGTCTCCAGGGGTGAACGGTTCCATGTCGATTCCCTGGACCTCTATCACGCCAAAGCCCGGACATCCTTCATCCGGCAGGCAGGCATGGAGCTTGGTGTCAGCGAAGACGCCTTGAAGTTGGACCTAGGGAAGGTGCTGCGGAAGGTGGAAGGGCTCCAATCCGAGTTGCTGGCTGAAGCCCTCAAGGTGAAGGACCCGCGCCCAACCCTTACCGAGGCAGAGCAGGTGGAAGCCATGGCGCTGCTGCAATCACCCGACCTCATGAAGCGCATCCTTCGGGACTTTGAAGCCCTTGGAACCGTGGGAGAGGAGTCGAACAAGCTCACGGGGTATCTGGCAGCCGTGTCCCGGCTCCTGGATCGTCCCTTGGCGCTGCTGATCCAGTCAGCCAGTGCTGCCGGGAAGTCCAGTTTGATGGATGCGGTCTTGGACTTCATGCCTGAGGAAGGCTTGATCCGGTATTCCGCCATGAGTGGGCAAAGCCTCTTCTACATGGGAGACCGGGACCTCAAGCATCGAATCCTTGCAATCGCAGAAGAGGAAGGCGCAAGACAAGCCAGCTATGCCCTCAAGCTGCTCCAGTCCGAAGGGCGGGTCACCATGGCGTCCACGGGTAAGCATCCGCAAACCGGAATGCTGGTGACGCATGACTACACGGTTGAAGGTCCCGTGATGCTCTTTCTCACCACCACAGCCATCGATCTGGATGAGGAGCTTCTGAACCGTTGCCTCGTTCTGACGGTCAATGAAAGCCGGGAACAGACCCGCGCCATTCATGCCCTGCAACGCAGCCGGGAGACCCTAGAAGGCGTGCTTGCGAAGACCCGCAGGGATGGGCTCATTGCCCTCCATCGCAACGCACAGAGGCTGCTAGAGCCCTTGGCGGTCGTGAACCCTTATGCCGATCAACTCAGCTTCCAGGACCACCAAACCAGAAGCCGCCGTGACCATGTGAAGTATCTGACTCTGATCCGGTCCATCGCCTTGCTGCACCAGTTCCAACGGGAAGTCAGGACGGTTCCCCATCAGGGGGAGATGCTTCGATACATCGAGGTCACCCCCAAGGACATTGAGATTGCCAATGAACTGGCTCAGGAAGTCCTTGGGCGCACGATGGATGAACTGCTGCCCCAAACCCGGAAGCTGCTGCTTCTGCTCCATGAGTGGATCAATGGCGAATGCTCACGGCTCAACATCCCCCAGGCTGATTTTCGCTTCACCCGTAGGCAGGTCAGGGAAGCCCTTGGATGGGGTGATACTCAGCTAAAGGTCCACCTGGGGCGGCTCACGGAGCTTGAATACCTCGTGGCTCACAGGGGCAAGCAAGGGCGGTCCTATGCCTATGAGCTTCTGTATCAGGGCGATGATGCCGAAGGTCGGGCGAAGGTGCTGGGGTTGATCGACTGCTCACGGCTTGAGCCTATGACGCACTCCACGGGGAACGGTCGGGGCATGGTCGGGGGTCGGTCGGTGGGTGGTCGGGCGGTGGTCATGGGTGACAAAGCCAGCACTGATGGGCATCTTCCTGGCTTTCCTGGGTTCGAGCAGGAAAACGGGCATCAGGGGGTGCCTGAAACCGTCCCGTCCCAGTCATGCGAGGGGGGCTTATGAAGGCTCATGGAGGGCGCAAGGCTGTTCTGCCACCGATGGGGGGTGTGGATGATCCGGACAGCCTCTTCCAGCACATGCAGCGGTATCTGCTTAGCCTGGGCGTAAAGGGGCAATCTCAGCACACAGCGGCATCAAGCAAGGCAGCCCTGACCCGCTTCATCCGTTGGTGCGAGGAGAGAAGCCTTTTCAAACCAAGCGAGATTGACCGCCCAACGGTAGAGCGATTCCAGCAATCCCTCTTCTATCACCGTAAGAAGAACGGGGAACCCCTCACGGCACGGAGCAGGCAGTTCCTTCTGATCCCCATTCGCCAATGGTTCAGTTGGCTTGTGAAGCAGGGGCATCTGCCGTTCAGCCCAGCGTCTGAGCTAGAGCTACCCAAGGTGCCCCGTAGGCTTCCGAAAGCCATCCTGTCATCGCAGGAGGCTGAAACCGTCCTGGCGGTGCCTGATGTGAATACAGCCGTGGGGCTGCGAGATCGAGCCATCCTGGAAACCCTCTACAGCACGGGTATTCGTAGAACGGAACTGACCCGGCTGTACATTCAGGATGTAGACCGGGACCGTGGAACTCTCATGATCCGTGAGGGCAAGGGGAAGAAGGATCGGATGATCCCCATCGGTGATAGGGCGCTTGCGTGGATCGCAGCCTATCGGGACCGCGCCCGTCCAGAGCTATTGGGAGACAAGCCCGATGATGGCGCGTTGTTCCTGAATAGCCTTGGAAACCCGCTCAGACCCTTCCATCTCACCATGCTGACCAAGAACTACATCACCAAGTCAGGGATTGGGAAGGAAGGAGCCTGCCACCTGTTTAGGCATACCTGCGCCACGGTGCTGCTGGAAAACGGAATGGATACGCGCTACATCCAGGCGATCCTCGGACATGCCAGCTTGGAATCCACGCAGATATACACGAGGGTGAGCATCAGGAAGCTGAAGGCGCTTCATACGGCAACGCATCCAGGGAGGATGCCGGAGGCTGGGAATCACGCCCTAGAAGGCAATCCCGAGCCCATGACGGAAGGAGAAGATGGCTGAATGGGCATGAATTTACCCCTGGACGACCGTGAACCATGGTTTACACTTGAGCCATGAAGACGGTCCTTACCACCGAGGTCTTTGACGCCTGGTTTGCTGGACTCACCGACCCTCAAGCCAAGGCACGAATCACCGCCCGAGTTCGCCGGGCTGAACAGGGCAACCTGGGGGATTGCGGTCCCGTTGGAGAGGGGGTGTCCGAGATGCGAATTCACTACGGTCCCGGCTATCGGGTCTACTTCATCCAGCAAGGGCTGGAAATCGTGATCCTTCTTGGTGGAGGCGACAAATCAACCCAGGGCAAGGACATCAAGTCTGCACTGGAGCTAGCAAGACAGATCTAGAGAGCCGTTCCATCGGGTCTTGGTTACGGGTTACGGGTTACGAGTTACGAGTTACGAGTTACGAGTTACGGGTTACAGGTTACGGGTTACGGGTTACAGGTTACGGGTTACAGGTAGAGGTAAATAGATATGGGTATCAAGCTGAACAAGTGGGACGCAGTAGACCACCTCAAAAGTGAGGAGGATATGAATCTCTACCTTGGAGCCTGCTTCGAGGAAGATCCTGGTGATGGGAGTCTGATCCGTGCGGCACTTGGTGACATTGCGCGTGCTCGGGGAATGGCGCAGCTTGCACGCGACACCGGGCTGAGTCGTGAGGGTCTATATAAGGCGCTTTCACCTGAGGGAAACCCCGAATTCTCTACGGTCGTGAAGGTCATCAACGGTCTAGGGCTGAAGATGCAGGCAGCAAGTCTTAGTTCGGGTCAGGTCATAAGCAACCTCATTCCCCCAAAGGAGCCGAGAATGACGAAGAGCGCTAAACAATCCGGAGCGAAGGTCACCAATCAAGCCGCCAAGACTCTTTCCAATCCCAATGCCTCAGCGACTGCAAAGTCTCTTGCTGCCTCAGTCGTTGCTCAGGCGCACACGGGGAAGGAGACCGGGAAAGCAATGGAAACCAAGGCTTCCAAGGTGCTCCAGAGCGAGAAATTTAGTGATGCGACGAAATCTCTTGCTGGCTCTGTCCTGTCTCAGTCGAACAAGAAGCGATAGCTACTAGCGCCAATTCCGTTCAGGCATTCCTGCCATCTGAGCCCCAATGAGGGGAGATGGATGATGTGAGCAAACCCTTGGAAGGCGCACATCAGGGGGTCTCTTCGAAGGACCTCCATCTAGATCATTGAAAAACCATGCAGCGTCGATGAATCAATGCTTTTCGCGTTGAGAGTCAGTGGGCTCATTTACATGCAGGCGCGATTCTATGCCCCCTGGTATGGCAGGTTCCTGAGCCCCGACCCGGGGGTGGATCAGCATTTTGAAGAGACGCAGAGCTGGAATATTTACTCGTATGTGAGAAATAATCCGACGATGCAGGTCGATCCAAACGGCGAAGAGGTAAGAGTCTATACAGAGCGGTTGGGGGGCGCTGCGCTTCTCGGCGATGTAAGACATAGCTGGACTCGCGTGAAAACCGATAGATACGACAAACTTATTGAACGCGGCGGAGATGGAAAAATCAAAATCGCTGATTGGTATGCTGGAGCCGAAAAGCGAGGGATGGGCTCCCGTGAAGTTAAAGTTGATCGACCAGCAGGTGTGGGAGAAGGGGATTACCGATTCGAAAATGGGATCTTAGCCACTGCGAAAACACTGAAGGGAAATGACGACGAGGGGCACAAGGATTCACAAAAGTCCCAGAACTCGGACGCTATGCCTCCCTATGATAAGCAAGACGCCAATTGCAATGGCTTTACCCAGTTTCTCCTTCAAGAGAACGGCGGCAGTGCTAACTTTGGACCAATTGGACTCGTGCTAGAACTTCTAACACGGGGAGAAGTGCATTCTGCAAAAACACAGGAATATACAAAGAAGTATGAAGAGTATAAGAGGAAGGAAGCAGAAAGAAAGAAAGAGGAAGAAAAGAAGAAAGAGGACCAACCCAAGTAAGGTTTTCTCGTAGAAGTAGTGTGGAAAATTCGAGGGACAATATGAGAATCATGAGAGTAGCGCTTCTGTTATGCCTTTCGCTTGGCTGTTGGGCTTGGACTTGGCGTTGGTTCGCGCATTACTCGAAGGTGGATTCATATCAGGATGGACTCGTTCCATTTCAGGCGGTCATCTATGATCAGCATCAAAATAGCTATCGGAATGTGTTTACGGCTACACATTCCGGAAAGCATTTGATTGTTTTTTCTTACGCTCATGACGATAAAGGGGCTCTGAAACAAGCTGGAATTGTCCAACCAAATGCATCACTCGGGAGTGGACCTCAGTCACCCAGTTTCTCCTGGTCGATCAAGTCTGGGAAAACAGTCATCCTGGGTGGCGAAGCCAATTCTGCTCCGGTTTCAGGCACAAGAGAATGGTTACTTGGAACAATGGACCTCAAGTCTGGTGAGGTTTATACCTTTGAGGCAACCCTTCATCCCTCATTTATGCCCTTGCTAGCAAAATTGCCTGAAGTCTCTATCATGGTTGAGTCGAAATCACCCGAATTCATGATCAGTATTTATCGGCAGTATGGGGTAATGGTAAGCATTGCCCTTACTGTGTTAGCCCTTATTGCTTCTTGGTTTACTGCGGCTCAGGTATTGAAGTTGCGACGACAATCCCGTGATTCGCACACCACTAACTGAACCCAAACCCTTCCCATGCTCACCAGAAGCGAAGTGATGCAAGCAAGCCCTAAACCAGATCTGTTTGAAGGTCCAATCGTGTAGCAGGAGACTGAAATGCCGGTTCGAGCTACTAAGCACTTCAAGATCGACCGGCGACAGTTCGGGAAACTAGGAGCATTCGACCCGTGGCTGGATGTCGATTCCCCTCTATTCGTTGATCCCACGCTTCTGGAAGCCTGCACCATCCCTGAATTTGTTGGCAGCCGGGACCTTGTTCTAGCCCATTACGACAAGATCTTCCGGCTGCTACTCCTTGCGAAACCGGGAAGTCGCCTCTGGAGTGAAGCTGTCCGGTTGGTTGCATTTCACGAGATGCCGGGTCTTGCGCTTGGGTATTCCTCGGCTTCTACACAAGGCGGGGGAATTGGTGCTGACCTAGCTGCCTCGATTGTTGCCACGGCAAAAGAGATCATCGATGCCGGGGTGGAAGACCCCATCATCTTCGAGATAGTTGGGCTATTTGAAAGGGGCATTGGACCTGATCGAATCAGCGACATGACTTGCCGCATCCTCGGAGAGAGAATCTACGCTTTCTCCGAAAGGGTGTTTGGTCAGTTTGCCCATGTTCCAAAGCGCCCATTCACATTCGGCGGTCGCACCTACTCATTGCCGGTGAACCCGTTCAAGCATCAACCGGTGCTATTGGTCCCCTCCGGCATCCTGGATGAGTTGCCTGTCGCCGTTGATTATGATGGGATCGATACAGTTTGTTCCTTCAACGAAGCATTGAGGGACCGGTTGAATGCGCTGCTTGGTGCTGACTGGGTTAGGAACGCAAGGAAATACAACAAGCCCGAGTTGAAGAGGTTCCTTCTCAGTCAGCCGGAGCTATTGAAGGAACTCGTAAGTAGTTATCGGAAGGTTAAGCGCAAGTCTTACGACTTCCTTCGAGATGTCCTTGGTGAGTTCCTGCTGGATGATGTCCGCGAACTTTTTGAGACCAACGCGGCTGAATTCAAAGCTCTCTTCTCATGGTCAGCCTCTCCGACTTCACCCCCACTGGATGTGGTCCTGGAAGTGTGCGAATCCGTCAAGCGGATGGTCGAAGAGAAGGAGATGTGGAAGCTGCTGTATAGGGATAGTGCCTACAAGGAACCTAAATACGAGGAGGCAGCGCAGATCCTATTCGGAGGGCTTGCCGAAGAGATCTGCAACCGTTGCAATGTTGATGCGACTAGGGAGCCTGAGACGGGGCGTGGTCCAGTTGACTTCAAATTCTCTCGTGGGGCGCGTGGGAAGGTTCTGGTTGAAACCAAGCTATCCACCAATCCTAATCTCGTTCACGCCTTCGACAAGCAGGTTCAGATCTATCAACAGGCAGCAGGCGGAGAGCACTCCATCATCGTGGTTTTCATCGTGACTGAAGATCAGAAGCACCTAGATAAGCTCATCGCTCACTCGAACCAGAACCAAGTCCCAGGAAAGACGCCCAGCATCATCCTGATTGACGCACTTCCGAAACCCAGTGCCTCGAAAGCCTGAGCCATGATCGAAGGTAAACCATTCCTGGATAACCTCTGGCACCTTCCCAGTGCTGTTCTTGGAGCCGCTGGCGTGAAGCTTGAGGCACCATGAAGAGCAACTTCAATATCTCTGAGACCATGGAACACGGCTTGATTCTGAAGGTCTTCGATACCGAGATGGCTGACCGGTTGGATGATTATTTAACGGAGACTTGCTATGTCTTCTACACCCAGAGACCGACTGAGAATTGCGTAGAGTTCTTTTTCGGACAGGTGGGATCACCGGAGAAGTTGGATGAAATCCTTAACCGATTTCTGACTGAAAAGAGTTAGGTATTCTTACCCCAGAAGCCAAGCCAGCCTGCAATCACTCAGTGGAGAGCCTGAATGCCAACTCCCGACTCGATGCCACTCATTGCGGCTTCAGCGCAGGACTATGTCGATCATGCGCGAGTCATCAACGACCTTGCCCGCCATGCGATGGATAAGGCTCTTGCAGAGGAGCGATCAACCCTTGATATGAAGGTGTCGATTGGTCTTTCGCTTCAAGCCGCCGAGCTAGCAGGAAAGTCGATGCTTAGAAGCCTTGGCGTTCCCGTGGAGGAGATCAGAAGGCGACACCCGAGCCACAAGGTCCCACCGATCCTGGATGAAGCGGACTCGTTATTCGAGGCTGACCCCGCTGGGCGCTTTGAGGATCTGATCGGATTCCAGTGCCATACCGTGGAGATCGATGGGCAGGCATACGGAACCACCATTGGGCGATACTTGGACGATCACTTTGCCGCAGGTCCCACGGCGATGCCACGGTCCTACTTCTATCCTGATGAGATGCAATTCTCCGGTCCTGTTCCGCCTGAGGCTCTATTGGTCATGGTGGACAAGCTGATCCAGGTTGCTTCTGAGGCAATTGTGCTAGGTGCCGCTGTATAGGGCGTGGATGATTCGCTGTTTCCTGAAGAAAGGGAGGGAGGAAGCATGAAGCGAGACATGGAACTGATTCGGGCGGTCGTCCTGAAAGCTCAGGGCGGTGATTTTCACGGTGGTATTCCGGGCTACACAGATGAAGAGGTCAAATACCATCAGGCTCTCGCTATCGAGAAGGGGCTGCTTGAAGGCAAAGTGACCTCTCGGGGAGAAAAGTGGAGAACCTCCCTCTTCTTCAAGGTTCTTCAACCTTCATCACTGATTGGATGCGACCGCGCTAGTCTCAGGGCGATATGCCAGCGGTATGAGGTTGTGAGCTTTGTGTTGGGAGTCATCGGATGACCACTACCCCTCGGATTTTGAAGAAATGAGCATCGAACTTCGCCCAAACACTCTGGAACAACTTGCGAAGATGATCTGTGGAGACTCGCCCTACACGGAGTTTCCTTATCGCAGCAGTTGGTATCTGACCCAATTCTTCACAAGCTTGGGACTGGGTTTAACCCATCATGGACAGACTCGATTTATCTGGGTAAAGGAGAGACTGGCTGAGTTAAACCTTCAACCTGGCACCCATGACAATCTGCCGACTGCAAGCCTTTGCAGAATCATTGAGTCATTGCTTGATGCGGATTATTTTGAGAATCCACGAGTGACCTCGATGAAGAGGTTCCAATTCGACCATGGGTTTCTACCGTAGAAGGCATCATCTCCGGGTCCATCCGAGAGCAGGCGGAAGCCATAGGATGCAACGGTTCGCTTTTCGTCCAGCATCTCCGGGCTGTGAGCCTCGATGTAGTCCCGAAACACAGTGTGCATCCGGCTCAAGGTGGAGTAGTGCGAGCGTTCATCGTGCCCGTGCAAGGAGGTGAAGCACTGGATGTGAGGGTGTGCGCCATCCTGCTTTCCCTCACCTGTCGTGGTCTCCAGGGCGAAATATCCGCCAGCCATTGCTTGACTGATCAACGGATCGCTCAACATGGCATCGAGGGCATCCCCAGCCCAACCCCAGTAGCCAAGACAGCCTGCAAGCCCACGAGTAGCCTCCTGGAGAATTCGCGATGAGCCTCTCTGAGCGAGTCAAAGCGGTCTACCTAGATCGATTGAACGAACTCATTCAGAGTGGCGAATCGATTCCGATGAAGCCGCATTCCAGGGTTACTAGCTCCAACTCCATCACAGGCGAAAAAACCTACCGACACTTCAACCTTGCAAGCTGGTCTGAGTTCGTTGAGTGGCGGACCTCATGCATCGCTGTTCTCGACCAGGTTGTTTCTCCTGATGGCGTGGACTGCATGAAGGTCTCGACTCATGCCGATATTCGCAATGTGAAAGGCGTTTTCTACCTTGATAAGGAACTGGGGCTCAAGATAAACAAGGCGACTGCAATCATTGATCAAAACGGTCTGTTGCCTGTCGATACCGAACTTCAGCCCCATACTTCTTATGCTCATTACAAATTTGAACTGGAGTGCTCCGGGGAGATGGGCGAGAAAGAGACAAAGGCGCCCATTGAGATGAAGATGGAGATGGAAGTATGGGTGGACCAGAAATTGACCATGGTGGCTCCCAAAAATCAAAAGATGGCTGTTCTGCGCAAAGATTGAATGTCTGTCCATCCTCACCGATGGATGCAAGCGACTTGAACTGAATACGGAGATGAAATGAAGCGGTGGGTCCTGTGCCTCTTGTGCGCCTCCTTGGGTCTGTTCGCCGGGGGGATCCTCGGCCTTCCCGTCCCGTGCCGCGGATCCATTTCCGCGAGCACCGGCTCGATGTGATCCCATAGTCCTGAGGGCAAAATCTCTTTGGCCATCCCTCTATATTCTGCATCTACAAAATTTGTACAAGAGGGTTTTGGTAGCCGTTCTTAGTGCTGCTGCTTCGGCTGCAAGGGCGTGAAGCACTGCTGCCTCGGCTGAGGGTCATGGGCTTAGTTTGGGACAGTTCCTGGGGGTCTCGCCCAGGCCCGCTGCACTGCCCATCCTATTTTTTACTCTTTTCGTGCGCTTTATTGTGTTTATAGGCGCCGATCAAGAGGTTGGGTCCTTGCTCGGCCATGCCGGTTTCCAGGGTTTCGGTGCCGATGTAGAACTGATGATTCAGGTAATAGAAGGGGGGTGCGCCGAGTTCGGGGAAACTGCGAATGATGGCAAAAGCCAGATGAACCAGGGCATCGGTGGCCTGGTATTGGATGATGGAAGCCCTATCCAGAAGCAAGTGGTCTTCGTGTCTGTTTGATGGGCGGGAATAGTAAATGATTTTGCCATCGAAGGCGATATGAGATTCTTCGGTGGAAATGCTATAAATTTTGCCTTTATCTGTAACATCAAATTTAAATGCCGTGCCTTTTTTGAAAGCGGCCATCAGGCTTTGGAACTTGGGGTGACTCAGATAGGAGGCCCCGTAGTTTATTTTTTTGGCGGCGGGCCTCATTTCCCCGGGCGTCGGGCCGTACATCATGTGGTTATAGCGCATGGCCTCGAGGCGTTCCTCTGGCGTCTGCTTTTTAACCTTTTCCTTCTTGGGCGTTTTTCCAGGCGTGGCACTCATGGGGTTCCTTTTCACAAAGATCAGAACTCGAAGGTCGGTCCGCTGAGCGTCTGCGCATCGAGGATCTGGCCGTTGGGATCGAGGGTGACGAGGCCTTGGGCCTGGCGGGGGGTCAGCTGACTGATCTGCTGGAGGGCCTGGCCGCGCAACTCCGCGCTGCCGCCTTCGGCGCTCTCGAAGAACACGGCGCCCACGCGGTAGGTCTGCCTGGCTTCGGGAAGGAGGTGCAGCTCGCGCAGCTGCCGCTCGTCCACGGGACCGGGGGCGTTCGTCATGAGGCAGCGGGCCTGGGAGGTCTTGGGGAAGGCGATGACCTCCCGGATGTTGTCCACGCCCGCCAGGAGCATGACGAGCCGATCCAGGCCCAGGGCCAGGCCGCCGTGAGGCGGGGCGCCGAAGGCCAGGGCATCCAGCAGGAATCCGAACTTGGTTCTAGCCTCCGCCTCGCCGATGCCGATGGCTCGGAACATGCGGCTCTGGGTCTCGGCGTCGTGGATGCGGATGCTGCCGCCGCCCACCTCGAAGCCGTTGAGCACCAGGTCGTAGGCCACGGCGCGGCACTGGCCGGGATCCGTTTCCAGCAGGTCCATGTCATCGGGATGGGGGCTGGTGAAGGGGTGGTGGCAGGCCACGAAGCGCTCGTTCTCCTCGCTCCACTCCAGCAGGGGGAAATCCACCACCCACAGGAACTGGAAGGTTCCTTCATCCATCAACGCGCGGCGGATGGACTCGTCCTTCTCGAAAAAGGCGAGGTCGGCGGCGACCTTCACACGGAGGTCACCAAGGACGCGGCTGGTCTGGGCATCCGTTCCGACGGCGAAGAGGGCGAGGCCCTCGCCTTCCACACCGAGGTGGGTTTTCAGGGTGGCTTCATCGGCGGGTTCGAGGAATTTCTTGAAGCTGCTGGCGAGGCCGTCCTTGCCCCACTTGGCGTAGGGCAGGCCGCCGGCGCCCATCTGCTTGGCGGTCTCCTGCAGCGCGTCGAGCTGCTTGCGGCTCATGGCGCCCGCGGCTTCGCCGGGGAAGTACAGGGCGCGAACCCGGCGCTGGCCCTGGCTTTCGGCGGCGGCGCGGAAGAGGTTGAAGCCGCTGGCGGCAAAGAGGGCGGTGGCGTCCTGGATCCTGATGCCGCAGCGCAGGTCGGGCTTGTCCGAGCCGTACCATTCCATGGCGTCGCGGTAGGGCAGGCGGGGGAAGGGTGCGGTGACGTCCTGGCCGACGACCTTGGCCAGCTTCACCATGAGCGGCTCGATGACGCCCTGCACGTCCTCCTGGCGCACGAAGCTCATCTCCACGTCCACCTGGGTGAACTCGGGCTGGCGGTCGGCGCGCAGATCCTCGTCGCGGAAACAGCGACAGATCTGGATGTAGCGTTCGAAGCCGCTCACCTGGAGCAGCTGTTTGAAAAGCTGGGGGCTCTGGGGCAGGGCGAAGAACTCGCCGGCGTGCACGCGGCTGGGCACCAGGTAGTCGCGGGCGCCCTCGGGCGTGGACTTGGTGAGGATGGGCGTTTCGACGTCGATGAAATCCAGCTCACGGAAATGGTTCCGGGTGAGGTTGGCCACCTCGCTGCGCAGCAGCATGTTCCGCTGGAGCTGCTCGCGGCGCAGGTCCAAGAAGCGGTAGGTCAGGCGCAGGTCCTCGCCCACGCCCTCGTCCTCGAGGGGGAAGGGCAGGGGCGCGGCGGTGTTGAGGATGCGCAGGCCCGTCAGGCGGATCTCCACGTCCCCCGTGGCCATGTTGGGGTTCTTGCTTTCGCGCTCGGCCACCACGCCCTCGGCGGCCAGCACGAACTCGCTGCGCACGGCCTTGAGCTTGGCCAGCAGCTCGGGATCGGCGGTCTCCTCGTTGGCCACCAGCTGCACCAGGCCCCAGCGGTCGCGGAGGTCCAGGAACACGAGGGAGCCCAGGTTGCGCACGCGGCGGCACCAGCCGAGCAGGCGCACGGTCTGGCCCACGTGGTCGAGGCGCAGGTCGCCGTTGCGGTGGGTGCGTTGGAAGTCGCCGAGCCGATCGAGTTTCATAGCCCTATAGGATCGCATCCGAAGGGCCTGGGCTCAAGCCGGGATGGGGGCTTTCCGCCTTCCCCGCCGCCCCAGCCAGAGCCGGAACCGGTCCATGTAGAGGTAGATGACCGGGGTGGTGTAGAGGGTCAGGAGCTGGCTGAAAAGGAGTCCGCCCACGATGGCGATGCCCAAGGGCTGGCGCAGCTCGGAGCCGGTGCCCATGCCGATGGCCAGGGGCAGGCCGCCCAGCAGGGCCGCCAGGGTGGTCATGGTGATGGGGCGGAAGCGCAGCAGGCAGGCCTGGAAGATGGCCTTTTCGGGGGTGACACCCTCGCGGCGCTCGACCTCAATGGCGAAGTCGATCATGAGGATGGCGTTCTTCTTCACGATGCCGATGAGCAGGATGATGCCGATGAAGGCGATGACACTCAATTCGGTGCGGAAGGCCAGCAGGGCCAGGAGGGCGCCCACGCCGGCGGAGGGCAGGGTGGAGATGATGGTCAGCGGGTGGATGAGGCTTTCGTAGAGCATGCCCAGCACGACGTAGACCACCAGGAGGGCCGCCAGCAGCAGGAGGGGCTGATTGGCCAGGGAGGCCTTGAAGGCCTGGGCCGTGCCCATGTAGCTGCCCCGTAGCGTGCCGGGCAGGTGGATCTCCTGCTCCGCCTTGTCGATGGCGGTCACGGCATCTCCTAGGGCCACTCCCAGCGGCAGGTTGAAGGAGAGGGTCACCGACGGCAGCTGGCCCTGGTGGTTCACGGACAGGGCCGTGTTCCGCCGCTCCAGGCGTGTGAAGGCACTGAGGGGCACCAGACTCCCGGTGCTGGAGCGGACATAGGTGTGGCGCAGCCCATCGGGCGTCTGCATGAAGGGCGAATCCACCTCCATGACCACGTGATACTGGTTCAGGCTGGTGTAGATGGTGGACACGAAGCGCTGGCCGAAGGCGTCGTACAGGGTGCTGTCGATGGCCTGGGGGGTGATCCCCAGGCGCGAGGCCGTGGCGCGGTCAATGACCAGGGAGGCCTCGAGCCCCTTGTTCTGGAGGTCCGAGTTGACATCCGTCAGCTGAGGCACGGTCCTGAGCTTCTGAAGCACCTTGGGCGCCCACTCGAACAGCTCCCGGGCGTCATCGCCTTGGAGGGTGTACTGGTACTGGGAGCTGGAGGGCCGTCCGCCCAGTCGCAGGTCCTGCACGGGCTGCATGAAGAGGGTGCCGCCGGCGATGTGGGCGGTCTTGGCGCGCAGGCGGGCGATGATCTGGTCCGCGGTGTCCTTGCGCTGGTCGTTGGGCTTCAGCGAGGTGAACAGGCGGCCGGTGTTGCCGCCACCCACGAAGGCCGTGACGTTCTCGATGCCGGGATCAGCCTGCACGATGGCCACGAATTCCGTCATCAACTTTTCCATGCCCGCGAAGGAGATGTCCTGGGCCGCCTGGATCGACCCGGTGACGCGCCCCGTATCCTGCTGGGGGAAGAAGCCCTTGGGGATGAACCAGTAGAGGGCCACCGTGGTCACCACCGTGGCGATCCAGGTCATGGCGGTGGCGAAGGGGTGCCGCAGCACCCAGGCGAGGGAGGCTTCGTAGTGGCCCATGGTCCACTGGAAGACCCGCTCGGTGGCCTGGAAGACCCGGCCGTGTTCCTGCTCCGACTGGGGCCGGAGGATCCGCGAGCACATCATGGGCGTGGTGGTGAGCGACACCAGCATGGAGATCACGATGGCCACGGACAGCGTGACGGCAAATTCCCGGAAGAGCCTTCCGACAATGCCGCCCATCATCAGGATGGGGATGAATACGGCGATGAGCGAGATGCTGATGGAGACCACCGTGAACCCGATTTCCTTGGCGCCGTGCAGGGACGCCTCCATGGGGGTCATGCCGTTTTCGAGATGCCGGGTGATGTTTTCCACCACCACGATGGCGTCGTCCACCACGAAGCCCGTGGCGACCGTGAGCGCCATGAGCGACAGGTTGTCGATGGTGTAGCCCAGCAGGTACATGACGCCGAAGGTGCCAATCAGGGAGATGGGCACGGCCACGCTGGGGATGAGGGTGGACCGCACGCTGCGGAGGAACACGAAGACCACCAGGATCACCAGGGCGATGGAGATGGTCATGGCCAGCTGCACGTCCTTCACCGAGGCCCGGATGGTGCGGGTGGCATCGATGAGGACCTTCAGCTCCATGGCGGGGGGAAGGGCGGCCTGGAGCTGCGGGAGGATGGCCCGCACCCGGTCCACGGTCTCGATGATGTTGGCGTCCGGCTGGCGGAAGATGGGCACGATGATCGCCGGTACGCCGTTGGACAAGCCGGCGTTGCGGACGTTCTCGACGGAATCCGTGACCCTGGCCACATCGGACAGGCGGACGGCGCTGCCCTGCCGGTAGCGGAGGATGAGGGGCTGGTAGTCCGCGGCCGTCATGAGCTGATCGGTGGTGGTGATGGACCAGGTGGTGCTGTCGCCCGCCAGATCGCCCTTGGGGCGGTTGAGGTTGGCAGAGGTGATGGCGAGGCGGACATCCTCCATGGCCAGGCCCTGGGCGTTCAGCAGGGCGGGATTCACGTCCACCCGCACGGCGGGCAGGGCGCCACCCCACACGAACACCTGGCCCACGCCTTGGATCTGGGACAGCTTTTGCTGGAGCACCGAGGAGGCGATGTCGTACATGCGCTCCCGGGGGACCAGCTTCGAGGTGATCGCCAGGAGCATGATGGGCGAATCGGCGGGATTGACCTTGCGGTACGAGGGGTTGTTCGGCAGGTTCGCGGGCAGATCGCCCCGGGCCGCGTTGATGGCGGCCTGCACATCGCGCCCTGCAGCGTCGATGTTCCGGCCCAGGTCGAACTGGAGGGTGATGTCCGTGCCGCCCAACCGGGAGGTCGACGTCATCTCGGTGATGCCCGCGATGCGTCCGAACTGGCGTTCCAGGGGGGTGGCCACAGACGAGGCCATGGTTTCCGGGCTGGCCCCCGGCAGGCCCGCCTGCACCTGGATGGTGGGGAACTCCACCTGGGGCAGGGGCGACACCGGCAGGAACTGGTAGGCGATGCCACCCAGCAGAGCCAAGGCTACCGTCAGCAGCGTGGTGGCCACGGGCCTGCGGATGAAGGGGGTTGAGATGCTCACCGTCGGGCCTGCGATACCTGTTCCAAACGTTCCGTTTGGAGATAGCTGCCGCCAGGGGGGCAGCTGGGACTGATGAGTGAAAGGAACATCATGCCTTTACGCTTTTAGGCGAAGCCCTATGCGCGCCGCGCAAGCGGCGGGCAAGGCGGTCGAAGGCCAGATAGATGACGGGCGTCGTGTAGAGCGTCAGCACCTGGCTGAAGATGAGGCCGCCCACGATGACAATGCCAAGGGGGCGCCGCAGTTCGGCCCCCACGCCCGAGCCCAGGGCCAGGGGCACGCCGCCCAGCAGGGCCGCCATGGTGGTCATGATGATGGGCCGGAACCGCAGCAGGGAGGCCTGGTAGATGGCCTCCTCTGGGGGCAGGCCATCCTTGCGTTCGGCCTCCAGGGCGAAGTCGATCATCATGATGGCGTTCTTCTCGACGATGCCGATGAGCAGGATGATGCCGATGAGGGCGATGACGCTGAAATCCGTCCGGCAGAGCATGAGCGAGAGCAAGGCGCCCACCCCGGCCGAAGGCAGCGTCGACAGGATCGTGATGGGATGGATGTAGCTTTCGTACAGCACGCCCAGCAGGATGTAGACCGTCAGGACCGCGGCCAGGATGAGCAGGGGCGTGTTGGTGAGCGAGGCCCCGAAGGCCTGGGCGGTGCCCTGGAAACCGGCCTTGAGGCTGGGGGGAAGGTCCAAGTCCTGTCGGGCCGTCTGGATGGCCTTTACGGCATCGCCGAGCGACGCGCCCGGGGCCAGGTTGAAGGACACGGTGGCTGTGGGGAACTGGCCCTGGTGGTTGATGGCCAGGGGGGCGGTCACGGTCTCGATACGGGTGAAGGCGCTGAGGGGCACCGAGCCCCCTGAACCCGAGCGGACGTAGATGGTCTGGAGGTCCTCGGGCCGCCGGTACTGGCCCGGCTGGGCCTCCAGCACCACGCGGTACTGGTTGAGCTGGGTGAACATGGTCGATATCTGCCGCTGACCGAAGGCGTCGTACAGGGCGTCGTCCAGCATCTGGGGCGTGATGCCCAGGCGCGAGGCGGTGGTCCGGTCGAGGGTGATGCGGATCTGCAGGCCGGCGTTCTGCTGATCGCTGGTCACATCCCGCAGCTCGGGGAGGGACGCGAGCCGATCCACGAAACGGGGCACCCACTCGGCCAGTTCCTTCGGATCGGCGTCCTCCAGCGTGTACTGGTACTGGGTGCGGCTGACCCGGTCCTCCACGGTGAGATCCTGCACGGGCTGGAGGTAGAGGCGGATGCCCTCCACCTTCGTCAGCTGGGGCTGCAGCCGGTGGATGATCTCGCTGGCGCTGAGGCGGCGCTCCTCCAGGGGCTTCAGGTTGATCTGAATACGGCCGCTGTTGAGCGTGGTATTGGTGCCATCGATGCCGATGAAGGAGGACAGACTCTCTACGGCCGGATCCTTGAGGATCTCGGCGGACAGGGCCTGCTGCCGCTCGGCCATGGCGGGGAAGGAGATGGTCTGCGGCGCCTCGGAGATGCCCAGGATCACGCCCGTGTCCTGCACGGGGAAGAAGCCCTTGGGGATGGCGATGTAGAGCAGCACGGTCGAGGCCAGGGTGGCCACGGCCACGATCAGGGTGCCGGTCTGGTGCTGGAGGACCCAGGTGAGCGTCCGGCCGTAGAAGGCGATGATTCGCTGGAAGACCCGCTCGGAGGACTGGTAGAAACGGCCCTGTTCCGAGGCGGGCGTGTGCTTCAACAGCTTGGCGCACATCATCGGCGTGAGCGTCAAGGAGACCACGGCCGAGACCAGGATGGTGACGCTGAGGGTGACGGCGAACTCGCGGAAGAGCCGGCCCACGATGTCACCCATGAACAGCAGGGGGATGAGCACCGCGATCAGCGAGACTGTCAGGGACAGGATGGTGAAGCCGATCTGCTCCGACCCCTTGAGCGCCGCCTGCAGGGGCGATTCGCCCTCCTCGATGTACCGCATGATGTTCTCGATCATCACGATGGCATCGTCCACCACGAAGCCCGTCGAGATCGTGAGCGCCATGAGCGTGAGGTTGTTCAGGCTGTAGCCCAGGAGGTACATCACGCCGAAGGTGCCCACCAGCGACAGCGGCACGGCCACGCTGGGGATGATCGTGGCGGCCAGGGTCCGCAGGAACAGGAAGATCACCATCACCACCAGGGCGATGGTGAGCATCAGCTCGAACTCGACTTCCTCCACGGAGGCGCGGATGGTGACGGTGCGATCCGTGAGGACGGTGAGTTCCACGGCCGCGGGCAGGGAGGCTCGAAGCTGGGGCATCAGGTTTTTCACCCGATCCACCACGGCGATGATGTTGGCCCCGGGCTGCCGCTGGATGTTGAGGATGACGGCGGGGGTGGTGTTCTTCCAGGCGGCGAGACGGGTGTTCTCCACGTCGTCGCTGACGGTGGCGATCTCGGAGAGCACCACCGGGGCCCCGTTCCGGTAGGCCACGATGAGGGGGCGGTAGTCATCACTGGACAGCAACTGGTCGTTGGCGCCGATGGCGTACGCCTGACGCAGGCCATCGAAACTGCCCTTGGCCTGGTTCACATTGCTCTGAGCCACGGCGGTGCGCACGTCGCCCAGGGTGAGGCCCTTGGCCGCCAGGGCGGTGGGATTGGCCTGGATACGGACGGCAGGCTTCTGGCCGCCGCTGATGCTGACGAGGCCCACGCCGGGCAGCTGGGAGATCTTCTGGGCCAGGCGGGTATCCGCGAAATCCTCCACCTTGGACAAAGGCAGGGTCTTCGAGGTGAGGGCCAGGGTGAGGATGGGCGCGTCGGCCGGATTGATCTTGCTGTAGATGGGGGGATTGGGCAGGTCGCGGGGCAGATAGGTCCCTGCGGCGTTCACCGCGGCCTGCACCTGCTGCTCGGCGACATCGATGTTCAGATCCAGAACGAACTGGAGGGTGATGACGGAGCTGCTCCCCGAACTGGTGGAGGACATGCGGTTCAGGCCGGGCAGCTGGCCGAACTGACGCTCCAGCGGCGCGGTGATGGCCGAGGCCATCACATCAGGACTGGCGCCAGGGTAGAAGGTGACGACTTGGATGGTGGGGTAGTCCACCTGGGGCAGGGCCGAGACCGGCAGCTGACGGAAGGCCAGCAGGCCCACCAGCAGCATGCCCACCATCAGGAGGGAGGTCGCGATGGGCCGAAGGATGAACGGCCTGGAGGGATTCATAAAATCAGCCCTTCGCGCCGGCGGGCTTGGGCAGGGCCACCTTGCTTCCGGGGCGCAGCTTCTCGAGGCCGTCGGTCACGACCATCTCGCCGCCGGCAAGGCCCTTGGTTACGGCGGTATCGTCGCCGCTGGTGCCCTGGACCTCGATGGAGCGCAACTCCACGAGGCTGTCGGCCGTCACCACGTAGACGAAGGCGCCCTGGGGGCTGCGCTGGATGGCGACGGTGGGGACGATCACGACGCCGCGGAGCGTATCCACCAGCAGGCGCGCATTCACGAACTGGTTGGGGAAGAGCGCGTGATCCTCATTAGAGAACAAGGCCTTCATGCGCACGGTGCCCGTGGCGGGATCCACCTGGTTGTCGATGGCCGCCAGGGCGCCTGCGCCCAGGCGCGTCCGGAGGTCACGGTCCCAGGCTTCCACGGGGAGCCGGCCCCCTTTGGCGGTCTGACTCATCACTTTCTGGATGTTGTCGGCCGGCACCGCGAACACGACGTTGATGGGCTGGATGGGGGCGAGGGTGGCCAGGCCGTTGGCATCGGTGGCGCGGATCATGTTGCCGGCATCCACCAGGCGCAGGCCCACCCGTCCTGAGATCGGTGCGGTGATGCGGCTGTAGGTCAGATTCAACTTGGCGCTTTCCACCTGGGCCTGGTCGGCCTTGAGGGCGGCCTCGAACTGAGCCACCGAGGTGGTTTGCGTGTCGAGCTGCTGGCGGGAGACGATGCCCTGCTGCACCAGGGTCTGCAGGCGCTTCAGGTCCGCCAGCGCGTTCTGGTAGGTGGCCTGGTCCTTGGCGAACTGCCCTTCGGCCTGCATGAGCTGGACCTGGAACGGGCGGGGGTCGATCTCCGCCAGGAGGTCCCCGGCGCGCACCATCTGGCCTTCGGTGAAGGCCACGCGCACCAGTTGACCGTCCACCCGGCTCTTGACGGTGACGCTGTTCAAGGCCGTGACGGTGCCGAGCCCCGTGAGCTGGACGGCCATATCGCCTTTGCGGGCCACGGCCACGGCCACAGGCACGGGGCGTCCGGCCGGATTCGCGGCGGGGCCCTTCTTTCCGTTGCGGGCGTAGAGGAAGAGCCCCATCAGGAAGGCGCCGCCCACGAGTGCCCAGAGGCGCCATCCGCGCAGGAAGGCGGGACGTCCGGAGCTGGGCTGGGTGAAGGTGGGTTCGGATGCGTCCATGGGGGTTCCAGTCAGGCGAACAGGCGGTTCAGGAGCGGACGACTCGGCCAGGGCCCTGGCCCAAGGCGGCGGAGAAGAGGGTCTCCCAGGTGACGAAATCGGCGCGGGGTTTCCACTCCGGCCAGGCGGCCCCATCGAAGATGGCAGCCAGCGCGGCCGCATCCATGCGGGGGTGGGTCTTCACATGGGATTGCACGGCCTGGAGGAAATCACGGTAGCGGAGCCATTCCTTCTTCCCGCATACGGGGCCGTGGCCGGGGATGATGCGGACGCCGTCGGGAATCCAGGCGGCGACGGATGCTACCTGGGAGACCAGCCCGTCGAAGCTGCCGCCGCCCTCCACGTCGATGTAGGGCAGCATTCCCAGGAAGAACAGATCGCCCATGTGCATGGCGAGCACAGCGGGGATCCCCACGATCACATCGCCGTCTGTGTGACCCGGTCCCATGTGCAGCAGGTGGATCTCGGCCCCATCGAGGTGGACGTTCAGGCGGGCGCGCTCCTTGGCATCCTCCGAGCCCAGGGCCAGCTCGGGCAGGCCGCCGCGCTTGGCGGGGTCCAGCTTGGCCTGTTCTGTGACCATCCGCCGCCGGACATTGGCATGGGCGATGATGGCCGTCACTTGCTTGTCCAGCACCACATTCCCCCCCACGTGGTCGGGGTGGCCATGGGTGTTCACCAGATACTTGATGGGCTTCGTGGTGATGGATCTCACGGCTTCCAGGAGACCGGGCACCAGCCGCTCGAACTGGTCGTCGATGAGCACGGCATGCTTCGCGGTGACGATCAGGCCTATGTTTCCACCCTGGCCGAAGATGCAGTAGACATTCTCGGCCACCTTCTCCACTTTGTGGATCTTGGGGGCTACGGCAGGGGCGAGGTGGTGCTGGGCATGGGCTGCGAGCGGCGTGGCGGTGCCCACTGCGAGGGCGAAGCCCAAGGCGGTCAGGATACGCATGGCACCTCCAGGGGTGGGCGAAGCGAGAAGGCCTTCGGTGATGGGGCTGGATCAGGAGGCGGCAACGGTTTCATCGCCAGGTCCCAGGGAGGGGCTCCCGGCAAGCATGTCATCCAGGTTCGCGATCATGGTCAGCAGCCCCCGGCGCATGGCCGTCTGCTCGTCGAGGCTGAGGCCCGCGACGAGGGCGGCCTTGATCTCGGCGGCCAGGTCCTGGAGGTCCTGGGCCAGGGACAGGGCCTTGGGCGCCAGGCTGATGAGGATGCGGCGGCCGTGCTTGGGGTCGGACTGGGTACGCAGCAGGCCCCGGCCCACCATCGCCTTGACCACGCGGCTGGCCGTGGGGTCGTCCATCCACACCTGCTGGGCCAGCGGATGCAGGGAGGTCGTCCCCTGCTCCAGGAGCACCAGCATGACCCAGAACTGCTGGATCGTGAGGTCATGGGGTGTGAGCCGGGCCCCCACCACGTGTTTCAGGCGGCGGCGAACGGCGGCGGCCAGGGTGCCGAGACCGGCGTGGGCGAGGCTGTCGGGCATGGGTTCTTGCATAAGCAAGAATCCTGTGGCCCGACAGGCCTCGTGTCAAGGGGTATAAGGTTCCACCACGCTCATCCACGATGGGACGGGCCTGGCGGGGGAACGGACTACTTCCCCCGGGCTCCGGGCCTGGAGGGATGGCGCCCGCGCTCACCCCGGGGGGCAGAGCTGGAAGCCGGGCGCGGTCCGCGGGCGGGGCCCCGTCCCCGTCCACCGCCCTGGCGGCCGGTCTGGATGGGTTCGGCGGGGATGCTGGGGTCCGGAGCGTAGCCCTGGATCACATCCTTGGTCAGGGGCTTCCGCAGCAGTTTCTCGATGTCCTTGAGCAGGCCGTGCTCGTCCACGCAGACCAGCGACAGGGCCTCGCCCTCGCTGCCCGCGCGTCCCGTGCGGCCGATGCGGTGGATGTAGTCCTCCGGCACCTGGGGCAGCTCGTAGTTCACGACGTGGGGCAGGGTATCGATGTCCAGGCCGCGGGCCGCGATGTCGGTGGCCACCAGGACGCGGACGGCGCCCTTCTTGAAATCCTCCAGGGCCTTGATGCGCTGGGGCTGGCTCTTGTTGCCGTGGATGGCCAGCGAGCTGATGCCGTCCTTGTCCAGCTGCTCAGACAGGCGGTTCGCCCCGTGCTTGGTGCGGGTGAACACCAGCACCTGCTGGAGTTTCCTGGAGGTGATCAGGTGGGACAGCAGGGCGCGCTTGCGCTCTCGGTCCACGGGATGGACCACCTGTCGGACCAGCTCCGCGGCGGTGTTCTGGGGCGTGATCTGGACGGTGGCGGGGGTCCTCAGGAACTTGGAGGCCAGCTGCTTGATCTCGTCCGTGAAGGTGGCCGAGAAGAGCAGGGTCTGCCGCTTGGCCGGCAACAGGGCGAGGATCTTCTGGATATCGCGGATGAAGCCCATGTCGAGCATGCGATCGGCCTCGTCCAGCACCAGGATCTCCAGCTGGCTGAAGTTCAGGTTGCCCTGCTGCTGGTGATCCAGCAAGCGCCCTGGGGTGGCGACGACGATCTCGACGCCGGCGCGGAGCGCCTTGGTCTGGGGGTTGATGTTCACGCCGCCGAAGATGGTGGTGGTCCGCAGGGGGATGTACTTCCCGTAGGTGCGGACGCTCTCCTCCACCTGCATGGCCAGCTCGCGGGTGGGGGTGAGGATGAGGGCGCGGATGGGGTGGCGCGCGGGTGAAGCCGAGCTGCTGGCGTGGGGAGCGAGCAGCTGCAGCATGGGCAGGGTGAAGCCGGCGGTCTTGCCGGTGCCGGTCTGGGCGCGGCCCATGAGGTCGCGGCCCTCCAGCACCAGGGGGATCGCCTGGACCTGGATGGGGGTGGGGTGTTCGTAGCCCTGCTCGCGTACGGCGCGCAGGAGCTCGGGCAACAGCCCGAGGGATTCGAAGGACATGGTCGCTCCTGAAATGGCCCGCCCGCGGAACGGATGTTCGGGGCCCGGTCAGGGCGAAAAGGGGGTATTCGGACTGAAAAGAGGCGGAGACCGGGGGTCGCCTGCGATCGCGAAGAAAATAGGTTACCACAATTGTCGGGTTTGGCATTGGGATGGAGTCATCCAGGGGACACGCAGGGTCTTGAAGGTGAAGAAGCCGCCGCAGCCCTCTCCCTGCCTTACACCCAAAGGGTCGAAAACGAGCCCATGGTGTTTGTCAGATGTGGGCCGGTTCGGCGCTTGGAAATGGCGACCTTGGGTGACTCGGCTCCAGCCATCTGGATGACGTCCTGTCTTTCTGCCGCCCTGGGGTCAGGCGGGGACCTGGGTAGCATGGGGACCGGAGGGCCCTGGTGGCAGGTTCGTCGCGAATCCGGATGGTGGGGTGGACCTTCCTGGGGTGGACCCTCGTGGGCCTCACCTACACCGTGGCCATGGTGGGCAGTGGCCGCCTGCGGCATCAGGAGCTGTCCTGGGGCGTGGCCCTGGGCATCAATCTCTCTAGCGCCTACCTGTGGATGATGCTGTTTCCCGTGGTGGCCTGGGTGGCCCGCCGAGCGGGCTACGAGGCGCGGCAGTGGAAGCGGGCGCTGGCGGTGCACCTGCCCACCTATCTCATCCTCGCCCTGCTGCATCACGTGGTCTGGTTCAGCGCGTACTGGCAGTGGGGCAGCCCCAGCTACATCAAGCAGGTGAAGCTGGCCACCGTTCTCCGACTGGCCATGCCCTGGCGACTGCATGACGACCTGGTGCTTTACGGTCTCCAGCTGCTCACCCTGTATGTCTGGCACCATGCCCGCAAAGGCGAGACGGAACGGCAGGCCCGTCTCGAGGTGGAGGCCCGCCTCGCCATCTCCAAACTGCAGACTTTGCGCATGCAACTTCAGCCCCATTTCCTCTTCAACACGCTGAACGCCCTCTCGGGTCTGGTGGGAGAGGATCCGGCTCGGGCCAAGACCATGATCGCCCGGCTGGGCCACTTCCTGCGCCTCACGTTGGAGGATCAGGAAGGGGCCGAGGCCCCCCTGCGGGAAGAACTGTACCTGCTGGAGGCCTACCTCGACATCCAGCGCCTGCGCTTCGACGACCGCCTGACCTTCCAGGTGAATGTGGCCGGTGACCTCCAGCAGGCCCAGGTGCCCCACCTCCTGCTGCAGCCCCTGGTGGAAAACGCCCTGCAACATGGGTTGGCTCGGCGCCCTGGGCCTGGGACCCTCGTCCTCCGCGCCGATCGCCACGGAAACCTGCTCAGACTGGAAGTGGAAGATGACGGGGTGGGCCTCCCCGAGCCCTGCTCCGAGGGTGTGGGCCTCACGAACACCCGCGCGCGCCTGCGGGCCCGCTACGGTTCAGTCGCAGGCTTGACGCTTCAGCGGGGCGCCCTCGGAGGCGTACTCGCCCGCGTGGAACTCCCCTTGGAGGAGGCGTGAGCGCGGGCAGGTTGCTTCGGACGGTGCTGGTGGATGACGAATCTCTGGCCCGGTCTGTGTTGCGCCAGGCGCTGGCGTTCCATGCGGACGTGCGCATCGTCGGTGAATGCGGAGACGGGGACGAGGCTCTGGCCCGTCTGCCAGAATGGTCGCCGGACCTGCTTTTTCTGGACATCCACATGCCGGGCCTGGATGGTTTCGAATTGCTGCGGGCCCTTGAGACCCCGCCCCTGGTGGTGTTCACCACCGCCCATGACCAGCATGCGCTGCAGGCCTTCGAGGCCCAGGCCATGGATTACCTGCTGAAGCCCCTAGATCCGGCCCGAGTGGACCAGGCCCTGGAGAAGGTGCGCCTACAAGTGGCGGGCAGGGGCCATCAGGCCCCAACTGCCCCTCCTTCTCCGTCCGGCCTCCAGCGCCTCATCGTGCGCCGGGGTCCCCGTCTCGTCCCCCTGCGGGTGGCCGACCTGGATTGGATCGGCGCCGAAGGCAACTACGTGGCCCTGCATCAAGGCGAGGCCACGTACTTGCACCGGGAATCCCTGGCAAGCCTGGAAGGCCGCCTGGAGCCGGACCGCTTCCTCCGCATCCACCGGGGTGTTCTCGTGAACATCGACCGGGTGCTGGATCTGCAGCCGGGTCCGAACGGTGACGCCATGCTGCGGCTCAGCACCGGCGCCACGCTGCCCCTGAGCCGGCGCTACAAGGCCCAGGTCCGGCGTCGCCTGGCCCGCTGAGCATCCCGCCGCTCGACACCTTCGGTGCGCCGTTCGTCCCAAAGGCCCGCAGGGCCACAAGGGCCGGGCCTAGGGTTTCGGAAGGAGGTCCCGTGATCCGGACATGCCTTGCCTTCATCCTGGCCCTGGCGGCCCAAGCGCAATCCTTTGATACGCCGCCCTCCCTGGAAGCGGTGGCCCTCGCAACTCTGGCGCGCCAGGCCCTGCATGAGACGCCCCATGAGGGCCAAGTCCTGCGGGAATCGAATCTGAACGAGCGCCTCTGCCTGCAGCTCCAGGCGAAGGATTTTGAAAGCGCCCTGGCCACGGCTACCCTTCTCCGTGAGTGGAAACGCAGGCCCCTGGAACCCAACGGGAGCCTAAATGTGCCGCTCCATGAACTCTTCGCCCGCACGCGCCTCGCAGAGGCCCGCGGGGCTTCGCCGGATGCAGCCCTGGCAGAGGCCTTCGCCGACATGGTGAAGGGCCAATCGGGCCCCATGGTCTACCGGCTGGCCTGGACCCTGGTGGGTGATGCGGCGGGTTTCGACCAGCGTCTGAAGGAGTTGTGGGAGGGCCTGAAAGCCCGGCCGAAGATCCTCCGTGAGGAGGCCTGCCAGCTGCTTCGGGTGGCTCAGCTGAGGGATTCCCTCGGCCGCGTGCTGCCGAAGGCCACGGCCCTGATGGCCGAAGAGGAGGCCCGGCGCTACGTGGTGGACGATGATGTCCACATCACCACTCCCGCCGGGGTCACCCTCTGCGCCACCCTCGTGCGCCCGCGCACCCAGGCCAAGCTGCCCACGGCCTTCCAGTTCACCATCTATGCCAACGAATACAACCACTCGGAGGCCCTGCACTCGGCCTCCGAAGGTTTCGTGGGCCTGGTGGCCAACACCAGGGGCAAACGCCACAGCCTGGGGTCGGTGGAACCCTACGAGCACGATGGCGAGGACGCCGCAGCGGTGATCAATTGGATCGCCGGCCAGCCCTGGAGCAACGGGCGGGTGGGCATGTACGGCGGCAGCTACGAGGGCTTCACCCAGTGGGCCGCCGCCAAGCACCACCCCAAGGCCCTCACCTCGATCATGCCTTCGGTGGCGGTGGCACCGGGCATCGACGTGCCCATGGAGGGCGGGGTCTTCCAAAGTTTCGTTTACAAGTGGATCCCCTACGTCTCCCGCCTGCCCCTCCTGGACGAGGAGGGCTACGCGGATCGCAAGCACTGGAATGGCCTCAATGAGGCCTGGTTCCAGAGCGGACGGCCCTACCGGGACCTGGATGCCATCGATGGCACGCCCAATCCCATCTGGCGCCGCTGGCTGGAGCACCCCACCTATGACCGCTACTGGCAACGCATGACCGCCTCCGAAGGCGATTTTGCCAGCATCTCCATCCCCGTCCTTTCCACCACGGGCTACTTCGACGGCTGTCTGATCAGCGCCCTCCACTATTTCAATGCTCACACTGCGCAGCGGCCCGGGGCCCGGCACTACTTCCTGGTGGGCCCCTACAACCACGTCGGCGCCCAGAGGCAATCCGTGGATGTCTTCGGCGGCTACCGCATCGACCCTTCGGCCCGCATCGACATCGTGGCCCTACGCTACCAGTGGCTGGATTACACCCTGCGCGGCGGCCCCAGGCCCGAGCCGCTGAAGGACCGCATGAACTACCAGGTCATGGGCGCCGACCAGTGGAAACACGCGCCCAGTCTGGCCGCCATGGCCAAGGATCGGCTCACCTTCCATCTCGAGGGTGGGGCTTCGGACCAGGCGCACCGACTGACGTTGAAATCACCTGGGAATGCCCGTAGCGCCGAGTTGAAAGTCGATCTCACTGAGCGGAAAACCGAGAATGGCGGCCAACCGGAACGCATCGAAGCCAAGGAGATCGATACCTTCAACTGCATCACCTTCACCAGCGAACCCCTGGCAGCGCCCCTGGAGATGAGCGGCCTCTTCGAGGGAAACCTTGCTCTGACGACGAACAAGAGTGATTTCGACCTCAACCTGCAACTCTACGAGCGCCTAGCCGATGGCCGCTGCTTCCTGTTGTCCTACTTCATCGGGCGCGCCAGCCAGATCCGCGACCGCCACCGGCGCCAGCTCCTCGTACCCGGAAGGGAGCTACGGCTCCCCTTCCGCAGCGGGCGGATGGTGAGCCGCCGCCTCAGCGCCGGGAGCCGCTTGGTGCTTCTCGTGGGCATCATCAAGCAGTCCGGCGCCCAGGTGAACTACGGCACGGGCAAGGATGTGAGTGACGAATCCGTGAAGGACGCAGGCGCACCGCTGAGCATCCGGCTAAGCCCGGCAAGCACCCTCACCTTGCCGGTCAGCCGTTGAGGCTTACCGGCTCGAGAGCCGGGCCACCAGCTCGCCCACGGGCCAGCTTTCCTGCTCGCCCGTGGCCATGTGCTTGACGGTGACGGTGCCTCCGTCGAGCTCACCATCGCCCAGAATGAGTACGGTCTGGATGCCCGCCCGGTTGGCGAAGGCCATGGCCTTCTTGAGGGCCCCACCGCGGGTTTCGAGCTGCAGGGCCACGCCTGCGTCCCAGAGCTTCCGCGCCAGCCTCAGCGCCTCGGTGGCAGCCCGCTCGCCTAAGGGGATGAGCAGGGCGGGGGCCTGGTGGGGCGCATCGCCAGAGAGCTGCTGCAGGATCATGGCCAGGCGGTCCAGGCCGATGGCCCAGCCGAAGGCGGGCACCTCGGGCCCGCCCAGCTGTTGCACCAGGCCGTCGTAGCGGCCGCCGCCCAGCAGCGCGCTCTGGGCGCCCAGGTCGGAGCTGAGCACCTCGAAGGCCGTGCGGGTGTAGTAGTCCAGGCCGCGGACCAGCCGCGGGTCCTCCACGTAGGGAATGCCCAGGTCCGTCAGCAGGGCCTTGAGTCGGGCGTGGTGCTTCGCCGAGGCCTCGTCCAGGTGGTCGGTGATGACGGGGTGGCCCTCCAGCGCGGCCTGGCAGGACGCGTTCTTGCAGTCCAGCACCCGCAGCGGATTGGACTCGATGCGCCGGTGGCAATCCTCGCAGAACCGGTCGGCCCGCTCGGCGAAGAAGGCCCTGAAGGCTGCGTGGAAGGCCGGGCGGGATTCCGGCGTGCCCACGCTGTTGATGGAGAAGACCAGATGCTTGAGGCCCAGCTCGGTGAGGAAACTGTGGAGCATGAGCAGCGATTCCGCCTCGCTTTCGGGCGTGGCCACGCCGAAGCTCTCGGCGCCGATCTGCCAGAACTGGCGGTAGCGGCCCGTCTGCATGCGCTCGTACCGGAACTGCTGGCCGATGTAATAGAACAGGATGGGATCGTTGGATGTCAGCAGCTTGTGCTGGATGGCAGCCCGCACCACGCCGGCGGTGTTCTCGGGGCGCATCACCACCTCGCGGCCGCCCTTGTCGGTGAACTGGTACATCTCCTTGTTCACGATGTCGGAGCTTTCCCCCACACTGCGCTTGAAAACATCCAGCTCCTCCAGGATCGGAGTGCGAATCTCGCCATAGCCATGGCGTCCGAACACGCGGCGGGCGGTATCCTCGATATGCTGGAACCAGCGCAGCTCCCCCCCGAAGAGATCTCGCATACCTTTCACTGATTGGGCCATGATCCGACTCCAGAGCCTTCTGCTCGCCACCTTCAGCCTACTGTCTTGGAGCCAGACTCCCAAACCTGCCGGTTCCGCGACCCCGGCCACGGTGCCGCGCCTGAAGGTCATGGTGGATCCTGGCCACGGCGGCGACGATGGCGGCGCCAGGGGCCCCAAGGGCCTGAAGGAAAAGACCGCCGCCCTGGAAATCGGCAAGGCCGTGGCTCAGCGGCTGGAAGCCGCGGGATTCGAGGTCGCCTTCACCCGGGAGGACGATACGTTCATCCCGCTTTGGGACCGGGCGAAGGCCGCCAATGTTCAGGGCGCGGACCTCTTCATCAGCCTCCATCTGAATGCCGCCCGGGCCAAGGCCGCCCGAGGCTCAGAGGTCTTTTTCCTGAGCCTTGGCCAGGGTGACGATGACGAGGTGGTGGCCGCGGAGAACGCCGGCGCAGGCGCGGCCCCGGCCAGCCCGGACAGCATGGTGGCCAGCATCCTGGATGATCTTGCCCAGCAGGCCTTTCTTCAGGATTCCGAGCGGCTGGCCGTGGCCATCCAGGGCCAGCTCAACCGGCTGGCAAGCATCAAGGAGCGGGGCGTCAAGCAGGCCCCCTTCATCGTTCTGCGCGGCGCCGCCATGCCCGCCGTGCTGGTCGAGGTGGCCTTCATCTCCAACCCCAAGGAAGAAGCAAAGCTGAAGGACGCGGCCTTCCGCGCCAAGGTCGCCGACGCCATCACTCTGGGCGTCCGCCGCTATTTCGCCGAAACCAACGGAGGCGTCCGGCGGAGGATGGTGGGGGGACCGGGCTGAGGCTCCGCGACCTGGCGAGTTCGTTGGCCTCCGAAGCCAAAGGCCGAGGTACTCGCGGGTCCGCGCTCAGAATTCCATAAGGCCCAGGGAGCCTCTTGGCCCCTGGACTTAGTGGTGTACCCGACTGGGGTCGAACCAGCGACCTTTGGCTTCGGAGGCCAACGCTCTATCCAGCTGAGCTACGGGTACTACGGGGTACTGCGATCTTTCATCATGGCTCCGAATGGGGATTCCTTCAAGGTTGGAGGCATCGGGAAGGGCGTGACAGGGAGGTGACCTCTCGGATAAATCCCGGCCCCTGGCGGCTTTCGCTGGATTCTCTGGGATACTCTGGGTCCCCTCCCCAATGGATGGTCCATGCGCAAGCCCTTCTCCGTCACCGTTGTCTCCGTCTCATTCGTGCTGCTTCACCTGGCCTGCCTGGCGGCGATCTGGCTGACCTTCTCCTGGAAGCTGGTGGCCCTGTGCGCCGCGATGTATCTGGTCCGCATGTTCGCGGTCACTGCGGGCTACCACCGCTACTTCAGCCATCGCAGCTACAAGCTGGGGCGTGTCCCCCAGTTCGTACTGGCCTTCGTGGCGCAGACCTCGGCCCAGAAGGGCGTGCTCTGGTGGGCGGCGCACCACCGGCATCACCACCGGTTCTCCGATACCCCGCAGGATCTGCACTCGCCGGTGGTCGATGGGTTCTGGTGGTCCCATGTGGGTTGGATCCTGTCGGATGCCCACGACGACTATGATGCCAAGGCCATTGAGGATTTTTCCCGCTTCCCTGAACTGCGCTTCTTGAATACCTTCCACTGGCTTTGCCCATGGTTGCTGGGTACAGCCACCTTCGCCTTCGGCATGTGGACGGGCATCGGCGCCTGGGAAGCCCTGGTGTGGGGTTTCGTCATCTCCACGGTGCTGCTCTGGCATGGGACCTTCTGCATCAATTCGCTCACCCACGTCTGGGGTACGCGGCGCTTTGAGACGGGTGACCAGAGCCGCAACAATTTCGTGCTGGCCCTCATCACCCTGGGCGAGGGGTGGCACAACAACCATCACCACTACCAGGCCAGCTGCCGCCAGGGCATTCGCTGGTGGGAGTTCGATCCGACCTACTACACCTTGAAAGTCTTGAGCTGGATGCGCATCGTACGGGACATCCGGCCCTTCCCGGCCTCGGCCATGGGGGCCGCCAAGTCATGAGCCGGATTGCCATCATCGGGTCCGGCATCGCGGGGCTTTCCGCGGCGTGGCTGCTCAGCCGGGACCACGAGGTCTGGGTATTCGAACGGGATACGCGCATCGGAGGCCACACCCACACGGTGACGGTGGACACGCCGGAAGGACCGGTGCCCGTGGATACGGGCTTCATCGTCCACAACCGGGCGAACTATCCCCAGTTTGTCCGGTTGATGGGCGAGCTGGGTGTGGAGACCTGCGCCAGCAACCTGAGCTTCGCGGTCAGTGGCAATGCCTATCCCTGGTGCAGTCGCGGCCTGAATGGGCTGTTCACCGCGCGCCGGCACCTCGCGGATCCGGCCTTCTACGGACTGTGGTGGGAAGTGAACCGCTTCAACCGGACGGCCAGGGCCCTGCTGACGGACGCCGATGCCGCAGGTCCGGCGCTGGGGGAATACCTGGCGTGCCACGGCTTCTCGGAGCGGTTCAAGACCGAGTATCTCTTCCCCATGGCCGGGGCCATGTGGTCCACGCCCCTTGCAGACATGGAGGCCTTCCCGGCCGCCACGCTGGCGCGGTTCTTCCATCACCATGGCTTCCTGGGCCTGACCAACCATCACCCCTGGCGCACGCTTCCCGGCGGGACTTCACGCTACCTGGATCCCCTTACTCGGCCCTTCCGGGATCGCCTCGTGACTGGGGCCAGGATCATCAGCCTGCGGCGATCGGAATCTGGGGTGTTCCTGCACTTGGAAGGCCAGGAGACCCTGCGGTTTGATCAGGCGGTGCTGGCCTGTCACGGCGACCAGGTGCTGTCCATGCTGGCGGACCCAAGCCCTCAGGAACGCGAGATCCTCGGCGCCTTCACCAGCAGCCACAGCCCCACGGTGCTCCATCGCGATCCGAGCCTGATGCCGGACCACCGCCGCGGATGGGCCTCCTGGAATTTCCGGTCCCACGACGATGCCGGGCGCCTGGTGCTGACCTACCACATGAACCGCCTCCAGCCCCTGGCCACGCGGCAGGATTGGTTTGTCAGCCTGCATGCCGAGGACCTGCTGGATCCCGAGGCCATTGCCGGTCGCTATGCTTACGAGCACCCTCGCTACACCCAGGAGGCCATCCGCGCCCAGGCTCGTTGGGCAGAAGTCAGTGGCCTGGCCTCCGTCCATGGCCGCACCCACTACGCCGGCGCCTACTGGGGCTACGGGTTTCATGAGGACGGCGTTCGATCTGGAATCAGAGTCGCGCGTGACCTCGGTGTCCCGTGGTGAATGGCCACGCCATCGCGAGAGGTCTCGCGTATCCGCAAAGCGGATACCGAGAGGACGGCCCCCACAGTGGCATCACGCTGGTGGTTGCCCCTCGGTGTCCCGTGGTGAATGGCCACGCCATCGCGAGAGGTCTCGCGAATCCGCACATGAAGCCGACGGTCCCTGCACGCACCTACCCGCTGTTCACGGCCTTCCTGGATATCGAGGACGCGCAGCCGCTCCGGAAGGTCCCATGACCTGGCTTCGCCGTCGCACTTGGGAGCCCCTGCTGGCGCTTCTCAGCACGGGACTCAGCCCGCGCGGCCTGGCCTGGAGCGTGGCCGTGGGGCTGGCATTGGGCGTGTTTCCCATGCTGGGCACCAGCACCCTCCTTTGTGTGGGGGTGGCCTTCGCTTTCCGGCTGAACCAGCCCGCCATGCAGCTGGTGAACTACCTGGCCTACCCGCTGCAGCTGGCGCTCCTCCTCCCCTTCATCCGAGGAGGCGAGCGACTCTTCGGCGCCTCCCCGCTTCCGTTGTCACTGGCCGCGCTCCTGCAGGCCCTGAGGGCCGATACCCTCGGGACCATCGCCACCTTCTGGACGCGGATCTGGCACGCCTGTGTGGTGTGGGCGCTGGTGGCCCTTCCCGCGATGACGCTGCTGGCGTTCCTCCTCCGGCCGGCTTTCGAGGCGGCGGCCCGCGGCCTCAAAGAGGAATCCTCCTGATGTGCGTGGCCTTGATGGGGAGCCTCCTGCAGGCCCTGCGCCGCTGGAACGACGGATCCTGCTGGGGCTGATGGACTCCGAATGGTTCGTCCGCTTCTACACACTTCCGTCCCTCCCGGTCCCCGGATAGCCTGTCATCACCTGGATATTTGGAGCCTCGAGCATGAGCGAGTCACCCGCCCGCAAACCCGCCGTGATCCGGAAGCGATTTCCCTGGGGCTGGGTGATTCTCGGGGTGATCGGGGTGGTGGCGCTGGGCGCCCTGATGGCGGCCAAAGGGGCGCCTGTGGTGGTGTCCGTATCTTCGCCCACGGTCTTCAAGGCCGGGGAGCGCAACCCGGTGGTGACAGCCTCGGGTTACCTGGTGGCCCGCACCCGGGCCACGCTGTCGAGCAAGGTGCTGGGTCGCGTGAGTTGGCTGGGCGTGCAGGAGGGCAGCCGCGTGACCAAGGGCCAGATCCTGGCCCGACTGGAATCGCCGGATCTGGCCGCCGCCCGCGATCAGGTGAAGGCCCAGCTGGATCAGGCCAAGGTCGATCTGGACCGCGCCATGACGTTGCAGGCCCAGGGCATTCAGGATGCCGCTACCGTGGACAAACTCCGGAGCCAGAAGCTCACGCTGGAGGCCCAGCTGGCCTACCAGAACGCCCTGCTGGACAGCATGGAGCTGAAGGCGCCCTTCAGTGGCATCGTCACGCAGAAACTGTCCGAGGTCGGCGAGACCGTCGCGCCAGGTAGCGCGGGCGGTGCCAACGCCATCAACGCAGTGCTCGTCATGGCCGACTTCGACACGCTGGAGGTCGAGGTGGAGGTGAACGAGGCCTCCATCGCCAAGCTCAAGCACGGCATGCCCGCTGAGATCCGTGTCGATGCGTTGGAAGGGCAGGGGGAACGGGCTGTGCTGAAGGGCCGGTTGCGGGAAATCTACCCCAGCTCCAACCGCCAGAAAGCCGTGGTCATCGTGCGCGTGGCCTTCGTGGACAGGGATCCCCTGTTGGTGCCGGACATGGGCGCCAAGGTCACTTTCCTGGGCGATCCCTATGTCCAGGATGTGGTGGTGCTGGGCCGGGAACAGGTGAAGAAGCATGCTGGGAAGGCCTACACCTGGGTGGTGGAGGGGGATGCGGCGGTGCAGAAGGCCGTGGCCATCCTCGCTGAGAATCCCATCGGCCTGGAGGTGAGCGGGTTGGCGAAGGACGCGAAGCTGATCGTGGCGCCGCCGGAATCGCTGAAACCAGGCGCCAAGGTGAAGGTCAAGGAATGACCGCGGACCGCTTCGATCTGGGCGGAGGCGAGCCCATCATCACCCTGCGCGATGTGGCCAAGAGCTACTGGCGCGAGGCGCTGGAGATCCCGGTGCTGCAGGGCATCGATCTGGAGATCCCCCAGGGTGGTTACATCGCCCTGATGGGGCCGTCCGGCAGTGGCAAGACAACCCTTTTGAACCTCATCGCGGGCATCGACCGGCCCACAGGGGGGTCGCTCGACGTCTGCGGCTACGAGCTGAACGATCTTGACAACGATCAATTGGCCTCCTGGCGCAACGCCCATGTGGGGTTCATCTTCCAGAACTACAACCTGGTGCCCGTGCTCAACGCCTACGAAAACGTGGAGCTGCCCTTGTTGCTCATGAAGCTTTCCCGCAGGGAACGCCGAGAAAAGGTCGAGCAGGCCCTCGCCATGGTGGATCTCATGGATCGCCAGTGGAACTACCCTCGGCAGCTCAGCGGTGGGCAGGAACAGCGCGTGGCCATCGCCCGCGCCGTGGTGACGGATCCGGATCTGCTGGTGGCCGACGAACCGACGGGTGCCCTGGACGCCAAGAACGCGGAGGATGTGCTGGAGCTCATGGCGCGGCTGAACAGCGACCTCGGCAAGACCATCGTCATGGTCACCCACGATCCGAAGGCGGCTCATCACGCCCGTCATCAGATCCATCTGGAAAAGGGCGTCCTGGACCGCAGCGTCGAGGTGAATCGATGAGTCGGGTCCGCTGATGCGCTGGCTGGCGCTCATCTGGAAGAGCCTCATGCGCTCGAAGCGCCGGACCCTGCTCATCGTGGGCAGCCTGGTCCTGTCCGTGTTCACGGTAGCGGTGCTGCAGAGCCTGCTCACGACGCTGAATGCCGTGACCAACAATCCAAACTCCAGCAACCGGCTGGTGGTGCGGCATAAGAGCGGCCTCACCCAGATGCTGCCCCACAGCTACGAGGCCTACCTCCGTCAGCAGCCCGAGGTGGAAACGGTCTGTGCCCTTCAGTGGTTTGGTGGCTACTACCAGGACCCCCGCAATTTCTTCGCGAACTTCGCCAGCGACGAGACCACGCTTTTTCAAACCTTCCGCGAGGAGTTCGGGATCGCCGGCATCACCGAGGCCCAGATGAAGGATTACCTGCGGGATGGCGCCGGATGCATCGTGGGTGCAAGCCTGGCGAAGAAGAACGGCTGGAAGGTGGGTGACGTGGTGCCCCTGACCGGTACCATCTTTCCCATCAACCCCCGCCTCACCATCCGTCTGATCTTCAAGAGCCCCAAGCCCTCGGATGAGAACGTCCTCCACTTCCACTACAAGGTGCTGGAAGAAGGCGTCCCGCGCATGAAGGGCCTGGTGGGCTCCTTCTGGGTGCGGGCCCATCGACCGGAGGATATCCCCCGCCTCGTCGAGCGGGTGGACCGGCACTACGCCAACAGCGCCTACGAAACGCTGACGGAGACCGAGAACGCCTTCAACCTCAGCTTCGTCAAGATGCTTGGCAACATCGGGGCCATCATCCAGGGAATCACGGCTGCGGTGGTGGTGGCCATCCTCATCGTGACCGGCAACACCATGGCCACGGCCATCCGCGAGCGCACCACCGAGATCGCCGTCTTCCGGGCCATGGGCTTCTCGGCGGGCCGGGTGCTGACCCTCCTGCTGGCGGAGGGGGTGCTCCTGGTGGGTGTGGGAGGGCTCCTGGGCGTACTGCTGGCCAACCTCGCTGCCGGAGGCGTCCGGGAATCCCTGGGCATGGCCATGCCTTTCTTCGCGGACTTCGCCATCCTCCCGGCCACCGTCACAACCTGCATGTCCGGCGCCCTGGCCATCGGTGTGCTGGCCACCTTCATCCCGGCCTATGCGGCCACCCGACGCCCCATCACCGAGGGCCTGAAGGCGGTGGGATGATCCTGGCCCTGATGGTTTCCCTCCCCTTCGCGGCTTACCTGGCCTGGCTGGTGTGGGCCCTGGTGGCCTATCCGGTTCCGCTGAGCTACAACTTGCGCTCCCTGTGGCAACGCAAGGTTTCGAGCCTGAGCACCGTCGCGGCCATCGCCTTGGTGGTGGGCATCTTCGTGGTGGTGCTGAGCCTCGCCCAGGGGCTGTCCGTGGCCTTCGTGAGCAGCGGCCGCGCGGACCAGGCCATCGTCCTGCGCTCCAACGCCCGCTTTGAACTGAACAGTTCCATCGAGCGGAACCGGATGCGCATCCTCAAGGTTCACCCCTTGCTCAAGCGCGATGCGGAGGGACCCATGGCCAGTGCCGAGGTCGTGGTCGTGAAACTCTTCCCCATGGCGGATGGCACAGACACCAACGTGACGGTGCGTGGACTCGAGCGGATGGGCATCACCCTGCGGCCCCAGGTCCGACTGCTGCAGGGCCGCTGGTTCCGTCCGGGCCTCAGCGAGGTAGTGGTGCCCCGGAAGATGCAGGGCCGGTTTTCCGGCATGGAACTGGGGCGGAGCCTTCGCATGGGTGGCCGGGATTGGGCCATCGTGGGCACCTTTGATGCTGGCGGAGCCAGTTACGAGAGCGAGATCTGGTCCGATGTGAACGACGTCATGCAGGCCTTCCGGCGCGAATCCTACTCGGCCATGCTGGCCCGCCTGGAGCATTCCGAACGGCTGGAGGGATTCGCGAAGGCCGTGGAGGATGACAAGCGGCTGAAGCTGGAAGCCATCCGCGAGACGGCCTACTTCAAGGAACTCACCAAGGCCGGGGACCCAATCAAGATCCTGGGCAACCTCATCACCCTGATCCTCACCGGCGCGGCGATCTTCGCGGCCATGAACACCATGTATGCGGCGGTGGCAGGCCGCACCAAGGAGATCGGCACCCTGCGGGCCCTGGGCTTCCGGCAGCGGGAGATCCTGGCCAGCTTCCAGTGGGAGAGCATCTTCCTGTGCCTGACCGGTGGCCTCGTCGGCTCCGGTCTGGCCCTCTTTGCCAATGGCATCCAGACCGGGACCACCAGCTTCGAGACCTTCAGCGACGTGAGCTTCGCCTTTACGATCACCCCGGGCCTCATGGCCCAAGGCGTGGCCTTCAGCTTGGTGATGGGGCTGCTGGGAGGGTTCCTGCCAGCCTGGAGAGCCAGCCGCCTTCCGCTGACAGAGGCCATGAAGGGGGGGTGAGGCTCCGCCCGCCGGGTGCCCAGCGATCGAAAGGGAGGTTGACGGACCTCGTTTCGCGAGGCATATTGAAGCTGCTTTTTCCCTCTAACCCGGAGGCCCCTGTGGACCGTGAACTGCTGAAGGGCAGCACCCCCCTGTTGCTGTTATCGCTGCTCTGCGAGGGGCCCATGTACGGCTACCAGATCATCGAGACGGTTCGCCAGCGCACCGGTGGGAGTTACACCTTGAAGGAAGGGGCCCTCTATCCGGCCCTCCATAAACTCGAGGCCACCGAATTCATCAGCTCGTACTGGGAAACCCAGGAGAATGGCCGCGAACGACGCTACTACTCCCTTCAACCCGCGGGCGAGGCCTTTCTGATGGCCAAGAAGAAGGAATGGAACCAGTTTGTGGACATGGTCCAGGCCTTCGTG
This sequence comes from Geothrix sp., assembly GCA_030824075.1. Classification (GTDB taxonomy): domain Bacteria; phylum Acidobacteriota; class Holophagae; order Holophagales; family Holophagaceae; genus Geothrix. The sequence continues at coordinate 97,139 of JAVBYJ010000014.1, forward strand.
GGGCCGAGGGCCTAGGGTATCCCATGTCCCGGGCGCTGGATGCCTACCTCTCCCAGGTGGAGTCAGGCCTCAAGGGCCTGTCGCGGCGCCGGCGGCTGACCCTGATCCGGGAGTTGGAGGCCCACCTGCTGGATGAGGCCGAGGCCCGGGGCATTGAATCCGAATCGGCCATGTCAGCCATGCTTTCGGAAAAGGAGCACCCCAGCCTCCTGGCGGATGAACTCGCTGCGGGAGAGGGTCAGGACGCCAACCATCGGGGCGGCACAGCCCTGGCGGCCGGCATGATCATCGGCCTCGCCACCGGCGGGCACATGTGGTTTGAGGGTTGGCGCTGGTATATCTGCTTGGCCTTTGCCGCGGCCCAGGGCCTGGCGGTGGGCGCCGGCTACTTCTGGGTGCGTCGCCATTGGCTGCGCCTCAACCCCTGGGCCCGCACGGCGGTGGCCGTGCTCATCACCTCTCTGCTGTCCATCCCGCTGGGTTTCACCACACACCACGGCTTCAAGCCCACTCGACTGCTCTACGGCGCCTTTACGGGTTTTCTGCTGGAGCGCCACACCCAGGAGCGCCCCCTCTGGCAGACCCTGTTGGAACCGGTGGCCTTCACGGCCCTGATGTTCGCCCTGGAAGCGGGCGTTCTGGGCCGGGTCCGGTTTGAATGGTGGAAGGTGCCCCTGGAACTCAGCTTCAACGCCACCCTGCTGTTGAGCGTGATGCTGGCCAATCGCCTCAAGCGCCACCTGGCCGAGCGTCGGGTGCTGACGCCGCAGGAACAGGGGTAACGTTCTCTGGGAGTTCCGCGCCGCGCGCACACCCCGGAGAGGAGACGCCGCCTCCGCCACAGGGGAACCGGTTGCTCGCTCCATGGACCTGGGGAATCCCCCTTGAGCTGGCAGGCTTTCAGGGGTAGACTTGTCGTCTTGCGTGGACAAGCCGCGTGCATATACCCCGCTCATGGGGGCATCCGGTCGGTCACAGGAGGAAGCGATGAAGGACAAGATTCACCCCGAACTGCACGACGTGAACGTTCACTGCGCCTGCGGCAACGAATTCATGACGCGTTCCACCAAGAAGGAAATGCGTGTTGAAATCTGCTCCAACTGCCATCCGTTCTTCACGGGCAAACAGCGCCTGATGGATACCGAAGGCCGCGTGGAGAAGTTCAACAAGAAATACGCGAAGAAGGAGGTTTCCGTGGAGGTCGCCGACGCGACGCCCGAAACCACCCCCGAAGCGACTGCCACCACCGAAGCCTAGCTGCACCATTCCAAGGGACGGGCCGAGTGATCGGCCCGTCCTTTTTGTTAATGTTCTCAGGGGGTTCCGCGCTTCGCGCACACTCCCTGACCCCCACGCCCCACCCCGGCCAAGCCGGTTTGGGACTGGGTTTTCTCAGGGGGTTCCGCGCTTTGCGCCCCCCGGCGCCCCAAGCCGGTTCGGGCTGTTGTTCTCGCGGGGACGCGACATGGACTCTGAGGTGAACCATGCTCGATCAGCTTGAAGCCGTCGAAGCCCGCTTCCAGGAAGTGGAGGCACAGCTCCAGGACCCCGCGGTGGTGTCGGACCCCAAGCGCCTGCGGGAACTGTCCAAGCTTCGGGCCGAGTTGGAGCCGGTGGTGCTGGCCTTTCAAGCCCACCGCACGCTCCTGAGGCAACTCCGGGAGGCTGAACTCATCCTGGGCGACAAGTCCATGGATGCGGATTTCCGCGAGATGGCCGAGATGGAGATCCCGGATTTAAAGAAGGCCATTGCCGAGGGTGATGCGGAGATCAAGCGTTTGCTCATCCCCAAGGATCCAGCGGACGCCAAGAACGTGATTCTCGAAGTCCGCGCGGGTACCGGCGGCGAGGAGGCTGCGCTCTTCGCCGCGGAAATCTTCCGCATGTACATTCGCTTCGCGGAGCGCCGGGGCTTCAAGGTCTCGGTGCTGGACGAGAGCGATGCCGACGCCGGCGGGCTCAAAGAGGCCACGGCCGAAATCCAAGGTGAAGGTGCCTACAGCCTCTTTCGCTTCGAGAGCGGCGTCCATCGCGTCCAGCGCGTACCTAAGACCGAAACCCAGGGCCGCATTCATACCTCCGCCTGCACCGTGGCCGTCATGCCCGAGGCCGAGGAAGTGGACATCGAGATCCATCAGAAGGACCTGCGGATCGACACGTTCTGCTCCGGCGGCAAGGGTGGCCAGAGCGTGAACACCACCTATTCCGCCGTGCGCCTCACGCACCTGCCCACCAACACCGTCGTGCAGTGCCAGGACGAGCGCAGTCAGATCAAGAACATGGCCAAGGCCATGACCGTGCTGCGCAGCCGCCTGCTCCAGAAGGCTCAGGACGAAGCCGACGCGGTTCATTCGGCCATGCGCAAATCCCAGGTCGGGAGCGGCGATCGCAGCGAAAAGATCCGCACCTACAACTTCCCCCAGGGCCGCGTCACCGACCACCGGGTGGGAGTCACCCTCCACCAGATCGACAGCTTCATGGGCGGTGCCATCGAACCGATCATCGAACCCTTAAGGGCAGCCTTTGAGGCCGAGCGGCTCCAGGCCCTGGAAGCCTGAGCGGCCTTTTCCGCCCAGCACATGCAAAAACGGGAAGTGGTGCCTCCCGTTTTTCGTTCCCCGCCGATCGAAGGCCGGCGGCCGTTGGAACTACTTCTTGAGGGTGACTTTTTCGGGCGCCGTGAGGCTGAAGGCCACGGGCTTTGCAGCCAGGATCCGGATCACGGTGTCGGCGGTGCCGGCGGCCGCGGCGGTGCCGGCAGCGGCGCCGATGGCTGCGCCACCCAGGGCGTGATCGTTCTTGTTCTTCTTGTCCGCGAGGATGCCGATGAGGGCGCCCAGGGCCGCGCCGCCGCCGATGAACTTGGCGTTGCGCTCACCCCGGGCCGTGGCCACCACCACATGGGTGTCCGTATCGATGCCGACGCCGGCGATCTCGGTGAGCCGAATGCCCAGGGCGCCCTGGCCGTTGCTCAGGCGCCCTGCGGGTGCGCTCTGGGTGACAACCCCTCGGGCGGAGGTTCCCGCACTCCAAACCAGCTTGCCGTCCTGGACCACGTCGGAGGCCAGGGTGCCTTCCCAGGCATCACCCGCCTGATCCTTTTCGGTGGTCAGGTCGCGAGCCAGGGAGATTTCGAGCTTGGTCCCCATGGGGACCTCGACCACCACCGGTTTGGGAGCCTCCTTGGCGGCCGGGGCCTGGGCCAGGGTGATGGCCTCCTGCTGCTTCACCGCGGCCCGCTTCTTGGCATCCGCGACTTGCCGCTCGAGGGCCCTTACCTGGGACTTCGTGACGTGCTGGACGGTCTCGGCGTCATCGCCAGTGGCCTTGCCGGATTTGGCCTCAGCCAGCTGCTGCTCAAGCTGGGCCACCTTGGCTTCGGCGCTCTTGGCGGCCTCTTCGGCCTGGATGGCAGCTTCACTCTTGTGGTTGCAGGCCACGGCGAAGGTGAGGACCGCCGCAAGGGAGAGACGGGGGATCATCGGGTGCATGGGATCTCCAGGTGGGTGGGTGCCGTATAGTATGGCATCCCGATCAGGGATCTTCCCATGGCCCGACCCCACCTCAATCCCCGCGGCGAATCCGTGCTGCGCACCCTTATCGAGACCTATCTCGAGGCTGGGGAACCTGTGGGTTCGCGGCTCCTGGCGAAACGCTACCCGGAGTCGCTGTCCAGTGCCACGATCCGCAGCGTCCTATCGGATCTCGAAGATGAATCCATGGTGGCCCAGCCGCACACATCGGCGGGGCGGGTTCCCACGGAACGTGCCTACCGGTACTACGTGGACCGCTGGCTGAAGGCGCTTCCGCCGGGGCCGGAGCTGGAGGGGAGACTTGCCGCGGCCCTGGATGGCATGGACCTCGATCCGGAAACCTGGGCTCGCCACGCCAGCCGGACCCTGGCGGAGGTGATGGGGGGGGTTTGCCTGGCCCTGCCGCTGCCGCTCACCCAGAGCCGTCTGGTGCGCCTGGAATTCGTTCCGCTGGGGCCCGGACGTCTCGTGGCCATCTGGGTGGGCAGCCAGGGCGAGGTGGATCACCGGCTGATGGAGAATCCCTGGAACTACCCCCAGTCCGTGCTGACAGAGCTGGGGAACTATGCCACGGCCCATTTCGCCGGACGGACCCTGGCAGACATGCGGTCCCGGCTGCTGGCGGCTTTGCAAGCGGGTGCCCAGGAGGGGGAAACCATCCGGGGCCGACTGCGGGATCTGGCGGCCTGTTGGCCGGAGGATCCGGGCATCGCCGATCCCCAGGTGCTGGTGTCCGGCCTGGGGCGTTTGGGCGGATGTCCCGAATTCGAGGACTTGGCCCGATTCCGCGGCCTTGTGGCGGCTTTTGAGGAGCATGGCCGGTTGGCTCGGTTGTTGAACGCCTTTGCGGATCGCGCCTCCGAGGATGTCCAGTTGCTGTTGGGATCCGAGAACCCCTTCTTGGGAGGTTGGCCCTTGGCCACGGCGGTTCGAACCGTCGCCTTGGGGGAGGCGGGCTTTGTCACCTTCGCCCTGGTGGGGCCCCTGCGCATGGATTATGGCCTGGTCATGGGTGGCCTGCGCTGGTGGTCCGGCCAGGTGCAACGGCGGCGGGATCTGGCCTGAATCCCCCATGAGCGGCCTAGGGTCCGGTTCGAAACAACCCGCACGCCCCGATGATTTCGTTACGATTTTTTAGGACGTCCGCGGCATCGAGACGACAAGATTATTTTGTAGCAACGGCTTATACTGCTGCGATGCCTACTGACACCCCCCGGGAACCGAATGCCAAGCCCACCCCTCCGATCGGAGAGGTCGAGGACATGGTGGACCTCAATCTGGACGAGACGCCGGAGGGCGATCTCCAGTCCGTGGCGGACGAAGTGGCCTCTGAATACCACACCCAGGTCGTGCCCGAGATGGACCTGCCGGAATTCCCCCAACCCGAGGCGCAATCAGAGATGCGGGTCGATCTGGAATCAGCCCTGACCGAGGCGGAGCGCCAGATGGAGGATCTGCTCCGCCGGGAGGCCGAGCTGATGGATCAGCAGCGGCGGCTCGCGGCTGACTTCAACAACTTCCGCAACCGTGCCCAGCGGGACATCTCCCTGTCGGTGGAACAGGCCGAGCGCAAGATCCTGCTCGAGTTTCTGCCGGTCCTCGACAATTTCGACCGCGGCCTGAGTGCCACCTATCAGGACGTCGAGTCCTTTCGGGCAGGGGTTGAGCTGATCCAGCGACAATTCCTGGAGGCCCTGCGCCGGCTCCAGGTCGATGCCTTGCCCCTGCAGGTGGGCGATCCCTTTGATGCCCTCCACGCGGAGGCGCTCACGACCTTCAGTGATCCGAACCTTCCGGATGGTGCGGTGGCCGCCATCTACGAGCGCGGATTCAACCTCAGGGGACAGCTCCTGCGGGCCGCCCGGGTGGTGGTGAATCGGCTCCAGACTTCGGGAAAGTCCTAGTCGTATCCAATTCTTACGCTGGCTGCGATGTCGAGAATTCGGTACCATGAAGCCGCGATCCCACCGGAGTTCAATCCATGGCAGGCAAACTGATCGGCATTGATCTGGGCACGACCAATAGTTGCGTCTGCGTGATGGAGGGCGGGGATTCCCGGGTGATCCCGAACCGCGAAGGCAGTCGCACCACGCCTTCCGTCGTGGCTTTCACCGACAAGGGCGATGTTCTGGTGGGGCACATCGCCAAGCGCCAGGCCGTCACCAACCCGCAGCGCACCCTGTTCGCGGTGAAGCGGCTCATCGGCCAGCGGTTCCAGTCTCCCAGGGTGCAGGAGGCCATCTCGCGGCTCCCCTTCCCGGTGGTGGCCGCCCCCAATGGCGACGCCTGGCTCCGCGTGGGCGAACGGGACTACGCCCCGCCCGAAGTCTCTGCCATCGTGCTCCGCTCCCTCAAGCAGGCGGCCGAGGCCTTCCTCCACGAGGAAGTAACCGACGCTGTCATCACGGTTCCCGCCTACTTCGACGACGCCCAGCGCCAGGCCACCAAGGACGCGGGCAAGATCGCGGGGCTCAACGTCCAGCGCATCATCAACGAACCCACGGCCGCGGCCCTGGCCTATGGCTTCAACAAGAAAGGCGTCAAGCAGATCCTGGGAATCTATGATTTCGGCGGTGGCACCATCGACTTCACCCTCATGGAGATGAACGACGGTGTCTTCGAGGTGCTCGCCACCAGCGGTGACACTTTCCTTGGCGGCGAAGACATCGATCAGCTCATCCAGAATTGGCTGGTGCATCAGTTCCGGGAAAAGACGAGCATCGACCTTTCCGGCGATCGCATGGCGCTTCAGCGGCTCAAGGAAGCCAGCGAAAAGGCCAAGTGTGAACTCTCCACCCTGGATCGGGTGGAGATCCGCCTCCCCTTCATCGCCCAGGGACCCAGCGGGCCACAGCACCTGGAGGCCGCGCTCACCCGCGAACAGCTGGAGGAGATGGTTAGGGGCCTGGTGGATCTCACCCTCGTCCCCATCAAGGATGCCCTCGAACAGGGTGGCAAGACTGCCAAGCAGGTGGACGAGATCATCCTCGTCGGCGGTCAGACCCGCATGCCCCTGGTGCAGCGCCTGGTGCGCGACTTCTTCGGCAAGGAGCCCAACCGCAGCATCAACCCTGACGAGGTGGTGGCCCTCGGCGCCTCCATCCAGGGCGCTGTGCTCAAGGGCGATATCAAGGACCTGGTGCTGCTCGACGTCACCCCGCTGTCGCTGGGCATTGAGACCCAGGGTGGCGGCTTCGTGAAGATCATCCAGCGCAACGCCACCATCCCCACCCGCGACGCCCGCACCTTCACCACGGTCACGGACAACCAGAGCCGGGTGGAGATCCACGTGCTCCAGGGTGAGCGTGAACTATCCGAACACAACAAGAGCCTGGCCCGCTTCGACCTCATCAACCTGCCACCCCTCCCCAAGGGCGTGCCCCAGATCGAGGTTTCCTTCGACATCGATTCCAATGGCATCGTGAAGGTGTCCGCGCGCGACCTCATGACCGGCCTTGAGCAGAGCATGAGCATCCGCCCCAGCTCCGGCCTTTCGGAACTGGAGATCCAGCGCATGATCCGCGAGGCACTGGCCAATGCCGAAACGGACGTGAAGAAGCGGGACGCGCTGAAATACATCGCCTCCGCAGAAGGTCTGATCTTCTCCTGCGACAAGAGCTTCGCAGAATGCGGCAAGTACCTTACCGAGGACCAGCAGGCCCTGGTTCGGGAGGTCCTGTCCCGGGCCCGGCAGGCGGTGGCCTCACAGGATTCCGACGCCCTCCGCGCCTGCGAAACCCAACTCCTGGAAGCCCAGGCCCTCCTGACGGACGCGGTGCTGGCCGCCAGTGAAGCGATGATGGCCTCGCTTGATGGCGAGGGTGATGGGGCGGCCCCGCCCAACTAGGATTCGGCCTTCAGCCAGCCGTGGGGGGCTTTGGCCCTCCATGGCGTTGTGAACATGGCCTCAGATCGGGTTGGGAACGGGAATTCCGATGGGACCTCGCGCCGCAAAGGGGGGTTTTGAGGGAGAATGGAAGCCTGACCGGGGTTGTCTCAGGACGTGGCCCGGTTGGCGGCGGAATTCGCCAAGGCTTTCACCAAGAACCCTGAGTCAGCCAGCACGTTCAAGCGACGACGGCCCCGGATGACGGAAGACCAAGGACTGATAAACCAATGAAACGTGACTACTACGAAGTACTCGGCATCTCGAAGGGGGCCGGGGCCGATGATATGAAGAAGGCCTACCGCAAGCTGGCCATGGAACTGCATCCTGACCGCAATCCGGGCAACAAGGAGGCCGAGGAGAAGTTCAAGGAGGCCGCCGAGGCCTACAGCGTGCTGTCCGACCCCGAAAAGCGGAAGGTCTACGACCAGTTCGGCCATGCCGGGCTTGGGGGTGCGGGCGGCGGTGGCCAGCAGTTCCAGTTCGACCCCAGCCAGTTTGCCGATTTCGAGGACATCCTCGGCAGCTTCTTCGGTGGCGGCATGTTCGGGGACCTCTTCGGGGGCGGGCGCCGCAGAGCCAACGGGGAAGAACGGGGTTCGGATCTTCAATACAACCTGAAACTCAGCTTCCACGACGCGATCTTCGGCAAGGAGGCGGTGGAACTTTCCATCCCCCGCCTCGAAGCCTGCGACACCTGCCACGGATCAGGCTGCGAGGCCGGCTCCCGGCCCGAAACCTGCCCCCAGTGTCGGGGTGCAGGGCAGGTGGCCATGCGCCAAGGCTTCTTCCAGATGCTCACGCCCTGTCCGCGCTGCGAGGGCCGGGGCCGCATCATCCCCAAGCCCTGCCGCACCTGCCATGGCGAGGGGCGCATTCACCGGAAGTCCAAGGTGAGCTTCAAGGTTCCGGCGGGAGTGGACCGTGGCACGCGGCTCAGGCTCCAGGGCCAGGGCGAGTCGGGTCGATCCGGGGGCCGCACCGGGGATCTGTATGTGGTTTTCGATGTGGAACCGGATCCTCGCTACGAGCGGGACGGCAGCGATCTCCATCGGCGGCTGGAGATCAGCTGGCCCCTGCTGGTAACCGGAGGCGCCCTGGAGGTGGAAACGCCCTACGGCACGGACAAGGTCAAGATCGCCGCAGGAACACCGGCGGACCATGTGGTGAAGCTGGTGAATGCCGGTGTTCCCCGCCTTCAGGGCAGTGGGCGCGGCGATCTCTACCTGCACTTGCGCGTGGGGGTGCCAAAGTCCCTGACAGCCGAACAGCGCCAGCTCATGGAGCAACTCCGTCGAAGCCTCGACGGGGAGGCCGCCGAAGGCGAGGAGGAGGGCTTTCTCGCCAAAGTGTTCGGCTCCGAAAAGGGTGGAAAGAAAAAGCGGAAGTAGCGGTATCAGGCTGGGGGCGCCACCCTGCCTCAACCCGCCACCACCACCCGTCCTTTGCCATCGCCCTTGGCGCGGAACAGGGCGCGGTCGGCCTGCTCGATGAGGTGACCGGCGCCGTCGGCGTGCTCGGGATAGGCGGCGACCCCGGCGCTGAGGGATACGGCGAGGCGGCTGTGGCCAAGATCCAGGGGCTGCTCCCGGATCACCTGGATCAGGCGTTCGCCCAGCTTCCGGGCGCCCTGCGATGTGGTGCCAGGCATGAGGATGCAGAACTCGTCGCCGCCGTACCGGTACAGGCGGTCATGGGCGCGGCAGAGGCGCTGGGCGGTGCGGGCCACGGCCTCGAGAAGGATGCTGCCTGCGGTATGGCCATGACTGCTGTTGACCCGCTTGAGGTCGTCCACATCAAGGAAGAGCAGGGCCAGGGGCTCGTTCTTGGTGGCGGCGGAGCGTACGGCCTGAGGGAGCTCAGCCTCCAGGCAGCGACGGTTCTGGGCCACGGTGAGGTCGTCCCTGAAAGAGAGGGCGCGGCTTTCTTCCAGGCGCCAGGCGTTGAGCAGAAGGGGCTCCACGTCGTCAAAGCCCCTGAGGAAGACCTCCGAGGGCTCCTTGGGATCCAGCACCCGCAGGATGCCCAGCTGCTCGGAAGGTGCCAGGAGGAAGGCCTCGCCCTGGCGGACCAGTTCGGCGGCTTCCTGGCGCGGCAGGGGCGCTTCAGGGAAGGTCCCGTCGCCCGCCCGCTGGTAGAACAGATCCTCCCGTCGCAACCAGATGGCACCTCCGCGGGCCCCGGAAAGGCGAATGGCCCGACCCAGCACCAGGCGCAGCAATTCGTCGAGGGAAGCCAGGTGCATCAACTGGCGGAGCCAGCCCTCGCTGCCCAGATCCCGCTGTCGCAGGTGCAGCAGGGCCTCCCGGGCGGCCTCCAACGGTCGATCCTGCAGCAGCACCCAGCCCGGCCGAAGGCTTAGGACAGCACTGACCTCCTCTGGATCGGCCTTCTCCACCCACCACAGGATCTCCATGCCGTCCGCAGGGATCAGCCGGACATCCGGATGCTCGGCCACCAGCACGATCGAACCCTGGCCGGTCCCCTGGACCACCTCATGTCCCCATCCCACCAGCGCCAGACGAAGCGCCTCCCCCGCCGCGGAGGGATGGGCTTCCAGCCAGTGGATGCGGGACATGGGCCTCCCAGTTAAACCGTTCATCGGCAGGGCAGTCGGCACGGCTTAGCCCAGCGCGGCTTCCAGCCTCATAGCCAGCTGGCGAAGATGGGAGGCCAGTTGTTCCAGGAACGGAAGCGATCCTTCCCGCTGACCGCGCTCCGCCCGTACCCAGCGTTTCAGCAGGGCCAGGGACTGGGGATCCCGGACACCCAGCCGCTTGGCGGTCTGGATGAGCTTGTGCGAGATCCGGGTGCGCTCCGGGCCCGCCGTTCCGGAGCGCAGTTCGTCGATGAGCTTCAGGGCCTCCTGGGCCACCTCTAGATCCTGGCGGATCAACGGTACGCGGGCGTTGATCCGCAGGAGGAAGAGTTCCAGGAACCGCAGCAGCTCTCCCAGCAGGTCCATGCCATCCCGCAGCGCCTGGGGCACATCCTGGGGGGATTCCAGCAGGCGGCCCAGTTCCTCGATGAGGCGCTCGGCCTCCTCCCGATCCGGGCGGCGCATGAGCGGGAATTCAGGACTGCGGCGGAAGGTCAGCAGGTGGCGGTAGGTATGGGAAAGGCCCAGCGCCAACCGGGGCCAGTCCTGCAGCTCCAAATGGAGCTGCAACTGGCCGTGGAGGGGCGGAACCTGCTCCCAGAGGCGCTGGATGCGCAGGCGGAGGTGTTCGCCCTCCTCCATCATGCTGGGCGATTCAGGAAAGAGCCGGTGCTGCACATCAGGGGAGAAGATGCCCACCAGCTCGCCCATGAGCTGCCGCTGATGGTTGATGAGCAGGCCGCGCAGGTTGTCGAGGGTCTGGGCCAACTGATCGGTGTCCTGGCCCGCGAGGGCCTGTTGAAGCAGACTCCGCAGCGTCCCCTGGTCCTGGCGGAGGCCCAGGACCGCCTGCCGCAGGAAGGCCCGCAACCGGGAAGACTCTGAGCGGGCCGGATCCAGCAGATCGCATCGGGACGGGTCGTAGGCCCTTTCCGATAGGCGGCCCAGTTCCGATTCGACCACCAGGAAGGAGGGAACAGCCGCGTAGCGATCACGCGGTCCGGCGCTGGCGGCGGGTTCGAGAGACTCGAGCAGGCTCAGAAGGGAGACGTGGCTGGCCAGGGCGCGGGCGACGACGGAGAACGCGGCACGATCATCCAGGCGGATCTGCTGGAGCAGCCTGCGCAGCTCCGGGGGCATGTTCTCCCGGAACAGCTCAGCGTCCATGCGCGGCAACGACCAGCCCAGGTGATCCCAAAGCCAGCGCAGACTACCCCGCACCTGCTCAATCGCGGGCCAGTGAATGCCACGGTCCAGCGGCCGCACCAGGCTCAGGCGCAGGTTCGAGATCACGTGTTCCAGGAGGAGAAGGGGTTCCACCCGGCCATGGATCTCCGTGGGAATGCAGGCTTCCAGCTGTTCGGCGAGGCGGGACAGGGATTCCTCCAGGCGCCCCTGGCCCTGGATGGCGCGGTTCACCGCCTTCATCCCGGCATTCAGACGGGTCACCGAGGCTGCACCGGGCTCACTGTCCTGGAGTGCGGACAGGATCTCGCGGAAGGCCTCCCGGTGATCCGCGAGGAAGGCCGACCAGAGGATTCTCAGGTTGCCGTTGTCCTCCGTGGGGGCCAGGGCCATGGCGCGCAGCGAAGCGAGCAGATCCAACAGCCGCATCACCCATTCAGGCTGATGCTGCTCTGCCAGCAGCTCCCGGTGGGCCGCTTCGGACAGATCCCCCAGTCGCGACAGGCTGTGGAGCATGACGAACCCCATGGAGGTCCGGGCTTCGCCCAGTCGGCGGGGCGAAAAATGGTGCAGAAAAGCAAGGAAGGTGCCCAGGTTGCGTCGAAGGCTGGCCTGGGCGGGGGATTCTTCACCGCCCAGGGCCCGTTCCGGGACCGACTCCAGCAGGGGCTCCAGATCCTTGGCCCCCTCGCGGAGGATGTCTTCCAGCAGGGCGAGGTCGGTTCTGGACAGACCCTTCTCCCGGACCAACTGCCGGGCCAGCAGGAGGCGCTGGGGCGGGGTGCCTGGGGACGACATGGCAAAAGCATACAATGAGTTGCGGATCTAGCAGGCGCTGGTAGTGATAACATCGGCACACCCCATCCGGAGGCAGACAGTGGTCAGCAAGCTCGGGGAAATGCTCGTCAAGGCCCAACTCGTCACGGATGCCCAGCTGGACGAAGTTATCAAAATCCAGCGAAGAGAGGGCGGGAAGCTCGGAAGTATCGTAGTCCGGCAAGGCTTCTGTTCTGATCAGGACATCGTGAGCTTCCTGGGGATGCAGTATGGCGTCCCGGCGGCCGACCTGGAACAGTGGCCGCCCATCGACCCGGGGGTCATCGCGCTCATCCCCAAGGATCTGGCCCAGCGGCACAAGGTGCTGCCCCTCCAGCGCACCGGCAACGTGCTGACCCTGGCCATGTCCGATCCCACCGATATCTTCGCCATGGACGACGTGCGGTTCCACACCGGCTACAACGTGGATCCCGTCGTGTCCAGCGAGATGGGCCTGGCCCGCGCCGTGGAGAAGTACTACGGTGGCGCCAGCGCGGTCCGGCTGGCGGATGGCACCCTCGCCCGCAATGCGCAGGGGGGGGCGGGGGGCGGATCGAGCGCCAGTGGTCCCACGGCGGCCAGCGTGGCCAATGCCTTCAACGCGGAGGATGAGCATTTCGAGCTCTCCGACCTGGAGCAGGAACTTGATGCCGACGCCGAATTCGATAGCCCGGAGGAAGACGAGGACAGCGTCAACGTCGGCAGCCTGAAGAAGGGCAGCGAGGACGCCCCGGTCGTGAAACTCGTGAACATGGTGCTCATCGACGCCATCAAGCGCGGCGCTTCCGACATCCATATCGAGCCCTATGAAAAGAACTACCGCATCCGGTTTCGCATCGACGGCATCCTCATGGAGGTCATGCGGCCCAACCTCAAGTTGAAGGATCCGCTGACCTCCCGCGTGAAGATCCTGGCCAAGCTCAACATCGCCGAGCGGCGTCTGCCCCAGGATGGCCGCATCAAGCTCCGCGTGAACATGGGCGGCAAGCAGAAGGTCATCGACTACCGCGTGAGCATCCTGCCGACGCTGTTCGGTGAAAAGATCGTGCTGCGGCTGCTGGACAGCGACAAGCTCATGCTCGATCTCACCAAGCTAGGCTTCGAGCAGGAGAGCCTCGACCGCTGGGACCGCCAGATCTCCAAGCCCTACGGCATGGTGCTCGTCACGGGCCCCACGGGATCAGGCAAGACGAACACCCTGTACTCCTCCATCGCCAAGCTGAACACCGTGGATACCAACATCCTGACGGCCGAGGATCCGGTCGAGTTCAACTTCCCGGGCATCAACCAGGTCCAGATGAAGGAGCAGATCGGCCTGAACTTCGCCGCCGCCCTGCGTTCCTTCCTGCGGCAGGATCCGAACATCATCCTGGTGGGCGAGATCCGCGACTTCGAAACGGCCGAGATCGCCATCAAGGCGAGTCTCACGGGCCATCTGGTGTTGAGCACCCTGCATACCAACGATGCCCCCAGCACCATCAACCGGCTCATGAACATGGGTGTGGAGCCCTTCCTGGTGGCCACCTCCGTGAACATCATCTGCGCCCAGCGCCTGGTGCGCCGCCTCTGCCCCAACTGCAAGGCCGTGGATGCCCACCCCCAGCCCGAAGAGGCGCTCTACACGGTCGGGTTCACCCCCGAAGAGGTCCAGCGGGGCATCACCTTCTACAAGCCCGTGGGCTGCGAGGCCTGCAACAAACGCGGCTACAAGGGCCGCGTGGGCCTCTACGAAGTGCTGGAAATGTCCGAGACCCTCAAGGACATGATCCTCACCGGCGCCTCCGCCATTGAACTGCGTGAGCAGGCTCAGAAGGAAGGCATGATCACCCTTCGCCGCTCCGGCTGCCGCAAGGTCCTGGATGGCGTCACCACCATCGAAGAAATCATCCGGGAAACAGTGTTGTAGGCATCGACCCACCCGAAAAAGATCTTTGACAGGATGAACAGGATTGAAAAGGTTTGATTTACAGGATTACAGAAAAGGAATTCTTGGAATGGTTGATGGTGCCGCTTTGGATGAGCTTTCAGGGCGCGTGATTGGGGCGGCGATGCGCGTTCATTCCACCCTGGGGCCTGGATTCACGGAAACTGTCTACCAGAATGCGTTGGCCCTGGAAATGGCTCTGGAAGGCATTCCCTTTGAACGCGAAGTGAAACTCGAAGTCCGGTACCGGGGTGAGTTGGTCGGTATCTACCGGGTGGACCTGTTGGTGGGCGGAAAGCTGATCCTCGAACTGAAAGCCGTCCAGGCCATCCTTCCTGAACACGAAGTCCAGGTCGTCAACTACCTTGCTGCGACCAACTTTGCCACGGCCCTGCTGCTGAACTTTGGAACCCGCAGCCTTCAAGTCAAAAAGAAATTCAGAAGCTTTCACCCGCCAGAATCCTGTTAATCCTGCTTTCAATCCTGTTCATCCTGTCCCAGCTTTTTGTTTTTCCCGAGGCCCCCATGAGCGAAGTCGGCGCCAATTATGTTGCTCCCCTCCAGCAACTGCTGAAGACGATGGTGGAGTACGGAGGCACGGATCTGCATATCACCACCGATACCGCACCGCAGATCCGCATCGACGGGCGCATGGTGCCGCTCAAGCTGCCGCCCCTTGACGCGTCACAGACCCGCTGGCTTTGCTACGGCGTGATGACCGATCAGCAGAAGCATCGCCTTGAGGAGGACCTTGAGGTGGACTTCTCGTTCGGCCTCCAGGGCGTGGCCCGGTTTCGCGCCAATGTCTTCAATCAGCGGGGCGCCACGGCCGGCGTGTTCCGCACCATCCCCGAGAACATCCGCAGCTTCGATCAGCTGGGGCTCCCGCCCGCCATCAAAGGGCTGTGCGACAAGCCCCGGGGCCTGGTGCTGGTGACGGGTGTGACGGGTTCCGGCAAGTCCACGACCCTGGCCGCCATGGTGGACAAGATCAACACCGAGGAACCGGTGCACATCCTCACCATCGAGGACCCCGTGGAATACGTGCACAAGCACAAGCGGGCCCTGGTGAACCAGCGCGAGATTCACGCCGATACCCACAGCTTCAAGAAGGCGCTGCGCTCCGCCCTGCGCCAGGACCCCGACGTGGTGCTGGTGGGAGAAATGCGCGACCTCGAAACCATCGAATCGGCCCTGACCATCGCCGAAACCGGCCACCTCACCTTTGGCACCCTGCACACCAGCAGCACCGTGCAGACCATCAACCGCATCATCGACGTGTTCCCCAGCCACCAGCAGCCCCAGATCCGTGCCCAGCTCTCCCTGGTGCTGGAAGGCATCATCTGCCAGAGCCTCATCCCCAAGGCCACCGGCAAGGGGCGGGCCCTGGCGCTGGAGATCATGATCCCCAATTCCGCCATCCGGAACCTGATCCGCGAGGACAAGATCCACCAGATCTACGGCGTCATGCAGGCCGGGCAGACGAAGTACGGCATGCAGACCTTCAACCAGAGCCTGTCCGACCTGGTGATCCGCAAGGAGATCACCCAGGAGCAGGCCTTTGAGTATTCCTCCAACACCGACGAACTGCGCGAGCTCATCAACCGCGGCGTGGGGGTCGGGTCCGCCGGGGGCCGCACCGCCGCGCCCGCCCAGCCCGCCAGCCCCGTCAGCACCGCCCTGGGGGGGCGGAACCCCAATATCAAGTACACCTAGGACTTCTCTGCAGGCGCTTTCCTGCCTATCCTGAAAGCACCACCGCTCCCAGTCCTTCGCCGAGGTCCGCATGCCCGCTTATGCTTGGAAAGGCAAGAATCGAATGGGGGAAGTCCAGGAAGGCGTCCTGGTCTCCGATTCCCGGGATTCTGCCGCCACCACCCTGAAACGCAATGGCATCGAGGTCATGAATGTCCGCGTCATGGCCGCCCAGGGCACCAAATCCTTTGGCAAGGTGCCCCCCAAGGCCTTGGCCATCTTTACGCGGCAGTTCAGCGTGATGATCGATGCGGGCCTGCCCCTGGTGCAGTGCCTCGAGATCCTGGGCGCCCAGCAGGACCACAAGGGTTTTCAGCGCATCATCGAAGCCGTGCGGGAGGATGTGGAAAAGGGTTCCACCCTGCAGACCGCCCTCTCCAAGCACCCCAAGGCCTTCAATGACCTCTTCGTGAACATGGTGGGGGCCGGGGAAAGCGGCGGCATCCTGGATGTGATCCTCCAGCGCCTCTCCGGCTACATCGAGAAATCCGTGAAACTGACGGGCAAGGTCAAAAGCGCCATGACCTACCCCATTGCCGTCATCAGCATCGCCGTCATCGTGGTGATCGTGATCATGGTCAAGGTGATCCCCGTGTTCTCGGCCATGTATTCGGGCCTGGGCAGCAAGCTGCCCTACCCCACCATCGTTTGCATCGCCATCTCCGATGCGATCATCAACTACTGGTGGCTCCTCACCGGGGCCACCATCCTGATCGTGGTTGGCCTGCGCCAGTTCTACAAAACCCCCGTGGGGCACCTGCAGATCGACACCCTGATGCTGCACATCCCGGTCCTGGGGCAGGTGCTGCGCAAGGTGGCTGTGGCGCGGTTCTGCCGCACCCTGGGCACCCTCATCAGTTCTGGGGTGCCCATTCTTGAGGGCATGGACATCACCGCCAAGACTGCTGGAAACCTCGTCATCCAGAATGCCATTCTCAAGTCCAAGGATGCCGTGGAGCAGGGCCGAAACATCAGCACCCCCCTGGCGGAAACCAAGGTCTTTCCCCCCATGGTGGTGCAGATGGTGGGCGTGGGCGAGGCCACCGGAGCCCTGGATGCCATGCTCTCCAAAGTGGCGGATTTCTACGAGGACGAGGTGGACAATGCCGTGGCCTCCATGACCAGCCTCATGGAACCCATCATGATCGCCCTGCTGGGTGGCATCGTGGGCTTCATCGTGGTGGCCATGTACATGCCGATCTTCGGCCTCGCGGCGGCCTTCGATAAGAGTTGAGGCCCTGCTGGCCAGCGAATTGCATCCAAACGGGGTTCTGGAGGGCACCATGAAACGGACGATGCACGGCTTCACTTTCATTGAGATCCTGGTGGTGGTGGTGATCATCGGCATTTTAGGGGCCATTGCCATCCCCTCGCTGCTTGGGCAGAAGAAGAACGCCGAGCTGGTGGGGGATGCCCAGCAGAACACCAAGTCCCTGCAGATGATGTTGGAGACGCGCAAGGCTGACAACGGCATCTATGGGCCCGCAGGCACTGGTGTCGTCTGGAACCCCGACGGTACGGTCACAGGCCCTAATCTCACGCCCCTCTTCGCCCCAGCAGGGTCCACCAAGATGACCTATACGCTGGCCATTGACGGCACCGGCCTCAGGTACGGGATCCAGGTCAACGACAACCGTCCCGGAAAAGGCAACGCCCTGATCTACCAAACCGACGAAGCGGGGCGCCAGATCTTCCCCGTGCCCTAGACCCGGATGGTCAAGGACGAGGGACTGAACCCGAAAATTTCACTGAGCCCAGCCCTGCAGATTCGCCCTGAAGAAACATCGAATCATCACGAACATGCCGTGCGGGAGCACCCGCTGGGTTGGGATGAAGAGGCACCCACCCGAGGGTTCTAGCCAAGATTTGGCCAGTCGCAGCTTGATGGTTCCAAGATCATAAGGAAGAACCACTGATACCGGGTTGCATCCAAGGGAAAAGATCACCGCCAAGTCGCCAAGACGCCAAGAATTACGAAAGCACATTGTCTTATTTGTCTTTCTTGGTGTGTTGGTAGTGAAAGGCCCTTTCCTTGAGTGTTAAACGCTCCTTAATATGATGACAAAGGTGGGTTTCGGTATTCCCAAAAAGCGCTGCGCGGGCGCCTCCCATGGGGCCCGTGCTGCGGAACCACCCCCCCCACCCACCGGCGCCTTGTTCTCTAATCGGTGCGAATCGGTGGACCCGATGTTTTTATCTGCGGCCATCTGCGACATCTGCGGTTTCAACTTCTTTCATTGATTTCAGAAGAGACAACAAGTAAAGCCAGATCCACCGTATCATCAGGGCCTCACATCATCATTTCCTTCCTAGGTTTTCTCAGCATTGAAAGAGCCCCCGAATGACCGGGGGCTCTTTGCTCGTCAGAGGAGGAAGAACCTATTCGCAAGGCACTGGAGCTAACAATGTGAAGGTCGCGCCATCGCCTGCTGGCCCCGACCGGGCGTGCCGGAAGGAAACATTGATGACATTGTGTGGTTCCCCATTAATGTCGTTCTGCACGGCGGCCGCATAACCCACATCACCATTGGCTGCGGCATTCCCGGCCACAACCGCGGTGGTCACGTTTGTGTAGGCGTTCTTGCAGGAGGGGAAGGTGAAGTTCGGCAGGGCGATCACGTAGGCGATGACGCCAGCGGTGGTCGTAGTATTCATGAGCTTGGCGGCCCCGGAAAATTCGGAGACCAGAGCCTGAGCTGTGGCTTCCGTGGACCTCTGCCTCGCGCGCTCCCGCTGCCCGAGGAGGGCCGGGATGGCGATGGCGGAAATGATGCCGATGATGGCAAGCACGAGCAGCAGCTCGATGAGGGTGAAACCAGATTGACGCTTCATGGTGTGGCCTCCAGGGTTTTGGGTCGCATTGGGCGAGATTAATTATTGAGCAATGCTCATGCCGATGATGCCGGACGAGTTGATAAAGAAAAACCCCCGGGGGAAACCCGGGGGTTTGAGCGTTCAGGCTATCGACTAGTCGAGGGCCACGACCTTGGTGGTGGTGACATTGGCACTGTTCTCGATGTAGATGCCGGTGATGGTGATCGCGGGATAGGTCCGGGAGCTTTCAGTGACCGTGCCAGCCGCAAGGCCAATCTGGCCGGGGGCAGTCGCAGCTGTTCCCTGGTAAGGGGTGGTAGTGCCACCATAGGGGTTCTTGGCATTGGGGTAGGCATAGTTCTGAAGCGCCAGGACGGCGGTCACGGTGTCTGCCGCAACGGTGGCAGCGGTGGAAGTGCCGTTGTCCTTGAGGGTGTCGCCAAGGCGGGCGCACTCACCAGCGGCGCTGGCCACCATGGCCTGCACAGCCTTGACCTTGGCGCGCTCACGCTGACCCAGCAGGGCGGGCACGGCGATGGCGGCGATGATGCCGATGATGGCTAGCACCAGCAGCAGTTCGATGAGGGTGAAGCCCTTCTGATTCTTCATGGGTACTCTCCTAGTGGGCGATGGCCGCCAGCAAAGATATCAATCCTTGTGCCAACACGCCAGCCGCGCGGAAAAACCATACAGGTCATGACTGGAAGCGGGTCGGTCGCAGACGCGAGCCTCTGGAGGCTTGGCAGGGGCGCCTGGGGACTGACGCGAAAGGGCAGGTCGCCTGCTCCAACGCGTCCATCCATTCAAGGGATGTCCGGGTCATGTTTTCGTCTTCGATCGGATCCAGGCCTCGGCTCGGGCGTGGGCTCGGGTCTGCTGCTCCGGGGTCAGACTCTTTTCCTGCTCTTGGACCATGAATTCATGCAGCGGACCGATCCCCAGGCGTCGACCCAGGAGCATCCAGTACAGGGCTTCCTCCGGATCCTGAGCCACCCCCAAGCCGCTGCGATGCAGGTGCCCCAGGGCGAAACAGGCCCCGGCATCGCCCGATTCCCCCTGGGCCCGGAGCAGGGGCGCGGCCCGGCGAAACAGGGCCTCGGCCTCGGCGGGGGACGAGGCCTGAAGAAGTTCACCCGCCAGAACCATGGCCAGAGGCTGGCCCGCCTGGGCGGCGGCTCGGGCCCAGCGCAGAGCCTCGGCGCTGTTCTTGGCGGTGCCGAGGCCGGAGGCGCAGGCCTGCGCCAGCGCGAACTGGGCCTGGGCGTGGCCCTGGTTCGCGGCCTGCCGGAAGGCCGCCACGGCTTTGGTTGGGTTGGATCTCAGGAAGGTGTCATTCCCCAGATAGAGGAGGCCGGTTTGATATTGGCCCTCGGCGGAGCCCAGGTGCCCCCTGGTCAGGGTCCACAGGGTCGCGCCCTCCTTGATGCCAAAGGCCACAGGTAGGGCGACTGCAAACACCCACAGGGAGGTGGTCAGCAGCCGCCGGGTGGAGGCCCAGCCCCGGCTGCCGCTGCGGTTCAAATACACCGCGAAGCCCAGTCCCCACAGCAACGCTGTGCCCAGGGCCATCAAGACCAGGATCAACCCCGAGATGCGGACATACTCCCAATCCATGAAGGCACTCCTACACATTGAGACTGGATGGAATCGGGATAACAGGGTGAGCCAAAGCCGGGACAAGATGAACAGGATTTTCAAGGATTAACAGGATTCAAGAGGAAAAGCATCTGGCCTTAATCCAGTTAATCCATCCTTTAATCTTGTTAATCCTGTCCCAGTCTTTCCATCAGTTCCCGCGCCCCGCGGTGTTTGGGGTCGAATTTCAGGGCTTCCTGGGCGGCTTTGCGGGCTTCGTCCTTGCGGCCGAGGTCGCGGAGGATCTGGCCTTTGCGCCACCAGGCGCCGGGGATGCCGGACGAGCCGCCTTCGAGGGGTTCGCGCAGGACCTGGTCGAGGGCGAGGAGCCCTTCGGGACGGTGCAGGCCGCTGCTGGCGGCGACCTTGCCCAGCTGCAGGCGCAGCAGGCTGGGGGCGTCCACCTGGCCGAGATGATCCTGGGCGGTGCGCCAGGCGGTTTCAGGCTGCCCCCCGTGCAGGTAGGCATCGCTGACGGCGATCACGCCCCGGGCGCTGGTGCGCACGCCGGGCAGCAGGCGCGGGGCCTCGGCCAGCAGGCGGGCCTTCTTCCCGGTCTCGCCCAGGGCCTTCCGGGCGGAGCGGCTGTCGAGGGCATCCAGCCACTGGCCCACCACCTCGGGATCCTGAGGGGCCTTGGCCAAGGCGCGCCGGAAGAAGGGCTCGGCCTTCTGCCAGGTACCCTCTTCCACCAGGATGAGGGCGTGCAGCAGATCGCCCCGGGCCGGGGCCAGGCGCCGCAGGTGCTCGGCACACTGGAGGGCCTTGCGGGTGGAGCCGCCCAGCAGGCCGGGCAGCATCTCATAGGCCAGACCCAGGCTCATCCAGGCGGGGGCCAGGGTGGGATCGGCTTCGGTGGCGGCGCGCAGATCATCCATGGCCCCCAGGGCTCCCCGCAGGCTGCCGAGGTCGCGCTGGCGGATGGCTTCGCCCGCCCGCGCCAGTCCCCGCGCCAGCAGGGCGTCGGCCAGCCCGGGCTTCAGCGCCAGGGCGCGGTCTGCCGCCGCGTGGGCCTCGCTGAACCGCATGAAACTGGACAGGGCCTGGGACTTGGCGGCCCAGGCCGAGGCGTCGTTGGGGGCCTGGCTGAGCCGGGCCTCCGCCTCGGCCAGCACCTTGAGGTAGTGTCCGGCATCCAGGTCCGCGCGGTAGGCCGGGGCTGGAGTGGTGGCCTGGGCCAGGACGAGCAGGACAGCGGGGGCAGAGGGGAACATGGCACCTCACAGGATAAAGGGGCAGCCTCAGGATGATTTGAAAGCCTGATCCAGGGGAAACAACCTTCGGTGGGGGCGATCCTGACTCCGGGTATAGCGTCTGGCTGGACTGGCCGGTTATCCTAAGTGCTTGTTCGGACAAGACTCTGGAGGAATTCCGATGGCGGCCAAGGGTGGATTGTTGGAAGGCAAGCGCGGTCTGATCATCGGTGTGGCGAACAAGCGGTCCATTGCCTGGGGCATCGCTCAGCGGGCTTCGGAGGCTGGCGCCCAGCTCTGTCTCACCTACCAGAATGAGCGGCTGGGTGAGAACGTTCGCGAACTGGCGGCGGAGCTGAAGAATCCCCTGCTGCAGATGATGGATGTGGGCAGCGACAGCCAGATCGTCATGGCCTTCGATGAGATCCGCAAGAAATGGGGCAGGCTCGATTTCGTGGTGCATGCGGTGGCCTATGCCCCTCGCCAGGCCCTGGAAGGAAACTTCGTGGACACCAGCCGCGAGGACTTCCGGGTGGCCCTCGACATCAGTGCATACTCCTTGGCCGCGGTCGCCCATGCGGCCCAGCCGCTCATGCCCGAAGGCGGGTCCATTGTGACCCTCAGCTACCTGGGCTCCGAACGGGTGGTGCCCGGCTACAACGCCATGGGCGTGGCCAAGGCGGCCCTGGAGGCCAGCGTGCG
This sequence comes from Geothrix sp., assembly GCA_030824075.1. Taxonomy (GTDB): domain Bacteria; phylum Acidobacteriota; class Holophagae; order Holophagales; family Holophagaceae; genus Geothrix. The sequence continues at coordinate 119,181 of JAVBYJ010000014.1, forward strand.
CTACCTCGCCGCCGACCTGGGCCCCCAGGGCATCCGCGTGAACGCCATTTCCGCGGGACCCATCAAGACCCTGGCGGCCTCGGGTATTCCGGGCATCGGCTCCAAGCTCAAGCACCACCGGACCATCACCCCATTGCAGAAGGACACGGACACGCTGGAAGTGGGTGACGCGGGCGTGTTCTTTCTCAGCGATATGGGCCGCGGCGTCACGGGTCAGGTGCTCTACGTCGATGGCGGCTTCAGCATCATGGCTGGGTGAGCGCCGACTCATCGAAATGCGGGGACAGGATTAACAGGATGAAAAGCTGGATTAACAGGATTTCAAAATCACTGCTTTAAAGGCTTTCATTCTGTTAATCAGGCACTTAATCCTGTTAATCCTGTCTCAGCTTTTTTGTAGTTCCAACAGTCTGTCCATGACCTCCTCGACATGCCCCTTCACGCTGACTTTGGGCCAGACGTGGCGGATCACGCCTTTGGGGTCGATGAGGAAGGTGCTGCGGATGATGCCTTCGATCTCCTTGCCGTACATCATTTTCTTCCCAAAGGCACCCAGGGGCTTGAGCAGGGCGAGGTCGGGATCGGAGAGCAGGCGGAAGGGGAGGCTCTGCTTGGTGATGAAATTCTGATGGCTCTTGAGGCTGTCGCGGCTGATGCCGTAGATCTGGGCGCCCAGGGACTGGACCCGGGCCAGGTTGTCGCGGAAATCGCAGGCCTCGGTGGTGCAGCCGGGCGTGCTGTCCTTGGGATAGGCGTAGAGCACCGTCCAGCGGCCCTTGAGATCCTGGGCCGTGACCGTGGTGCCCTGGTCGTCCTGCAGGGAAAAGG
>JAVBYJ010000047.1 GCA_030824075.1 Geothrix sp.
GTCGGGGGCGATACGTGAGCCCGGGAAGCGGGCGGAGGAAGCACACCGGGTTCGGGCAGGCCCATGGCGCGCCGGTGAATGCGGGTGGAGCCCGGAAAGAGCTGCTCGGCCATGTCCAGCAGGTGGGCGGCCTCGCGCTTTCTGTTGAGGTGGACCAGGGCCTGGGCACTCTGCACGTACTGCATCTGCACCTGAGTGAGCCGTCCGGTCGTGCGATGGACGGCCACGATGGCCTCAATGATCGTGAGATCAGCCGGATCCAGCTCCAGCGCCTTCTTGTAGGTCTCGATGGCGCGTTCGGGGCTGCCGCCGCGCAGGAAGGACTCGGCCTCGCGGGAGAACTGGTCGATACGCAGACGCCGGACCGGGTCTACCTCGGTCTCGCCGCCGTGGCGGGTGATTTCCTGCGGGTTGAGCGGCTCGAACCCGCCTGCAGCGCCCGGAGAGGGGAAGGTCGTGGAGGGCGGGGCTGCAGCGCCTGGCACGACGCCCAAGGCCTGAAGCTGGCCCGAGAGGTGGCTGACCAGGGCCTGATCATTGTTCTGGTGGGCCAGACCGTAGGCGCTCTGGAGCGCATGGACCTGGTCCGCGCGGTTGCCGCTCTGGTGGGCGATTTCAGCGAGGAGGATCCAGGCCTCGGCACCGAAGTGGCCCTGAAGCGCAGTCCTCAAGCTGCGGCCGACGATATCGCCAGACCCGCGACGGGCCAGCTCCCGGGCAATGGGTGCGAACAGCCTCAGGCCTTCATCAGCCCGGTCGGCATTGACGAGGTTGCGCAGGGCCTTTTCGCAAAGGGGCAGCGTTTTTTCAGGGAGCTGCGCCACCTCGGCCAGGGCCTCAAGGGCGCGGTCCGGGTGTCCGCTGCGAAGCTCGATCTCAGCCAGGGCTTCCAGCAGTTCGGTGTTTCTTTGATTGATGCTGAGGCCTTCCCGCAGGTGCTGAGCCGCGGTGGTGTAGTCACCCTGGATCACGCCCAGGCGGCTCTGCGTCAGGTACACCTGGGGGGTCGAGATCATCGCCTTGGCGCGCTCGAGGATCTGGTTGGCCTCGCCGTGCATCTGCTCCATGGCAAGGGATTCGGCCACTTCGAGATAGATCCCGGCTGCGCGGTCCTTCATGCCCTCTTTGTTGTAGAGGTCCGCGAGCTTGACCTTCATCTTGAGATTCTTCGGGTCGAGGTCCACGACCTTGTTGAACTCTTCCAGAGCCCGCTTGATGAGCCCCTTCTTCTGGAAGTGCTCGGCCACCTGCAAATGGACTTTCACCGCATCGCTGGGCCGGTTCATCTGGCGGTAGAGGTCCGCCAGGCGCTGGGCCGCATCGATATCCTCGGGGACGTTGCGCACCACTTTCTGGAAGATGGCCGCAGCGCGGGCGTGGAAGCCGTCCCGCTCGTAGGCCCCACCCAGGCGTTTGTGGATCTCAACGCCTTCCTTCACCCGGCCCATCTGGACGCAGAGATCTCCGATCTGGTTCAGGGTGCCGAAATCCTTGGGATTATCGTCGACGAGCTTCTGGAATTCTTCGATGGCCCGTTCCACCTTGCCCGCCGTCAAGAGCTTGTCGGCTTCCTTTTTGACTTTGATGCGATCAATGGCCATTCAACTGCCTCGGTAAGCCTGGCGGGGTTCGGAAAGTGTAGGCGGGGGCTGGGTGCCTTGGATAGAACTACTGGAAATGGCGACCCGTGAAACTGTGGGGCAGCAGATCCTCCAGGTGGTGCAACGAGCGGCTGTTCCGGTTGGCGAGGAGAACGGGCAGCGTGGAGGCAAACTCCGCCAGGGCCTGGCGGCAGGCGCCGCAGGGAGGCGTCAGTTCCGCCACATCCGTGACCACCACCGCAGCCACCAGGCCGCCGGGCCGGAGACCGTCCGCCACTGCGGCGCTCAAGGCCCCGCGCTCGGCACAGAGGGAGACGGGATAGGCGGCGTTTTCCACGTTGCAGCCGCCGATCACGGCTCCATCCGCCGTCAGCAGGGCCGCTCCCACCTGGAAGTGGGAATAGGGAGCATGGGCGCAGTCGCGGGCCCTCCAGGCCGCTTCCAGCAGGGGAGTCCAGGCCGGGGATTGGGGATCGTCGAACACCAGAACCTCCAGAAGGACCAAGGTTCAGCTTAGCGGAGCTTCCTGCATCCCGCCCGCTCCGGCCTGCGCCAGGGCCAGGGCCCGCCAGCACGCCGTATGGCCTCGAATCTCCCGGATCCCGCCAGGGCCATGTAGTTCGAGGCTGATATCGCGCTTCTGGAGACGGGCCTGGAGAATCGTTCCGGACAGGCGCTCCAGTTCGCGCTCGAAGGGCCTGCCGGGGGACCAGTCCCCCAGATTCAGCCGCACATGAAGCCCCAAGGGGCGCTCATCCTCGAAGGTGCGCACCCAGGGCTGGCCGCGTTGGGCCGTGCGCTTCCAGTGCACCCTTCCCGGGGGATCCCCCAGCCGCAGGGGTCGGGTGCCTTCCGGGCTGCTGTCCCCCGCCTGGGTCAGGGAGCGGTGGCCTTCGCCGCGCCAGCCCGCGGGTCGGGCGGGGGGTGTCCGGGGATGGGGCAGCACGAGCACGGACTGGTTCAGGTCGATGAAGCGGGATTTTTCGAGCAGGCCGAAGGGGAAGCGGGTCCGGAGCTCCAGCCTCTGGATCTGGGTTTCGCCCCGGTGCCCAGCCCGGGCTTGGAGGACCACCAGCGTTTCACCGGTGCGACTGGCTGAGCCAAGAAACCCGGGCTCCACCGCGCCGTCGTCCATGGTCAGGTGCAATTCTAGACCCCGGAGGCGACCCCCCCCGGAATCCTCAAGGCGCAGCCGGATCCCGCCGCGCACCCGGGCGAAGAGGTTGCCCTCGTCCAGTGCGGTCACCTGGAGTCCCTGCAGCGCCCGCCGGCTGAGAACCCCGGATACGAGGAAGAGTCCGAGCATCAGGGAGAACACCAGGTAGAGCAGGTTGTTTCCCGTGTTGACGGAAAAGGCACCCACGGCCAGCAGGGCCAGCAGGTACTGGATGCCCAGCCCCGTGAGGGACAGACGCAGGTGGCGGTCGTTCCAGAGCCTCACGCGGCGCCTCCTGCGCCGCGCCCTGCGGGCTTCGGCTTCGCCAAAGTGGCACTTCGCTCCTGCTTCGTGCTCATGCGGAACCTCCGCCTAACGCACGCGGCGCGTGCTCCGGCGCGCTTCGCTTGCCGAGGCGGAGCCTCCCTGCGCCGCGCCCTGCGGGCTTCGGCTTCGCCAAAGTGGCACTCCATGTATCGGACAGCGCCCTGCGCTGTCCTTCCACTCCCTTACGCTCGTGGACATGGAGCCTCCGCTCCTGCTTCGTGCTCATGGCCTTCAGCGTAACGTCTGGAGCGCGCCTGATAGCATGAACCTTCTCCCCAAGGTCTCCATGATCCGTCAGCTCTTTCGTACCAAACCCATCGAGCAGATCCGCGCCAACACGGAAGAAGCTGGACACGGAGGACTCAAGCGCACGCTCACGGCCTGGGACCTGGCCCTGCTGGGCGTGGGTGCCATCATCGGTGCCGGGATCCTCTCGGCCCTTGGAACAGGGTTGGCCGGCGGGTTTGATTCCACCTTCGGCGTGACCCGTCCCGCGGCCGGTCCGGCCCTGATCATCAGCTTCCTCATGACGGCCCTGGCCTGCGGCTTCACGGCGCTGTGCTACGCCGAATTTGCCAGCATGATCCCGGCCTCGGGCAGCGCCTACACGTACACCTACGCGACCCTGGGCGAACTGATGGCGTGGATCATCGGCTGGGACCTGCTGCTGGAATATGCGGTGTCGAATGTGGCCGTGGCCATCAGCTGGGGCAGCTACATGGACAACCTGCTTCGAGGCATCGGCCTGCACATCCCCCGCTGGCTGAGCATGGATCCGCGCACCATGCTGTTCCCTACCGAGGCCTTCGCCGCCACCCACCAGGGCGCGCTGCATTTTTCGGACAAGCTGCAGTATCTGGCCCAGGCCAAGGCGGGCGCCCTGGATGGCGCGGCGGTGTTCACGAACTGGAACGCGCTGAAAACCGCGCCCATCGTCGGAGGCATACCGTTTGGCATGAACCTGCTGGCCATGCTCATCACCATCGCGATCACCGCGCTTTGCATCTGGGGCGTGAAGGAGAGCGTGCGGGCCAACAACATCATGGTGACCGTGAAGGTGGCCCTGCTGCTGCTGGTCATCGCCATCGGGGCGTTCTACGTGAAGCCCGAGAACTTCCACCCCTTCGCCCCCAACGGCTGGAAGGGCATCCAGGCGGGCGCGGCCATCATCTTCTTCGCCTTCATCGGCTTCGATGCGGTCAGCACCACGGCAGAGGAGTGCAAGGATCCGGCGCGGGACATGCCTCGGGGCATCATCGGCAGCCTCATCATCTGCACGGTGATCTACGTGGGCGTCTGCGCCGTGGTGGCGGGCATCCTGCCCTACAGCGCCTATCATGGCGTGGCCGATCCGATCGCCCATGCCTTCACGGCCATTGGCATGAACCGGATGTCGGCCATGGTGAGCGTCGGCGCCGTGGTGGCCCTGGGCAGCGCCCTGCTGGTCTACCAGATGGCCCAGCCCCGCATCTTCATGGTGATGAGCCGCGATGGCCTCCTGCCGCCCTGGTTCGGCAAGGTCAGCCCCCGCTTCCGAACCCCCTTGAACGCCACGTTGCTCACCGGCGTCATCGTCCTGCTGCCAGCGGGCTTCATGAACATCGACGAGATCATCGAACTGACCAACATCGGCACCCTGTTCGCGTTCATCCTCGTCTGCGCCGGGATCCTGGTGCTGCGGGTGAAGCGCCCCCACGCCGAGCGACGGTTCCGGGCCCCGGCCGTCTGGATCACGGCTCCCATGGGCATCCTGTTCTGCCTCTGGCTGGCCCTGGGTCTGCCCCGCCATACCTGGGAACGGTTCTGGATCTGGCTGGCCCTCGGCCTGCTGGCCTACTTCCTTTACAGCGCTCGCCACAGCCGCCTGCGCCGCCCATCTGAGACATGATGTAAGGAGGAGCCTCCTCCATGTTCACAGGCCTCATCCGACACCTCGGCACCCTCGAATCCCGGTCCTCCCGGCCAGGCGGCGCCCGGCTGCGCATGGTGGCCCCGGCGGATCTGCTGGCCCGCGCCGAGCTGGGTGCCAGCATCGCCGTGAACGGCGCCTGCCTCACCAGCTCGGCTGTGGATGGCCGGGCCTGGGAGGCGGATCTCAGTGAAGAAACCCTGGAGAAGACCACCCTGGGCCGCCTGAACCCAGGTGCCACCCTGCATCTGGAGCCCGCGCTGCGGGTGGGTGATCCCCTGGATGGCCACCTGGTCTCCGGCCACGTGGATGGGATGGGGCAGTTGATATCTCGTCCCCGGGGCTTGGGCGGCGCGGATGAGGGGATCTGGCGCTTCGCCATGCCCGCGGCCCTCGCGCCCATGACTGCGCCCAAGGGATCGATCGCCGTGGACGGCATCTCCCTCACGGTGGTGGACTGTGGCACCGACTGGTTCACCGTGGCCCTGATCCCCGAGACGGTGAAACATACGGCGCTGAACGGCATGCGCCCGGGTGACCCCGTCAATCTGGAAGTCGACCCCATCGGTCGCTTCGTGGCCCGGGCTTTGGCGTTGCGGGGCAGCGACGAAAAACTGGCCCGCTTCGCCCAGGGCGGGTGGAGCGGATGATTTCAGGAATCGACGATAGGTGAACCCGTGTCAAAGAACGCTCGAGGGGCAGAACCCTGTTTCATGGCTTTCCCGTGAATCATCCTCCCTTTGAGGCGTGGCATGGTGGAGTCAAGCCCATGAAAACCCCCTTGGTCCCCCCTCTTATCGCAGGGCTTGCCAGCCTCCTGTTGCTCACCTGTGGTGGCGGGAAAGGGGCTGCCCCGGCCGCTGGAGCCGTCGTGACGTATCTGCCGACCGATCCAACGACCGGCCCGGCGGCGGGCAACCCTGACGGGAAGTACCCGGTTCCGGCGGAGGCCCTGGCCCAGGACGTGTCCAGGCCCGACCAGGTGATCGGCACGGGTACCCCTGGAAGCTGCACCCCAGAGGCCTTCATCGCCGCCGTGGCCCAGGGCGGAAAAATCACCTTCAACGGCGGCACGAAGCCCTTCACCATCACCCTCCCGCGACCCGCCAAGGTCTTCAACAACAAGCCCGATGTGGTCATCGATGGCGGCGGATTGGTGACCCTCAGCGGCGGTGGCCGCACCCGGATCCTGTACATGAACACCTGCGATCCCGACCAGGTGTGGACCACGAGTCATTGCCAGGACCAGGAGCATCCCCAGCTCACCGTCCAAAACCTCACTTTCATCGATGGCAACTCGGCGAGCGAAACCCAGTACGACGGGGGCGGGGCCATCTGGGTGCGGGGAGGGCGCTTCAGGGTTGTCAACTGCCGCTTCTTCAACAATGTCTGCGCCAGCCTGGGACCGGACGTGGGCGGGGCCGCGATCCGGGTCTTCGATCAGTATCAGGATCTTCCGGTCTACGTGGCGCACAGCACCTTCGGCGGCGCCGACGGCTATGGGAACCAAGGCGCCAACGGCGGAGGCATCAGCAGCATTGGCGTCTCCTGGTCCATCTACAACAGCCTGTTTTCCTTCAACCGGGCCCTGGGAAATGGTGGGAATCCCGCCGCCCCGGGCACGCCCGGCGGGGGGAGTGGCGGCGCCATCTACAACGACGGTAATACCATGCGGCTGGCGATTTTCGGCACCCTCATCGAAGAGAACCAGGTGAACGCCCACGGTTCCGCGATCTTCTTCGTCAGCAACGATGGCACGGGCACCGTGCACATCGAGGACTCCGTGCTCCGGCGGAACCTCGGCGGATCGTGGTACGCCCGGCCGGGTCTTTCCATGGACAGCGGGTCAAGGCTGGAGATCGTGAACTCGATCCTGCAATAGCAGGGCTACTCCCGCGCTCCCTTGCGGATGCGGTCCATTTCGCGTTTCTGCTCGCGTTCCTTCAGGGCCTCGCGCTTGTCGCTGTGGGCCTTGCCTTCGGCCAGGGCCACCTTCACCTTGATCATGCCTTTGTCATTCAGGTAGATGGCGATGGGGATGATGGTGAGGCCCTTCCGCACGACCTTGGCGGTCATCTTGGTGATCTCGGCCTTGTGTAGCAGCAGCTTGCGGGGCCGCAGGGGCTCGTGGTTGGCGTAGGTGCCGTGTTCATAGGGCGAGATGTGGGCCTGCTTCAGCCACAGCTCACCGCCTACGGCATCCACGTAGGCATCCTGCAACTGGCCCAGGCCCGCCCGCAGGGCCTTCACCTCGGTGCCCTGGAGCGCCACCCCCGCCTCCCAGGTTTCGAGGACATGGTAGTTATGGAAAGCTTTGCGGTTGCGGACGAGATCCTCGGGCATGGATCCACTATCCCATCAGCGCTGCCACTTGGCCCGGATGAACTCGAAGGCGGCGGGCAGGACGGAGATGACGATGATGGCCACGATCACGGCCTCGAAATGCTGCTGCACCCAGGGAATGCCGCCGAAGAGCCGACCGGCCCCCATCATGGAGCCCACCCAGAGGATCGCGCCCACGAGGTTGAAGGCGGCGAAGCGAGGGTAGTGCATGCGCCCGATGCCCGCGACGAAGGGGGCGAAGGTGCGGACGATGGGCACGAAACGGGCGAGGATGATGGTCTTGCCGCCGTACTTCTCATAGAAGGCGTGAGCGGCTTCCAGGTGCCGGCGATTGAGCCAGCGGCTGTCCGCCCGGTGGAAGACCGCGGGGCCCAGCCGGCGGCCGATGGCGTAGTTCAGGGCATCCCCCAGGAAGGCGGCCAGGATCAGCAGACCGCCCATGAGCCAGAGATTCAGCGGGATACCGGGAACGGCGCCCAGGGCGCCGAGGGCGAAGAGGAGGCTGTCACCGGGGAGGAAGGGCAGGATCACTAGGCCCGTCTCGCAGAAGACGATGGTGAACATCAGCACGTAGACCCACAGGCCCATCTCGCCCGTGAGGACCGCCAGGGATTGAGGGTTCGTCAGCCGCTGCAGGAAGTGGAGGAAGTTCCGCACCATGTCCATCAAAAGGAGTCCCCCAGGGTCAAACCACCAGTGTCCCAGGGCCGGCCGGACGGACCAAGGGTTAGAGCGCTGGCATGGAGGCGAACCGATCCGTGGCCGCCACCAGGGCCCGCGAGATGCCGGGTTCGTAGGCGCTGTGGCCGGCGTCGGGGACGATGACGAGGTCGGCCTCAGGCCAGGCCTTCGACAGGGCCCAGGCACTTTCGATGGGACAGACCATGTCGTAGCGGCCCTGGATGATGGCGCCGGGGATGCCCTTGAGGCGACTGGCGTCCCGCAGCAACTGGGTTTCACTCATCCAGCCCTTGTTCAGGAAGTAGTGGCACTCGATGCGGGCGAAGGCGAGGGTGGTGGCCTCGTCGCCGTAGGACGCGATGAAGTCGGGATCGGGGATGAGCTTGCTGGTGGCACCTTCCCAGATGCTCCAGGCCTGGGCGGCGGGCAGGTTCACGGCGGGGTCCTCACTGAGCAGCCGCTTGGCGTAGGCCTGCAGGAAATCGCCCCGCTCGGCCTCGGGGATGGCATCGCGGTAGGGCTCCCAGGCATCGGGGAAGATGCGGCTGGCGCCCTCCTGGTAGAGCCAGTCCACCTCCCGCTGGCGAAGCAGGAAGATGCCCCGGAGGATCAGCTCGGTGACGCGCTGCGGATGGGTTTCCGCGTAGGCTACCCCGAGCGTGGCGCCCCAGGAGCCGCCGAAGACCATCCAGCGGTCGATGCCCAGGTGCTCGCGGATCCGCTCGATGTCGGCCACCAGGTCCCAGGTGCTATTCTCGCGCACCTCGGCGTAGGGCGTGCTCTGGCCGCAGCCCCGCTGGTCGAAGAGGATGATGCGGTACGTGTCGGGATCGAAATAGCGCCGGTGCTTGGGGCTGGTGCCGCCGCCGGGTCCGCCATGGAGGAAGATCACGGGCTTGCCGTCGGGGTTGCCACTCTCCTCGACATACAGCTCGTGCAGCTCCGATACCTTCAGGCGTTGAACCTTGTATGGCTCGATGGCCGGGTAGAGCCAGCTGACGGGATCCTTGCGCAGCGACATTGGGACTCCAATTCCAATCTTGTGTTCACGATTTGAACAGATTTTCACCGCCAAGACGCCAAGAGCGCCAAGAAGTGCATCAGAGGCCTTTTTTATCTTTACTTGGCGTCTTGGCGGTGATTTTTTTGTCCCCGAATCCAGCGATGGACTTACACGAAGAACAGGGCCGCGGCGCCAGCGAGGGCCAGCAGGGTGCCCAGGATCGCATGACCGCCGACCTTCTCCTTGAAGACAAAGTGGGAGACGGGCAGCAGGATCACCGGCGACAGGGACATCAGCGTGGCCGCCACGCCCATGGGGGCCTTGGCGATGGCGATGAGGGACAGCACCACGCCCAGCACAGGCCCGGTGATGGCGCCGAGGCCGATGAAGGCCGTGGCGCGGCCATCCCGCAGGCTGCCCAGGCTGCCGCGCAGGCGGCCCGTGACGCCGAAGGAAACCAGGAGGGCCACCACACCCGCCGTCACGCGGATGAGGTTGGCCGAGACGGGCGGGAAATCCCCCGCCAGACCGAACTTACTGAAGACCAGGCCCACGGACTGACCCAGAGCGCCGCCGATGCCCAACAGGACCCCGCGCCAGAGGTGGGGGTGGGCCTGGTGGTCGCCATCGCCCCACACCACCCAGGCGATGCCGCCGAGGGTGACCGCCATGGCCGCGACTTTGGGCAGGCTCATGTCTTGGCCCAGGAACATCCAGGCCAGCAGGGCGCTGAAGATGGGTGACAGCGTCATCAACAGCATGGCGAGGCGAGGGCCGATGAGGAGGAAGGCCTCGAAAAGAACGGCATCACCCAGGGCGAAACCGATGAGGCCTGAGAGGCTGAGCCAGCCCAGGCGCGAGGTGCCGGCCTGCAGGGGAAAGAGGCTGCCATAGAGCGCCAGGTGCAGCAGGACGAGCATTCCCCAGGCCATGAGCAGACGCCCGAGGTTCACAGCCGCAGAGCCCACCCGGCGACCCGCCACGGTGAAGCAGACCGAGTTGAGCGACCAGCACAGCGAGGTGAGAAGGGCGGCGCTTTCGCCGAGGTAAAGCAAGGGGGCTCCGCATCAACCCCCCACGCCGAGGGATGAAGCACATCATAATACGAGGCTAAACAAACATCTGCAGAATCCCGTTGCTCATGAGCATCCCCCGGGCGCTGAGGCGTACGCGATCGCCCTCCCAGAGCACCAGGCCTTCCTTGGCGAAGGCGCGAAGCCGCGCCTCCCACCCGTCGCAGAGGGGCCTCAGGTTCAGGGCTATGGCCCGTTCCTGCAGGGCGCTCCAATCCACGCCACCATGCAGGCGCAGACCCAGCAGGGGGATTTCCGCGAGGGCTTCGGCCGCATCGAGTTCCTGGAGATCAAGCTCGCCGCGGCCCTCGGTCCAGGCGGCGATGACCCCGGTTTCCGTCCAGCGGAAGTCGCCCAATTGCGAGGCGGCACTGGGACCGAGGCCCAGGTAGGGGCGGCGCTCCCAGTAGCGGGTGTTGTGGATGGAGGCCCCGCCCGGCCGGGCGTAGTTGCTGATCTCATAGGGCGGGAGGCCCAGCCGGGGCAGTTCCTCCTGAAGGGCCTCGAAGACATCGGCCACCTCGTCTTCGGTTGGAAGCGTCAGCCGCCCGGCCTCGATCTCGGCGCGGAGCGGGCAGGCCTTGTCGAGATCCAGCAGGTAGATGCTGAGGTGATCGATGCCGGTGGCCACGAGGGTGCGGGCATCCTCGACCACCTTGGACAGTGATTGTCCAGGAATGCCCACCATGAGGTCGGCGCTGCGCCGACGGAACCCGGCGCGCGCGGCCAGTTCGAGGGATTCCAGGGCCTGGGCGGATCCGTGGATGCGGCCCAGGCGGGCCAGGAGGGTGTCATCCAGGGCCTGCACCCCGAGGCTGATGCGATCCCAGCCCAGGTCCCGGGCCTGCTGGAGCCAGGCCAGATCGACGGTGCCGGGGTTGGCCTCCAGGGTGGCCTCCACCAGGGGCGATAGGTCAAAGGCCGCGCGTATGGCGACCGTAAGGTCTTCCAGTTCCGCCCGGGAGAGCAGCGAGGGGGTTCCCCCGCCCAGGTAGAGCGTGTCCACGGCCGGGCGTGCCAGGGCCGCGCCCCAGGCGGTTGTCTCCGAGACCAGACGGCGGATCGTGGCCGGTTGCAGGCTGCGGTCGCGGGTGGTGGCAAAGGAGCAGTAGGTGCAACGATCGAGACAGAATGGGACGTGCAGGTAGAGCCCGATGGGCCCGGTCTGGGCGCCGCTCCGGATCGAAGGCAGGCGACGGCTCAGCTCAGGGTTCAACCATCACCCGCTTCATGGCTTCGCGCAGGACCTTCACCTCGGCGGGAAAGTGCCAGGGGGCCTGGAGAGGATCCACCGCCTTGTCCAGGGCTTGATAGCGTGTCTGCAGAAGGTGGCGGTATTCCGGCCGGAGGGTTCTGCCGGTGCCCATGTGGTGTTCCAGCAGTTCCAGGTTCTGGCGGAGGCGCACGGACTGGGGGTGGTACAGGAAGACGTTCAGGAGAAGGTGGCCGAAGGCGAGCCCCAGCAACAGGAAACCGCCGACCAGCGGAATCTGGGATCCGGGCCGGAGACCCAGCGCCAGCCACCACCCCATGAGGCCCATGAGCAGCACCGAAAGGAGCGGTAGCGCGGGCATCGCCCAAAGCCCGCTTCCCCAGAGGCAATCCCAGATGAGGGAGTCGGTCACGGCCTCAAGGGTGCGGCGATCACCTTCGGACCGGGCCTTGGCCAGGCGCTGGTCCAGGGACTGCCAAGCCTGCTGCTGAACGGGGGTCAGCACCACCTGGCGATTCCCGCCCCGGCTGGCGCTTTGGCGGATGGGCACGAGGCGGCCCGACTTGCCGGGCTCCACCGCGGGCGGAGGAGGCGATTCGAGGATCTCGGCATCCGCGGGAGGCGGGGTGTTGGTGATGTGGGTCTGTCCGGTGGCGTCCCGCCAGTAGTAGGTCCGCGGCTCCGCCGGACCCAGGAGGGCCAAGAGCAGCAGACTTGCAGCCACGGTCACCGCGCGCCCTCAGAAATGCGCATCGAGCGCCTCGCACCAGAAGTGGTAGACCATCTGATGGACCTCCTGGATGCGCGCGGTGACGGTGGATGGGACCACCAGCGCGTCATCCATGAGCCCGGCGAGTTCTCCGCCGTCCCGGCCCAGAAGGCCCAGGGTGCGGACGCCCAGCTCCTTCGCGGAGGCCACGGCGCGGATCACGTTGGCGCTGTGGCCGCTGGTGCTGATGCCGATGAGCAGGTCGCCGGGGCGCCCCAGGGCCTCCACCTGGCGTGAGAAGACCTGGTCGAATCCGTAATCGTTGCCAATGGCGGTGAGGGCCGAGGTGTCCGTGGTGAGGGCGATGCCAGCCAGGGCCCGCCGTTCCTTGACATAGCGTCCGCTGAGTTCGGCGGCCAGGTGCTGGGCGTCAGCCGCGCTGCCCCCATTGCCGCAGATCAGGATCCGGCCGCCCCGGCGGAGGCGCTCGGCCATGTCGTCGGCTTGGGTGAGGATATGGTCCATCTCACGATCAAAAAAGACCTGCTTCAGCTGGACGGAGGCATGGACATGCTGAAGGAGGAGCTGTTTCATGGCTGCGATTGTGACAGGAATTACACCCCCGGGTTCCCACCGAGGCTGGCAGACTGCGGGGAGTCTTGCCATCAACAGGTGTGGGGTCCCATGGAATGGTTTGCCCTCAAACACGCTCTGCTGTCCCACCTCCCGGTGGCGACCGGTCTGCTGCTGCCCTGGGCCCTGATCGCCTCCCAGCGCCGGGGGCGGGGCATCCGCCCATGGTGGATGGTGAGCCGCTACCTGGGGTGGGCGGGGCTGCTTGGCCTCCTCGGCGCCTTCGTGAGCGGCTTCGCTTCTGGGCGCCTCCTTGGGCTCATCCCCGGTCATCGCCTCCTGCCGCCGCCAGCTTCGGGACCGGGGGCGGACGCCGTGCTGTTCCGCCACGCCCTCCTGGGCGGTGCGGCCCTTCTCCTCGGGGTGGGGGCCCTGTGGGCCATGAACCGCTCCCGCAAGGATCACGAAAGCCTCGGATTCCTGGCCCTGGCCCTGGGGCTTGCCTGGTCCGCCGTGCTTCTCCTCACCGGGGAGAGTGGCTATCGCCTGGCCCATGGGAGCCGGGTTCGTGCTGCGGCGCAGGTGGCGGCGCCCGCGGTGGTCGCGGCGATCCCACCGCCTGAGCAGGATCCTGAAGCCAAGGCGCCTTTGAGGGCCCTCGATTACGCCGCCCTGGAAGCCATCCATGCCGAGCCGGTGAAATCCCTAGCCCATGGGGGTCGCTGGATACGCGCTTGGGCGAGCCCCGAGGCCTCGACGGCCTACCGGACCGGTCAGGTCCTTCCTCAGGGGGCCCTGGTGGTGCTCAGCTCCATGGAGGACCGATGGGGACGACCCGGTACCGAGGGCGGCCCGCTCTATGCGTTGGAGATGAAGGCCTCGGGACCCTCGCTGACCTTCTACTGGCCGCGCGTTCCCGTGGATCGGCGCCGTGAGTTCGGGGGCGAAGCCCGGGTCTACTGGCGGGGGAACGACGCCCATCTGGAAGCCTGCCGCGTCTGTCATGCCGCGGGTCCGGCCGATGCCGCCCAGCGCAGCCGTTGGCGCGTGAAGAAGGCCTTGCCGGGCGAGTGACGAAAAAGGCCGGCGAAGGCCGGCCTTTTCGGGGTGGACCGAGCGGCTAGTCGATGGTGAAGTCGCCGGTGTCGATGACGGTGATCTCGGTGGGAAGGAAGCGGACCTCGTAGCCCTTTTCCTTCAGCAGGTGGTAGGCCAGTTCAGCCCGGATGCCGGTGGAGCAGTGGCACACAATCTTCTTGTCCTTGGGGACTTCGGAGAGCCGGGACAGGAGCTGGGGCTCGGGGATCGTGAGGGCACCCTTGATGACACCGTTCTTGGTCTCATCGAGGTTCCGCACGTCGAGGATCACCACGCCGCGCTCGGCGGGGGCCAGCTCGGCCACCTTGGTGAACTCGGCGGGGGAAATGGAGCCTGGACGGGGCTTGGGGACGTAGACCGCTTTGGCGGCCAGGGTGCCGGTCTCGACGGGAAGGGTCGCGGCCTGCCAGGCCTTGAAGCCTCCGGAAAGGACGTTCACGCCCACATAGCCGGCCTTCACCAGGTCCGCAGCCACGGCCTTGGCCGTTTCGCCACCCGTTTCATCCACGACCACCACGGGGGGCTTCAGCTTGGCCACAGGGAAGGTCTTGAGCAGATCGGCCATCTTGGCAGGATCGACGGTGACGGCGCCCTTCACGAAGCCCTTGGCGGCCACGGCGGCGGGCCGGGCATCGAGGATGACCAGCGGTGTGTTGGTGTCCAGATAGGCGGCCTTCAGGGAGGCGGGGCTCAGCACGCCGTGGTTCTTCTTGGTCCAGGCAGGCATGCCGTCGATGAACACCTTGGCATTGGTGTAGCCGAGCTTTTTGGCCTTGGTCAGGGAACCGGGGCTCATGTTGCAGGTCTTGCCGCTGCAGTAGAAGATCACCAGCGCAGCCTTGTCGGCGGGCAGCTTGTCCACCTGCTTGTCGAAGGCGGGGAAGGGCAGGTTGATGGCGGTGGGGATGGCGCCCTCCATGAAACGGGGCGCGGGGCGAGAATCGAAGAGGAAATACTTCCCCTTCTCGGGGCCCATGGCCACGAGCTTCTGGATTTCGTCGAGGGTGATGGTTTCGTTGGCCGCCAGCTTGACGGGCGGTTTGACGGCCACGACCACCGCCGTTTTCACGCCGTCCTTCTCGGTGAACTGCACGCGCACTTCGTGACCCTTGGCGATGCTCTTGAGGGCGGCTTCGGTGTTGGCGGCGGGTTCGGGGGTGATGACCTTCACCGTGGTCTTGTCGTAGCGCAGCACTTCCGTGCGCTCGTCGATCCTCAACTGGAAGGAGTTGTTCTTCAGGGCCAGGTTGTCGAAGTGCCCCCGGAGGTTGTCGGGGGCCGTGGTGTGGCAGGTGGTGCAGATCTTGGCGGCGGCCGGCTTCTGAGGCGCCGGGTCGGCGGCCATCAGAACGGGCACGGCGGTCAGGGCAAGAACCGCATGGATCAAGGAAAGGGGTTTCATGGGACTCCTCAGGGGTAAGGGTGTCCATGAAGTCTGAGTATTAGCGATGGCCCGATCAAGAAAGGTGTGACATGCGTCTACAGACAGCGGCATGGCTGGTTTTGTAAGTGTTAACGGGATTGAATTATAACGATATGGCTATAGGAATATTTCCATAAAAACCGCGGAGATTTACTCTGCCTGGGCGAACACTTCCCGGGGTTTGCCCGCGCCCCGATCGGGTCCGACGATGCCTTCTGCCTCCATGCGATCGATGAGGCGGGCGGCGCGGCCATAGCCGAGGTTCAGCTTCCGCTGGAGGAGGCTGGTGCTGGCCTTGCGTTCCCGGGTCACCACGGCGATGGCGCGCTGGTAGATATCGTCGACCCCGGCCATCTCGGCGTCATCGAAGAGGGCGGTCTCCTCCTCGGTTTCCATGGCGCTGATGAGGGCCTGGTTGTAGTCCGGGCGGCCCCGTTCGCGCAGCCAGGTGACCAGGCGCAGCGTTTCCTCTTCGCTGAGGAAGGGCGCGTGGATGCGCTTCGGGTGGCTGGCGCCGTTGGGCAGGAAGAGCGCGTCGCCCGCACCCAGCAGCTGTTCGCCGCCGCTGCAGTCGAGGATGGTGCGGCTGTCGATCTTGGTGCGCACCCGGTAGCTGAGGCGGCTCGGCAAGTTGGCCTTGATGACGCCGGTGACCACGTCCACGCTGGGGCGCTGGGTGGCGAGGATCAGGTGGATGCCCACGGCGCGGGCCTTCTGCGCGATGCGCGCGATGCTGTCCTCCACCTCGCTGCGGGCCACCATCATGAGGTCGGCCAGCTCATCGATGACCACCAGCACGTAGGGCAGGGGTTCCAGCACGGCGGGGCGATCGGGCCAGCGGGGATTGGGCGTCCGGTCCGCGAGGTCCATGGACCCGCCGGCATCCATGATCTTGGCGTTGAAGCCCTTCAGGTCCCGCACGCTGAGCAGGGCCAGGCGGCGGTAGCGGTCTTCCATCTGGGCGACCACCCACTTGAGGACGCGCCCCGCCTCCTTCATGTCCGTCACCACGGGGGCCCACAGGTGCGGGATGTCCTCGTAGACGCCCAGCTCCACCATCTTGGGATCCACCAGGATGAGCTTCACCTCGTCGGGCATGGCCCGCACCAGGATCGAGCAGATCATGGCATTCACGCCCACGCTCTTGCCGCTGCCGGTGCTGCCGCCGATGAGGAGGTGGGGCATCTTGTTGAGGTCGGCCACCACGGGACGTCCGGCGATGTCTTTGCCCAGGGCGAGCTGCAGCTGGCCGCCCGCGTCACGGAAGGCAGGGCTGTCGATGACCTCCCGGAAAGTGATGATCTCGCGCTTGGGATTGGGGACCTCGATGCCCACGAGGTTCTTGCCCGGGATGCGGTCCATGCGTACGGCTTCGGCCTGCAGGGCCAGGGCGAGGTCCTCCTCCATGCCCAGGATGCGGGACAGCGGGATGCCCGCGTCCGGCTGGAACTCGAAGACCGTGACGACCGGACCCGGCTGCATGCCGGTGACGGCGCCCTTGATCTTGAATTCGGACAGTTTCTGTCCAATCTTCTCCTTGATGGTTTCCAGCATGGCCATATCCGCCTTGGCGTGCTGGCCCGGCGGATCAAAGAGCCGGCGGGGAGGCAGGGTCTCCCGATCGGCGATCGAGGGGTTCGACGGTTCGGCCGGAAGGGGTGGCAGCGGTTTCGCCGGAGTGGGTTCGGTGAGCGGCAGCGGTGGCTGGACGCTCTCCCGTCCGAAGCGATCCTTGGCCACCTGGGCGCGGGCCACGGTGGGCCTGGGTGTTGGTGCGGGCGGGGCCGTCGCCAGCAGCTTGGCCCGGAAGGGAGGGGTGGGCTCGGTACCGGCCGCGAGGGAACCCGTCGCCGGAAGAGGTTGGGCCTCAATGAAGGGGGAGGCGGTGTCCAGGTTCATGGAATGGATGGACGGCAGCAGGTCCTCGACGCGAATCTGGGGCTGTAGCTTGCGGGCCGCGGAGGTCTCCATTTCTGCCTTGAGCAGGGATTCCCGCTGGGATTCCAGGGCCTGCTGACGCAGGGCCAGGGACTGAAGCGCCACCGCATCGCTGGCGTCAAGGTCCGGCTGATTCAGGTTGCGTCCCCGGAGGAAGGGCCGCTTCACCATGCTCAGGAAGCCCTGGAAACCCTTCGCGGGCATGGGCTTCACCCAGGGCCAGGCCGTTTCGCCGAACCAGCGTGTGAGCAGTCGGCCCAGGGCGCGGGTCAGCGAAGGGGCCAGGACCAGGGCGCAGATGAGGACCACGAGCAGCAGCAGCAGGGGCAGGCCCACAGGGCCCAGGAATTGACGTTCCACGGGCCAGAGGGCGCTGCCCAGCCAGCCACCCCAGCGCAATTGGAGCGTTCCGCCCTCCGGCAGGCCGGACCAGACGCGGGTCCCGAAGGCGCCCAGAGCGGTCCAGAACGCAAGCGCCAGGCCCAGCCAGGCGAGGCGACCAGGCCAGCGGCGGCCGTCCTGGGGCCAGGCTTCCCAGAGCAAATAGGGGGGGACGATCCAGGCACCGATGCCCATGAGGGTCTGCAGGAGGCCGGCCAGGGTCGCCCCCACGGTACCGCAGATGTTCTGGACCGCCGCCACGGCCGAACCCTGGGTGAAGGGGTGGGGATCCAGAGGGTGGAAGCTGGCCAGGGAGAGCAGCAGCACAAGGGCCATGAAACCCAGTACTGCCCTCAGCATCCAGCGTCCGATCCCCTGCAACGCGCCTCCACGGTGGACCCTCAGTGTAGCCCAGCGGCTGTGGGTTCAACGGCCCTGCGAGTGCGATCCATTCAGAAGGGCGAGGCGCTGCTGGGGATCCCAGGTGGGTTTGCCGAGGTCCTGCATGAAGGTGCCAGCAGATACGAAGGTCCAACCCTCTTTCCGGGCCCGGTCCATGAAGGCGCCAAGGCCGTCGGTGGGCCGATCACCGGTTTCACGTCCGGAGCCGAGGTGCATGAGCACGATCAGGCCGTCGCCGTCGCGGTGCAGGCGCTGCTGAAGACGCGACACGATGGCCTCGCCGCTGCGATAGAGCCGGCGCTCTTTGGGAGTAGCCCAGTCGAGGGTATCGGCGCCTTCGCTCCAACCCACGTGGCGGTAGCCCAGTTCCTCTGCCCAGCGGCGGATCTCCGCCGTGTGCTCGCCATAGGGTGCCCGCCAGAAGGGATCCATGGGTCGCCCGAGCAGGCGCAGGAGCGCCGCGTCGGCCTCGAGCAGTTCGCGTTGCACCCGCTCGCGGGTCCAGGAGGGGTCCCGCTTCATGCCCGGGGCGAAGTGGGGGTGGTTCATGGTGTGGTTGCCCAGCTCATGGCCCTCGGCCGCCATCCGCTTCACCAGGGCCGGGAAGCGCTGGATGAAGGCACCCGTGAGAAACAGCGTAGTTCGCACGCCGCGGGCCTTCAGCAGGTCGAGCACTTCCGCGGCCACCTCCGAGCTGGATCCGCCATCGAAGCTGAGCAGAAGCCGCTTCTGCCCCCCTGGGCCGCGGGTGAGGTTCAGGGCCTCGCCCATGCCGGGCCAGGCGGCCGTTGAAGCACCAAAGGCCGGAACGGGTGGCATCGGCTTCACGGGTCGAGGGTTCACCGGATCGGGCAGGATCGGATCCGGGGTGGCCGCGCGGCGCAGAAGGTCGGTGGGCGCTTCGGTGGCGCGGGGCAACGCAGGGGCCTTCCGGAACGGGATTGGCGCATCGGGCCGGCTCCGCAACCGCGCTTCGGTGCGTGCCTTCCGAGCCGGTGGCTCAGGAAGGGGCCTTGGCAGCGGGCGGGAAGCCGAGGCTCCGGCAGGTTCGGGCCGGCGGGCAGAGCGGGGCGGGGTCTTCGGCTGCGCCAGCGGGAGGGAAAACGTGAACCGTGCCAGTTCCCGGCCCCCTGCGGTGCGCAGCACGGCCTCCTCACCGGCGGGCGGGCGGTAGAACTCCCATCGCACGGGGCCCACTTCGGCGAACCGGCGCTCGCGTATGGAGTGGCCCTCCAGAATCAGTTCCGTGGGTTCGCTGACTTCACCTTCCAGCACGGCCAGGCCGCCAAGGGGATGCCAGGTCCAGGCGCTAACAACTGGAGGATGGCTGGCGGCCTGGGGAAGGGCGGCCTCGGGCCGGTCGGTCCGCCCGCAGGCCGCCAGGATCAGCAGCAGGACCACCGCGAGGCGGGGGCTCATCGGCTTTCCCCGGCGCGGCAAAGGGCCCAGTAGTTGGCCTTCTCGCGGACCTTCACCCAGCGCACCTTCAAGGCCGCCTCCTGAAGGTCGTGGAAGGCCCGTTCGGCCAGGAGTTCAGCGGTGGGATTGCGTCCGGCAAGGGGGGCCAAGTCGTTCAGCAAGCGGTAATCGAGGGTGGCGACCCAAGCCTCAAGGGCCTTGGCCACGGCCGGTTCCTCCGCTTCGCTGGCGAGTTCCACGGCGGCCTCCACCTCCCAGTTGTGCCCGTGGCGTTCCTCCTGGAAGCCAGGCAGGTCGTGGAAGTGGTCGGCCACAAAGGGGCGCCGGAGGGTGAGGGTGAAGGCCATGGGTGAGTATAGCTGTCGACTGTCAGCTATTGGCTGTCAGGGATCGGCGCGAGTTCGGTGCGGAGGGCCTTGAGATAGGCGGCCATGGCGCGCTGGCGGCCCCCGGCCAGGCGCTGGCCGGCAGGGGTCTTCATATCGGCGGCGAGCTTGAGGAGTTTCTTCTCGAAGTGATCGAGGCTCCAGGCCTTGTCATCCAGATCGCGGCCTTCACCCCAGGGATCCTCCGGGTGCCAGAGCCCCGCACCAAAGCTGGCGCCCGTGGCGAAGACTCGGGCGATGCCGATGGCTCCCAGGGCCTCCAGGCGGTCCGCATCCTGCACCACGGCGGCCTCCAGGCTGCTGGGGGTGCCCCCGCCGCTCCAGCTGTGGCTGGCCACGGCGGCGGCAATGGCCTCCGCGCGACCTTCGAGCCCCACCGTGTCCCGGCACCAGCGGGGCATCAGGTCGGCGGCCATCTGGGCGGTCTGTGGCGATTCCGGGTGGTTCTTGGGCCGGTAGACCAGATCGTGGAGCAGGGCCGCAGCCACGCAGATTTCGGGATCGGCCCCCTCCTCCTCCGCCAGCCGAAGGGCCAACTGGGCCACCCGCAGGATATGCCCCAGATCGTGGGCAGCGTCGCGGGAGAAGGGTTCCTCCGCAAGGTGGGCGCGAAGTCGCGCCAGCAGGGGGTCTGACCAGGGGAAGGGAAAGCGGACAGGCATCTGTCCAGGCTAGCGGAGGATGCCCGGCCTGTCCCCCCGGGGGGCTACCATGGTGGGTCAGTCCGGAGTCCGCATGCGCGTCCTGTCCTCGATCCTCCTGAGCGCCCTCCTGGCGGTAGCGTCCTGGGCCCAGCGGGCAGATCCCACCTTCGATCCCGCGAAGGACGTGACCCTGCGTTTCGAGAAGGGCGCCGTGCTGGTGGGCGTGCCCAACGGTGCCCACCTGAAGGCCTCCTTCATGGAGGTGGCGAAAAAGACCGGACCCGGCTCCGTGAAGATGGGGAAGCTGCCACCCACGACCGCGAAGGACGAGATCGGCGATGGCATCTGGCATGGCCAGGTGAGCATTCCCGTGAGCGGCGAAGGGCTCTCCGGCACGGTGACCCTGGAGGTGACCTATCAGCCCTGCACCGAGGGCGAGGGCGGCGTCTGTTACCCGCCCACCACGCGGCCACTCATGGTGAAGGCCTCTGAGATTCCGGCTGCCGCGTCCGGGGCCGTGGCGCAGGGGAAACCTGCGGTTTCCCCGGTGGAAAAAGACAAGGAGACGCCCAGGGCGGAGGCTGTGCCTCCGGCGGCTTCAGCTTTGGACACGGCGCAGGCGGCTACGTCTGCGCCCAGGTCTGGCCTGCTGCTCTCGCTGCTGCTGGTCTTCCTGGCGGGCATGGGCGCCTCGCTCACGCCCTGTGTCTTCCCGATGATCCCCATCACCATGGCCATCATCGGTGCCAAGGGTGGCGGCAAGGCCCGGGGCTTCGCCCTGTCCTCCATGCTTGTGCTGGGCATGGCCGTGACCTACACCAGCCTGGGTGTGCTGGCGGCCAAGAGTGGTGCGGTTTTCGGGGCAGTGGCCCAGAAACCGGCCTTCCTGATTCCGATGGCACTGCTCTTCGCCGTCTTCTCGTTGTCCCTGTTTGGCGCCTTCGAAATCGCGCTGCCTCCAAGTCTGGCCATGAAACTCCAGGGGGACGGTTCGCGAAAGGGCTTTGGCGGTGCCTTCATCATGGGCCTGGTCCTGGGGCCGTTGTCAGCGCCTTGTGTGGGCCCGGTGATCGGCGCGGTGCTGGTGGGCATCGCCCAGCAGGGGGATGTGTGGCTGGGGGCGCTACAGCTCTTCGTCTTTGCCTTGGGCATGGGTGTCCTGTTCCTGGTGGTGGGCACCTTCAGTGCCGCCCTGCCGAAGAGCGGCGATTGGCTCACGCGCTTCAAGCAGGGCATGGGTCTCGTGGTGCTGGGCTTCGCAGTCTGGACCGTGCGCCTCGTGGTGCCTGAATGGGTGAACTTCACGATGTGGACCGTCGTCACCCTGGTGGGGGCCGCGATCTTCGGTGCCTTCGAGGTGGCGGAAGGCCTGGTGGGCCAGCTGCGCAAGGGCTTGGCCATCCTGATGCTGGCCTTGGGGATTCTCCTGGGGCTGCGGGCCGTGGAAACCTTCCTTCAGGTGGAGCTGCTTCCCAAGAGTGGTTCGGTGGCGGTGACGGAAGCGCACTCCGGCTGGATGGAGCAGGACCTCGAAGGGGCGCTCGCAAAGGCCAAGGTGGAACGCAAGCTCGTCCTGGTGGACATCTACGCGGACTGGTGCGCCCAGTGCAAGGAACTGGACGAAAAGACCTGGCCGGATGCAGGCGTGAAGCAGTGGATGGCCCAGAACGTCGTGGCCATTCGCATCGACACCGACGCCAAACGCAAGGACCTGGCCACGACGCTGCAGATCCGCAGCTACCCCACCGTCATCCTGCTGGATGCCGAGGGAAAAGAGCTGCGCCGCATCCTGGGTTTCCAGAAACCCGCCACGATGAAAGCCTGGCTCGAAGGCAAATGAAAGCGGGCCCCTTTCCTATCTGAATTCGCACAGCGAATTCAGCAGGGCGCTACTTCCCCAGGAACTGCTCCAGCGTCTTCTCCAGGTTGGCGCCGCGCAACTGGCCGCCGCTGGCGACGATCTTCCCATCGGGCCCGATGAGCAGGGGTTTGGGGATGCCCTTCACGCCATAGGCGTCGCTCACAGGGTTCTGGAACCCCCCTTCGATGAACACGTGCTTCCAGGGCATGGGGGTGGCGGCCTGCGCGCGGTAGGGAGCGATGTGCTCAATCCGGCGGTCAAACGAGAGGGACAGGATATCGAAGGGCTTGGTCTTGAACTTCGCCCAGGCCGCGTGCATGAGGGGCATCTCGGCGCGGCAGGGGGGGCACCAGGTGGCCCAGAAGTCGATGAGCAGGTAGCGGCCCTTGAAGCTGTCCAGCGTGTAGGTGGTGTTCGGATCGCCCAGGGCCTTCAGGCTGAAGGCGGGGGCGGGACGGCCGATGCCCGTCTTCTGCTCGGCCTCGAGCAGTTCCTTCGCCTGTTTGGCCTGTCGTGAATCGGCGAACTCGGTCTGGAGGGTGGCGTAGGCGGGCTTCCAGGCGGCCTCGTCCTTGGCGTCCAGGCGATCCCAGAAATACTCGAACAGCAGGTGGCGGCGGATGCTTGGATCGGGATGCTTGGCGCGGGCTTCCGATACATAGGGGCCCCAACCCGGCGCCGATTCATCGGCAAGCTGCAGAATCAGTCCCATGTCCACACCCCAGGCCATGGTGGTGGGAGGCACTTCCTGGCGGACCTGGTCGAGCAGGGCGGTCCCGGGCTCGATCTTCGCCAACTGCAGATGGTAGAGCTTGCTGATCAGGAGGGCATGGCGAATATCGGGGCGCTTCTCGGAGGCGAGACGGGCGTCGAGCTCGGCCAGTTCCTTCGAGCAGTCCCCCTTGAAATCCTTGCTGTTTCCGCCGGATTTCATGAAGGCCGCGCGGGCGTCCATCACCGACTTGGCCTTGGCGCGGGCGGCTTCAAGCACGACCTGGGCCTCGTTCACCGGTGCCGGGGCCTGCATGGCGGGTGCGGCTGTCATCAAAAGGGTCAGGGGCAGGAACATGCATTCTCCAGCGGGCGGCGGCCCTGCCCCACAGAATACCTCGGATGGTGAGGCTATGGCTGGGGGGGCGTCACAGGCGTCGGAGTGGGTGCGACCGGAGGCAGGGGCGCAGGTCGCTCCCGGAGGGCCCGCTGGACGGCCGCGCCCACGAAGCCATCCTGGTAACCGATGTGTGTCTCGGCAAGCTTCCCTTGCCGGTCCACGACGTATAGGACTGGCACGGAATAGACCATGTCCATGAAATTAGAGGCACCCTCCTTGCCCAAGCCCGGTGTGAACACGGGCATCTTGCTGACCTCGAAGAACTGGCGGTTCCGAATCATGAACTTGTTGATGGCCCGCCAGCCGCCTTCAATGCCAGCTCCATCCTGCTGGTTTTCGTCGAAGTTGATGGCCAGGATCTCAAAGCCGAACTGGGCGCGCTTGGGATAGAGCGCGGCGAATTCCATGAGCATCTTGGCGGAAGGATTGCAGTTCTTGCTCCAAAGCCCGACCAGCACCACCTTCCCCTTCAGGCTCGAAATGGAGATCCCCTTGGCCTTCTCGTCGTAGGCTGCGAAAGAAGAAACGTCCTTGCGCTCGGCTTGGGGGAAGAACCAGTCCCCCTTCTGGGTGTAGAGGGTGGAAGAAGAGTCAGCGCCCATGTTGTATTTCATCTCTACGTCGCTCTTCTCGCGCATGAGCCTGGGGCAGGTCGCGGCGTCCGGACTGTTGGCGTTCGTGAAAATGCCCTGGGCGTTCAGGGCGAAACAGGAGATGGTCAGAATCAGACTGCTCAGCAGGCGTCGTGGCATCGTGGACCTCTCGGCGGGGAATGGACCCTTAGCCTAGCGAATTGCCCGCACAGAGGCTAGCCTTCTCCTCATTCCTTGCCTGACATCGATCTATGATGTGGGAGCCACCTCTCGGGAAACGCCCTTGCCTCAATTCATCTCCGGTCCACCGTCGCGGTCCCAGGGGGGCGTCATGCCCAGCCCGGATGCCGGGGGCGTTGACCTTCCCCCCACCCTCCAG
>JAVBYJ010000023.1 GCA_030824075.1 Geothrix sp.
GCCGAGGGCGATCGCCAGCCTCGTCACTGCGGGGCCGGGTGGGACGGTCCATGGGCCCGGCCGTGCGGCGGGGTCGCTCGTCATCCGCATCCCGGCGGGGCCGGGCCGGACGGGAGGGGGTTTCGTCCCGGTCGTCGAAGCGCTTGGCGCGGGCCACGCGCTTGAGCTTATGATCCCGGCTCTCCACGGGCTTGAAGAGCCCTTCTTCCCCGGTCACGCCAGTGGCGGCGCGCTGGAGGCGGGCCTGGTTGCGGAGGGCCTTCAGCGCGGCCTCCATATCAGCGGGCATGGGGGCCGTGACGGTGACCTGGTCATCGGTGACCGGGTGCTTGAAGCCCAGCAGCTCGGCGTGCAGGGCCTGGCGGTCGATGAGGGGGCTTTCGGTGCCGTAGACCTGGTCGCCCAGCAGCGGATAGCCCCGGTCGGCGAACTGCACGCGGATCTGGTTGCGGCGGCCGGTCTCCAGCTTGACTTCCACCACGGTGTGCCCCGGCAGGCGCTCCACCACGCGGTAGTGGGTCACGGCCTCCTTGGCACCGGCGGGCATGCGCTTGCCGCCGCCGGGGCCCTTGCGGGGCGTGGCCACGGCCATCTTCAGGGACTTGACGTGCTCGATGAGGTGCCCCGCCAGGGTGCCGCTGTTCTCGGGCAGTTCGCCCACCAGCACGGCCCGGTACACGCGCTGAAGCCGGTGCAGCTCGAAGTGCTTCTTCAGGCCGTGGAGGGCTTCGGGGGTCTTGGCGAATACCAGAACCCCGCTGGTGAAGCGGTCGAGGCGGTGGACGATGAAGAGCTGGAACCGTTTGAAGCCACGGCGGCGGAAGGACTCGGTGATGGCTTCCGCCAGGTTGGGCTCCCCCGCCTGTTCGGTGGGCACTGTGAGCAGGCCTGCGGGCTTGAACACGAAGAGCAGGTGGGTGTCCTCCCACAGGGTCTCGAAGGGACCGGCCTGCAGCTTGTGGGCCGGGGGCAGCACGTCATAGGTCTGTTCGGGGTCGAAGGACACCTTCACGGTGTCGCCCGGCTTCAGGCGGTGACCATGTTTGGTGGTGTCCTCGCCGTTCACGGTGACGCAGTGGCAATCGATGAAGCCCTTGGCCTGCCGATGGCTGATCACCATCACCCGGTGCAACTCCGAGGCCAGTGCCGCGCCCTCACGTTCCGTCAGCCATTCCCGTTCGATGCGTGCCATGGCGCCGCCCTCCGTCATCGCCCCACGTCCTTACAAACGCCAGGCGGACGACCAGAAGAGCACGGAAAGCCTTATATTTCAATCAAAAAGGGAGCGGCTAGCCGCTCCCTTTTTGCCGGACGAATGGACCGATCTACTTCTTCTCGACCTTCGCGAAGTCACCGGCCTTCACCACGACGAAGGTCTCCGGGTGGAGGTGCTTTTTCAGCGCAGCGTTCACTTCCTCCAGTTTCAAGGTCTTCACCTTGGCCTCCAGCTCCGATTCGAAGCGCACGGACCGCCCCAGGTAGAGGCTGCGGTTCAGCCAGCCGGCGATGGCCCGGTCCGCCTGGCGCTCCGTCTTCTCGCCTTGCAGCCAGGTCGTGCGGGCGAAGGTCAACTCCTCCTCGGTGAACCCGTCCTTCAGGGCCTTCTGGATTTCGTCATCGAAGGCGGCTTCGAGCTTCACGGCATTCTCAGGGGCGAGGAGGGCATAGGCCTGCCAGATGGTGATGGGATCCAGATTCCCGACATTGGCAAAGGCGCCCGCGCCGTAGCTGAAGCCTTCCTTCTGGCGGAGCCGGTCGGCCAGGCGGCTCTTCAGGGCGCCGCCTCCGAGAATCTGGTTGGCCATCAAGAAGGCCGGATAGTCGGCATCGGTATCCTGCATGGCCCAGCGACTCTGGACGAGGAAGAAGGCACCCTTCTTGTCAGGCGCTTCGATGGCCTTGCGCTGGCCCGCGGGGACCTTCAGGCGGCCGACGATGCGCTCGTAGGGAGCCTTGGAGGACCAGGTGCCGAAGAGTTCGGTCACCAGGTTCTGGGTCTCGGCGGCGTCTAAGTCGCCCGATGCTGCGAATCCCGCGTGATTGGCGCCGTAGAAGGCCTGATGAAAGGCCTTGAGGTCCTCGACCTTCAGGGCCTTGAATTCTTCCACCCGGGTGTCGGGGCCGCGGTAGGCCAACGGGTGACCCGCCGGATAGGCGTCGAAGGTCTGACCCATGAACTCCATGACCTTGGCCTGGGGCTCATTGCGCTGGGCTT
Source organism: Geothrix sp. (assembly GCA_030824075.1). GTDB lineage: Bacteria > Acidobacteriota > Holophagae > Holophagales > Holophagaceae > Geothrix. Next base: position 2,216 of record JAVBYJ010000023.1, read on the forward strand.
CGAGGCCGGTGATCTGCTGCTTCACCAGGGTCTCCAGCTCGGCGGCCGGGAAGGCGGGTTCGCGAAGCACTTCGGCGACGAGCCGCAGCGTTCCGGCCAGGTGCTCGCGGGGCACCTGGATGGTGGCGTTCGCGGAGGAGGCGGTCCCGGTGATGGACACCTGGGCCTTCATCTTGTCGAAGGCATCGGCGAGTTCCTGACGGGTGTGCTTGGTGGTCCCGCGCATGAGCATGGCTCCCACCATGGCGGGCACGGCCTTGCGGTCCATGAGGTCCGCCTCGCGGCCGAACCGGAGCGTGAGTTGCACGGCGGCCATGGCGCCCTTGGTCTTCTTGGCGAGCAGGGCACCCTTGAGGCCGTTGGGCGCAGTGAACCGCACCGTGCGGGCATCCACATTCTCGGGGCTGGCATCAAAGGCTTCGCCCTGGGCGATCACCTCCTTGCCCTTGTAGTCCTTCACCAGCGCGGCGATGTCCTGGGGGGCGACCATCTCCGAGCGATCGGGCTTTTCCGTGGGGATGTACTGGGCCAGGGTGCGGTTGCTGGGCTTGAGGACGGCTTCGGCGGCACCCTGCACCTGGTCGAGCTTGGCGGCCAGGGCCCAGTCCCGGTCCAGGAACAGATGGCGCCAATCGCCGGCGGCCATGCTGTCGCTGAGGGCCACCGCCAGGGACTTGGTGTCCGAGAAGGTCTGGTCCACGGATTTGCGGACCTTGGCCAGGGCGCGATCCAGCTCGGTGGCGGTGAACGGATGCGCCTTGAGGGTTTCGAGCTCCTTCAGGAGCACGTCCTTGGCCTTGTCAGCATCGCCATCCTTGGGCAGCATGACGCCGAACATCAACAGCCCCGGTTCCAGGGTGCTGAACGTGATGGGGAAGACCTGGGCGGCCAGCTTGGTCTCGACGAGGGCCTTGTAGAGGCGGCCACTGGGCGCGTCGGTGAGGATGAAGGCGGCCAGGTCGAGGTAGCTCCGACTGGGATGGAACCCAGGCGCGATGTGGTAGCCGGCCATGAGCACGGGGGTTCCGCCCGCGCGACGGATGGTGACGGCGCGCTCGCCGTCCTGGGTGGGATCCAGGGTGTAGGTGGGCTCCAGCACGCGGGTCGGTTTCGGCAGGGCGCCGAAGGTCTGGTTGATGCGGGTCAGGGCCTTGGCTTCGTCGAACTTGCCCGCCACCACCAGGATGGCGTTATCGGGCTGGTAGTACTTGGCGTAGAAGGCGCGAAGGTGGGCCACGTTCACCTTCTCGATGTCGGTGCGAGCGCCGATGGTGGATTTGCCGTAGTTGTGCCAGTCATAGGCCACGGACTGGATGCGCTGGAGGGTCACGCGGATCGGGTTGTTCTCGCCGTTCTCGAATTCGTTGCGCACCACGGTCATCTCGCCGCTCTTGCCGTCCTTGCCCCACAACGTCTCGGCGTTGAAGCTGCTGTTCAGCATGCGGTCGGCCTCGAGGTCCAGGGCCTTGGCCAGGTTCTCCTCGGTGGCGGGAAACGAGATGTAGTAGTTGGTGCGGTCCAGCCAGGTGGTGCCGTTGAAGTCCCCACCGAGTTCGTTCAGCAGCTGGGGCACGTTCGGGTGCCTGGGCGTGCCCTTGAAGACCATGTGCTCCAGCAGGTGGGCCATGCCGGTTTCGCCGTAGTTCTCGTGGCGGCTGCCCACCAGGTAGGTGATGTTCGTCGTGATCGTGGGCTTGCTGGCATCAGGGAAGAGGAGCACGCGCAGGCCATTTGCCAACCGGTATTCCGTGATGCCTTCCACCGTGGCCCCCTTGATGGGAGCCGCCAGCGGCGCGGCTTTCGCCATCTTCCCCTTGGTGACCGCCTTGGCCACGGGTGCGGTCGGCTTGGGGGCCTCTCCCGCCACGAGGGTGAATGCCAGGGCCCCGCAAAGGGGCAGCATGAGTCGACGGGAGAAGGGCATGGAGCCTCCAGGCTGGGAAAGATCCCCGATGGGGAAAGGCATCAGCTTACGAGAGGTCCGGGGGCCGGGCTTGTTAAGAATTGTTAAGGAAGGGCCAGGAGGGTCCCGAGCCGGGCCTGCCATTCCCGGCGCAGGTCTTCCAGTTTCAGCCCCTTACCTCGGTTGGGCGCCCCCTGGAGCAGCCCCTGGGCACTGGGGTGGGGCAGGGTATGAAGGTCGAAGGGAGGCGCGTCCTTCAGGCGCTCAAACACCCATTCGGCTCGCTTGCCGAAGGCGATGACGCGCAGGGGGGAGGTCTGGCCGCTGGCGGCCTGTCGGAGCTCCGCCGACAGGCGGGCCAGGTTGGCGGGGGCTAGCAGATCGCGGTTCGAGGGGGCGTGGAAGTGTTCGCCGTCTTTCGTGGGGCAGGCGGGGAAGGCATTGCTCAAGGCCGTGCCATGCAGGCGCGGCACCAGGCCCTCCGCCTTGAAGCGCGCACCGTCCCAATCGATCCAGGCGGCTTCAGGCACCTCGGCCCGCCTCGCGGCGGCCAGGGCGCGATAGACTGTGATGCCCGCGCCGTCCCCCCAAAAGGGGATGCCCGACTGGTCGGCCCCGCGCGGTCCCGGGGCCTCGCCGAAGAGCATCACGGATACGGGCCCCGATTTGGGGAACAGGGCGGGGACGGGTCGGCCGTGGATGCGTGGCATGGCGGCTACTGGGCTTCGATCCGGCAGGTCATTGGGGCTCCCGGTAATGCGAAGAGAGTGCTTCCAGCTGGTGGGCCGTGATCTGGTTCGACGACGTGGCCCGCTGGGCGCAGGCGTGCCGGGCCGCCAGCTGCCCTCGGAGGATAGATGCCTCCAGGGGCAGGCCCCGCAGCAGGTGGCTGGAGAGGAACCCAGCCGCCAGGCTGTCTCCGGCGCCATTGGTATCCACCACCGGTTCGGGCCGCGAGAGCGCCGGGAACCGGCGGATGCTTTCTCGGGTGCCCAGGGCGCAACCTTCCGCCCCCATGCCGCAGACCACCAGGCGGGCCCGCCCAGCGGCGAGCAGAGTGCGGATGAGGGGCGCCGGGTCCGGATGGTTGACCGAGGATGCAAAGAGAATGTCGGCCTGGCGGACATAGTCGGCCCGGTAGGCGTCCTCCGGATCCACCACATCCTGCAGGTCGCAGGCGATGGTTACTCCCAGGTTCCGGGCGATGGGAAGAAGGGTGCGGGTCCAGTTCGCGAGGTGGACATGGATCAGCCTCGCCCGGGCCATCAGGGCCTGGCAGGCCGCGAGGTCCACCGCCAGAGCCAGGTGCCCCTTCCCGTCGTAGAAGTTCTTCCGGCGGCCATCGGGGTAGATGAGGTTGACGCTTCGCGCCGTGCCGGCGGGGTCAAGGCCGAGCAGACCCGTGTCGATGCCGTCGTGGGCGAATGCCTCGCGGACCATCCGGCCCGCCCAGTCGTCGCCCACGTGACCGATGAAGGCGGTCCGGAACCCCAGGGCGGCGTAGGAGCGGGCGGCATAGGCACCTGCCTGGCCGACGCAGTCAAGGTTCTCCGTGAAGTTGGCCTCCACGCCGAAATCAATCTCTGGGCGGGACAGGAAGACATTCGTATCCACACCCGCATTGCCGAGGACCACCACATCGAGATCCCGGCTGGCGTGCTCCGGAGCCATGGCGGACAGGTTCACTGAGGCTGACCTTCCTTCAGCAGGGCCGACACGGCCTTGAACTGAGGGTGGTTCTTGTCCCGGGCCCACTCGAAAGCCACGGACTCATGGTTGGTGATCGTGGCGCCGGCGGCAGCCATGCGCTCCAGCGCATGTTGCCGGTATTCCTCCCCCCGGCCGCTGACCGCGTCCCAGCAGAGGTGGACTTGATGGCCCGCGTCCAGCAGTTCGAGCACGGTCTGCATGACACACACATGGGTTTCCATCCCGGCGATCACGATCTGGCGGCGCTCGGGGGCGAGGCCGGGCCGGGCTTTCTGGAGCAGGGCCTCGAAGCCCGAATCGCCACAGCAGCCGAAGGCGGTCTTCTCGAGGAAGAAGGTCGGCGCGGTCAGCCCATCGAAGATTCCGCGGAGGCTTTCCTCCGTGGGCCCGATGCCCTTCGGATATTGCTCCGTCAGCACCACCGGCACCGAGAAAAGGTCCGCCAGCCGCATCAGCCGCCGCGCCGTCTCCAGGACCAGGGCGGGGCGATGCACCATCTGGACGAGCTTGCCCTGGAAATCAATGACCACCAGGATGCTGCGGGTCGAATCAAGCAGGGGCATGAGACCTCCCAGGGATCTTTACAGAATAGTCAGTGCCGTTCGGGCGGGTCCGCCCCGACCCCTCGTGTTGCGCCAGCCCAAGGCTTGGAGCGAGCTCGAAACGATGTCCTACCAGACCTTCACGCGATTGGAGGGGGTCAGGTAGAGGGTCTGGCCGGGTTTCACCTGGAAGGCCTCGTACCAGGCATCAAGATTCCGGACAGTCGTGGGCCGGTAGGCGGCGGGCGTATGGCCGTCCGTGAGGATCTGCCGGCGGAGCAGCGGTTCTCGGCTCTTCTCCCGCCAACTCTGGGCGTAGCTGAGGAAGAACTGCTGATCCCCGGTGAACCCCTGCACCACGGGAGCTGGCCTGCCATGGAGGGAGAGCCGGTAGGCATCGTAGGCGGAGGCGAGTCCGGCCACATCGGCGATGTTTTCGCTGAGCGTCAGCTTGCCGTTGATGTGCAGGCCGGGGAAGGGCTGATAGGCATCGAACTGCTTCACTAGCTGATCCGCAGAGGCCTGGAAATGCTTCAGGTCCTCGGGCGTCCACCAGTTGTTGAGCTTTCCGGTGGCATCGAACAGGGACCCCGAATCATCGAAGCTGTGGCTGATCTCGTGGCCGATCACGGCGCCGATGGCGCCATAGTCCATGACCATGGGCCGCTTCGGATCGAAGTAGGGGGGCTGCAGGATGGCCGCTGGGAAGTTGAGGGCGTTCATCACGGGCAGATTGACCGCGTTGACGGTCTGGGGCGTCATCACCCATTCCGTGCGGTCGATGGGACGGCCGAGCTTGCGCAGGTTGCGGGTGTATTCGAAGCGTTCGGCGCGTTCGGCATTGCCGAAGGCGTCGCCCGCCACGATCTGCAGCCTGCGGTAGTCCCGCCAGCGATCCGGATAGCCCACGCCCACCTTGAGGACGGTCAGCTTGGCGATGGCTTTGGCCTTGGTCTCGGGAGCCATCCATTCCAGCTGTTCGATCCGGGCACGGAAAGCCGCGATGATATCGGCGACCATCGCCTGGGCTCGGGCCTTTTCGGTGGGCGGGAAGTAGCGCGACACGTAGGCCTTGCCCACCGCCTCGCCCAGCGCATCGCTGGTCAGGGCCACGCCATAGGTCCACCGCTCGCGGGGCTTGGAGGCTCCGCTCAGCACCTTGCCGTAGAAGGAGAAGGACTGGTCCACCACGGCTTTGGGAAGCACCCGCGACCGGTGCTGGAGGGCGTGGAAGGTGAGGTAGTCCTTCCAGGTGTCGAGGGAGACCGTCGCCGTCAACGCCGAAAGGCCGGTGAACGCCGCGGGCTGCCAGACCACGAAGACCGCCGGTTGTTTCAAGTGGGCCGATGCGAAGTAGGTCTCCCAGTCCAGCCCTGGGGCCTTCGTGCTGAAATCAGCACGGGTCCAATGGTTGTTCCCCTTCAGCACGTCCCCGGAGTCTTCGCGGCTGGCATGGGCCTTGGCCATGCGCGTTTCCAGGTCCACCACGGAGCTGGCGCGGGTCTCCGCGTTCGGCACGCCTGCGAGCTTCAGCATGGCCGCCACATGGGCGAGATACTGGGTGCGGACGGCCGCCATGCCCGCGGAGGGATCCAGGTAGTAGCTGCGTTCGGGCAGCCCCAAGCCGCCCTGCAGCAGGAAGGGGGCGTAGCGGGTGGGGTCGTCCAGATCCTGCGCCACCCAGAGGCCGAAGAGGTTGGTGGTCTCGATGCGGGTCGCGTTCAGCACGTCCACGTCGGCCCGCAGGGTGGCGCCGAGGTAGCGGGCCAGATCCTTGCGGTCGCGGATCGCTGCGATGGCCTGGAAGGTGGGTTTCAGGGGGCTCAGCCCCTTGGCTTCGATGCCCTTTTCGTCCATGAAGCTGGTGTAGTAGTCGCCGACCTTGCGAAGGTCCGAGCCCGCGGAGGCCTTGGAGGCCGCTGCGGCCTTGATCAGAGCCGCCGTGCGCCGGTCCGTGAGGTCGGCCACTTCGTGCCCCACGCCATAGGAGCCCCGATCCGCAGGGATCTCCGTGCGCTTCACCCAGGTGCCGTTCGCATAGGCGAAGAAATCGTCACCCGGCGCGATGGCTGGATCCATGCCAGCCAAGTCCAGGCCATGGCGGGGAGCCGACACGCTGGCCTTGGGAGGCGCGGCCACGAGCGCCGGGATAGCCAGGCAGAGGGCAAGGAAAGGCAGGGATCGGCGCATGAAAGAACCTCGCAGGCTTCCAGGGTGAGGTAGAAGGCGTGATCCGGGAAGGCCTGGGCCTGCCGTTGGGGTGCCGCCTGAGGCTCAGGTCTGGACCCGGAATTCTTGACCCCGGGGCCGAGCCTGGCGCATGGTGGAAGGGCTTCCCCATCATACCTCGTCTTGCTATGGAAGGACCCGCCATGACCCTTCGCCCCTTCTCTTTGACCCCCCTTGCCCTTGTGCTGACCGCGGCCCTCGCCCAGCCGCTGCCTGCGGTGGATCTGCAGGACACGCGCCTGGTGGCCCAGCCAGCCATGAGCGAGCGCCAGGTGGCCTTCCTCTACGCCGGGGATCTGTGGACCTGCGCCCCGGACGGCGGCGGCGCCAGGCGTCTCACCACCCGCGGCGGCTGTTTCGGTGCGCCCCGGTTCAGTCCAGATGGTGCCTGGATCGCCTACACGGCGGGGCTGGAAGGGAATGCGGATGTGTGGGTGATCCCTTCGGTGGGCGGGGAACCCCGGCGTCTGACCTGGCATCCTGGCGCGGACGTGGTGCAGGATTGGACACCCGATGGCAAGGCCGTGCTGTTCACCTCAGGCCGCTCGGTGCACACCACCCGGTATACCCAGCTCTTCACCGTGCCTCTGGCTGGGGGCATGCCCGCGAAGCTGCCCATCCCCAACGCCGCCCGGGCCACCTATTCGCTGGATGGCAGCCACATCGTCTACAACCCCCTGTCGGATGCCTTCCGCCAGTGGAAGCACTACCGGGGCGGCACCGCCTCGCGGCTCTGGATCTACCGGGTCAAGGACCACGAGGTGACGCAGATCCCCCAGCCTGAAGGCCGCTGCAACGACATCGACCCCATGTGGATCGGCGGCAAGGTCTACTTCCTGTCGGACCGCGCCGGGGAGTTCAACCTCTTCAGCTACGACCTGGCGACCAAGGCCGTGGCGCAGCTGACGAACCACGCGGACTTCCCCATCCTGGCCGCCAGCCATGGCGCGGGCCGCATCGTCTACGAGCAGGCGGGCTGGCTCCACCGCTTCGACCCCGCCACCGGGCAGGCCACGCGCCTGAAGGTTGCCGTCCCCGCGGACCTCCCGGAGACGCGCAGCCGTTGGGCCTCCGGCGCCAAGTGGGTGCGGAGCCTGGATCTCTCGCCCTCCGGCAACCGCGTGGCGGTGGAGTTCCGCGGGGAGATTCTCAGCGTGCCCGCCGAGAAGGGCGACGCCCGGAACCTCACCCGTACGCCGGGCAGCCACGAGCGCAACCCCGCCTGGTCCCCGGACGGCAAGCTCATCGCCTACGTGTCGGACGCGGGCGGCGAATACGCGCTGAAGGTGCAGGCCCAGGATGGCAAGGGCGAGGTGCGCAGCTACGCCCTGAAGGGCGCCGGGTTCTACCGCGACCTCAAGTGGTCGCCGGACGGGAAGCGCATCGCCTACATCGACAACGCCATGGCCCTGTATCTCCTCGACCTGGCGACGGGCGCCGTGAAGCCCATTTCTAGCGAGCTGCTCTACACGCCCTCGCCCACCCTCACCCACAGCTGGTCGCCGGATTCGCGCTTCCTCGCCTACACGCGCAACACCGAGTCCGGGCTGCAGCGCATCCATGTCTACGCCGTGGAGGAGGACAGGTCCACCGCGCTGACCGATGGCCTGGCCGATGCCGGTGAGCCCGTCTTCGACCGCAGTGGCAAGTATCTCTACTTCACCGCCAGCACGGAGGCTGGGCCCGTCCGCGACTGGTTCGCCCAGTCCAACGCCGATGCCCAGATGCGCGGGAACCTCTACCTGATGGTGCTGGCCAAGGACACGCCCTCGCCCCTGGCCAAGGAGAGCGACGAGGAGACCGGCCCCGCCAAGGATGGCGACAAGAAGAACGGCAAGGAGGAAGAGAAGAAGGGCGCCAAGGCCGAGGTGAAGGTCCGCATCGACTTCGAGGGCCTGGCCGAGCGCATCGTGCCCATCGAGGCCGCCAAGAGCGCCGCCTTCACGGACCTGGCCACCGGCGAGGCGGGAAGCCTCTTCTACCTCCGGAAGGCCGGTGGCGCGAACCGCTTCAATGCGAGCGAGCCCGCCACGCTCTGCCGCTTCGACCTCAAGAAGCGCGAAGAGACCGTGCTGGTGGAGAAGGCCGACGCCTATGGCCTGTCCGCCGACGGCAAGAAGCTCCTTTACCGGCTGAAAGATGTGGCCACCATCCTCCCCGCCGCGGGCAAGCCCGAGCCGGGCAAGGGCAAGGTGGGTCTGGACGCCCTGCAGGTGCAGATCGAGCCCCGCCAGGAGTGGGCCCAGATCCTCGACGAGGTCTGGCGCATCAACCGGGACTTCTTCTACGCCCCCAACATGCACGGGGCCGACTGGAAGGCCATGAAGCAGAAGTACTCGGCCTTCCTGCCGGACCTGGCCACGCGGTCAGACTTGAATCGCGTCATCCAGTGGATGTGCTCGGAACTGGCCGTGGGTCATCATCGCGGCGGCGGCGGCGACCTGCCGGATCTGGGCAAGGCCATCCCCGGCGGCCTGCTGGGCGCGGACCTGGACGTGGCCCACGGCCGCTACCGCTTCACCAAGATCTTCGGCGGCCTGAACTGGAACCCGGAGCTGCGCTCCCCCCTCACCGAGCCTGGCGTGAACGTGACGTTCGGTGAGTATCTGCTGGCTGTGAACGGCCGCGATCTGAAGGCGCCAGAGAACCTCTACGCGCGGTTCGAGAACACCGCCGGGAAGCTGGTGGAACTGACCGTCGGCGGGGATCCCTCGGGCAAGGGCGCCCGGACGGTGACCGTGGTGCCGGTGGAAAGCGAGGCCGGACTGCGCAACCGCGACTGGGTGGAAGGCAACCTGAAGAAGGTGCAGGAGGCCACGGACGGCCGCGTGGCCTACGTCTACGTGCCCAACACCACGGGCCTCGGCCACACCTACTTCAAACGCTACTTCTACCCCCAGGCCCAGAAGGACGCCGTGATCATCGACGAGCGCTACAACGGCGGCGGACAGGTGGCGGACTACTACATCGATCTGCTGCGGCGGCCCTTCATCGCCATGTGGGCCATGCGCTACGGCCAGGATCTGAAGTCACCCCAGGCCTCCATCCAGGGCCCCAAGGTCATGCTCGTGGATGAGACCGCCGGCTCCGGGGGAGACCTCCTGCCCTGGATGTTCCGCAAGTTCGGATTGGGCCCATTGGTGGGACGCCCCACCTGGGGCGGGCTGGTGGGCATCCTCGGCTTCCCGACGCTGATGGACGGCGGTCAGATCACCGCCCCCAACCTGGCCATCTGGACCGAAAAGGGCTGGGTGGTGGAGAACGAGGGCGTCGCCCCCGATATCGAAGTCGAGCAACTGCCTAAGGACGTCATCGCCGGTCGCGACCCCCAGCTGGAGAAGGCCATCGAACTGATGAAGGCGGAACTGAAGAAGAACCCGCCGCAGAAGCGACAGCGCCCGCCCTATCCGGTGCGGACGAAGTAGCCTGCCACCACTAGAGTCGCAGGGCCGTCTCCGCGGCCACGGCCTCCCGTGCCTTCAGGTGGTCGAACAGGATCAGATACCAGCCCAGGGCCGCAAGCAGAACCTGCCGGTAGTGGGTGGCGGGCGCCATGCTCAAGTCCACGGCGCAGGTCTCCAGGTCGGGCGCGGATGAGAGATCCCTTCCGGAGTGGGCATGGAGGTGCACCAAGGGCAGGCCGGCAGGATCCAGGAAGGCCCCGCCAGGACCGCCCGCGTGGAGCCAGGCCCAGTCGAAGACCGCGCCATCCTGGAATTCGAGTTTTCCATGCCGGAAGGCATGAGGGTGGAACGTGGCCAGGTTGGTTGGACTGCCCTCGGCGCGCAGGGTGACGATCGGCGCCAGAAGGCCCAGGTGCTTGAAGGTCCAGGTCCCTTCGGCCGTTCGGACGCGGGCCAGCGTCTTCTCCTTGTCCAGGAAGGCGAGGGTGGCGTAGACGCCTTCGGTCCCGAGCAGTTCAAAGTCCGGGGGAGTGGTTCCACTCCGCCGCCATGCCAGGGAGGCGGACGGAAGGATCGTGAGCGATTTCATGGCATACCCCTTTTCCTCGCGGGGATGCATCCGCGCAGGAGGAAAGGTACGTCGATTCGGGTGATCGCGTCAGAGGGGAAAGGCGGGAATGTTCACGATTGGATCACGCCCCCGTCGAGGTTGAGGCACTGCCCCACCTGCATGGTGTTGGCGGGATTCAGCAGCCAGGCGATGCCGTGGGCGATTTCCTCCGGCTGGAAGAACCGCTTCACCGGCACCGCCGCCTCGGCCTGGGCGCGGAACTGGGCCTCGCTCTGGCCCGTGGCCGCCGCGATCTGGCGGATGCCGGTCAGGGCCATGTCCGTGTCCACCCAGCCGGGCGCCACGGCGTTCACCACGATGCCCCGGTCGATGAGTTCCAGGGCCAGGGCCTTGGCAAGGCCGATGAGGCCGTGCTTGGCGGCGCAGTAGGCCCCATAGCCCGGTACGCCGAAGCGCCCCAGCACGCTGGCCACCAGCACCAGGCGGCCGCCGGATCCCATCCGGGGCAGGAAGGCCCGGACCGTGTTCCAGGGGCCCGTGAGGTCGGCGGCCAGAATCTCATCGAAGAAGGCATCTGAATCGCCGTCCACCGGCGTCATGCCTGAGATGCCCGCCGCCGCGATCAGGCCGTCCAGGGGCCCGAGGCCTTGCGCAATCCGCGCCAGTCCTGTGCGATCCGTCACATCGGCCACGTGGGTTTCGGCCCGCCCACCGGCCTGACGCACCGCCTCGGCGGTGGCGGACAGAGCTTCCGCATCCCGCCCCAGCAGGAGCAGATGGGCCGCCTCCGTTCGAGCCAGATGCAGGGCGCAGGCCCGGCCGATGCCGCGGGAGCCACCGGTGATAAGGATGCTGCGGGTCATGGGGTCTCCTTCAGGTGCTCCTTGAGGGTGCCAGGGGCGGGTGGCGCCGGGAACCGGGCGGCCTATCTTTTAGATTTCACAGGAGAAAGATGATGGTCTGCGAGACATGGGGTGAGCGGCGCCAGGCCTCACAGCCGGGGGAAGCCGAGGCCCGTGGGGGGCTCTGGTCCCTGCCCGATGGCCAACGCCTGCCCAACCTGGTGGAAGCCGCGCCCCTGGTGCTGGGGGATCCCGCCCATCCGGCCCGCCTGCGCCCAGACGACCTGGAGCATCCCGAGGGCTTCCATTCGCGCCTCACCGCTTGGTTGCTGCGCCAGGGCTGAGTCCTCCTTTTCGACGATCAGGTCATCCGATGATCGGAGGGGCGCCGCCCATCCACACAGCGCTGGTGTAGGCGGGGGATGAGTTCCCCCAGCCGGGCTTCGGGAACGAGGAAGGCGATGGAAACCGTGCTGCTGCCGGTGAGCAGGCCCCCCACGGGCTCTTGTCCCAGGGCCGCGAGATGGCGCAGGGCCGCGACGGGGTCGGCCCGCAGGCCTTCGCCCACCAGCGCGACCACGGCCCAGCCGGATTCGCAGGGGACGCCCGAGGCCGCCAGCGTGCCCAGCACCTCGGCCGCGGCGTGCGTCTCAGGGCGCACGGCCAACAGGGTTCCGGCCGGACTGGAGATCAGGCCGAAGCGGATGGCTCCTGCCTCCTCCAGGCTTCGGGCGGCTTCCAGGGGAGGTTCCAGCCCATCAGTGGCAGGGAAACGCAGCAGGCTGATGCCCTCCTTGTAGGCCACCGAGGTGACGGCGCCCGCAGCCCGGAGGGGCGGCACGGGCAGGATCTCGGTTCGGGAGGCGCCGAGGCGCAGCGTATTGGCCACCACCAGGCGGAAGCCCGCCCGGCCGCCGGGGGCCAGCGAATCCGCATGCAGCACCTTGGCGCCGAAGGCGCTGAGGGCCTCGGCCTCGCCCAGGCTCATCTGGGGGATGGGCCGGGCCTCGGGCACCAGGCTGGGATCCGCCGTGAGGACACCGTCCACATCCGTCCAGATCTGGACCTCGTCCGCATCCAGAGCCTCCCCCAGCAGGGTGGCGCTGGTATCCGAGCCGCCCCGCCCCAGGGTGGTGGTGACGCCCTCCGGCGAAGATCCCAGGAAGCCTTGAGTGACCCAAAGGGCGCCCGAGGCCAGGGCCTCCCGCCATGGCGCGGCTGCTGTCCGCAGGGCCGCCAGCTGGGGCCGGGCCTTGCCGAACCGGGCGTCGGTTCTCATGACCTCACGCACCTCGCGGAAGGTTCCGCCGAAACATCGCGCCGCCAGGTTCGCCGACAGCGTCTCGCCAATGGCCAGGGCGGCGTCCCGGGCGCGGGGTGTGGCCTCGCCCAGCATGGCCATGCCGGTCAGCAGCTGATCCAACCGCGCCAAGAGGGGAGACCAGACGCCCTCAATGGTCTGCGTGAGGCCGAGTTCCATGGCCACCCCATGGTGGCGTTCCTGGATGAGGGAAAGGCAGGTTTGTGCGGCGGGCAGGTCATCCCGGCTGGCGGCGGCGCAGGCCTCGAGAATGAGATCCGTGGTGCCCCGCAGAGCTGACACCACGACGAGTCCGCCGAAGGGCAGTTCGTCCCGGACAATGGCGGCGGCGCGGCGGAGGGCTGCCGCGCTGCCCACCGAACTCCCGCCGAATTTGAGGACCTTCAGGCTCATCCCTGCCCCCCTTCCGCGGGGAGTCGGCCCAGCTCATAGGGCGTCTCCTGGTAGACGAAGTAGTTCAGCCAATTGGAAAAGAGCAGGTTGGCATGGCCCCGCCAGCGGACCAGGGGCTCCCGGGAAGGATCGTCTCCGGGGAAATAGTTCCGTGGGACGCCGATGGGTAGGCCCTTCCCGAGGTCGCGGGCGTACTCGCCCTGCAGGGTGCCGGGGTCGTACTCCGAATGGCCCGTGACGAAAACCTGCCGTCGATCCGTGGACTGGATGAGGTAGACGCCCGCCTCATCGGATTCGGCAAGGAGCACCAGGCCTGGCGAAGCCAGGACATCCGCCCCGCGGGTCTCGGTGTGGCGCGAGTGGGGTGCAAAGAACACGTCGTCGAAGCCCTGCACGATCCGCTCATGGCGCACGTTCAGGCGGTGGGGGAAGACCCCGAACAGCTTCTCTGCCAGGGGGTGTTTGGGAATCCCGTGGTAGCGGTAGAGGGCGGCCTGGGCGCCCCAGCAGATGAAGAGGCTGGAGAAGACATTGGTCCGCGCCCAGTCCAGCAGCTCCGTGAGTTCTTCCCAGTAGTCCACGGCCTCGAAGGGCAGGGTCTCCACGGGGGCGCCGGTGACGATGAGGCCATCGAAGGACTGATGCCGGACCTCCGCGAAGGACACATAGTGCTCCAGCAGGTGTTCCGCGGCGGTGTTCTTCGCTTCGTGCGAGGCCATGTGGAGCAGTGTGACCTCCACCTGCAGGGGGGTGTTCCCGAGGAGGCGCAGGAGCTGGGTCTCCGTCGCCACCTTGGTGGGCATCAGGTTGAGGATGGCGATGCGGAGCGGGCGGATGTCCTGTTGGAGGGCGCGCTGCTCGTCCATGAGGAACACGTTCTCCGCCTCGAGGACGCCGCGGGCGGGCAGGGAGCTGGGGATGGTAACGGGCATGGCATCAGGCTTTCGCGAGGGCCGCGGCCAGGTCCTCAATGAGATCGTCGATGTGCTCAAGGCCTACGGACAGGCGGATCAGGTCATCGGTGACGCCGGTGGCGACGCGCTCTTCGACGGACAGCTGCGCATGGGTGGTGCTCGCGGGGTGGATGATGAGGCTCTTGGCATCGCCCACGTTGGCCAGCCGCGAGAACAGGTTCACGCCGTCAATGACGGCCTTGCCGGCGTTCAACCCGCCCTTCACGCCGAAGGTGAGGATCCCGCCGAAACCCGCGCCCTTCCGGAAGTGGCGGGCGGCGGTGGCGTGATTCTCGTTGCCCGGAAGGCCGGGGTAGTTCACCCAGGCCACCTTCGGGTGCTGCTCCAGCCACTGGGCCACGGCCAGGGCGTTCTCGCCGTGGCGTTCCAGGCGCAGGTGCAGGGTCTCGATCCCCTGGAGGATGAGGAAGGCGTTGAAGGGGCTGAGGGCGGCGCCAGTGTCGCGCAGGCCCTCGATGCGGGCCTTGGTGATGAAGGCCGCCGGACCTGCGAGGTCCGCCAGCACCGCGCCGTGGTAGGCGGCGAAGGGTTCGGTGAATTCGGGGAACTTGCCGCTCTTCCAATCGAACGTTCCGCCGTCCACGATGACCCCCGCCACGGAGGTGCCGTGGCCCCCCAGGAACTTCGTCGCGCTGTGTACCACGATGTCGGCGCCGTGGGCGATGGGGTTCAGCAGGTAGGGGCTGGGCAAGGTGTTGTCCACGATGAGGGGGACGCCCGCCGTGTGGGCGATGGCGGCGATGAGCGCGAACTCGGGTACGTCCAGCTTCGGGTTGCCCAGGGCTTCGAGGTAGATGGCGCGGGTCTTGGGCGTAATGGCGGCGCGGAAGGCCTCGGGGCTTTTCGAATCCACGAAGGTGGTGGAGATGCCCGCGCGGGGCAGGGTGTGGTGCAGCAGGTTGTAGGTTCCGCCGTAGAGGTTGTTGCCGGCCACGATGTGATCGCCGCCCCGCAGCAGCGTGGTGAGCGTGAGCGTGATGGCCGCCTGGCCGGAAGCCACCGCGAGGCCCGCGATGCCGCCCTCCAACTGGGCCACGCGCTGTTCCAGCACGGCCGTGGTGGGATTCATGATCCGGGTGTAGATGTTGCCCGGCACCTCCAGGTTGAAGAGCTGGGCGCCGTGCTCGGCGGAATCGAACACGTAGCTCGTGGTCTGGTAGATGGGCACGGCGCGGCTCTTGGTATCCGAGTCCGGGCTGTGGCCCCCGTGGAGGGCGAGGGTTTCAAAGCGGGGGGTGCTGGCGCTCATGGCGTCTCCTGGAACAGAAAAGGTGAAGAGGCCGAGGCCTTATCGTCCATGCAAGTCCAGGAGTAGAAAAAACGCCAAAGGGGCCCGACAATTCGGGCCCCTTTGGCGTGCTCGTCAGTTCGACACAGCTCGACATCTCTCCGCGATTGATCAGTCAATCAATCACGGCAGGAATTGGCACCTTGCTTTCGCAGGTTGCCAAGGTTTCACAGGGCCCGTCCCTCCACCTTTCTGGATAACTCGCTATGGAACTGACAAGGATCTCAGGTGAAAACGACCCCGCAGGGTCTGGGGAAGAATCTAACCCTTCGTATCGGGGATTTCAACCCCTGTCATGAGAGGAATCCCGGTCCGGTCGCCCAACTGCACCCAGGCCAGAGGGAACGTCTTCGGTCTCCAGGGAAGGCGTGGGCAGGATGGCCTTCCCTGGAAACCCCAGGAGCCCTGGTTTCAGTTTTCGAACACCGTGTACCGGACGCGCGTTCGCTGCGCTCGGTTATAGGCCCCGGAAGGGTCATAGGGCACGCATTCCACGATCTCCAGTTTGGCCAACCGCCCCTCGCTGGTCCTTAGAAGGAAGGTGTCGCCGTTCTGGATGATGGGGTAATCCGGGACGGTCGCCAGATGGTCCTTCAGGAAGTTGGCGGTCTGCTGGGTGATCTCGTCATAGGGGATGCCCGACATTTTGTAGGACTGAACCTTGTTGATGCGCATCTGCCAATTGCCGTTCTGCCACCAGACCCACAGTTCAAAGTTGTCGTTGGGGTAGGGGATGCCGTTGCCCTCTTCCCACCCGAAGGCGGTGATTTCACTGTTGTCGAGATTCAAAGCATGTTGGGACCAGTCGTCATCCCAGTACCACCCGTAGTAGGAATTCAGATCCCGCAGGCCCACATGGTAGGGGCGCAGGATATCGAATTTCCCGTTCCACTCGCTGTAGAGACCGCCCTGGGCATGGGCCGTCAAGGTCATGGTGTTCCACACATCCATGCCCAGGTTCATGCCATCCGCCAGGCTGCAGGTCCACACATCCGGCCGCCGGTAGACGTCCGCTACCAGGGCGAGCTTGACGGGAGCGTAATTGGCGTTGTTGGGAAAGAGCCAGACCCAGTCAAGGGGGGCATTCTGGCCCGGCACCACCTTGGCCTCCATGAAGGGTTTGACCGGATCACTGGCGTCGATCACGGCCCATTCGATGGTGGGCGCCACGGGTTCGGGGGTCGCGTAGATCCCCGTGAGGGTCTGTTCGGCCCGATCGCCTTTGACATTGGTGACCCGGATCTTCTCCGTGCCCTTGAACACATAGCCGCCGGGATAAACCAAGGTGTCCGCCTGGGGGTGATAGACATAGAAGTCCGATCCCGCCAGATCCATGGACATGAGACGGGCGTTCCCGTCCTTGTCGATGAACTCCGCCTTGGCCACACCGTTGTAGTCCCCCACCACCGCGTTCACGCTGCCGGTGGCGCTGTCGTAGTAGGCGTAATAGATCTCAGGTTCGTAGACGTAGACGCCATCCACGAGGGTGCCATCCACCGAGGCCCGGGGCACCTTGGCGACGATCACGGAGCTTGGGCTCAGGCGGAGGTCGAAGAGATTGAAGCCTGCGGGGAAGGGTTTTCCCTTTTCCAATCCATTCGCTTCGTAGGTGGCTCCGTCCAGGCAGATGGCCCAGTCCTCCAGCTTCATCTCCTTTTTCAGCCCATCCATGTCCCGATAGGTGAAGCCCAGGCCCTGGTGCGTGTAGCCCCCCACGCCCCACAGGAAGGCGTCCCCCAGGGTCACCGCGGGCGCCGTGGGCCGGCCATCTGCGTAGACCAGGCTGTGGACGAAGTTGCCGTCGCCGAGGTCGAAGTAGAGGTTCGCGCACACGGCCTTGCAGCGGGCCCGGTACTCGTTCCAGTCCCCCATGCGTTCGTAGGCTCCGGTGGCGGGGTTCAAGCGCATGACGTCCGCGGTCATCTGGGTCATCGTGATGTTCACGGGCGCACCGCATTCCAGGGCCCTGAGCTCGTTCAAGGTCAGGTAGATGTCCTTGCCGGCCTGGTTGCTGTCCACCACCCAGCAGACTCCGGGGGTCGAGGGGTAGGTTCCTCCGGGCTCAAGCAGGTTGACCTGGTTTTCGCCCGGCTTGAAGGTGGCCACATTGTGGCCCCCGATCCGCAGGGTGAGGGTGGGCACCACGTTGCTCGCGCAGGCGCTCCCCTGGTTGTACACCTTCAGGAAGAGCTTGATCTTGGCGGCCTCCGTGGGGTTCGTGGTCGTGGCCTGGGACCATTCCTCCGTGCTCACCAGGGAGCCGCCGCGGGACGTGGCATTGCTGGTCTCATGGGTGTTCGCGATGTGGCCCCCGTAGTTCGCATGGGCTTTGACGGTGGCCTTGACGCCGGGGAACTCGAATCCCACCTCGGCCTCGATTCCCACCTCCCAGTTGTCCTCCCTCGTCCGAGAGTGTGTGGCGGTGGTGGTGGAATCCCAGGTGGTTCCCTGGCTCACGGATCGGCCCTGGGTCACGGTGATGGCGTCGTTGAGGGTCACCCGGTACCCCTCCAGGCGGACCACGATCTCCGGCAGGGCCGGCACCATGGGCAGGTCGCCCGGGCCCTGGACGGACACGTCCATATTGGTGCCGGAGATCTCGGTGAGGTCGTCGAAGGGGTCCTGGTCCGTGGAGCGCTGGTTCGGATCGGTCTTGTAGTAGCGCACCGAGTGGTCGACGCCATCCCAGAGCTTGGGCTTGCCGCTCAGGGCATCGTAGGTGTAGCCGTAGAACTCCAGGTAATTGGGGATGCCGTCCCCATCGCTGTCCACCAGCTCCCCATCGTTGATGCCGTTGCCGTCGTCATCCTTGTCGAGGGCGGCAATGACGCCGTTCCCGTTCATGTCGGGGACGGCGTCATTCTCACCCCACTTCATGTTGCCGAAGATCTCGACATTGTCGAAGATGCCATCCCCATCCGAATCCACCTTCAGGGGGTCGGTGTGGAGCAGATTTTGCTCGATGTCATCGGGGATGCCGTCCCCGTCCGTGTCGGGGTTGCCCGCCCTGAGGGAGGTGATGGTTTTGTCGTAGACCTGGGCGATGGTCAATCCGCCAGGTGCCGCGGGTGTGGAGCTGCTTCTGCCGCCGCAGCCGAGGGCGCAGAGCAGGGCGAGTAGAAGGGATAGGCGCAATGGGATTCCCGGGTTCATGGGGTCCTCCGCGGCGGTGCGTGGCGGTTGAGTGGGCATCGCTGTCCAGCGCAAAGGTACCGAATCCATGTCAATAACTTGCCAACAGGTAGATAATGGCCTGTCAACCACCCCTCTCAACCATGAGCCAGCCGAACCCCATCCTGCTCATCGAGGACGATCCCGCCCAGCGTCTCCTGCTGGCGGCCTATCTGCGTCAGGCGACCTTTCGGGTGGAGGAGGCGGGGACTCTGGCCCAGGGGCGCGCCCAGGCCGCGGCCACCCATCCCTGCCTGGTGTTGCTGGACCTGAACCTGCCGGATGGCGATGGCCTGGAACTGGCCCGGGAACTCATCCGGCGCGCCATCCCCGTGCTCATCGTGACCAGTCGACCGGCCGACCGGCTCCTGGCCCTGGAACTGGGGGTGGACGACTTCGTGGAGAAACCCTATGACCCCCGCGAACTGCTGGCCCGCATCCAGAACCTGCTGCGGCGCTGTGGCGAGCCCCTCCTCCACACCCTTCCCGTCGGCAGCTTCCATCTGGACGCACTGGGGCGACGCCTTCTGGACGGCGCGGGGACGGAGATCGCACTGACCCGGGGTGAGTTCGATCTGCTCGCTGCCCTGATGGAGGCCAAGGGGCGAGTGCTTACCCGCGCGGACCTGTCCGAGATCGTCAGCCCCGAAGGCACCACCGTCTGCAGCCGCAGCGTGGACACGCTGGTGTCCCGTTTGCGCCGGAAGCTGGCGGATGATCCGAGGCATCCCTCCCTGCTCCAGACCGTGCCGGGTGTGGGCTACCGGGCCCAGGGCTGAGCCCGTGCACACTGGGCCGCTGGCCCTTTCCCGCTGGCTGGGCATCTTCATCCACCCCGCCACGGAGGCAGCCTTCCAGGACGATCTCCAGCCGCGCCTGGCCGCGCAGCTCCGCTTTCTGGCCTTCCTGCCCGGCCTCTATGTGGCGGCCCTCGCCTTCGACCATCAGACCTTCGGGACCAGCAGGTCCTTCTGGACCCTGGCGGCCCTGCGTCTGGGGGTCTGGGGCCTGCTGGGGATCGCGGGATTCCTGGCCAGGTCCCGCCGCCCTCTGGAGACGGCGCAGGGCTTCCTCTTCGCGGGCGTCACGCTCGTTCCGGTCACGGAAGTGGTGGAATACCACCTGCTCACCCTGGCCCAGGGCCCCTCCCACCCCCAGGAGCTCCCGTTCATCGTCCTCTTTGTGCTCGGCATCTACATGATGCTGCCCCTCGCCCTGCGCCTGAGCCTGGTCTCGGCGCTCATCGGCACCGGGCTATTCCTGGGCTACCTGGTGGCCACGGAGGGGCTGGGGGCCCCGGCGGTGGGTCTCAAGGCCCTCTACCTGCTGTTCGCGAACGGGGTCGGAGTCGCCTTTCGCGTGACCTGGAATCGCACCCAGCGCCGGGATTTCGCCCTGAGGGACTGCCTGGAGCATGAGGTGGCGGAGCGCAAGGCGGCCGAGGAGGCGGCGCGCCGGGCGCACGACGCGAAGAGCCGCTTCCTGGCCATGATGAGCCACGAGATCCGGACTCCCCTGAACGGTGTGCTCGGCGGCGTCCAGCTGCTCCAGGCTCCCAACCTCCGCCCGGAGCAGCGGCAACCGCTGGAGATCATCGCCCGCAACGGGCACCTGCTGGCGCGCCTCCTGGATGACCTGCTGGACCTGGCCCGCATCGAGGCTGGCCACCTGAGCCTGACCCAGGAGTCCTTCCGTCCCGCGGACCTGCTTGCCGCGGTGCAGGCCGCCCTCCACCCTCAGGCCTTGGCCAAGGGGCTGGCCTTCCGGGTGGAGCAAGAGGGCCCCTTGCCGCCCCTCCTGGTGGGGGATGGGTTGCGCCTGCGCCAGGTGCTGGTCAACCTGGCGGGCAATGCGGTGAAATTCACCGACCGGGGGGAGGTCGTGCTGTCTCTGGAAGGGACGGAGGCCTCCGGTCCACCGCCGCACGTTCGCTGCACCTTCTGTGTGCGGGATACGGGGCCGGGCCTGGACCAGGCGGCTCAGCGCCGGGTGTTCGCCCCCTTTGAGCAGGGGGACATGTCCATCCAGCGCCGGCATGGTGGGGCGGGCCTGGGTCTGGCCATCAGCCGTGAGCTGGTGGCGGCCATGGGAGCGGAGCTGAGCCTGGAGAGTGCCCCCGGGCAAGGTTGCCGCTTCACCTTCTCCCTCGTCTTGCCGGTGGGGGAGGCCCCACCTGAAGGGACCGGGACCAGGGCGGGAACGGTGCCCTTGACGGTCCTGGTGGTCGACGATGTGGAGGCCAACCGGATCGTGGCGGCGGGCCTCCTGGCGCGTCTGGGTCATGAAGCGGTGAGCGTGGCGAGCGGTGGTGAGGCCTTGGAGATCCTGGGCGCGCGCCCCTTCGATGCCATCCTGCTGGACCTGCACATGCATGACATGGACGGCCTGGAAGTGCTCAAGCGCATTCGGACCCTGCCTGATCCCCGGGCGGCGAACCTGCCGGTTTTCCTTTCCTCGGCAGACACAGGGCTCCCCGGCCTTCAGGTTGGCCTCGAAGCGGGGGGGCGGGGCGTGCTGCCCAAGCCCCTCCGACTGGAGCGTCTCGCGGCCCTACTGATGGACCTGCCCATCTGCACCCCGGAGGACGTTGCACCCAGCCCATGCCAGGTGGACGAGGCCCAAGTGGCACGGATCCGCCGCGACCTGGGGGAGGAAACCTGGGCCAAGGGCCTGCGGGCCTGCCGGGATTCGGCGGAGGCCTGCCTGGAGGACCTGACGCAACCCACGTGCGTGGCCCAGGCCCTCCATCGCCTGGCGGGGCTCGCCGCCAGCTACGGCATGGTGGATCTGCACCGCCTTGTGCGCCACACCGAGACCCGGCTGGCTTTGGGGGAAAGCTGTCCTGTCGAGGAAGTGCGGAACGGCTGCAGAACCTCCCTGCGACGCCTGGAGGAAGTCTCGGAGCCCGTCCTTCAAACGGAGAAGTAGCGCGCCTGCGGATGCCAGGCCACCAGGGCGCTGGTGCTGTATTCCGGGTCCATCTGGTGGCTGTCGCTGAGGGTCACGCCGATCTCGCGGCC
>JAVBYJ010000045.1 GCA_030824075.1 Geothrix sp.
GTTCCTCTGGATGGCCTAACAATACCCTTTCGGAGGCCGATAGGGACTTCTGGAGCCCTATCCGGGACCGGATCGATTTACAGAAATTCATCACCGCTGTAAAAATGACCGAAGGGTATTTATATCCGAATTCGGAGCGATCATGCCTCGTTGCGCCTGCCTCCTCCCCTTGATGTTCGCGATGGCACTGCCACTCGCCGCCCAACTGAACCATTACCGCGCCAAGGTGGATCCCGGGGTTCCAGCCTTCCGGCCAGGGGCACCCGTCACGGAAATGGTGACAGCGGTCGGTTCCGACCCCCTGGCCCAGCTCTGCGATGAATGGGACACCGCCTTCCGGAAGTTCAATCCCTCCTCCCGTCTGAAATTCACACCCTCAACCACCCCTCCCGCCGTGAAAGCCTTCGTGGAAGGTGGGGCTGCCCTGGCTTTCCTGGCGAGGGAAATGACCCCCCAGGAAACGAAGGCCTTCGAGGCCAAGCATGGGTACCCCCCGCTGCGGATCCCCCTCTGCATCGATGCCACCATTGTGTTCGTCAACCGCAGCAATCCCCTGAAGAAGATCTCCATGGGCGAGCTGGACGCGATCTACGGCACCAAACGCCTCGGGGGCGCCAAGGAGGACCTCACCTCCTGGGGTGATCTGGGACTCAGGGGGGAATGGAAGGAACGGACCATCACGCCCTATAGCCGCGAGAAGGCGACGGCCATCTGCCAACTGTTCCGGGAGCAGGTCCTGTTGAAGGGTGAGTGCAAGGTCACCATCAAGGAGTGCGCCGATGCCAATGGTGTGGCCGAGTCCGTCATGACGGATCCTGGCGCGATCGGTTATGCGCCCATCGTGGCCTGGTACTCCAGCAACAAAGTGTTGCCGGTGGTCCCCTATCAGGCCGAGGAAGCGGTTCCCCCGACCCAGGAGGCCGTCACGGCCGGCAAGTACCCCATGACCCGGCTCAACTATCTCTATGTCAACCGGGCGCCCGGCAAGCCCCTTCCCGAGCCGGTCAGGGAATTCGCCGTCTTCGTACTCTCCCGTGAAGGCCAGGAGTGCGTGGCGGACGCCGGCCTGTTTCCCGCGCCACCTGATCTCGTGAAAGCGGGCCTGAGGCGGCTGCAATAGGACCATTCAACGGCGGCCGAGGCGGCGGGATTCCGATCCCGCCGGAAGCCCTGCATCAGGCGGCCCCCCTGAGCCGATAAACAAAGGCCAGGACCTGGGCCACGGCCTGGTACAGATCGCGGGGAATCGGTTTCTGCACCTCCACCACACGGTAGAGCGCGCGGGCGAGTTCAGGGCGCTCCAGAATCGGCACACCGCTTTCCCTGGCTCGTTCACGGATCTTGAGGGCCAGGTGGTCCAGGCCCTTCGCCACACATACCGGAGCAGACATCTCTTCGTCGTAACGGAGGGCGATGGCCACGTGGGTGGGATTGGTGACGACCACAGTCGCCTTGGGGACCTCCGACAACATCCGCCTTCTGGCCGCCGCCTGCATGATGGACTTCTGCTTGTGCTTGATCTCCGGATTACCTTCCGAATCCTTCGCTTCGTCCTTCACTTCCTGCTTGGTCATGCGAATGCTCTTCTCAAAGGAAAGGCGCTGCCAGGCAAAATCGGTCAAGGCCAGCAGGAGCATGGCCAACATCACATTGCGGTAGAGCGCGAACAGCGCGCTGTGGAAAAGGTCCATGGATTGCCCCAGGGGCAGCTTGAGGGTGGCAAGCAGCGCAGGGATCCTTGGTTCCAGCACAGCGTAGGCCACCAAGCCCAGGAGCGCGAACTTCGCCAGGCTTTTGAATAGATCCACCACCGCTCGGGTCGAGAACAGGCGTTTGAACCCCTGGGCCGGGTTCAAACGGTCGAATTTCGGCTGAAGGGGTTTGGCGCTGAAGCTGAATCCCCGCTGGGCGAATCCCGTGGCCATGGCCAGCAGGAAGTTGAGCCCGAGAAAGGGCAGCAGCAGCCGCCCCAGGATCATCAATACATCAGCGAGGAGCGTCACCCGACCCGCATCGGCCAAGGCGCCCGGCTGAGCCATTTGGAAGAAGTGGGCCACCTGCTTCGTCAGCAGGGCCAGGGTGGCCCCCCCGAGCCCCAGGAAGAGAAAGAAGTTCCCCCAGAGCAGAATCGCGCCGTCGAAATCGGAGCTGCGTGGAACCGAGCCCTCATCTCGCGCTTTTTGACGCCGCCGGGGAGTGGCCTTCTCTGTGCGGCCAGGATCATGGGCCATTTAGCGAATTCTCCAAGAAATGAACGGGGGCTTGTGCGACCACTGGCCTGGAGGCTCCTATCCTCCGAGCAGCTTCAGCGCCAGCCTGGGCGCCGATTCCAGCAACGGCGTCAGCCACGAACCCAGCTCCCTCAACACCAGGCCGAGGATCATCATGCCCAGTGCGATTTTAAGGGGGAAGCTCAGCTGGAGCAGTTGGAGCTGCGGCATGAACTTGCCGGAGATCCCGAGAATGACGTCCAGAAGGAACAGCACCGCCAGCACCGGGAAAGCCAGCTGGAAGCCCTTCGCGAGCAGCTGGCCGATGAGCGCGACGAGACCCGCGACCTGAAGCGGCACGCCCTGTCCCATCGGGGCCACACGGTAGCTGTCCACCAGAGCGAGGATCATCTGGTGGTGCAGGCCCGTGACGAAGATCATGAGCGCCGCGATCTGCATCATGAGCGAACCCGAGACTGACGTGCTCTGGGACGTGGCCGGATCCAGGAACTGCACGAATGAAAATCCCATCTGGGTATCCATCAACGTGCCTGCGAAGGCCACGGCCTCCAGGACCCAGGCCACCACGGTGCCGAGCAGCAGGCCGATCGCCAGCTCGGACGCCATCAGCCCCGCCAACTCCGGCAGGCTCGAAGGCACGGAATGGGGCACCGGGATGACCGGCAGAATCACCGTGGCGAGCAGAGCCCCCAACGCCGCGCGGAGCTGCAATGGCATCTGTTCAGAGCCCAAGATCGGGAAGGCCGCCAGCAGGCCGGTGATGCGTGTGAGCACCAGCACCCACAGCGCTGCCTTGGCGCCGGTGAAGGCCCACATCCCTGGATCCGAGAGGATCGGCGTCACGACGGTCTCAGGTCAGCTGCCGGACGACGGAATTGAAGTCGGTGAACATGCGCGTGGTGAACTGGAGCATAACCTGCAGCATCCAGGGAAAGCTGATGGCCACCACCACCATCACCGCGATGACCTTGGGCACAAAGGCAATGGTCTGGTCCTGCAAACTCGTGACCACCTGGAACACCGAAATGAGGAGGCCTACAACCAGCGACACAAGCAGGGCCGGCCCCGCCACCAGCAGCGCGGTCCTGAGGGCGTCTTTCCCGATTTGGGCGATCAGGAGCTCGTTCATCCCGTGTACCCCTTCACCAGTGATCCGACGATCAGGTACCAGCCGTCCACAAGCACGAACAGCAGCACCTTGAAAGGCAGTGAGATCACCACGGGGGGCAGCATCATCATGCCCATGCTCAGCAGGATGCTGGCCACCACGATGTCCACCACCAGGAACGGCAGGAAAATCATGAAGCCAATTTCAAAGGCGGTCTTCAACTCGCTGATGAGGAAGGCCGGCAGCAGACATTCCATGGGCACGTCGGCCTTGGTCTTCGGCGCCGGGGCCTTGGCGATGCGGAGAAACAGGGCCAGGTCCTTCTTCCGGGTGTGGCGCAGCATGAACACCTTCATGGGTGCTCCTGTTCGGTCCAGCGCCTGTTCCGTAGTCAGTTCGTTGCGCTGAAGGGGCTGGAGCACCGTGGTGTTAATTTCCCGGGCCGTGGGCGCCATGATGAAGAAGGTGAGCACCAGCGAGAGGCTGATGAGCACCTGATTCGAGGGCGTCTGCTGCGTCCCAAGGCCCTGGCGAAGGAAGTGCATCACCACCACGATGCGGGTGAAGCTGGTGGCGGTCATGAGAATGGTCGGAGCCAGGGTCAGAATCGTCAGCAGCAGCACGGCCTGGAGACTGGAGCTGAGCGCGGGGCCCGAGGGCGCCTTGCCGAAGTCCACCGTGACTGATGGCAGCGGGGCCGCCTGCTGGGCGCAGAGGCTCAGGCCCGCAAGCAGCAGGAAGACCGCGGGAAGCCAGCGGAGAACGCGGCTCATTGGCCACCCCCACCCTGCTTGAGCAGGGCCTCCATCTCCTTCACGGGGACCGGGCGCCCCAGATCCACCTGCCGGGACAGGGCGTCATCGAAGGTGCCGGGTTCGCCCCGGTCGCCCGGATCCAGCCGCGAGATCAGGCTGATTCCCTGCGGGGTCAGGGCGATGAGGAACCGCTCGCCTTCCGCATCAAGGATGGAGACATAGCGCCGGTCACCCAGGGCGAGGGTTTCCTCCACCCGCAGCTTGCCACCCCCGCCGCCGGGGATGCGTCCACGACCGTATTTCTTCAGGGCCCACAGGCTGGCACCCGCCAATCCCAGCACCAGCACCAGGGATCCGAAAGCCCGTAGACCTGAGGGGGGGGCTTCAGCTGCCGGGCTCTGCGTCGGTTTTCCGTCCTCCAGCGTCAAGGGAGCCTGCAGTTCCTTCTCCGCGGGCGTCGGCGGCAGCGCGGGCCGATCGGACCCCTGTGCCCCAAGACCCAGGCCCACCAGCAATCCAAGGGACAGCACCATCCGTCTCAGCACGACAAACTCCCGACACAACCCAGGGGAAGGGCGAGAGGGATGCCAGGGTCAGGGTTTGGGCTTTGGGATCGGCAACCGCACGTCGAACAACACGTTCCAGTTTCCGGCTTCGAAAGCCCAGATCCGGAGGCAGCTCGCTGCGACATCCCGATCGTCAGGGCCGCTCCGGCAGGTGACAGCGCCCCACCACCGTTGCGACACCGTTCTCTTCGGCGTAGGGTGGAAGCCTCATCCCAGAACCTTTCCAGGAGCTGCCATGCCCTCCTACCAGCTCACCGTGAACGGCCGCGTCCGCCCCGTGGACGCTGAGGCTGATACCCCCCTTCTCTGGATCCTGCGTGACACCCTCGGACTCACCGGCACCAAGTTCGGATGCGGCCAGGGCGTCTGTGGCTCCTGCACCGTCCACCTTGACGGCCAGGCGGTGAAATCCTGCCAGAGGAGCCTGAAGGAAGCCGCCGGACACGCGGTCATCACCGTCGAGGGCCTGTCGAAGGACGGCTCTCACCCCGTGCAGAAGGCCTGGATCGCCGAGGATGTCGCCCAGTGCGGCTACTGCCAACCCGGCATGATCATGACCGCGGCCGCGCTGCTCAAGCGGAACGCCCACCCCACAGACGGCGACATCGAGGAGGCCTTCGCCGACCACGTCTGCCGCTGCGGGACCTATCCGCGCATCCGGAAAGCCGTGAAGCGCGCCGCGGGAAGTGTGAAGTGACCAGCCGCCGCGATTTCCTGAAAGTCTCTGGCGCAGCCGGCGCGGGACTCGTGCTTGGCCTCCATCTGGAGGCCAAGCCGAGACCCGGTGCGGCCGCCAAGGCCGAGTTCCGGCCCAATGCCTACCTGACGGTGAAGCCAGACGGCACCGTGCGCATCACCGTCCCCAAGACCGAGATGGGCCAGGGCGTGCGCACCGCCCTGCCCCTGGCGGTGGCGGAGGAGATGGACCTCGACTGGTCCAAAATCGAAGTCGTCAACGCCCAGCCCGGTCCAGAGTTCAAGGGCATGCAGACCGGCGGCAGCACCAGCGTCAGCAGCACATGGACGCCGCTGCGCAAGGCTGGCGCCACTGCCCGGGAGATGCTGAAGGCCGCCGCCGCTGCGCAGTGGAAAGTGGGCGCGGATCAATGCCGCACCGAGAAGGGCTTCGTCGTAGGCCCCGGCGGAAAGAAGCTTGGCTTCGGCGACCTCGCGGAAGCCGCCGCGAAGCTACCTGTGCCCAAGGATCCGGCCCTGAAGAAGCCTGCCGATTACCACCTGCTGGGCAAGCGAACGCCCCGCTTCGATGGCCCCGCCATTGTCACGGGCAAGGCCATTTTCGGTCTCGATGTCCGCCGCCCCGGCCAGCGCTTTGCCGCCGTCCTGCGTTGCGAGGTCCCGGGGGGCCAACCCAAAACCTGGGATGACACCAGGGCCAAGGCCGTGCGCGGCGTAAAGGCCGTGCTGAAGGTGCCCACCGGCCTCGCCGTAATCGCCGACAACACCTGGGCCGCCTTCAAGGGCCGCGAGGCCCTGGCCCTCACCACCACCTGGGACGAGGGCCCGGCAAAGGATTTCAACTCCGGGGCCCTGGAAGAGAAGATGCGCGCCGCCCTCACGGGTCCCGCGGATGAGGCCCGCAGGGAGGGTGATGTGGACAAGGCCTTGGCGGCGGCAGCCAAGGTTCTGGAGGCGGAGTATGCCTTCCCCTACCAGGCCCACGCCACCGTCGAACCCATGAATACCGTCGTGCAGATGCAGGCCGAAGGTGCCGAAATGTGGACCGGAAGCCAGTCTCCGAACCGCGCCCAGGAACGCGCAGCAGCGGCCCTCGGCCTCAAGCCCGAACAGATGAAGGTGAACGTGGCCCTCATCGGCGGCGGCTTCGGACGCCGCCTTGGCACCGATTTCAGCACCGAGGCTGCCCAGGTGGCCAAGGCCGCAGGCGGAGGGCCGGTGCAGGTGGTCTGGGATCGGGAAGACGACTTCCGCCACGACCTCTATCAGCCCGCCACCCTGCACCGCATGAGGGCTGGACTCGATACCTCCGGCGCGATCTCCGCCTGGGCCCATCGCATCGCGGGCCCCGCCGTGCTGCGCTCCTGGATGGAAGGGCAGAAATCCCCGGCTCAGGCCTCGGTCGAAGCCAACGGTGCCCTGGACATCCCCTACGCCCTTCCCGCCCTCCGGGTGGATTTCGCCGAAGTGGAGGCCCCGCCCCCCCTCGGCTGGTGGCGCGGCATTGAGATCGTGCCCAATGTCTTCGCCCGGGAATGCTTCCTCGACGAGGTGGCCCACGCCCAGGGTAAAGATCCGCTCCAGCTTCGCCTCGATCTGATGGGCGATCGGGGCGTGGTCAAATTCGGCCGCGAAGAGGCGGATATCCGCCGCCTCAAGAAGGTCCTGCAGGTCGCAGCCGAGAAAGCCGGTTGGGGCCGCAAGCTGCCTGTGGGACATGGCCTGGGCCTCGCCTGCCACGCCTACGACGGCCGTACCTACGCCGCAGAAGTGGCCGAGGTCTCGGTGGAGAAGGGCCAGCTCCGCATCCACAAGGTCACCTGTGCTGTGGACTGCGGTTTCGCCGTGAATCCCGCAGGTCTCGAGGCCCAGGTGGAGGGCGGCATCGCGTTCGGCCTGTCGGCCCTGTTCTCCCAGATCACCTGGGAGAAGGGTCGCACGGTGCAGACCGGCTTCCATGACTTCCCGGTGCTCCGCCTGGCGGATATGCCCGCCATCGAAACCCATGTGGTGCCCAGCAGCGAAGCCCCCTCCGGCATGGGCGAACCCCCCGTGCCCCTGGCCATTCCCGCCGTCCTGAACGCCGTCTTCGCGGCTGCGGGCAAGCGCATCCGGCGCCTGCCCCTGGGTCTCGATTCGTTCAAGTGAAAGAACTCCAGGACATCCTCCGACTAATCCACCAACACCCAGGCCCTCTGGCCCTGGCGACCCTTGTGCAGGTGGTGGGCGCCAGCTACCGCAGACCCGGCGCACGCCTGCTGCTGGACTCCGCCGGCCCCCTGCGGGGTTCCCTCAGCGGGGGCTGCCTGGAGGGTGATGTCCACGCCCGTGCCATGGAATGCCTGACAGAGGGCCGCCCTCGCCTGGTGCGGTACGACCTGCGTGGCGAGACCGACCTCGTCTGGGGCAGCGGTAGCGGCTGCGAAGGCGTCCTCGAGATCCTGGTCGAACCGCTCCACGGCTTCCCCGCATGGATGGCGTCGATCGAACAGGCCTGGGCCTCAAGGACCCCCCTCACGCTCTGCACTGATCTGGAGCCAGATCAGTTGGGAAGGCGCAGCCTTCTCCCAGGGCCAGACGCACCCGCGTCTGGCTTCACCGAAACATTCATTCCCCCCACGGCCCTCTGGATCCTTGGTGCCGGCGACGACAGCCGCCCCCTGGTCCGCATGGCGAAGGAACTCGGCTGGTTCGTGGGTCTGCTGGATCATCGACCAGCCTTCGCCCGGCCCGAGCGGTTCCCCGAGGCGGATGCGGTGCGCGCGGGCCACCCGGCCCAGGTCCTCCCAGGGCTCCCCCTGGACGCCCGCAGCGCCGTGGTCCTCATGACCCACCACTACGCCAAGGACCTCGAATCCCTGCGCCTGCTGCTGCCCTCACCCGTGGCCTACCTGGGCCTCATGGGCAGCCGCGCCCGAGGGGCCAAGCTGCTGGAGGAACTGGCCGAGGAGGGCCTCCACGCTGGTGCGCACCTGCACACGCCCGTGGGGCTCGACCTCGGCGCGACGGATCCCGAAGGCATCGCCCTCTCGATCCTCGCGGAGATCCAGGCCTGCCTTCACGGCCGGAGCGGGCGCTCCCTGCGGGCCAGCGACACGGCGAACCGCACGCCATGACCGCCGCCGTGATCCTGGCTGCGGGCTCGGGGAGGCGCATGGGCGGCCCCAAGGCGCTGCTCGTGCTCGATGGCGAAACGTTGCTCCAGCGTGCCATTCGGATCGCCACAGCCTCGGGCTGTGACCCCGTGATCGCTGTGGTGGGCAACTGGGACCCGGGTCCGCTGGATCCAGCGGTGCGCGTGGTCCGCAATTCCGAGGCCGCCGAAGGCATGGCCAGTTCCATTCGCGCCGGGATCGCCGCCCTGGCCCCAGATGTGGAGGCCGCGCTCATCCTGACGGTGGATCAACCGGCGGTGGATGCCAACCTGCTCGAGAAACTCCTCGCACTGGCCGAGGCGGACACCAGCCGCCCCGCCGCCTGTGCCTACGGCCATTCCATCGGGGTCCCGGCGGTGCTGCCGCGCCGTCTTTTCCCCGACCTGCTGGCCCTGCGCGGGGATGGCGGCGCAAAGGCCATTCTTCTGCGCGAAAACACCGCCACTCTGCCCTTCCCGGCCGGCGAGGCAGACCTTGACACGCCTGCGGACCTGGACGGCATCAGGCGCTGAGGACGGGCCCTGCCCGGCCGAAGCGCGGGGGTTCCTGGGGGACATCGCGAGCCGCACGAGCAGGTGGTCCCCCCGGACATGCATCAGGCGCTGAGGACGGGCTTTGCCCCGCCGAAGCGCGGGGGTCCCGGGGGGACATCGCGAGCCGCGCGAGCAGGCGGTCCCCCCGGACAAACATCAGGCGCTGAGCGTGGCCTTCTTCTGCAGGTGGTCATAGCGCTTGCGCGCCTGTTCCAGCTCAGACAGGTGGGTACCCGCCCACTCGCACAGGGCGCCCATGGGCCCGATGAGGGTATGGCCCAGCTTGGTCAGTTCGTACTCCGTGCGCGGGGGAACTTCAGGATAGACGTGCCGCGTGACCAGGCCGTCACGCTCCAGCTTCCGCAGGGTCTGGGTAAGCATCTTCTGGCTGATGCCACCCACCTGGCGGTGCAGGTCGCCGTACCGCTGCTTGCCGCGGGAGAGCAGGTAGATCAGCAGGGTCGTCCACTTGTCGGCGATGAGGTCCAGGGCCTGACGCGTGGGACACTGGGCACTGAGGACGTTGGGCGCGAGGGAACAGGCTTTACTAACCATTGGGTGCCTACCTTCCAAAATAGTGCCTACTTTCTTTTCGAGTGTAAGCATCTAAAGTTTGCGTCACGGACCAATCGAATGCAAGTGTCCGAAAAGGAGGAATGGTCATGGCCCAGATTGCCATCGTGTACCACAGCGGTTTCGGCCACACCAAGGTGATGGCGGAACGGGTGAAGGCCGGCGCCGAATCCATCCCGGGTACCCAGGCGAGCCTCTTCCCGGTAGAGGAGATCGACGCCCACTGGGCGGACCTGGAGGCGGCAGACGGGATCGTCTTCGGCAGCCCCACCTATATGGGCAATGTCAGCGCCCCCTTCAAGGCCTTCATGGACGCCAGTTCCAAGCCATGGTACGAGCGGAAGTGGCAAGACAAGCTGGCCACAGGCTTCACCATCAGCGGCAGTCCCAGTGGCGACAAGCTGAACACCCTCCAGTCGCTGATGATTTTCGCCATGCAGCACGGCATGGTCTGGGTGGGCCTCACGGACCTACCCCAGAACGAGGAGGGAACCAACCGCCTGGGTAGCTTCACGGGGGTCATGGCCCAAGCCGGGCAGGTCGCCCCGGACGTGGAACCCAGCGCAGCCGACCGCAAGGGTGCCGAGCGCCTCGGGCAGCGCATCGCCACCGCCACGGGCCGTTGGGGGCAGGTCTCCTGACCCGGGAGATTGTCATGACGGAGAACCCAGCCAGATCCGTTAATCTGGAGGGCAGAACTAGGAGTTACGGCATGTCCGACCTCATCCAGCACTTGACCGACCAGACCTTCACCCAGGCCGTGGCCCATGGCATCACCGTAGTGGATTTCTGGGCACCCTGGTGCGCCCCCTGCCGCGAACTCGCTCCGGTCACCGAAACGTTGGCCGTCGAATTCAAGGGCAAGGTCGCGTTTGCCAAGCTGAATGTGGACGATTTCACGCCCCTTTCCGAACAATACGACGTCCTGAGCATGCCGACCCTGGTGATCTTCAGGGACGGGCAGCCCGTGGACCGCATCGTGGGCGCCCTGCCCATCGACCAGTTGCGAACTCGCATCCAGCAATCCTTCTGAATTCCATCCAACCCGAATCTGAGGCACCCATGAATACCCTTTCCGGCGAGAGCCTGCTCCAGCAGCTCGCCTGGCGTTACGCCACCAAGAAATTCGATCCTGCCAAGCAGGTTTCCGCCGCCGACTGGTCGGTGCTGGAAGAGGCCCTGGTCCTCACAGCCTCCAGCTACGGCCTGCAGCCCTGGAAATTCATCGTCGTCACCGACCCTGCCCTCAAGGCGAAGCTTCGTCCCGCTTCCTGGAACCAGTCCCAGGTGGAGGACTGCAGCCACCTGGTGGTCTTCACGGCCAAGCAGGACATCACCGAAGCCGACGTGGACCGCTTCATCGCCCGCATCGCCGAGGTCCGCGGTGTGAGCATCGAAAGCCTGGCAGGCTACAAGGGCTTCATGATGGGCGACCTGGTGAAGGGCCCCCGCCACGCCATCATTCACGAGTGGGCCGCCCGGCAGACCTACATCGCCATGGGCAATCTCCTGACCTCTGCGGCGGCACTCGGCATCGACACCTGTCCCTTCGAAGGCATCGAACCCGCCAAATACGACGAGATCCTGGGTCTCAAGGGCACCGGCTATGCCACCGTCAGCGCCTGCCCTGTGGGCTACCGAGCCGCGGATGACAAGTACGCCAACGCCCCCAAGGTGCGCTTCGAAGCCAGGGACGTCATCGACCACCGCTGAACCCTGCCCTCCTCCAGGCCCGGGAATCGGCACCCGCCGGTCCCGGGCCTCATACTTGATATTTCCAGGAGGCCTCCATGCTGACCCGCACCCTCGGTACCCAAGGACTCTCCGTTTCCGCCCTCGGCCTCGGCTGCATGGGCATGTCTGATTTCTATGGCCACCGGGACGACGCCGAGTCCATGGCCACCCTGCACCACGCGGTGGAACGCGGCATCACGTTCTTCGATACTGCGGACATGTACGGCCCCCACACCAACGAAGCCCTCGTGGGCAAGGCTCTGGCGAATGTGCGGAACCGCGTGGTGATCGCCACCAAGTTCGGCATCATGCGTGATCCGAACGATCCCTCCGTGCGGGGCATCTGCGGCCGGCCCGACTACGTGCGTAACGCCTGTGAAGGCAGCCTCAAGCGGCTCGGCATCGAGGTCATCGACCTCTACTACCAGCACCGCGTGGATCCAGAGGTGCCCATCGAGGAGACCGTCGGCGCCATGGCCGAGCTGGTGGAGGCGGGCAAGGTGCGCTTCCTGGGCCTCTCCGAGGTGAGCCCCGCCACCCTGCGCCGGGCCTTCAAGGTTCACCCCATCAGCGCCGTGCAGTCCGAGTATTCCCTGTGGACCCGCGATCCCGAAGAGGGCCTGCTCCAGACTTGCCGGGAGCTGGGCGTGGGTTTGGTGCCCTACAGCCCCCTGGGTCGCGGTTTCCTCACGGGCCAGATCCGGAGCTTTGAAGATTTCGAGCTGGGCGACTACCGGCGCAACTCCCCACGGTTTCAGGGCGAAAACTTCCAGAAGAACCTCGACCTCGTGGCTCGCCTCCAGGACATGGCAGACGCCCGAGGCTGCGCGCCCTCTCAACTGGCCCTGGCCTGGGTGCTGGCCCAGGGCGGCGACCTGGTTCCCATCCCGGGCACCAAGAACAGGAATCGCCTGGACGAAAACCTCGGTGCCCTTGAACAGATCCTCTGCCCGGGTGAACTGCAGGAGCTGAGCGGCCTCTTCCCGCCGGGCGCCGCTGCCGGCACCCGGTATCCGGAAGCGGCCATGCACCTGGTGAATCGCTGACGGCTCGTGTCTGACGGCACTCGTGCTTCATGGGAAACTAGGGGGTTCCGCCGGAGTCCCCCATGACCACCGCCTCTGATGCTCCCGTCGTCACCGCCCCCCGCGGCACCCATCTGCACTGCAAGGGCTGGGTCCAGGAAGCGGCACTGCGCATGCTCATGAACAACCTCGACCCCGAGGTGGCCGAACGGCCCGAGGATCTGGTGGTCTACGGTGGGCTGGGAAAGGCCGCCCGCAACTGGGACTGCTTCCACGCCATCGTGAAGGAGCTGAAGCACCTCCATGATGACGAGACCCTCCTGGTGCAGAGCGGCAAGCCCGTGGGCGTGGTGAAGACCCACCCTGACGCGCCCCGCGTGCTCATTGCCAACTCCAACCTGGTGCCGAAGTGGGCCACCTGGGAGGTCTTCCGTGAGCTCGATCAGAAGGGGCTGATGATGTACGGTCAGATGACCGCTGGCAGCTGGATCTACATCGGCAGCCAGGGCATTGTGCAGGGCACCTACGAAACCTTCGCGGAAGCCGCGCGCCAGCATTTCAACGGCACCCTGGCAGGCACCTGGACCCTCACCGCAGGCCTGGGTGGCATGGGCGGTGCCCAGCCCCTGGCCGTCACCATGAACGGCGGCGTCTGCCTCGCCATCGAGGTGGATCCGACCCGCATCCAGAAGCGGATCGATACCCGCTACCTGGATGAATGGACCGACAACCTGGACACGGCCCTGGCCCTGGTCCATCAGTATGTGGATGCCAAGGAGCCTCGCAGCATCGGCCTGCTGGGCAACGCGGCGGAGCTCCTGCCCGACATTTTGAAGCGCGGTTTCAACCCCCAGCTCGTCACGGACCAGACCTCCGCCCACGACGAGTACAACGGCTACATCCCCGCGGGGCTTTCCCTTGAGCAGGCCGCGGTGATGCGCAAGGAGCAACCCGAAGCCTACGTGCAGAAGGCCTTGGCTTCCATGCGCACGCATGTCGAGGCCATGATCGAATTTCAGCGCCGGGGCTCGGTAACCTTCGACTACGGCAACAACATCCGCGCCCAGGCCCAGCGGGCCGGCTGCGAGAACGCCTTCGCCTTTCCCGGCTTCGTGCCCGCGTTCATTCGGCCTCTGTTCTGCAAGGGGATCGGTCCCTTCCGCTGGGTCGCGCTCTCCGGGGATCCCGAAGACATCGCCGTCACCGACGCCGCCATGATGGAACTGTTTCCCGAAAATGAAGGCATGATCCGCTGGCTGAAGGCCGCCCAGGAGAAGATCGCCTTCCAGGGCCTGCCTGCCCGGATCTGCTGGATCGGCGCCGGTGAGCGCCACCTGGCCGGTCTGAAGTTCAACGAGCTGGTGCGGACCGGCAAGGTGAAGGCGCCCATCGTCATCGGCCGCGATCACCTGGACAGCGGCAGCGTGGCTAGCCCTAACCGCGAGACCGAGGCCATGAAGGATGGCTCCGATGCCGTCAGCGACTGGCCGCTGCTCAACGCCATGACGGCCGTGGGGGGTGGCGCCTCCTGGGTGAGCTTCCACCACGGCGGCGGCGTGGGCATGGGCTACAGCCAGCACAGCGGCGTGGTCATCGTGGCCGACGGCACCGAGCGCGCCGATCGCTGCATCGCCCGTGTCCTCTGGAACGACCCCGCCATGGGCGTCTTCCGCCACGCCGACGCCGGCTACGAATCCGCCCGCGAACACGCCGACACCATCGGATTGCATATTCCAATGAAGCAATAAAAGAGGCTTTTGCCACAGATGAACACGGATGAACTCAGATCAAGCCAGGCCTGGACCCATCCGCGTTCATCTGTGTTCATCCGTGGCTAATGAATAGAGGTCCCCATGTCCCGCCCCTGCCCCTGCACCTCCAAGAAGCCCTATGATCGCTGCTGCGGCCCCTTCCATGCAGGCGCGGCGGTACCGGAGACCGCCGAGCTGCTCATGCGCTCCCGCTTTTCTGCGTACGCCCTCGGCAAGGCGGACTACCTCATCGCCACCCGCCCCGAGGCCAAGCGGGCTGAGGAAAATCGCGAAGAACTGGCCAATTACTGCAAGTCCGTCCAGGCCGTCGGCCTCAAGAT
This sequence comes from Geothrix sp., assembly GCA_030824075.1. Taxonomy (GTDB): domain Bacteria; phylum Acidobacteriota; class Holophagae; order Holophagales; family Holophagaceae; genus Geothrix. The sequence goes on from JAVBYJ010000045.1 coordinate 14,469, forward strand.
CATCAGCAAAGAGAAGGGCGGCAAGGGCGACGACACCGGGATCGTCACCTTTCACGCCAGCCTCCAGGCCAACGGGCGCCGCACCCTCCATATCGAGACCAGCACCTTCATCCGGGAGAACGGTCGTTGGGTGTATGTGGATGGGGTCGTGAAGTAGTGTTTGCAGGCAGGACCCATGGGTGCGGCTCCCAACGCCCTGTCCGTGTTCATCCTTCGTTCGGCATCGCCCTGGGGAGCGCCGCATTGAGGCGTTCGCCTGGGGCGAAGACCCGTCGCGCCTGGCCCCCGGGTTTCAAGCAGGTCTTGTTTAATTAATTTAAAATATCTTTTTTTTCTGTCGCGGGATAGGCTTTGAAAAGTCTTTGAACCCCGAATGACCACATAAATTAGGGTGTTCGCCCGAAGGACGTTTCACGCACGGAGACCCTCCCGCATGCCTCGCCTCAAGAACATGGTGCTTTGGAAATCCGTTCTGCTCACAGCGTTGTGTGCCCTGGCGATCTTTGGCCTTTGGTGGTGGGGGCTCATCCATTCAGTGGAAACGCAGGGGCGTGCGCGGGCCGAGGACTCACTGGTCCAGATGAAGCAAACCATCGCCCGAGAGTTTCAAAGGGCAGAAGAGATAGGAACCGCGTTCGGGACCTGGTGGACCCAGGAAAAGGGACGTCTCGATGACCCCGAGCGACTTCAAAACGTCATCCCCTTCCTGGAAAAGAAGGCGATCATCACCAACCTCGTGTTGAGCCGGGAGGATGGAGATTCCGCCTGTGTGGTGCGGAAGGATGGGGAATGGAATCTACTCCTCTTCAAGGCTGGCCGGAATCCCAAGCGCTACCTGGTGGAAAAGGGACATTGGGTGCCGGGATCGATGAACCCTCAGGATGTCTATGAGGCTCGTGAGCGCTATTGGTATCAATTCGGGGCGGCCCAGCCGGTACCAACCTGGACGCCGGAGGCTTACCGTTACTACACATCCGCCGTGGCGGGGTTCACCTACACCGTTCCAATCCGCAACTCCCAAGGGGTCCTGGAGGGCGTCATCGGTGTGGATGTTTCCCTTGAAGAGTTGACACAGTTGCTTTGGGAGCACCGGCCCACGCTGGATTCCCGGATGATGGTCACAGATCTCGCGGGGCGGCTGCTGGTCCCGCCTCGACTGCCAGGCATGCTGGAGCCCGGGATCCGATACGCCCATCACTTGATGCCCTTGACACCAAACCTCCAGGGAAACCTCCTGAGCGGCGACATGACCGCTTTGCAGGGGGGAGACCCCAAAGCCCCTGATCCGGACAAGACCTATGTGGGTGCCACGGGATCTTTCTCGATGAGGGGCGAGCCCCGAATGAATCTCCACGTCGCCATTCCGAAAGATGACCTCTTTCCCGGACAGCGCCGATACGCCGCATTCACCTTCATTCTGGCGCTTGGCGCAGTCCTTGGCGTGGCCTGGACCTTGCTGGATCTCCACAACCGTGTGGTGCGACCCATGCGCGAGCTCGCCGAAGGGATCGCCATTCCTCCCGAGGATTCTGGTGAGTCCATGAATTTCAATTCAGATATCTGGGAATTGCAGCGCGTCGGTGAACGGCTGCACCTGGCTGGCCGGGCCGATCAGGAGCGGCAGCGACTGATGAATCAGGTCGAGCACAGTCAGAGGGTGGATGCGATCGGGATCATGGCCCCGGGCATCGTGCATGACGTGAACAACCAACTGACGATGGTGCTTGGCCAGCTCACGCTCTGTCAGACCGTCCTTGAAGCCCATCCCAGCCTTCAGCCCCACCTTCGGGCGGCCCAGGGCGCCACCATCAAGTGTGCAGAGGTGCTCCGCGCCCTCACGGATTACAGCCGTCCCAATCCGGTTCGACGGGAACCCTTGAGCCTGAATGCCACGGTGGAGAGTGCGGCCTCCCTATTGCGACGCGTCCTGGGGCCTTTCATCCGGATTGAGGAAGACTTGGCGCACGATATCCCAACGCTGTTTGGAGAACCGGTCAAACTCCAGCAGGTGCTGGTGAACCTGGGGTTGAATGCCCGGGACGCCATGCCGGACGGGGGTTTGTTGGTCCTTCGCACCTTTCGTGCCGAGGGCAAGGCCTGCCTGGAAGTGAAGGACACGGGCTGCGGGATGAGCGCGGAAGTGAAGCAGCGGGTCTTCGAGCCATTCTTTTCCACGAAGGAGCCAGGGAAAGGCACGGGCCTTGGGCTGGCCATGGTCGCCAACATCGTTGCGGCCCACGGCGGGCAGATCCAGGTGGAGTCGGAGCCCGGCGAAGGCACCCTCTTCCGGATCGAATTTCCACCCTCGCTTCGCAAAAACACGGCACGGCTGGAGAACCTTGGCGTTCCGGAATCGATCTGATGGCCGTCCAGCTCAGAGGACCAGGAACGGTCAGTGCAGCCCTGGGTCCTTCTCCCCCGCCTGGATGGGGATATCGAGCTGATTCTGCTTCGGCGGCAGCGGACAGGTGGCGAAGAGCGTAAAGGCGCAGGGCGGATTGATGGCGCGGTTGAAGTCCAGGATCACCTTGCCGTTCTTCGGCAGGTCCGCATAGAGGAACCGCCCGGCTGGGTAGGTTCCTTGCGCGCTGGTGGTGTCTTTGAAGATCAGGAAGAGTTCCGGATGCTCGGAATCCTCAACCATGGGCTCCAGGGTGACTTCATGGCCACCCACCTTGAAGCGGAGCAGGCCAGGTGCCGTCATGGATTCAGAGGTGCCCAGAACCGTGGGAATGGCGCGGGTCTCCGGAGTAGCGTAGGGGATGAAGTCGGCCTCCACCCGCCACACCGGATCCACGGGGTACCGGGGCACACCATGGAAAGCTTTGCGGGAGGGCGATTCGGGATCCTTGACCCGGATCCCGAATCGGCTCCCGCGGCGAATGACGTAGAAGCGCACCCGCCCCGCCTGAAACACATCCGGTGTGCCATCCGCATCATCCCTCAACACCGTTTCAGCGGCCGTCTTCCCGTTCAGGAGGAGGCCACTGCCAGGGAATGGCCGGAAACGAACGCTCGTACCCTCAAGCAGGAACAGGCCAGCCTTGGCGGGAGCGGCCCATGCGGGCAACAGAACCGCAGATCCCGGTGCCGATCCAAGCGTGTTCTCCCCAGGGTTCAGCCAGTCCCGGCCAATGAGGCTCAACCAGCCGTCCTCGGCGCTAAGCCGGGCCACACGGTCCGCGTGCCAGGCGTCCACCGAAATCCGGTAGGCATCCTGGGCCTGCACGGATGGGCAGAGGATCAAGAGGGTTGCGAGGAGAAGGACACGTTTCATGCCGACCATCGTACCAGCGGGATGCAGACCAGGCGCTCCAGAACGATCTAGTGGTGCCTGCGCGAGATACTCGGATCATTTAACACATCTGCGGGCACCACGTGGCAGGGGTCTGGGGGCACGGCAGCGCCCCCAGAGGGGTGACAGCGAGCAAAGGCATTGCCTTTGCTCGCGCCAGAGGGGCCATGCCCCCATGGAAGTGTGCCGAGCCGGCCCTTTGTTGATCCAGCTATTTCAAGCGAGGCACACTAGGATGGCGGTTCCAACCCCCATCTGCCTGGAGTGCCCATGCGCCTTTTCGCCGTTCTCCTGCTGACTGCGCTGTCCCTTCCCGGCGGCGCAGGCGAAGTCCCGCGCCGCCCCATCCACACCTACTCCATCGTGGCCCGGGATCCGGTCACGGGGGATCTGGGCGTGGCGGTGCAGAGTCACTGGTTCTCGGTGGGTTCGGGCGTGCCCTGGGCAGAGTCCGGCGTCGGAGCGGTAGCCACCCAGAGCTTCACGGACCCCAGCTACGGTGCCCTTGGCCTCGCCCTCATGAAGGCCGGCAAACCCGCCCCGGAAGCCTTGAAGGCCTTGCTGGCGGCGGACGCGGATCGTGAGGTGCGACAGGTGGCCATGGTGGACGCCCAGGGTCGTGCTGCCGCGCACACGGGCACCAAGTGCATCCAGGCCGCGGGTCACAAAGTGGGCGAGGGCTTCACTGTCGAGGCCAACCTGATGGACAAGGCCACGGTCTGGCCCGCCATGGCCAAGGCCTTCCGCACCGCCAAGGGCGACCTCGCGGATCGGCTGCTGGCGGCGTTGCGCGCGGCCCAGGTTGAAGGCGGCGATATCCGCGGTCAGCAGAGCGCGGCCATCCTCATCGTGAAGGGCAAGGCCTCGGGACAACCCTGGAACGACCGCCTCTTCGACCTCCGCGTGGAAGACCATCCCGATCCGCTGAAGGAGTTGGGCCGCCTCATCCAGCTGCGCCGGGCCTATCGGCTCATGGACGAGGGCGATGGCTTCGTGACCGCAGCCAAGTGGCCCGAGGCCAAGGCCGCCTACGAAGCCGCCGCCAAGCTGGCCCCTGGCATCTGGGAGATGCCCTTCTGGCAGGCCGTGGCCCTGGCTTCCAGCGGAAAGCTGGGCGAGGCCCTGCCCCTCTTCAAGCAGGTCTTCGCTGCCGAGCCCTTCTGGAAACGGCTCGTGCCCCGCCTTGCCGACGTGGATCAGCTGCCCAAGGATCCGGCCCTGCTGAGGGCCATCGAGGCCCAGTGAAGGGCCGAATCAGCCACGGACAAACACGGATGAACACAGATGGAGGGCGGACCTTCATCCGTGTTCATCCGTGGCAAATCAGTTTTCAGTTGGTCTGTGCTCAGTCTTCGGCGCCATCAGCATGTGCAATCCGTAAAGGACGGCGCCCACGAGGATGAAGCTATCGGCGAGGTTGAAGGTCCAGTAGTGCCAGCTTCCGAAGATGAAATCCAGGAAGTCCACCACGGCGCCGCGGATGATCCGGTCGATGCCGTTGCCGAGGGCACCGCCCAGGATGAGGCCCAGCGCCACGCGTTCCCAGGTGGAAGTCGTGCGGGCCAGGAAGAGGCGGCCAAAATAGATCAACGCCGCCAGGCCCGCCAGGGCAAAAAGAATGAACCTCGCGGTTTCCGGAAGCCAGGTGAGGCTGCCGAAAATGGCGCCCCGGTTGAATCCCAGTGTCAGGTAGAAGAAGCCCCGGATGACGGGCAGGGATTCGCCCTCTCCGAGGTTCCTCAGAATCCAGGCCTTGGACCAGAGATCCGCCGCCAGGGCACCCGCGGGAAGCAGCAGCCAGAGCAGGCGGCGCACTAGGCCACCACCGAGGTGCAGCGAACACACAGGGCCGCGTCCTCGCCTTGGCCTTGCCCGCCTTTGCGGTTCCAGCAGCGGGGGCATTTCTCCCCTGGATGGGTCGTGACCACGACGAGGGGGCCGCTGTCTGCACTCGAATCCGCGCTTCGCGCGATGGAAGAAACCACGAACAGATCGTCCAGGGACTCGCCGATGCTATCCAACAAAGCCCATTCCGCCTGGTTCCCCAGGGTGATCTCCACCTTCGCATCCAGGCTGGTGCCAATGGTCTTGGCCGCACGATGGGGCTCCATCGCAGCCTGCACGGCCTCACGCACTTCCCACAGCTTTTCCCACTTCGGCTCAGCGGCGGAGCCAGTGAGCAGGGGGAACCGCTGCTCATGGACGCTCCCGGAACATCCCGGGATCTGCTCCCACGCCTCGTCGGCGGTGTAGCTCATGACCGGAGCCAGCAGGGTGCAGAGGCCCTGGGCCAGCTCCCAGCAGGCCTGGCGGCAGCTGCGGCGGCGAGGCGAATCCAACGCGTCACAGTAGAGGCGGTCCTTGATGATCTCGAAGTAGCGGCCAGAGAGTTCCAGCTGGCAGAAGCCATGGATGGCCTGGGTGGCGCGGTGGAACTCGAAGCGGGTAAAGGCGTCCCGAGCCTCGACCGTGGTGCGGGCGAAAGCGTCCAGCACCCAGCGATCCAGAGGGGCAAGCTCCGCGGGCGCGACGGCGTCCTTCGCCGGGTCGAAATCCGAGAGGGCCCCCAGCAGAAAGCGCAGGGTGTTGCGGATCTTGCGGTAGGCGTCCGCGCTCCGGTCGAGGATCTCCTTCGAGATGCGGATGTCCTCGCTGTAGTCGCAGCTGGCGGCCCACCAGCGCAGGATGTCAGCGCCGAGGGTCTTCAGGATCTCCTCGGGGGTAATGACGTTGCCCAGGCTCTTGGACATCTTCTGGCCCTTGCCGTCCAGCACGAAGCCGTGGGTCACCACCTGCTTGTAGGGCTTGGTGCCCGTAGCGGCCAGGTTGAACAGCAGGGAGCTGTGGAACCAGCCCCGGTGCTGATCTGAGCCTTCGAGGTAGATGAACTTCCCATAGTCGTCGCGGGTCAGTTCCGGGTGCGACTGGCACACCACGGAGGCGCTGACCCCGGAATCGATCCAGACGTCGAGGATGTCCGTCTCCTTCTGGAAGGCGGTGGCTCCACAGATGCAGCGGGCTCCAGAGGGCACCAGGCCCTCCACCGGCAGCTCGGACCAGGCCTCGATACCGCCCTGCTCGATGGCGGCAGCCGCGGTCGCGAAGATGGAGTCGGCCACCAGGGGCTCACCACAGGCCTCGCAGCGCAGCACGGTGATGGGAGTGCCCCAGGCCCGCTGGCGGCTGATGCACCAGTCGGGACGGCCCGCGATCATGGCATGGATGCGGTTCTGGCCCTGGGCGGGAATCCACTGAGTCTGTTCGACCCCTTCGAGGCCCAGCTCCCGCAGGCTACGATCCTGTCCGGTCAGCATGGAGTCCATGGTGATGAACCACTGTTCGGTCGCACGGAAGAGGATGGGCGTCCGGGTGCGCCAGCAGTGGGGATAGCTGTGGGTCAAGGTCTCCTCATGCAGCAGGCGCCCTTCCCGCTTGAGGCGCTCCACCACCAGAGGGTTGCAGTCGAAGATGTTCTTCCCTTCCAGCTCGGGATCATTCACGGCAGGCAGGAACTTGCCGTCGGGGCCCACCAGCTGAAGCAGGCCCAGGTGGTGGGCCAGGTTGAAGTCGTCCACACCGTGGTCGGGGGCGGTATGCACCAGGCCCGTGCCCGTGTCGGCGGTGACGTAATCGCCCAGCAGCACGGGGCTTTCGCGGTCGATCCACGGATGCCGGGCCACCAGGGTCTGGAACTCCTTGCCTCTCCGGATCTCGACCGTGTGCAGCGCCACGCCGAGCTTCGCGGCGAAGTCCTCCCGCAGCGTCACCGCCACGATGTAGTGCTGATCCCCAGCCCGGACGACGGCGTACTCCAGATCCGGGTGCATGGCCACGGCTAGATTGCTGGGCAGGGTCCAGGGCGTGGTGGTCCAGATGGGCACGAACAGGGGGGTGGGCAGTTCCAGGCGCTTCGCCTCGGCGTCAGAAACGGGGAAAGCCACGGTGATGGCCGGGCTGGTCCTGTCCGCGTACTCCACCTCGGCTTCAGCCAGGGCCGTGCGGGCGCCGTAGCTCCAGTGGACGACCTTCAGCTTGCGGGTGACCGAGCCGCTCTTAAAGAGCTTGGCCAGGTGGCGCACTGTCTCCGCTTCGTAGAGCGGGTCCATGGTGACGTAGGGTTGCTCCCAGGCCCCCAGCACGCCCAGGCGCTGGAAGGCCACGCGCTGGGTATCGATCCACTTCTGGGCGTACGCGCGGCACCTCTGCAGGAAGTCGGCACGGCTCAGCTCGCGGCGCTTGGGCCCCAGATCCTTTTCCACGGCATGTTCGATGGGCAGGCCGTGGCAGTCCCAGCCGGGCACATAGGGCGATTCGTAGCCCTCCATCCAGCGGGACTTCACCACCACGTCTTTCAGGATCTTGTTGAGGGCGTGGCCCATGTGGATGGCGCCGTTGGCGTAGGGGGGGCCATCATGCAGCACCTCGCGCCCCTTGCCCTTGCCGGCGGCGTTGTCGGCCTTGCGCTTGGCCTCGATGCGGCGGTAGAGGCCCTCGGCCTTCCAGCGCTCCAGCCGTTTCGGCTCGCGCTGCGGCAGGTCTGCCTTCATCGGAAAGTCAGTCTTGGGAAGGAAGACTGAGTACTTTTTAACCGGAGCTTGCTCGCTCATCGGCGCCCTCGTGCGTCGGGGGGCGCACCCAAGCGCCCCGGGGTTGAACCTCCAGTTCATCACGGGACCCCTTGCCCGACAAGGAAAAGAGCCCGGAAACCCGGGCTCTTGGCGGATCTTCAGCTGCTCAGAGCTGGCTTGTGCAGTGTTTGCAGCGGGTGGCCTTGAGGGGCACCTGCTCGAGGCAGGCGGGGCATTCCTTGGTGGTGGAGGCGACCAGGGGCACCGCCTCCTTCTTCATGAACCGGCCCAGGAACTTGATCAACACGAGGAAGATCACCAGGGCGATGATCAGGAAGTTCACCGTGGCGCCAAGCACCGAGCCGATGCGGAAGGTTCCGATGACCCATTCTTCCCATTTGATGTTCGCGGGAAGCACATAGGTCACCAGGGGCATGACCATGCCGTCCACGAAGGCCGTGACGATCTTGCCGAAGGCGCTGCCCACGACCACGGCCACGGCCAGATCGATGACGTTGCCCTTCATGATGAAGGCCTTGAACTCGTCTTTCATGGACATGGCGTCCCTCCGAATGAAGGCGACGGGAGCCTGAGCCCCGCCGCTCATGGGTCCCGGTTACTTGGTGGCCTTCTTCACGGGTTTCCGGGGCGCTGGGGCGGGCACCGTGGCTTCCACGACACCGGTTTCGGTCTTGCGGACCTCAGCCTTGCCATCGCTGACTTTCACGTCGATCTCCACGCGACGGTTCTTCGCCTGCCCCTCTTTGGTTTTGTTGTCGGCGATGGGCTTGTCCGGGCCCACACCCACGGTGCTGACCCTGGAGGCCGGGATGCCCGAGTCCACCAGGACTTTGGCCACCGCATCGGCGCGGCGCTTGGCCAAAGCCTTGTTCAGGGCCTTGCCGCCGACAGAGGACGTATGCCCACTGACCTCCAGCGAATAGTCGCCCGGGTAGGCCTTGAGGCCGTCGGCCACCTTCTGGATGGCGGTGACAGCGTCGGGGCCCAAATCAGCCTTGCCGTTGGCGAAGTGAAGGACCGCCTCGTCCAACACGATCTTGGCCGGTGGGGGGGGCGGCACAGGCTTGGCCACAACCCTTGGTGGCTCGGGCGCT
>JAVBYJ010000058.1 GCA_030824075.1 Geothrix sp.
GGGCGGCGTTGGTCGGCGCGGCCACGACGGGACCGGTCTCTTTGGATCCGCCGCTGAAGGCGACGTAGCCCGCAAGAAATCCCGCGGCAAGGCCGCCAGCCAGGGCGAACATGATGTTGCGGTTCAAGCACACCTCCTGATGACCCTGCGGTCCTCTGGGATTGTCCCATAGGTTTAGGTCGGGAGGTTTCCCGTCCGATGAACCAGAGGGGAATCCCTTCCCATGGGATGTCCCGCCTGCGAGGATGAACCCCATTCTTTCCACTCAAAAGCCCGAGAGCGTCTTGACCCGAATGCCTCCCGTCACCTCCTCGCCTGGGCGCCTGCGCTCCCTGGCCGTGCTTGTGGCAGGCGTCGCGTTGTCTGTGGCGGGATTCTTCCTCACCCGGGACGCCGTTCGTCACCAAGTGGAGGCCCAATTCCATGCGGCGGCCCGGGATCGCTCCGAAAGCGTGGTTCAAGGTTTCCAGCGCGGGTTCGAGGACATTACGTTCCTGCGGAGCTTCTTTGAATCCAGCGATGAGGTGAGCCGGGGGGATTTCGATGCGTTCGTGGCCCCCATCCTGGCGGGCCACCCCTATGTCCAGGCCTTCCAGTGGCTCCCGGAGGTCACACCCCAGAACCGGTCGGCCCTGGAGGCTGAGGCCCGGCGGCTCTATCCGGAATTCAGGTTCTTCCGGAGAGATGCGGCGGGAAAGACGATCGAGGTGCCCCAGGGTTCGACTTTCCACGCGGTTCAGTTCGTGGCGCCCTATCGCGGCAATGAAGTGACCCTGGGCTATTCCGCCGATGGCCTTCCGACGCGCCAGGAAACCCTGGCGAAGGCCCTCCGCACCGGCACCCTGGTTGCCAGCGGACGCATCCGATTGATCCAGGAAACGGGAAACCAGGCTGGACTGCTGGTGATGCTTTCGGTTCGGGGCCGGGATGGCCGTGCGCTGGGGGTGGTCCAAGGAGTCTTCCGGATGGGCGATCTGGTGGGGAAATCCCTGGCCTTTCTGGAGCCTCAGGGGGTGTCCCTGAAGCTGTTCGATGCGAGCGCCCCGGAAGCCGAGGCCCTGCTTCACGAGGAGCCCTCTCCCCTGCCGGCCGTAGGCCGCGCGCGGGAGGAGGGACTCCGGCTGGTGCGCCCCTTTGAGCTGGCCGGGCGCCGCTGGACCGTGGTCGTGGCCCCGGCCGGTGGCCACTTCGCCCTGGGTACCTCCTGGCGGGCCTGGGTCGTGCTGTTGGCGGGTCTGGCTTTTTCCGCCCTGCTGGCGGGTTATGTGCGCACCTTGCTGACCAGCCAGGAGGAGATCCGCGCCCTGGTCGAGGCGCGCACCGAGGAATTGGCCCAGGAGACCGAAAGCCACCGGCGGGATGCCCAGGCGCTGCGCGAAAGCGAGGCGCGGTTCCGCCAACTAGTGGAGGTCATGGGCGAGGGCATGTGGGTGCTGGATCCCCTTGGCGTGACCACCTTCGTGAACCGGCGCATGGCGGTGATGCTGGGCTACACCTCCTCGGAGATGGCCGGGCGATCCCTGTTCGACTTCCTGTTCGACGAGGATATTCCGCAGGCCCGACGCAACCTGGCCGACCGGCGCGAGGGGGTCAACGCCCAGCACGATTTCCGTTTCCGCAGGAAGGATGGCGGAGAGTTGTGGACCATCGTGACGGGTACGCCGGTGGTGGACGAGGAGGGGCGCACCGTCAGCGTGCTCGGCATCGTGACCGACATCACCCAGAGGCGGCGGGAGGAGGGGGCTCAGATGGAGAGCCAGAAACTCGAGAGCCTCGGGGTGCTGGCGGGCGGCATTGCCCACGACTTCAACAACCTGCTCACGGCGATCCTGGGAAACATCAACCTCGCCCAGCTCTGCCTCCCGAAGGTGTCACCGGCCTGGCCCTACCTCGAAAACATGGAACGCACCGTCCAGCGCGCGACCAACCTCACCCGCCAGATGCTCGCCTATTCGGGTAAGGGCCGCTTCCTGATTGGTCCCTTGGACCTGAATCAGGCGGTGGAGGAGCTGGCGCACCTGCTGGGAGTGTCGATCTCGAAAAAGGTGGCGCTGCGTTTCCAGCTTCAGCCCTCCCTGCCGGTCCTCATGGGGGATGTCTCCCAGATCCAGCAGGTGGTCATGAACCTTGTGACCAATGCCTCCGAAGCCATCGGGGACGCCGAAGGCATCGTGTCCATCCGGACGGGCGTCCAGGTCTACACCGAGGCCGATCTGGCCCGCGACTTTCCCCTGCAGCCCATCGAGCCTGGAACCTTCATCTGCCTCGAAGTCGCGGATACGGGACAAGGCATGAGCGCCGAAGTTCAGAGCCGGATGTTCGAGCCGTTCTTCACCACCAAGTTCACCGGGCGGGGCCTGGGGCTTTCGGCGATGCAGGGCATCGTGCGCGGCCACAAGAGCGGCATCCGCGTGTACAGCGAGGTCGGCAAGGGCACCACCTTCAAGCTGATCTTCCCGGCGGGTTGCAGCCGCGTGCCAGAGGTCCCCTGTCTTGAACCCGAGGAGGAATGGCGCGGCAGCGGCACCATCCTTGTGGTCGATGACGAAGAGGGGGTGCGTGCCGCGGCCTCCGGGCTGCTTCAATCCATGGGCTTCGAGACCGTGCTGGCCTCGGATGGGATGGAGGCCGTCGAGCGGTTCCGGGAGGCGGCTGGAACCATTCGCGCCGTACTCATGGACCTGACCATGCCGCACCTCGATGGCGTGGAGGCCTACCGCGAGCTGCGTCGGATCGATCCAGGCTGCCGCGTGGTGCTCACCAGCGGCTACAACGAGCAGGAGGCGATCCAGGATTTCCTGGGCAAGGGACTGGCGGGGTTCGTGCAAAAACCCTTCCTCCGGACGGACCTGGTCCGGGCGATGCGGCTGGCCCTTCAAGATTGAGCGCGCTCCCGGCCA
>JAVBYJ010000041.1 GCA_030824075.1 Geothrix sp.
GTGTCAATCTGCTCTGACAGATCGATGCCGACCGTCTTGATCACCTTCTTGCCTGCCTCGGTCTGCTTCGCCAACTGGAAGGCTAGGACTCCGAAGAGCATGTACATGGCCACCGTCGTCGGGATGGTGACCATGGGGTTGCCCCGCTTGATGGCGTCGTTCCCGCTGACGAGGGAGGATCTGTAGACAGCATCCTCCAGCGTCTCCACAGGAGCAGCCGATTTGGCGGGAACGGGTTTCTGGGGATCTTTGCTCATGCGGCTCCCTTGAAAGATCCAAGAGGGAAAAAACAGCGAGCCGAACCAGCGGGAACACCGGTTCGGCCACAGCGATAGGGTAAAGAACTGGGGCAAGCCCAACGGCTAAGATGGCAAAGGGATGGCGGTTGGTCAAGTCTTGAAACCGGGCGCAATCCCTCATGAATAGGACATCCCACTGTTTTTTATGGATACCGCAACATCTATCGAGTGGCCAAAAGGGTGAGATTGTTAATTTTTGTTAAGAAAGTCAGGTCATCGTCATGTCACAGATCACAATTCCCGAATTCTCCTTCCACGACGAGGTCGGGTATCCAGCCGCTCAGGTGCGAGCCGGGCGGTTCCACACCAGACACGGCGAGGTCTTGACGCCGGCCTTCATGCCCGTGGGAACCCAGGGCACGGTGAAGGGTGTCTCCCCGGCCCAACTCCAGGAGATCGGTCCCCAGGTGATCCTGGGCAACACCTATCATCTCGGGCTTCGACCGGGAGATGAACGGGTCGCCCGCCTGGGGGGCCTGCACCGGTTCATGGGCTGGAATGGCCCCATTCTCACGGATTCAGGCGGGTTCCAGGTCTTCTCGCTGGCTTCCATGAGGAAGATGACGGAGGAGGGGGTGACGTTCCAGAGCCATCTGGACGGCAGCCCCCAGTTCCTGTCCCCTGAGCGGAGCATGGAGATCCAGCGGAACCTGGGCGCGGACATCTGCATGGCCATGGACGAATGCCCTCCGGGCCAGTTGGAGCGATCCAAGCTCGAAATCAGCATGGCCCGCACCACCCGCTGGCTGGCCCGCAGCCGGGCCGTCCCCTTGCAGCCCCACCAGGGCCTCTTTGCCATCAACCAGGGGGGGACCCATCTGGATCTGCGGCGACGCCACCTGGCCGAAGCGATGGAGCTGGACGCGAAGACCCCGTTCCAAGGGTTCGCCGTGGGCGGACTCAGCGTGGGCGAGCCCAAGGAGGAGATGAATGCCGTGCTCGCCGAGTTCGTGAAAGAGCTGCCCGCCGACCGGCCTCGGTACCTGATGGGCGTGGGGACACCGGAGGATCTGCTCTTCGGCATTGAGCATGGGGTGGACCTCTTCGATTGTGTGCTGCCCAGCCGAGAGGCCCGGCATGGCCGCATCCTCACCAGCCGCGGCAGGCTCAACCTCAAGAACGCCAGGCACCGGGACCTGGACCGGCCCCTGGACCCTGACTGTCTCTGCTACACCTGCCGTACCTTCAGCCGGGCCTACCTGCACCACTTGTTCCGCTGCGGGGAACTGCTGGGCTTCACGCTGAACACGATCCATAACCTGAGCTACACTGTGGGACTCACCCGCGCCGCGCGGCAGGCTCTGCTGGAAAACCGGTTTCCAGCCTTCGTCCTGTCCACTCGCGCCGGATGGCAGACCGAGGAGCCTTGAATGATGTACGTCCTTCTTCAGCAGCCCGCAGCCAGCGGTGGTCCGGCCTGGATCCAGTTCGTGTTCATCGGTGGCATGGCCCTGATGTTCTACTTCCTCCTCATCCGGCCCCAGAGCAAGGCCCGCAAGGAGATGGAGGCCCGCCTGTCCAAATTGAAGGCCGGTGACGAGGTCGTACTGACCTCCGGCCTCTACGCGACCATCGACCGCGTCGACGACAAGCACCTCTGGGTGAAGCTCGGCGGCTCCGTGGTCAAGGCCCGGCGCACGGCCGTGGCCTCCCTGGCGTCGGAACCGGAAACCCCGCAGAAATAATTTCCCCGACATCCCGGGCCGGATCCTCGGCCCGCTTCTGTGAGGAGCGCCCCGTGAGCAAACGGAGCCTCTGGCGTCTTGCCATCGTCCTGGCCGTGTTGTTCGGCTGCGGATACTTCTTCACGCCTCTGTCCAAAGTGAAGCTCGGACTCGACCTTCGGGGCGGCGTCCACTTCGAACTGGAGGTCCAGGGGCAGGAAGCCCTCGCCGCCGACCTGCGCGACAGCAAGGACCGCCTGGCGGCCCGCCTCAAGGAGAAAGGTCTTCCAGGCGCTGCGGTGAGCGTGGAGGGCGAGGCCCTGCGGGTGGAGGGCGTCGGCGCCGAGCAGAAGGCCACGGTCGAGAAGGTCGCCAAAGACTTCTTCCCCGGCTACGTCATCACGGCGGATAAGGACATCTTCCGGTTGACCCAGAAGGCTGATTACCAGAAAGGCCTGAAGGACGATGCCAACAAGCGCGCCCTGGAAGTGATCGAGAAGCGCATTCGCGACATCGATCCCGCCAATGTGCTTGAACCCGAGATCACCGCCAGCGGGGCCGAAGGCAACCGCATCGTGGTGGAGATCCCCGGCATTGAGGAAGGTGACCGCGAGCGCATCAAGAAGCTCCTGGCCACCCCCGGGCGCCTGGAACAGAGGCTGCTGGCCAAGGCCCCGCAAATCTACTTCACGAGCAAGGAAGAGGCCCTGGCCTTCTTCAAGGGCACGATCCCGCAGGAATTCGAGTTGCTTCCCGAACTCGAAAGCGAGCGGCAGGCCAAGCGTTCTGGCCAGCCCGTGGTGAAGACCAAGCCCGGCGAAGAGAAGATCAGCCGGTGGGTCCTCCTGGAAAGCCGGGTGGCCGTGGATGGGGCCGACATCATCGATTCGCACCGCGCCTCCAACTCCCAGACCGAGGCCAACGAGGTCAACTTCACCCTTAACAAGAAAGGGGACGATGATTTCGCCCGCCTGACCGGCACTGCTTCCGAAGAAAACCGCCTCATCGCCATCGTGCTGGATCGCAAGATCGTCACGGAACTCAGCGCCAAGGAGAAGATCATCGGCGGTGCCGTGCGCATCAGCGGCAGTTTCTCTGCCCAGGAGGCGGATGATCTGGCAAGCCAGCTCCGCAGCGGCGCCCTGCGCGCGCCGATGAAGTTCCTCGAAGAGCGGGTCGTTGGTCCGGGCCTCGGCATCGACTCGAGAAATGCAGGTATCCGTGCGGCCGTGCTCGGCTTCGCCGTCATCATCGGCTTCATGGTGATCTTCTACCACTGGTCGGGTGTGAACGCGATCGTGGCCCTCACCGTGAACGTGATCGTGATGATGGGCTTGCTGGGTTCCTTCCGCGCCACCCTGACCCTGCCCGGTATCGCCGGATTCGTGCTCACCCTGGGCATGGCGGTGGACGCGAACATCCTCATTTTCGAGCGCATCAAGGAGGAGCTCGGGCTCGGCAAGAGTGTGCCCGGCGCCATCGATGCGGGCTTCGATCGCGTGTTCTGGACCATCGTGGACAGCCATGTGACCCAGCTCTTTGCGGCGCTGCTGCTCTTCATCTTCGGCACGGGACCCGTCAAGGGCTTCGCGGTCACCCTCACCGTAGGTGTCGTGGCCTCGCTCTTCACCAGCATCTACATCAGCCGATTCATCTACGACTGGATCCTGGAACGCCACCCCGGGACGAAGAGCCTGTCCGTAGGCACCCACACCTTCTTCAAGGGATCGTCCTACGACTTCATGAAATACAAGGGCACAGCGCTGGCCATCACCTGGGGCCTGATCGTGCTTTGCATCTTCTATGTGCGGCCCTGGAATCTGACCAACAATACCCGGATCCACCTGGGCATGCAGTTCGTGGGCGGCAACGACATGACCGTGCGTTTCCGCGGCGCCATGGAACCCGAGACCATCCGGGCGGCCCTGGCGAAAAACGGCTACACCGACGCCACCGTCGTGTCGTACGAGAATGCCGACAAGTCCGTACGGGACTTCTCCGTGAAGGTGAAGGCCAAGAAGGACGGCGATCAGAAGGACAGCACCATCCAGGCCACTGCCCTTCGCAGCATCTTCAAGCAGATGGACCCCGAGGCCGCGAGCAGCACCCTTCCCGCCATCAACCTCGAAGGCTCCAAGACCCTGGCAGACACCCTCGTGAAAACCAACCCGCTTGGCGTGGCTGGTGATGATGCGGCCCGGACGGCGACCTACGGTCCCCTGGCGGAGAAAATCATCACGGGTCGGGATAGGCTGACTTCAGGCCTCTACCAGTCCTTCAGCGACCTGCCGCAGGACCTTCCGCAGGCGGTGAAAGACACGGTGCAGAAGAACTACCGGCTTGGATCGGTGGGCATTCTGAAGGACGAGAGCTTCTCGCCCAGCATCTCCGGCGAATGGACGCGCAAGACCCTCACGGCTGTTGCCTGGGCCTTGGCCGCCATCCTGGTCTATGTGATGTTCCGGTTCACGGCGAGCTTTGCCGTGGGCGGCATCGTGGCCCTGGTCCACGACATGCTCATGGCCCTGGGGCTCTTCGCGGCCTTCGGCTACGAGTTCAACGTGCCCGTGGTGGCCAGCTTCCTCACCCTGATGGGCTATTCCATGGCCGACACCATCGTGGTGTTCGACCGAATTCGCGAGAACAGCCACCGGCCCGAATACCGCCGTGCCACGGTGACCAAACTGGTGAACGACTCCATCAACCAGACCCTGGGCCGGACGATCCTCACCTCCTGCTCCGTGCTCTTTGTCAGCGTCTGCCTCTGGCTCTTCGGTGGTCCGGCCCTCAAGGATCTGGCCTTCCCGCTGGTCATCGGCGTCATCACCGGCACCTACTCGTCGATCTACATCGCGAGTCCGGTGGTGGTGTACTGGGATCAGTGGTTTGGCGGCAAGGACAAGTTAAAGCAACACGCCTGATCCATTCCGGGGGTTCCGCGCTGCGCGCACACCCCCGGACCCCCGCGAGAAGGCCCGGCGAAGCCGGGCCTTCTCTTGCATAAACGCCTGTTGTTGCTGCTACTTCAGGTGCTTCTCTAGGAACGCGTAGATCTCTTTGCGGGATTCCTTGGCCACGGTGGTGTCGATGCGGTTGAAGCTGTGGCCGCCGGGGGCGTCCTTGTAGATCTTGTGGTCGAAGGTTTTCCCAGCGGCTTTGAGGGCGTTGATGAGTTGCTCGACCTCCACCACGTTCACGTCCCGGTCGTTGGTGTTCGTGTGGATGAGCAGCGGCGTGCGGAGTTTCTGCACGTTCCACACAGGGCTGCGGCGCCGGTATTCATCCACAGCGTCCTTGGGCTCCTTGCCGATGTGGAAGGGCGCTGAGAATTCGGCCACGTACCCTTGCCCGAGATAGCCCAGGCGCGTGATGAGGTCGGAGACCGGCACCCCCGCGTAGGAGGCGGCGAATTTCTCCGGGTGGTCGAAGACGGCCATGAGGGCGATGAGGCCGCCGTGGCTCCAGCCAACGATGGCGCAGCGCTCCGGGTCCACCGGCAGGTGCTCCACGGCCCAATCGCGGCCCGCCACCACATCGTCGATCTCCAAGCCGCCGTAGTCGATGGCCTCGTAGAACCCCTTGCCGTAGCCCGTGGAACCCCGGTAGTCCGGGGCGATCACGATGTAGCCGCGCTCCACCAGCTCGCGGACGATGTGCACGTGGTAGGTGCCGAAATCGCCATGGACGCCGCCGTGGGGAAGCACGATCAGGGGGCGCTTCCCGGCCGCTGCCTTCCTCGGCACGAAGACATACTGCTGGATCTTCAGGGGGTGCCGCTCGTTCTTGATGCCGTAGGTTTCCTCGCCCTTGGGATTGGGTGGACCGGTGTAGGTCACCTTGTCCACCAGGGCCACGTCCGAAAGCCGCTGGAACCAGAGCTGGTCGTCCGCGGCCTTGCGCAGGGCGTCCAACTCCCAGCGCAGACCATCCACCTGGCGCTCCACCCGTTTGAGGCGCGCTTCTCCCTCGGGAGCCTGGGCGGCGAGGGGCAGGAGGGTGGCGGAGCAGAGCAGGAGCTGAAGGGAAAGGCGCACAGGAACCTCAGAGAAGGGTGGCGATCAGAAGCCTATCGCACTGGCCCTCGTCATGCGAGGCTTAGCGGCCCTTACCCTTCCCAGCTCACCCAGCCGGCCCGGCCGGGGATTTCGCGGCGGGTGATTTCCTTGGCGGGAGGCTTCACGGCCAGCAGCTCGGGCAGCCAGTCGGCATGGGTGCGGGCCTGGACGCCCCGTTCCTTCAGGCCGCCGAGAAAGGCATCGAAGGTTTCAAAGAGGGCGCCCCCTTCGACCTCGGTGTGCAGGGCGTAGACATTCAGGGCGTCCTCCCGCACCAGATTCCAGATTTCGTGGTTCACCTGGTCCGGCGTGCGGCCGTCCAGGCCCAGCAGCTCATCCAGGGTGGGCAGGGTGGTGGGGATCTGGAGGGTCTGGAGGGTCCGTCCTTGGATGATGGGATAGAAGGGCGCGAAGCCCCGGCAGTCCCCGGCGTAGGCGAGGCCGTAGGCCTCCTGCAGATCAAGCGTGGTGTCGTTGCAGCGCCAGGCGGGGCTCACGGCGCCCAGGGGCTTCCCGCCGAAGACACTGCTGAAAGCCTCGTGGGCGTTCGCGTACCAGTCCGACAACCAGCGCCGGGACTTCCGGTCCAGCAGGTCGTGGTACTGCACATGGTCCCAGGCGTGGATGCCCACCTCGTGACCGGCCGCCTGCGCGGCTCTCATCTCAGCGGCGGCTCGCTTCCAAATGATGGGTGCCGGCAGCAGCACGCCGTACATCATGGTCTTGAACCCGTACAGCTTCGTGGCGTTGGTGCGGCGCATCTTGGCCAGGAAGCCCTTGCGGAAGATCCGCCGGATGGCCTTGCCGCTGTTGTCCGGACCGAAGCTGAAGTAGAAGCTGGCCCGCATCTGATGCTTGTCCAGCAGGCGCAGCAGGGTCGGGATGCCCGTGAGCGAGCCTTCCATGGTGTCCACGTCGACGCGGAGGGAGATGTGTTTCACGGTGTGTCGTTCCTTCCCCAGAATCTTCACATCAATTAACACTCCAATTGGCAGGAATGCAGCACCAGGGTCGCTAGGATTGCGCTTCCCTTCAAGGAGAACAGAACATGACAACCCACCTGATTGGCCGGTTGAGATCGGCTGCTCGGCTCGCCCTAGCTTCCGTGCTGCTTGTCGCCAGCCCCGTTGGACTCTGGGCGGAAGGCGCCAATGATCCGGCCCCCTTCATTCTGGCCCGCGGCACGGTAAACGGAAAAAAGGTGCTCTTCGACAACACCCACGGCTCCACCACGGGCGCGTCGGACTGGGTGATCGATGGCGCCTTCTCAGACTTCGCCAATGCCCTGGCGGACAAGGGGTACTACGTCAAGGAGCTTCGCAAGGTCACACCCATCACCCTGTCGGATCTCACCGGCTGGGATGTCTTCGTGATGGCCGAGAGCAACATTCCCTTCAAGACCTCCGAGCAGGCGGCCCTGCTGCAGTACGTTCAGAACGGGGGATCGCTCCTCCTGATCGCCGACCACTACAATGCCGATCGCAACAAGAACCGCTGGGACGGGTCCGAGGTGTTCAACGGTTACCGTCGCGGCGCCTGGACCAACCCGGCCAAGGGCATGAGCGCGGCCGAGGCGAACTCCTACCCGATGCAGGGGGTGGCCAGTTCTGACTGGCTGGGCACGAATTTTGGTGTCCGATTCCGTTACAACGCCTTGGGCGACATCGTCGCCAATGACATCGTCGCGCCGTCCCAGGCGTTCAACATCACTGCCGGGACAGCCACGTTCGCCATGCATGCAGGTGCGACGGTGGCCATACTCGACCCCACCAAGGCCAAAGGCATCGTCTACCTCCCCCCCACCACGATCAAGTGGTCCAGCGCGGTTGATCAGGGCGTCTACAACGGTGGAGGCCGCCCCGAAGGGCCCATGGTCGCCGTTGCGAAGGTCGGTCTCGGGAAGGCCGCCTTCATTGGCGACTCCTCCCCCGTCGAAGATGCCACGACCAAGTATCTCAAGGAGGAGACTGGCGGCGCCAAGACCACCTATGCCGGGTGGCAGGAGCAGAACGATGCCACGCTGGTGACCAATCTGCTCGACTGGCTGGCCACCCAGGAATCCTACACCTCCCTGAACCAGGTCGCCGGCCTTCAGCTGGATACGGCCACGTCCCTGCTGGCCATGGAAACCCCGGCGACCTCCACCGAGCCTGTCGCCGAGCCCTGGGCGACGCCGGCCGCCAGCTACAAGTGGTACGACCCCACCACTTTCAAGGTTGGCTCGTACAACGCTGGAACCGTGCTTCCCAATGTCATCACAGCAAGCATCACGGTTCCCAGTGCTGACGCCAGCGTGAGCGCAGGTGTGGCCGTCGCCTTCACCGGAACAGCCACCAGCAGCAACGCCAGCGCCACCATGACCTATGCGTGGTCCTTCGGGGATGGCGGTACCGCCACGGGGACCTCGACGAGTCACACCTTCAGCAACACAACGGCCAGCCCAGTGACCTATACGGTGACCTTCACCGCCTCGGATAACTCCGGTGCCAGCGCCAGTGCCAGCCGGCTGATCACGGTGACGCCGGGCGGCAGCCAGGTCTACACCATCACGGCTTCAACGGGAGCCAACGGCTCCATCAGCCCCCTGGGCGCCGTCTCCGTGAATTCGGGTGCGAACCAGACTTTCACCGTAACGCCCAATACGGGGTACCAGGTCAGCAGCGTGACGGTCGATGGGGTCAATCAGGGGGCTCTCGCCACCTATACCTTCACCAATGTGATGGCGGCCCACACCATCAGCTCGGCCTTCACCGCCAGCGCGGGGACCTCTTTCACGGAAACCTTCAACACGGGAACCAAGGCGGCCTATGCCACGGGGAATGTGACCCTCTCCACCGGGGTATGGACCCTGAATGATGCGCTGCTGGGCAACACCACCGCCGACCGCAAGAACGGCGCCCAGAGCGTCCGCATGCGCAACAGCGGGAAGCTGACCATGGCCTACAACTGGGCCAGCGGCGCGAAGAGCGTGTCTGTGAAACATGCCAGCTACGGCTCGGACGCCAGCACGACCTGGACTTTGTGGTATTCCACGAATAGCGGCACCACCTGGACCCAGGTCGGCGGGACGGTCACCACGGCCTCCACGACCCTTCAGACGGCGACCTTCACCCTGAGCGTCTCCAGCCCCATCCGCTTCGAAATCCGCAAGACCGACGGATCGACGCGGCGCGTCAATATCGACGATTTCCAGGTTTCGGGATTCTGAACCGAGGCCGACAGGTTTCACCCGACGGGGTGCGGCTCATGCCGCACCCCGTCCCCGTTCTTGACCAGGTTTGCGGCGGCTCTCCAGCTATACTCCCTGGATGTCCACTTCGCGTCCGACCGGAATCCTTCGCACCTTTCCGCCCGTCTTCTGGCTGGCGAACGTCATGGAGCTCTTCGAGCGGGCCGCGTACTACGGCCTCAACTCAGTGCTCGCCGTCTACCTCACCAACCAGGTCTCGGCCGGGGGACTGGGGTTCACGGAACAGTCGGTGGGCTTTCTCCAGAGCCTGATCTACGCCTTTACCTATGTCATACCCATCGCGGGCGGCGCCCTGGCGGATCGCTACGGCTATCGGCGGATGCTGCTCTTCTCCTTTTCCATCCTCTCGGCGGGCTATTTCATCGCGGGCAACGTGACGACGTACGGGGCCGTGTTTGCGGCGCTCCTGCTGATGGCCACCGGCGCCGGACTGTTCAAGCCCATCATTTCGGGAACCCTGGCGCGAACGACCACCGAAGAGAACTCAGGGTTCGGCTTCGGGATCTACTACTGGATGATCAACATCGGAGCCTTTCTCGCCCCGCTCGTGGTGAGCGTGCTGAAGGGGTTCTCCTGGCGCTACGTCTTCATCGCCTCGGCGCTCTACTGCGCCGCCATGCTGCTGCCGACGGTGTTCCTCTTCAAGGATCCCCCCAGGCCCGAGAACAGCAAGAGCCTGCGCGAAGTGGCCCACGGCGCGGCCATGGTGCTGGGGGACGCCCGCTTCATGCTGATGATCGTGGTCTACTCCGGCTTCTGGATCCTCTACTTCCAGAACTTCGGATCGGTGCTGTGGTACCTTCGCGACTTCGTGGACGCCACCCCGGTGAATGTCTTCTTCGCATCGATCGGGATCCCGCTGAAGTTCGATGCCGAACACGTCACGGTGGTGAATGGCGGAACGATCATCCTGCTGCAGGTGCTCGTCAGCCGGCTTGTGAAGAAGGTCCGCCCCCTGCCGACGATGGTGACGGGCATCATCATCGGCACGCTGGGCTTCCTCTGCCTCGCCGCCTCCACCAATGTGTGGGTGTTCATTCTCGGTATTTCCGTGTTCTCCATTGGGGAAATGACGGCCCATCCGAAGTACTACAGCTACGTGGGCCTGGTGGCACCAGCGGACAAGAAGGCGGTCTACATGGGCTACGCCTTCCTGTATGGGGTGATCGGCAGCCTGATCGGATCCAGTCTCGGCGGCGTGCTCTACGGTTCCATGCTCAAGCCCCTCGTGGGCCAGCCGGGCGCCGCGGCCGCGGCGCGCACCTTCTGGCTGATCTTTGTCGCTCTGAATATCGTGGCGGCCATCGGGCTCATCTTCTACGACCGGATCTTCGCGGAGGATACGCCTTCGACGAATGCCAAGGCCAGGAAGGTGATGCTGGCCATCTATGTCCTGCTGCTCGTCGCGGGACTGCTCTTCCTCTGGTCCGCGATCTACGGAGGCACGGAGATCTCGTACAAGACGATGGTTCAGGCCGTGATCATGCTGATCCTGGGAGCCAGCGGCACGGCGGTGAGTTTCAGAAAGCCCTGAGGACTCCGGCTCTCAACCCTGCCTGAAACTTTGGGACCGGTCGGTGCGACGGGCCTGGATGAAGCGGTGGATGGGTTCCAGGTCCGTCTCGGGCGTGGGGCTCAGCACGACGCCCAGGCGGGTGGGATAGTCCTGGCCCTGGAGGTAGGTCAAATGGCGCACCTCGCCCGGGCAGTGCAGGACAGCCCCATCGGGCAGCTCTGCGTCGATGTCCACGGCGGCATGGAGCTCCACCATCAAGGCTTCCGCGAAAGCGAGGCCCACACCGGTTTCCGTGAGGTTCACCAGCAGGGCGTCGAGGTGGCGACCACCCAGGCCCACCCGGGCCTTCAGGGGTGCCTGATCGGGGGCGGCCACGCGCACATCGCGCCGGCGGTGCAGGCGGGCGGGTTCGCGGGGCCAGCTTAGGCGCAGGAGAAGATTTCCGGCTTCATCGGGAACTGGCGAGAGCAGAACGGATTCCAAGGTGAGCACTTCATCCCCCAGTAGGACGGTCAGCGTCACCGGCATCCCCACGGTGGGAACCGAATCGCGGATGTGGAGGCCGGACAACTCCAGGCCGGAGCCCGGGCGGGAGGCGTGGATGTGCAGGTCCCCCAGGAGTCGGGAATTGGCACCCTGGAGCCTCAGGCTCGTGACCGCGCGGGTGAGGCGGGCCTGGATGAGGAACTGTTCCAGGACGGAAGCGGAAAGGATGGATGCGTGGCCCATGGGTGCTGCCTTTCAGATGCCTTGATCCAGCCGGTCTGCCAGATTGCGGTGCAATCCCGCGGCGAGGATGGCCTTGGCTGCTCCCTTCACGTCGTATTCGAGGCGATGCAGCCTCAGGCGGCGGCGCTTGGGGTCGTAGGTCATGAAGGAGACGCGCGGATCCCGGTCCCGGGGCTGGCCCACGGAGCCCGGGTTCACCAGGTAGCGACAGTGGGGCTGGAGCTGGAACCACTCCCCCGGTTGGAGGCAGATCCAGTTCAGCTGTCCCCTGGCTTCATCCAGCTCAAAACAGCCGGGCAGGTGGGTGTGGCCGAAGAAGCAGAGCGGCCCCTGGAAGGCTTCGAAGGCCAGGCTGATTTCCCGCATGTGGAGCAGGTAGGCGTCTTCATCCATGGGGGATCCGTGGGCGATCTGGTAATCCTCGCCCACCCAGATCGGGCCCACCGGCTGGTCCGCCAGGAAGCGCCAATTGTCCTGGCGCAGCTTCTCCCGCGTCCAGTCGGCGGCCTGCCGGGCGGGCAGGCTGAAGGCCCCGTCCGGCTCCAGGCCCGCGCAGACCTTGTCGTGGTTGCCGCGCACCATGAAGCGGGGCCGCAGCTCACGAACCTTGTCCAGCAGCTGGTTGGGATGGGCGCCGTACCCCACCAGATCGCCCAGCAGCACGAACCGGTGAATGGCTCGCCGCCGCACGAACCTCAGCACGGCCCGAAGGGCGTGCAGGTTCGAATGCAAATCGGAAAGGATCAGGTCCACGTTAGGGTTCCGGGGGATTCGATTCAGTCTAGGCCGTCGTTCCAGGAATGCCTATTCATCCTGGCAGGGGGGACGGCATAAGGATCCGTAACGAAAGGACTGGAAAGCATCGGTTATTTCGAAACGGGTCCTAACAGGGCCGACACCAGACCCCGGGAATTGTGACCAAAGGGTAGGAGCATCGGCGCCTGGGACCAGGCGGGCGTGCGAGCCGCCCAGCGGGCCATGAAGGCGGTTTGGTTCTGGGCCAGGGGACGGTTGGGATCCCGGCTGGCCCGCCCCCAGGCCCGGACTGGCGTCTCGGCGAGCCAGAGCGGCGCGAAGCCCGCAGCCGCCACGGCGTCCCGGTTCGCCTGGGCTTCCCAGGCCCCGCCGCCCAGGACCACCACGGCGGGGGTGGTCAGCAGGCCAGGGAGAAGGGCCGATTCGAGGCTCCGGAAGGCGGCCTCACCCGTGGTGTCGAAGATCGCCGCCACCGGGCGTCCCTCACAGGCCTCAATGGCCCCGTCCAGATCATGGAAGGGCAGGGACAGCCGCTGGGCGAGGTGCCGACCCAGGGTGGTCTTTCCCGCCCCGCTCCCGCCGATGAGCGCGAGACCCTGGCCGCGCTGGAAGGGGGGGCGAACACCCCATCGCTGCCGCTGGGCCTCCCAGCCGAGGGCGGCGGGATCCTCGGCCCGGTGGATCTCACCCACCATGGCCAGCGCTTCGGCTCCGGCCGCGAAGCAAGCATGGGCATCGGAGAGGGTCAGGCCGCCGATGGCAATGGGCGCGATCCCCTGGGTCCGCAGGGCTTCGCAGCCCGCGCGCAGGCCCGCCAGCCCGATGGGGGCAGCATGGTCCGATTTTGTGGCCGTGACGCGGAAGGGGCCCAGTCCGGCGTGATCGCAGGCGGCGTCCACCGTCTGCCACTCGGAGGGGCCGTGGGTCGAGGCGCCGATATGGGCCCCTCCCAGGCCCGGTAGATGCTTCACCTCGGCCGGGGGCAAGTCCTCCTGGCCCAGGTGCAGACCCCAGGGCGCCAGGCCCTCCTGGGCGGCAAGCAGCGCCAGATCCGCCCGATCGTTCACGCAGACCTGGGGCCAGCCGCCCTGGGCGGCCGCCGCCGTCAGGGCCGCGCGAAGCTCCACCCACTGGGCCTTCGCGTCCAGGGGCTTGCCTCGGAATTGCACCAAGGGAAAGCCCGCCTCCCCGAGTCGCCGGATCTGATCCGACAGCGGTTCCGTTCGAGTGGCGTCGGTAATGGGGTACAGGGGCGGGAGGTGGAGCATGGCTCCAGTCTGCCAGTCCTACGCGGCCTCGCCATCGGCGAACTGGAGCCGCACGAGCTTGGCGTAGACGCCGTCCTGGGCGATGAGGCCGTCGTGGGTGCCGCGCTCGACGAGGGCGCCCTGATCCATGACCCAGATCTCGTCCGCGTCGCGGATGGTGGAGAGCCGGTGGGCGATGGTGAAGGTGGTGAGGCGGTGGCTCACGCGCTCGATGACCGTCTGGATCTTGGCCTCGGTCTCGGAGTCGATGTTGGCGGTGGCCTCGTCCAGCAGCAGCACGGCGGGTTCGAGGTAGAGCATGCGGGCGAAGGCCAGCAGCTGCCGCTCACCAGCGCTGAGCTTCTGGCCGCGCTCGCCGACCTGGGTGTCCAGGCCCTCGGGCAACCGTTCGACCAATTCCTTGAGTTGGCTTTGGTCGAGCACCGAGGTCAGCCTGGCCTCGTCCATCGGGCGGTCCATGACGATGTTGTCGCGCAGGCTGCCGGAGAAGACGAAGACATCCTGGAGCACCAGGCCGAAGAGGTTCCGCAGACTGCGGACCTTCAGCTCCCGGAGGTCCAGGCCGTCCACGGTGATGCGGCCCTCGTGGACATCATAGAAGCGCATGAGCAGGTTGATCAGGGTGCTCTTGCCGGCACCGGTATGGCCCACCACGGCCACACGCCGGCCCTTGGGGATGACGCCGCTGAGGCCGCGGACCACCTTCCGGCCGCCCGCTTCATAGGCGAAGGTGACCTCCTCGAAGCGAATCTCGTGGGCGAAGGCCGCCGGTTGCGCCTGCGGGGCCTCGGGGATGGCCTCCTGATTGTCCAGCAGGCGGAAGATGCGTTCGCTGGAGGCCAGGGCGGTCTGCATCACGTTATAGCGCTCGGCCAGTTCGCGGATGGGCCGGAAGAAGCGGCCGGACTGCTGGATGAAGGCCAGCAGAAGGCCCCAGGTGATGGCCCCGGCCTGGAGCTTGAACCCGGCGTAGAAGATCAAGGCCGCCAGGGTGCCGGAGGTGATGAACTCCACCACGGGAAAGAACACCGCATAGGCGAAGATCGTGCGGAGGAAGGCCTGGACATAGTCCTCGTTCAGGGTGCGGAACTGCTGGCGGCTGCGGGTCTCCTGGCCGTTCACCTGGACGAGGCCCATGCCCGATATCTGCTCCTGGAGAAAGGCGTTGATGCTCGCATAGCGCCGCTGGGTCTCCCGGAAGGCTTCGCCTGCGCGACGCCGGAAGATCTCGGTAGCGACCAGCAGGAAGGGAAGGATGCCGAGGGCCACCAAGGCCATGCCAGGGTGGGTCCAGAACATCCAGCCCACGATGGCCAGCAGGGATAGCGCGTCCCCCACGATGGCCACGAAACCCGAGGCGAACATCTCGTTCAGGTTCTGCACGTCGCTGGTCACGCGGGTCATCAGGCGACCCACCGGATTGCGGTGGAAGAAGTCCGTGCTGCGGCCCATGAGGTGGGCGAAGAGCTGCACCCGGAGGTCCAGCATGGCCCGCTGACCCACCTTGGCCAGCAGGAAATAGCGGGCGAAACTGACAATGAAGCCCGCGATGAGCACACCGAAGAAACCGGCCACCATGGGCGCCGCCCCCTTCAGGCTGCCCTGATCCATGAAGCGGTTGATGAGCCGCAGGGTCAGTTCCGAGGGCAGCACTTCCAAGAAGGCGCCAAGCGACATCAACGCCAGCAGGGCCAGGAGGGCCGCCCACTGGGGGCGCAGGTAGCTGGCCAGGCGCCAGAGCAGGGCGTGGCGCATGGGACGCTGATCCACCTGATCAGACCGGAAGAAGGCTCCCTGTTCGGACATGGGGTCATTCTCCCACACCTGCCCGCAATGCTCACGGGTCCAGGGAAGCGGATCGGCCCCGGGAGTTGCCGACAGGCTCATGTACACTGGGGAATCCCCTGGAGACGACATGGGTTTTTGGATGCACGCCCTCTTCGCCGCCACCCTCGTGGCCCACGCCCAGGCCCCGGCCTCGAAAACGGATGCGGCCGCGGAGATTCGGCTGCGCAGGGACGTGTCCTTTCTCGCCTCTCCAGAATTGAAGGGCCGCGGCAATGGCTACCCCGAACTCGACCTGGCCGCCCGGCGCATCCAGGACGAGCTGAAGGCCCTTGGGCTCAAGACCCAGATTCAGCGGTTCCCCTTCATCGCCAAAATCGTGCGGGAACACCAGGAGGCGGCCCTCATCCACGGGGACAGCGCCCGTCCCCTCCTGTGGGGAAAGGACATCGAGGCCCTGGGCCTGAGCGGAGACGCAGATTTCCGGGCCAAGGCCCTCGCCTTCCTCGGGTACGGCATCCAGATTCCCGGGGGCTATGACGACCTCGCCGGCCTCGAGCTGAAAGGCCGGGTGGCGGTGATCGCACGTTCGGTGCCTGATCTCGATGCCTTCGCCCATCTTCCCCGGGGAGAACGAAGCCTGCTGGCCCGCCTGAAGCGGCTCGAATCCGCCAAGGTGGCGGGCGTCATCGTCCTGGAGGACCGCGGCCTCCGCCCCCTCCAGCGTGAAGAAGGCCCCGTCAAGATGGACATTCCGGTCGTCGGCATGACGATCGAGGCCCTGGCCAGTACCTGTGGGGACCTGGCGGCCCGCTTCAAGGCGATTAAGGAAACCGGGAAGCCGGCCAGTCAGGACTTCGTCCAGGCGCCCTGGACAGCCCTTTCCCTGGAACTCAAGCTGCGCCGCGAGGAGGCCCAGGTGCCGAACGTGGTGGCGGTCCTTCCCGGTCGGGATCCGAAGCTCCGGAAGGAATACATCGTCCTCGGGGCCCACATGGACCACCTCGGCATGGGTGAGCGCCACAGCATGGGCGGCGCCGAGGCCCGCGGCCACATGCACCCCGGCGCGGACGACAACGCCTCCGGCACCGCCATGATCGTGGAGCTGGCGCGGGAGCTGAAGAAGAACCGACCGAAGCGCTCCATCCTCCTGCTGCACTTTGCGGGGGAGGAGGAGGGGTTGCTGGGCTCCCAGTATTGGGTGCAGCATCCCACCCACCCGCTGGAGTCCGTGAAGTTCATGCTCAACTTCGACATGGTCGGCCGTTTGGATCCCAAGGCCCCCAAGTTGATGATGGGGGGCCTGGGCGCCCCGAAATCCGCCCTGGAGGCCGCGCAGAAGTTCGCCCCCAAGGGGTTCTCGGTCAGCGTCGACGTGGGTGCCAGCGTGGGTGGCTCCGACCACATGAGCTTCTCCCAGGCCAAGATCCCCACCTTTTTCTTCTTCACGGGGATCCACGGCGAGTACCACCGCCCCACCGATACCGCGGACCGCATCAACTATCCCGGCATGGTGAAGCTCGCGGCCTTCGGCAAGGCCGTGACCCTGGACCTGGCCAATGCCGCCACGCTGCCCGCCTTCGACCCCGAGACCGCCAAGATCCCCATGAGGGGCGAGGGCGGCCCCATGCGCATCGCCTTCGGGACCCTTCCCGACTACGCCGACAACCCCAAGGGCTTCCGGATCAACGGGGTCACCAAGGGCTCCACGGCCGAAGCCATCGGCCTGCAGGCCGGGGATATCCTCATCCAGTTCGGGGACAAGCCGGTGAAGAGCATCTATGACTTCATGGGCGCGCTGGGCGCCTACAAGCCGGGCGACAAGGCCGTGATCCAATGGCTTCGAGGCGATCAGGTGATGAAGGCCGAGGCCACGCTCAAAGGCCGCTCATGAGATTGGCCACGCCGTCCGGGTTTGCCACGGAAGTCTTCCTTCTGGAAGGCCCCGACCGCGAGCTCCTCCCGGATGGAGCTTGGACCCTGGTGGGCGACCTGCGCCTGCGCGACGCCTGGACCCAGGCCGGGATGCCCGAGCCCAGCCACGCCCTGTGGGTGTCGGTGCCCGAAGAGGAGAAGAAACTTCGCACGGTGGTCCCCTGGCTGGAGCACTGGGCGCAGGTGCCACTCCACCGGGACGCCACCGTGGTCGCCCTGGGCGGGGGTGTCCTGACGGATTTGACGGGCCTCGCGGCTTCGCTCTACCTCCGGGGCGTCGCCTGGCAGGTCTGGCCCACCACCCTGCTGGCCATGGCCGACGCAGGCCTGGGCGGCAAGACGGGCGCGGATCTCGCGGCGGGCAAGAACCTCGTGGGGGCCTTCCATCCGCCCCGGCGGCTCGTGGCCTGCACCTCCTTCCTCGAGGGTCTGCCGGAGCGTCACGTCGATAACGGCCGCTGGGAGCTGGTCAAGACCGCGCTGATTCAGGGTGAACTGGGCTGGGCCATCGAGATGTTGCAGGACGGGCCCGTGAGGACCGCCTGGGTGGAGCGGGCGCTGGCCTTCAAGGCCGGGGTGGTGCATCGCGATCCGCGGGAGGCGGGGGAAAGACGCCTGCTGAACCTGGGCCATACGCTGGGCCACGCCCTGGAGGCCGCCTCCGGGTATCACCTGCTGCATGGTGAAGCCGTCGGCCTCGGCCTGCTGGGTTCCTGCCTCCTGGCGGAGGAGCAGGGATTGAAGCCCTTCCCGGCCAGCCTTCTTGAACCGCTTGCCCGGCGTCTGGCGCCCCTGGCGCCGCAGATCGCCCCTTGGCCCGCTTGCCTGCCCTTTCTGGCGCGGGATAAGAAAGCCAACCACGCGCCTGGACCCACCGAGGGTGTGCCAGCGACCGAGATCCACTGCATCCTCCCGCGGCCCGGCGAACCCGCCGTGCAGCGGGTGCTGGCTCCCCAGGCCTGGGAGCGACCCCATGCCAGGCTTTTGTCCCTGCTCCACCCGGAGACCCTCCGTGCCTAACATTCGACGTCTGATTCTTGCGATATTCGTGACGGCCACCCTGGGCGCCGCCGAAGATGTCCGCGCCCTGATGCTCCAGGCCCGTGCCCTTCAATTGAGGGGCGGAGGCACCGATCCCGCGGCGGCCGCAGTGATCTACCGGCGGGTGCTGGCTCGGGTTCCCGGGAGCGCCGAAGCGAACCTCCGGCTTTCCGAGGCTCTCCAGGAGGCTCAGGATCCGGGCGCTGCCGTTGCTCCGGCCCGGAAGGCCGTGGCCCTCGCCCCGCAGAATGCAGAGGCCCAGGCTCACCTCGCCCTCCTCCTGGTCCAACTGGCCCAGAAGGACCCCTCCCTCGCCCCGGAGGCCGCGCGGGAACTGCGGACCGCCGCCCTGCGGCTGCCCCAGGATCCGGAACTATGGGCCCGCCTCGGCGAGGTGTCCGAGCAGCTGAAGGATAGCGAGGGCGCGCTGCGGGCCTGGCTCCGTCTGGGGCGCATGCGCCCCGGCTTTGCGCCCGCTTGGGAACGGGCCCTCATCCACGCCCGCGCCATCCAGGATTACGAGGGCAAGCGCGAGGCTCTGCTGGCGCTGAACGCCCGGACCCCGGAAGATCGGCATCTTCGGCTGCTGGAAGAGCTTGCGCGGGAGCAGATCAAGTCCGGCTACCTCGCCCACGCCGAGGAGAGCTTCCTCCTGCTGGCGCGGCACCTGCCCCAGGAATCGGGCTTGTGGGAGAACGTGTCCCTCATCAGGCTGCAGACGGCGCGCTTCGCCGAGGCCCTCGAAACCCTGGCGAAGGCCGAAGCCCTGAAGCCGAGCCCCAGCCTGAGTTTCAACACCGCCCGTGCGCTCATGAACCTGGGGCGTTTCGAGGAGGCCGAAGGCCGTCTCCAGGCCCTGGTGAGCGCGAAGGTGGATACCGAGCGGATCGCCGATGGCGCGCAAATGCTCTACGCGGAATCCCTGCTGCTCCAGGGCAAGGGGAAAGCCCTGCTGGCCTTTCTCGCGGACCGGCCACCGAGCCCTCGCACCGACGGAGAAGCACAGGCCTTCAAGACCCAGGCCCTTATCAGCCTGAACGACTGGAAGAGCGCCCTGGAGGCCCTCAAGGAGGGAATCGCGCGGTACCCCGGTGTCCCCCTCTTCAAACAGGCGGCCAAGCTCCCTCCGAAGCATCTCGAATACCGGTTCTTCTCCCGGAACGAGGCTCGGGCCGCCCTGGAACAGCTGCACCTGGAGGGCATGGCGGCCCTCTGGCAGGAATTCCAGCGCTGGGACAAGTGCCTGGAGGCCCTGGAACGGGCCCGCAGCCTCTCCCCTGTGCGCAGCGTGGACATGCTCATCCTCCAGAGCCAGGCCTGCGACCAGCTCGACCGGCACGCGGAAGCCCTGAAGGTGCTGCGCGAAGCCCAGGCCATGGAGCCCACCAATCCCCTGGTCCAGAACAACCTGGGCTACCTGCTGCTGGAGCAGGACCGCGACCTCGAGGAGGCCGCCGCGCTGATCCAGGCCAGCGCCAAGGCCACGCCGGACAATGGCAACGTGGTGGACAGCCTGGGTTGGGCCCAGTTCAAGCTGGGCCGAATCGCGGAGGCCGAGGTCACGTTGCGCCGCGCCGCTGAATTGAGTCCCTTCAGCCCAGAAGTCCGCAAGCACCTCGGCGAGGTGCTGGTGAAACAGGGCAAGCTGGTCGAGGCCGCCGAGCAGTGGGACCGGGCCCTGGCCTTCGTCTTCCCCGACCGGGCCGTCCTGGAAAAACGCCTGGGCGACCTCCGCGTCCGCATCGCCAAGGAACAGGCGGCGAAGCTCGAGACCCCTGCTTCCGCATCCACGCCCCCGGTGGTGCCCGACGACGAAGAGGACGACCTGTGATGGCGCTCCAGTCCCCTCCCGCGGTCTCCACTCCCGCACCGGCCATGCCCATCCGCGCCCAGTACGGCTGGGGCTACGCGGGCCCAGACGGTGAAGGCATCGGCACCCTCAGCCTCCTGATGGAGGCCGCCAGCGGCCGCCTCGTCATCGAGCTGCACGCGCCCGGCGAGCGTTTGCTCCTGCTGGAAGGGGACAGTGCCTCGGGCTACCGGCTGCAGGTGCCCCGGCAGAAACTGGATCAGCGCGCGACCTATTTGGCCGAGTTCTCCCTGCCCTTCCTGCCCCGGATCCCGTCCGTCGAAGCCCTGCTGCGCCTCCTCCGCACCGGCGAGGGATCAGGCGTTTCGGTGACCAAGAAGGACGCCACCGGGCCGCTCAAACTCCACTGGCGCGGCAAGGATGCCCGCGGCAAGGACGAGCAGGTGTGGTTGGAGCGGAAGCGCTGGGAGGAGGGCGCGAGGTAGGCCCTCAACAGCCCTTCCAAAGGAGATCTCCGCGTTTTCGGTGATCTCAGTCAGCGGGCTTGGACGGGGGCTGAGGGTTTCTCCGCCGCGATCCACGCGGTGAGGATGGCGTCCCCCAGGTGCTGACCGGCGAGTTGGAGCTGCTGTTTCACGACGGGGCCCTGTTCGGACCAAAAGATCATCCAGTAGGCCTGGGTGCGCTGGGGCCCCTGCTTGTCCACCGCCGTGGTGCGGTCGGCCTTTCGGTCATCCTCCAGCACCTGGGGCACCAGGGCGTGAGAGGCTTTCAGCCAGTCCCAGGGGCGGTCGAGGAAGGCCGGGTCCGGCCGGGCGGGCAGAGGCGTGAGGGCATCTTCCTGGACATGCCGTTCGACGAGGCCGCTTTCCCATCGGCTGTGGACGCCCCTCTGGTGGGTGTACTGGCCGTCGTGGTTCTCGGTGGTGTGCAGGGGCACGTGGGCGTCGGCGATGTAGTGGCCCAGGATGGCGGAGGCTGTGACGACCTTCGCAGGGTCGCCCGCCCGGAAGGCCGCCACCAGATCGCGCCAGCGGTCCTGGATGATCCAGGGCAACACGCCGCGGCGGTAGTAGTCGCCTCCGATTCGGGCCTGGGCTTCTTCCAGCGTGCGGGGCAGGTGATCGGGGCCACCGTAGGGCTCCATGTCCAGGAAATGGCGGGGCCCTTCCTTCCGGTCCTGGCGCCAGGTATCCGGGTCGGAGGCATGGGCGGCGAGATCCCGTTCCCGTCCGGCGTACCAGGTGCGGGGTTCGGGGGGCAAACCCTTCACCGCGAGACCGGAGATCACGCGGTGTCCCTTATCCCCCCAGGCCCCAAGCGGGAGAGCTGCGAGAAGCAGCAGGCACGGAAGGGTTCTCATGCGCCTATTCAGGAATGGTCCCGGTCCGCTCCCAGCGGGTGCGGGTGAAGAAGTGACGAGCGGCGTCGATGAAGTCGCCCGCCACATCCGCCGGACCCTCCGGTACGCGGCCGTTGTCGTTGTCGGTGTCGCCTTCACGGAAGCTCCACCACACGATGAAGGGCCGACCGCGCAGGTGATCCACCGGCAGGAAACCCCAGTAGCGGCTGTCCATGCTGTTGTCGCGGTTGTCGCCCATGGCGAAGAGATGGCCGGGCGGCACCTTCACCGGGCCCAGGTTGTCCTTGAAGCCCTCCTGGACCAGGCTGCCCATGGCTTGCATCTGGTTGCGGGCATGAAGGGCCAGGACCTCCGGATCGGCATGGCGCCAGAGTCCCACGGGCCGTTCGGCCTCACCGGCGTAACGCTCCGGGGGCCAGGGGCCTGGCGTGGGGCCCTCGGGGCTGCGGGCGAACTGATATTCGAAGGGGCCCGTCACCTGCTTGCCGTTCACGTACAGCCGCTTGTTGCGCATCTCCACGGTATCGCCCGCCAGGGCGACGCATCGCTTCACGTAGTCCTGATCGCGATCGATGGGGTAGCGGAAGACGATGATGTCGCCGCGCTTCACGCCGCGCATGGGAAAGAGCGATTCCTCCCAGGCCCACTGAGGCTGAGCGAAGATGAATTTGTTGGCCAGCAGGTGGTCCCCGATCATCAGCGTGTTCCGCATGGAGGCTGAAGGGATCTTGAACTGCTGGCCCACGAAGGCCTTGAAGAACAGGATCAGCACCATCGCGAAGCAGATCACTTCGAGGTTGTCCCGCACGGTCCCCTTCTCGGCGCCGGGGGGCAGGGCGAGTTCGGTTTCGGCGGTCTTATCGGCGGGAAGGTCAGCGGCCATGTCGGCTCCAGGAATGGTCGATCAGGGACGCTTGGTATAGGGCAGGTCGGTGAAGCCGCGGGCCACGAGTCGGTTCACCGCAACCCAGGTGCCATCGCGTTCCACCTGGGACTCCACCTCGCCGAGATTGGGCAGGTAGAGGGTTCGGCGGCGCGGGCCCTGAAGGGAGCGGGCCTCGACCCACACGCCGATGGGGTCGGAAGTCGGGGGCAGGATGGCCGCGCCCTCCCACCTTGCCCGGCCGATCACCCGGAATTCGGTGCCCCGGTCCACCCATGGAGCGGCATCCGGGAAGTGGGGGGGAAGGGAAACCGCCATCACGCGACCGTCTGTTTCAATCAGGGCGATGCCGCCGTCCAGGTGCCGAAGCAGCAGGCTCATTTGGCCCCGGGTGTTGGCCAGGTCCAACTGGACCAGGCGAGGCGAGCCAGGCGCAATCGACGAATGGGCGACCCGTACCTGCAGCCGCTCAGCGGAGCGCTGGGGTTGGGGCAGAGATGGATCCTCGAAGGCCAGCGTGAGGCCTTCCTCCCAGGGGCCATAAATGGGCGTGGCCACGCGGGGCTCACAGGCCAGGCAGACCAGCAGGGCCGCCGACGCGGCGAGGATCGACAGGGTGCGCATCAACGGTGTCCCTTGTTGAACTTGGCCATCAGATCGGTCAGGGA
>JAVBYJ010000043.1 GCA_030824075.1 Geothrix sp.
GCGAGGGCGAGGGGGCAGGCTCATGGATAGCGCTGAGGATACCTTGGCGGATCCTCAGCGCTCCTCCCCTTTTGGAATCCGGCGGGCTGGGACCGGCTCCTTCGCCAGGATGGTCCGGGCTTCCGCCGCATCCCGGGGGTTCTGGGCCTCCCAGGCCACCACCCAGCGGGGCAGCTCGGCATCCTCATAGTCCCGGACCTTGCGGTGCCAGCTCACCAGGGACTGGACCACGGCCTCATGGATGTTCTCCGCCTTGGGCGGGATGTGGCCTTCCCAGATGGGCTCGCGGAAGTACGTCCGCAGGGTGGCTTCGACGGGTTTGCCCCAGACGGCGTAGGTGCGGTCGAGGGGTCCGCCCACGGGCTTCTGGTTGAGGTTCTCGCCGTAGAGGTAGTAGAACACCGCGTCCCCATCGCTCCAGTGCCGCAGCACGCCGAAGGCGCCCTGGAGCAGTTGGTTCTGCAGGGCGAGGTCCAGGGGTTTGTCGGTGCGGAAGTCCCAGGGCCCCACATGGGCGTGGGCCACGGAGGGGTAGCCCACCTCGGTGATCATCACGGGCCGCTGGAAGCGGGCGGTGAGGGTGCGGGCCTTGTAGACGATCCACCACCAGGCATCGCGGATCTGATCGGGCGTGGGGTAGTCGTCGTATTTGGCGATGGGATCGTAGGTGTTGATGCCGATGACATCCAGGCAGTCGCCGAAGGTGAAGCTGTCATGGCTGTCGAAGTTCACGCTGTAGACCAGCTTGCCCTTGAAGACCTGGCGGACCTCCGCGGCCAGGCGTCGCCACTGGTCGGGGAAGGGATGGGTGGAGGCCATCTCGGTGCCGAGGCTGTACCACTCCACGCCGCCCTCCTGGGCCAGGGTGGCCAGCCGGACATTGAAGGCCGTGTAGTTCTTCCACCAGAGCTCCCAGTCGTCGGGCTGAATGTTGCCCCGCCACCAGTCGGCGTTCTCGGCTTCATCCCGCAGGTTGATCGTGGGGAAGAACATCATGCGCAGGCCGCGCGTCCGGGCCTGGTAGAAGGTCCGGCGCAGGCTGTCCTCGGTGGGACTGGAGGTCGGATGGCGGTGCACCTCCGTGCTTTGGCCCGTGTCCATGCGGTAGATGGCCTGCAGGCTCACGCAGGTGGCGCCCGTGGCGGCGATGCGGTCCAGTTCTTCGCCGTAGTCGTAGTCCGGCACGCCGGCATAGAGCCCCAGCACCATGCCCCGCGGCTGGGGCACCAGGGCCCTCCGCTGCGTGCGGTGCACGAGCAGCAGGGTGAGGGGCAGGCCGAGGAGGGACAGGGCGATGATGAGGCGACGGATCATGCGGCAGGTACTCCAATCTTCAGCCTAGCGGCAGAAGATTGGAGATAGGAACTGCTTCGCAGTTCTGTGCTTTTCCTAGCTCACGAACCGCAGGCTCGCGAGCGGGCCGAACCCTAGATCCGTTCGACACGCACCTGCACGATCCGCGTCCCTTCCATCCGCAGCACGGTCAGGCAGGCGCCTTCGACGGCCACGGACTCCTGGGGCTTGGGCACGCGGCCCAGCCGGGCCATGACGAGGCCGGCCAGGGTGTCGAAGCCGTTGCGCTCCCAGGCGAGGCCGAGGGTCTGGGCCACATCCTCCACATGAGCCTGGCCCGACACGAGCCACACGCCGGGGGTCTGTTCCACCAGGCCGGCAGGGGCTTCATGCTCGTCCTGGATCTCGCCGAAGACCTCTTCCAGCAGGTCCTCCATGGTGACCAGGCCGGACACGCCGCCGAACTCATCCACCACCAGCGCCAGCTGGGTGCGGGCCCGCTGGAGGTCCCGCAGCAGGTCGGCCACCGGTTTGCTTTCGGGCACGAAATGGGGCGGCTTCAGCAGCGTGGACAGGGGGGGACAGGCGCCGTCCGGCACCTGCATGAGGTCCTTGACCAGCAGGACGCCGCGCACGTGTTCGATGCCGCCCTCATAGACGGGCAGCCGGGAATGGCGGCTTCCGGTGAAGGCGGCCCAGGCCTCCACCACGGTGGCCTCCAGCGGCAGCGCCACGATGCGGGTGCGGGGGGTCATCACCTCGCGCACCACGGTGTCGCCAAAGGTGACCACGTTGCGGATGAGCTCCCGGTCCTCGGCCTCCAGGATGCCTTCGGCCTCGCCTTCCTCCAGGAGGGCGGTCACAGCCTCATCCGTGGCCTCCTCGTCATCATCATCCTTCGCCCGCTCCTCGGCGTGGCGGCGGTCGAGCATGGAGGCGATGGGGTCCACCAGGGGGCTGAGGGCGGCCTGGGCCGCGGCGTAGAGGGGGAAGAGCTGCACGAGCCAGTGGGCCGGGTCGCGGGAGGTGAGCAGGGCGGGCAGGAGCAGGTCAAGGATCCAGAGGCCCACCAGGGCCAGGGCCCCGAGGGTCCAGGCGCCACCGGGAAGGGTCGTGTGGAAGGGCCAGAGCAGCGCCATCAGGAGGAGCAGAAGCAGCTGATTCCACAAACCCAGCCCCATGCCGAGGGCCCTGGGCCGCTCCAGCAGGGAGGCCAAACGCGGGTCGGCGATGGCCTCCTCCTCCAGCAGCCGCCGCCGCTGCAGCGAAGGCATGGCATGGAAGGCCAGCAGCAGCGCCGCCATGGCGGCGCGATAGATCAGCACCGCCAGGGCGGCGAAGAGAAGCCAGGATGAGGGTGCGGTAACGCCTGAATCAGCCATTGTCGAGGCAATGTTACCGCGATTCCCGCCGGGACTCGATGAGGCGGGTGATATCGGCCTTGGCCGCTGGACTGAGGTGGAGCTTGGTGCGTTCCGCCTCCCGGAAGTATTCCTCTGGATTCCGGCAGAGGCCGTCGGGCGTGGGCGGCAAGCCCTTGCGGGCCCGGGCGGCGTTCAGGAAGTGGTAGGGCTCCTTGGCCAGTTCAGGGCTCTGGAGGAAGTGGCGGAACGTCCACCAGCCTCCCAGCGCGAACCACACGCCCAGCGCGGCCACCGCCTTGCGCTGGAGGCCGCGCATGAGATCCGGTGTCTGCCGCACCTTCTGCCAGGCGACGCCGGCCCACAGGTTCAGGCCGATGATCGCGGCGGTCAGCAGCAGGGTGCCGGTCCAGCCCAGGCTGCCCCAGCCCCAGCCCGTGAAGCCGATGACCGCAGGGGCCAGCAGCACGCTGAAGATCAGGTTGAGGTGGAGCATGTAGAGAAGCAGGGATTCCCGGCTGGCGGAGGTCACCGGGTTGGGGCCCTTCCACTGCGGACGGATCAGCTCCACCGCGCCCATGGCGGTGCCGCCCAGGAGGATCCACCCCACGCGGCCTGCCACGCTGGGCAGCGTGGTGTTGGCGATGCCGCCCAGTTCGCCGTAGGTGAAGGCGCCGGAGGCGCTCTGCAGCAGCCAGACGCCGTTCTGCTGGACCCACTGACCGCCCCAGAGCCAGGTCTGCTGCGCGGGGATGCCCCAGGCCAGCAGCACGGCGCCGACCGCCGCCAGAGCGACGAGGTACTGCGATTCACTCCAGCGGGCCTTGCCTTCGACCGGTTCCACCCGCAGGTGCCGGTAGAGGCCGCCCAGGAAGGCGCCAAAGGCCGGGAAGGCGATCCAGGGAAACAGGGGGAAGAGGGCCTGTACGCCACGGTCGACGTGGCCATTGAAAAGACCGCGGATGGGCAGCCACAGGCCGTCCGCCACGCCCGTGGCCCAGAGGTGGGGCGACACGACCGGCACGAAGACCGCGATCGCCAGCGCGAGGCCGGTGAAGATGCGCGGGTTCCGGACGAGCCTCGCCAGGCCCTGGAGGATGAGCAAAGAGAAGACGATGCACTGAAGAACATCGATCTTGAACAGCTCCCGGGCCTTTTGCGTGGTGTTCAGGAGGGTCCAATCCGCGGCGGTGATGCCAGGGGCGTGCAGGGCGTAGGCACAGAGCAGGATGAAGCCCATCCGCCGCGCCGTGTCGGGCCAGAAGGGCCGCAGGGTGCCGTCCGTCTTGAAGGTCGAGATGACCAGGCTATAGCCGGCGGCCATGGTGAAACTGGGGGCCACCAGACCGTTCAGGTAGTTCAGCCAGTCGGGGCGCAGGCCCGGCTGCAGCCAGACGTTCACCGCGTGGACCTCGATCATGATGATCACGGCCCAGCCGCGCAGCTGGTCGATCCAGTCGCAGCGCTTGGAGGGAGTCAGGTCGTTCCAGAGCGACATGGAAGGCCTCTAGGAGGCGTTCTGTCGCATCACGCTGTGCTTCTTCCCATAGAGGAAGTAGATCACGAAGCCAAGGGTCAGCCACGCGATGAGCCGCCACCAGTTGGCCACGGGCAGGGAGAACATGAGCATGAGGCAGCTGAGGACGCCCATGATGGGCACGAAGGGCACCCAGGGGCAGCGGAAGGGCCGCTCGGCCTCGGGGTGCTTCTTGCGCATGATCAGCACGGCGGCGCAGACGATGACGAAGGCCAGCAGGGTGCCGATGTTGGCCAGATGCAGCAGGGCGTCGATGGGCAGGAAGCCCGCCAGGGCGCCCACGAAGATGCCCACCAGGATGGTGGACTTCCAGGGGGTGCGGAACTTGGGGTGCACGTCGCCGAAGGTGGCCTTGGGGAGCAGGCCGTCCCGGGCCATGGCGAGGAACACGCGGGGGCCGCTGAGCATCATCACCAGCAGCACGGAGGTGATGCCCGCCACGCCCGCGGTGGCGATGAGGCCCTCGGCCCAGCCCATGCCCTGTTGCTTGAAGGCGGTGGACACGGGAGCGTTGATGTCGAGCTGATCGAACTTGACCATGCCCGTGAGCACGGCCACCACGGCGATGTAGAGCACCGTGCAGACCAGCAGGGAGACGATGATGCCGATGGGCACGTCCCGCTGGGGGTTCTTGGCTTCTTCGGCGTGGGTGGAGACGGAATCGAAGCCGATGTAGGCGAAGAAGATGATGGCCGCGCCGGCCATGGTGCCGATGGGCGCGCCGCCGCCGTCCACCATGCCCGCCACCCGGTGCCCGAAGAAGCTGATGCCGGTCCAGCCGAAGGGCGCGAAGGGATGCCAGTTGGTGGTGTTGATGAAGAAGGCGCCCACGGCGATGACGAAGAGCACCGCCGCCACCTTGATGGCGACCATGATCCCGTTGAAGGTGGCGCTTTCCTGGATGCCCTTCACGAGGATGGCGGTGATGATCACCACGATGATGAGCGCGGGCAGATTCATGATGGCGCCCGTGGCGGCGAAATGGCCGGTGGCGGGATCGTACTTCCAGGGCGATTCGCTCAGGAGCTTGGGGATGTGGATGCCGATCTTGCTGACGGCGCTCTGGAAGTAGGCGGACCACCCGGTGGCCACGGCCGCGCTGGAGACGCCGTATTCGAGGATGAGATCCCAGCCGATGATCCACGCGAAGAGTTCACCGAGGGTGGCGTAGGCGTAGGTGTAGGCGGATCCGGCCACGGGCACCATGGCGGCGAACTCCGCGTAGCAGAGCGCGGCGAAGATGCAGGTGATGCCGGCGATGACGTAGGACACCATCAGCGAGGGGCCCGCGATGTTGTGGGCCGCGGCGCCAGTGGCCACGAAGATGCCCGCGCCGATGATGGCGCCGATGCCCAGGGCCGTGAGCTGCACGGGACCGAGGACCCGGCGGAGGCGGTTTTCGCCCTTGGCTTCTTCCAG
Source organism: Geothrix sp. (assembly GCA_030824075.1). Taxonomy (GTDB): domain Bacteria; phylum Acidobacteriota; class Holophagae; order Holophagales; family Holophagaceae; genus Geothrix. Next base: position 5,611 of record JAVBYJ010000043.1, read on the forward strand.
GAGGAGCGCCAGCGGCTTGCGCGCGAAGAGCTGAGATTCGGGACGCGGGTCGTTCGCCATGAACAGAACTCCATACGATCCGGGTTGGAGATCCGGAAGGGGATTCCAGAAGGGTGGGGCCAGGGGGCTTGCGGCGATGCTAGCAGATCGCTCCTGGCATATGATGCCCCATGCTTCCCGCCGCCCTCCAGGCCCGCCTTCGTCAGGTGCGGAGTTCCCTGCTCCTGTGCCGGGGGTGTCTGGGCCCCCTGGGCGACGGCGATGACGGCGGCGAGGCGGGGCTTTGCGCCCGCTGCTGGAAGGGGCTGCTGCCCCTGTCGGAGGGACGCTGCCCGCGGTGCGCCCTGGTCCACGGCGAAGACGACTGCCCCGAGGCCACGGCCTGGGACCTGGGCGATGCCCTCTGGGACTACCATGGCGGCCGCCCGCCCCTGGGGGCCCTGCTGTTGCCGGGCATCAAGCAGGGTGAAACGGGCTGGCGCAGGGCGCTCCTGGGGCGTCTGTCGCGGGCGCCGCTGCCGGACTGGGTGGCCGAGGTGGATCAGGTGACGGCGGCCCCCAGCACGCTCCCTCATCGCTTGCTCCGAGGCTTCGACTTCAGCGCGGAAGCCGGTCGCAGGATCGCCGGGCGCATCGGCCAGCCCTTCCGGCCCCTGCTATCCAAAGACTGGCTCAGCGGTCGTCAAGCCGCGCGCACGGAAAGCGAACGGCGCCGCCTGCCCAAACGGGCCATCACCCTGCGCCAGGGTGCCTCCCCCGCCGGGATCATCCTGCTGGTGGACGATGTGTGGACCACCGGCACGACGCTGGTGCGTTGCGCCCAGGCCCTGAAGGAGGGCGGGGCCGCCGAGGTGCGCGTGCTCAGCTTGTTCAGAGCTACGTAAGAGACCATCGAGTCATTTTTATTGATGACCGATTGGTGATATTTGTCACGCCTGGACTCGGACATCCTGATCGCATCCGAGTGCCCCCCGGATCCGGAGAACACTGCTCCGGCCGGAGTGGACCCCAGGGGTTTGGTCATGAGCATCCTCGTCGCCGTTTTCGTGATTGGCTATCTCCTGATCGCCGCGGAACATTTCGTGGGGATCAACAAGACGGCCACGGCCCTGCTGACGGGCGTCCTCTGCTGGGTGCTCTATGCGTATGGCCTGGGCAGCACGCACCTGGCCTCCGAGACGCTGGTGGCCAAGTTGGGCGATGTGTCGGGGATCCTCTTCTTCCTGATGGGTGCCATGACCATCGTGGAACTGGTGGACGCCCACGGCGGTTTCGAAGTCATCACCCGGGCCATCAACACCCGGGACAAGGTGAAGTTGCTCTGGATCTGTTCGGTGGTGGCCTTCTTCTTGTCCTCGGTGCTGGACAATCTGACCACCACCATCGTGATGATCTCCCTCATGCGGCGGATCATCCCCGACCGCGAGACCCGCGCCCTCTACACGGGCCTGGTCATCATCGCCGCCAACGCCGGCGGAGCCTGGACGCCCATCGGGGATGTCACCACCACCATGCTCTGGATCGGTGGCCAGGTCACCACGGCCCACATCATGAAGAGCCTCTTCCTTCCCTCCGTGATCTGCCTCCTCGTCCCCCTGGTCGTGCTGTCCTTCCGGTTGAAGGGCTCGATCGACGATTCACCTGGTGGGCGGGCCGAGGAGCGTACGTCAGGCACCACCAGCTTTGAAAAGCGCTTGGTTTTCTTCCTAGGCGTGGGGGGCCTGGTGTTTGTCCCGGTCTTCAAGACCCTGACCCACCTCCCCCCGTTCATGGGGATGCTGTTCAGCCTGTCCGTGCTCTGGCTCGCGACCGAGCTGATGCACAAGCAGAAGGATGAGGAGGCCCGGCATCATCACTCCATCACCCGGGCCCTCCAGCGCATCGACATGACGTCGGTCCTTTTCTTTCTCGGGATCCTCCTGGCCATCAATACGCTGGAATTGCACGGAACCTTGAGGGTGTTGGCCCAGTGGCTGGACCGGTCCGTGGGCAACATCTACGCCGTGAACACGGTCATTGGATTATCCTCCGCCATCATCGACAACGTGCCACTGGTGGCGGCCTCCATGGGCATGTACCCCCTCTCCCAGTTCCCGGTGAACGCGCCTTTCTGGGAACTGCTGGCCTATTGCGCCGGCACCGGAGGCTCCATCCTCATCATCGGCTCGGCTGCGGGTGTGGCGGCCATGGGCATGGAGCGGCTGGAGTTCTTCTGGTACGTGCGGAAGATCTCACCCTGGGCGGCGCTGGGCTACTTCTCGGGTATCGGCTGGATCCTGCTTGAAAAAGCGGTGTTCTAGCCATTCGGTAACGCATCCAGGAGCCACCATGACCATCGAACACAAGATTCTGGAGCTGGCCCATCTGCGGGAAAAGGCCCGCCAGGGCGGCGGCGAGAAGCGCATCGCCAAGCAGCATGAGCAGGGGAAATTCACGGCGCGGGAACGCATCGAAAAGCTGCTGGACGAGGGCAGTTTCGAGGAATTCGACACCTTCGTGACGCATCGCTGCACGGATTTCGGCATGGAGAAAGATCAGCCCCTGACGGACGGGGTGATCACCGGCCACGGCACCATCCATGGCCGCCTGGTCTTCGTGTTCAGCCAGGACTTCACCATCTTCGGCGGCAGCCTGTCCAAGGCCTTCGCGGAAAAGATCTGCAAAATCATGGACCTGGCGGCCAAGGTCGGGGCGCCCCTGATCGGTCTCAACGATTCGGGCGGGGCCCGCATCCAGGAGGGGGTGGACGCCCTGGCGGGCTACTCGGACATCTTCCTGAGGAATGTCCTCTACTCCGGGACCATCCCCCAGCTGTCCCTGGTGCTGGGGCCCTGCGCCGGAGGGGCCGTCTACAGCCCCGCCATCACGGATTTCGTCACCATGATCCGGGGGAACAGCTACATGTTCCTGACCGGTCCCAAGGTGGTGAAGCAGGTGACCCGCGAGGAGGTCACCACGGAGCAGCTTGGCGGGGCCGACGTGCACGCCACCCGAAGCGGCGTGGCCCACTTCGTGGCCGAGGACGAGGACGAGGCCATCACCCACCTCCGCCGTTTGCTGACCTTCCTCCCCCAGAATTACAAGGAGTCCCCCCTTCTGGTGCCCTGCGAGGATCCCGTCGACCGTCCGACCCCCCAGCTCAACAGCGTGCTGCCCGAGAACCCGAACCACCCCTACGACATGAAAGAGGTCATCCACACCCTGGTGGATGGCGGCGACTTTCTGGAGGTGCACGAGGCTTTCGCGCCCAACCTGGTGGTGGGCTTCGCCCGCTTCAATGGCCGCGCCGTGGGCGTGGTGGCCAACCAGCCCAAGGTCCTGGCCGGGGTGCTGGACAACAATGCTTCCATCAAGGGCGCCCGCTTCGTGCGGTTCTGCGATGCCTTCAACATCCCCCTGGTGACCCTGGAGGACGTGCCGGGCTTCATGCCGGGGACCACCCAGGAATACGGCGGCATCATCCGCAACGGCGCCAAGCTGCTCTTCGCCTTCGCCGAAGCCACCGTGCCCAAGGTCACCGTGATCCTCCGAAAGGCGTACGGCGGGGCCTACTGCGTGATGAGCTCCAAGCACATTCGCGGCGACGTCAACTACGCCTGGCCCACGGCGGAAATCGCGGTCATGGGCCCCGACGGGGCTGTGGAGATCATCTACAAGAAGGAGCTGGAGGCGGCCGAGGACGTGGCCGCGAAGGCCGCAGAGCTGAAGGCCCGCTACGCCAGCCTCTTCGCCACGCCCTTCGCGGCGGCCCGGAAGGGCTACATCGACGATGTCATCGAGCCGGTGTCCACCCGCTTCCGGATCATCAAAGCCCTGGAGATGCTGGCCTCGAAGGAAGCCGTGAACCCCGGGAAGAAGCACACGAACATTCCTCTCTGAGGCCCCGAGATGACGCCTTACGAATCCCTCATCGTCACCCTCCTGGGCATGGGGGTTGTGTTCCTCGGCCTCCTCCTCTGCATCGTCGGCATCGAGGTCTTCAACCGCCTCGCCAAGCGCATCTCCTGGGGAGAGGCCAGCCATGGACAAGGGGGGGCGCCAGCGACCGCTCCGGAGGTTTCGGCGGTTCTGGAACCGCCCATGGACCCTGTACCCATCGACCCATCCATCCTGGCGGCCATCGCCGCCGCGCTGGAAATCGAATACCGCCTCTACGCCGCCCCCAACGACCAGCGGCTCACCATCCGTCGCAGCTCCCAGTCCTGATCCATCCGCGAGGAACCCATGCCTGAACATGTCATGAAGATCGGCGGCCGCGAGTACCACGCGGAAGTGAAAGAGCTGAGGGCAGACCGCGCCCTGGTGGTGGTGGATGGCAAGGAATACGCCGTGGATCTCATCCATCTCGGCCAAAAACGGACGGCGGCCCCGGAGGTGGTTCGCACCGCCCCTGTGCCGTCCCCGACGTCGGTGCGACCGGTCGCGCCGCCACCCCACCGATCCGCGCCAGCGGCCGCCGGCGAAGGCAGCATCACCACCCCCATGCCCGGCCTCATCTTCCAGGTGAAGGTGCGGGAGGGGGAAAGCGTCCAGGCCGGTCAGACCCTGATGATCCTGGAGGCCATGAAGATGGAGAACGCCATCACGTCCCCCTACAGCGGCGTGGTGAGCAAGCTGTATGTGCGCGAAGGCGATGACGTCAGTGAAGGCGATCTGCTGGTGGATGTGGCGCGGCCCAAGATGACGACGCTTTGAGGAGATGGACGTGAAACGCTGCCTCCTCCTGCTGCTCGTCCTGCTCGCGTGGCCCCTCACGGCAAGGGAGCGGCCCCTCCTCGGCGTGAGGTTCGACCAGGATGCCATCTACCTCCGCTTCACCAAGGGCACCACGCACGGGTTGAAGAACGATTACCTCGGGCCAGCGGCCACCCGGGGACGTCTGGTGGACAAGGCGGACTCGACCCTGGGGACCTTCGTCACGGTGATCGCCGATGACTTCGAGACCGTGGCCCGGGTGGAGACGTTGGCTCCGGGCCGCACCCTGGCCGACGTGGACCACCTGGCGATCCCTGATCTCAAACTGGGCTACCTGAAGTTCACCGCCGAGGACAGCCCCTCTTACTTCCGGCTCGACAAGGGCTCCGACCACCTGGATCACGCCGTCCTCAAGCGGGCCGCCAAGGGCAACCTCTACACGGCGAAGGGTGAGCTCGCGGGAATCTACACCGTGGTCATCCAGGGGAAAACCGAAAGCCTCGGCCGCGTCACCCAGTTCGGCCAGGGGTTCTTCGCCAAGGACGTGGCCAGCGCGAACCTCACCGGCTACGCGGATCAGATCCTGGGCAGCAGCGGGTTCGTGAACATGACCTGGCTGAACGTGATCATGCTCCTGGTCGCCTTCGTCTTCCTGTATCTGGGCATCGCCAAGGACTACGAGCCCCTGCTGCTTGTGCCCATCGCCTTCGGCGTCCTCATCGGCAACATGCCCATGCCGCTGTCGATCTTCAACAGCGTATCGGTCTACATGATCGACCCGGTCACGCATGAGTACGTCTTCAACACCGGCGGGAACAGCGTGATGGGGATGATCTACTTCGGGGTGAGGTCCGGCTTCCTGCCGCCGCTGATCTTCCTGGGCATCGGGGCGATCACGGACTTCTCGGCGCTGCTCTCGAACCCGAAGAGCCTGCTGCTGGGTGCCGCCGCGCAGTTCGGCATCTTCGCGGCCTTCCTGGGTGCGCTGGCCCTGGGCTTCAGCCCCCAGAGCGCGGCTTCCATCGGCATCATCGGAGGCGCCGACGGTCCCACGGCCATCTTCACCGCCGGGCGCCTGGCGCCCAGCCTCATCGGCCCCATCGCCATCGCCGCCTACAGCTACATGGCCATGGTGCCCATCATCCAGCCCCCCATCATGAAGTTGCTGACGACCCGGAAGGAACGCCTGATCCGCATGAAGCCGGGGCGCAAGGTCTCCCGCTTCGAGAAGGTGGGGTTCCCGATCATGGCCTTGATCATCACCAGCCTGGTGGCGCCCGGGGGTATCCCGCTGCTCGGCCCCCTCTTCTTCGGCAACCTGCTGAAGGAGTCGGGCGTGACGGCCCGTCTCGCCAAGACCGCCTCCACCTCGCTGCTGGACATCTGCACCATCATGGTGGGCCTGGGGGTGGGTGCCTCCACCAGCGCCCAGGTGTTCCTCACGAAGCAGAGTGTGCTGATCTTCGCCATGGGCTGCGTGGCTTTCGCCAGCGCCACCGCCGCGGGCGTCCTCTTCGCCAAGCTGATGAACGTGTTCAGCAAGGAGAAGGTGAACCCGCTCATCGGCGCCGCAGGCGTATCTGCCGTACCGGATTCCGCCCGCGTGGCCCACATGGTGGGTCAGCAGGAGGACCCCACGAACTTCCTGCTTCAGCACGCCATGGGTCCCAATGTGGCGGGTGTCATCGGCTCGGCCATCGCGGCGGGCATTTTCCTCGGCCTGTTCTAGGAGTGCGTCATGCGTCCGATCATTTCCGCTGTGCCGAACATCTGCGAAGGCCGCGACGCGGTCTTCATCCAGGACCTCCGGGAAAAACTGGAAGCGGTACCGGGTCTGGTGGTCCTGGATGTGTCCATGGATCAGGTCCGGAACCGCACGATCTTCTCCTTCACCGGGAGCAAGGAGGCCATCTTCGAGGCCGGTCTCAAGCTCTACGAAGTGACCTTGCAGAAGGTGGATATGCGCCTGCATGAGGGGGAGTATCCCCGCATCGGGGCGGTGGACGCCTTCCCCTTCGTGGCCCTCAAGGATGTCTCCCTGCAGGAGGTCGTCGCCTGGTCCCTGGAATTCGCCCAGCGGGTGGCCAGCCAGTTCCAGATCCCCGTCTACATGGCCTACGAGAGCGCCCGGACGCCGGCGCGCCGCGATATCGAAACGATCCGCGAGGGGCAGTACGAGGGCTTCGCCGAGAAGATGACGGACCCGGCCTGGAAGCCTGATTTCGGGCCGGACATCTTCCCGCCCGACAAGGGCGCCACCATCATCGGGGCCCGCCTGCCCATCGTGAACCTGAAGGCCTACCTGACCACCGCGAACGAGGAGGCGGCCAGTTGGGTGGCCCGGGTGATCACCCACCCCACCCAGGGGATGCCGGGGGTGAAGGCCTACCCGGGTGTGGACCGGGTGCGCGGCATGGCCCTGCTGAGCCTCACGGTGGGCAACTACCGGGCCACGCCGCTGTACCGGATTCTGGAGGCCATCCGCATGGAACTCCGCCGCTTCGGGGCGGGCATCAGCCACGTGGAGATGGTGGGGCTGGTCCCCCAGGGAGCGCTGCTGGATTCAGCCCTCCACTACCTCCAGATCCTCGACTTCCCCGAGGAGGAGGTGGTGGAGATCAAGCTGGACCGCATCCTGAGGGAGCGCTCCGGCTACTGAGGTCGAGCCCTTCCTTTAGCGCATGGGGACGGTGCCTTGGGCCGCCCGGGCGTACGAGGCTGGCCAGGGCACCGTGGCGCCCAACATCTGGGCGGCGCGCAGGGGCCAGCGGGGATCACGGAGGAGTTCGCGGCCCAGCAGCACGAGGTCGGCGGAGCCCAGGGCGAGGATCTGCTCGGCCTGTTCGGGGTCGGTGATGAGGCCCACGGCGCCGGTGGGGAGGTCCGCTTCGGCACGGATCCGCGCGGCGAAGGACACCTGGTAGCCGGGTCCCAGCGGCACTTTGGCCCCGGGCATCAGGCCGCCGGAGGAACAGTCCACCAAGTCCACTCCGAGCGTCTTGAGGTCCAGGGAGAGCGCCACCGACTGGTCGAGGTCCCATCCGCCTTCCACCCAGTCCGTGGCGGAGAGCCGAACGAAGAGCGGCATCTCTTCGGGCAGGATGTTGCGCAGGGCGACGACGACCTCGCGGATCAGGCGGGTGCGGTTCTCGAAAGAGCCCCCATAGGTGTCCTGGCGCTGATTCGAAAGGGGCGAGAGGAACTGGTGCAGCAGGTAGCCGTGGGCGGCATGGACCTCGATCACCTGGAAGCCTGCGGCCAGGGCCTTGCGGGCCGCATCCATGAAGGCCTCGATGACGGCCAGGATTCCGGCTTCGTCCAGGGCCATGGGCGTGGTCCAGCCCGTGTCGAAGGGCAGGGGGCTGGGTGCCACGGGCGTCCAGCCCCCTGCGGCGGGAGGCAGGCTGCCGCTGCCCTTCCAGGGGGCGGGGTTCGAGGCCTTCCGGCCGGCATGGGCCAGCTGGATGCCCGCCACGGCGCCCTGGCTCTTGATGAAGTGGACAATGCGGGCCAGGCCCTCGGCCTGGGCCATGTTCCAGAGACCCAGATCATCAGGGCTGATGCGGCCCTCGGGGAGGACGGCCGTGGCCTCTGTCATCACGAGTCCCGCGCCACCCTGGGCCAGCCCGCCCAGGTGGACCAGGTGCCAATCGTTCACCAGGCCATCCTGCGCCTGGTACTGGCACATGGGCGACACCGCGATGCGGTTGGGCAGCGTGAGGCCGCGAAGGGTGAGGGGTTGGAACAGTTTCGACATGGGTTGCTCCGGGGAGGATGAGCCTAACCGGAAACGGGAGGGATCCGTGGACCCCTCCCGTCCTTGGAGCCTGAAATTACCTTGCCAGCATCTTCTTGATGGTTCCTTCCAGCTGTCCCTTGGTGACTTCCGCCAGATCATAGGTGGCCCGCAGCATCGGCTTGTTCACCTTGAGGATGCGGGTGAGGTCGATGGGGGTGGCGGAAAGCACCACATCGCAGGGGGTGGCTTCGATGGTGGCTTCGAGGTCCTTCACCTGGGCATCGCCGTAGCCCATGGCGGGCAGGATGCCCTGGGCGTTGGGGTATTTCTTGTAGGTCGCGGCGATGGACGCCACGGCATAGGGCAGGGGGTCCACGATCTTGGCGGCGCCGCAGTTCTTGGCGGCGACGACACCGGCGCCGTACGTCATGGAGCCGTGCGTCAGGGTCGGGCCGTCCTCGATGACGAGGACATTCTTGCCCTTGATCATCTCGGGCTTCGGGCAGGTGACCGGGCTCGTGGCGCGGATCACGACGGCCCTCGGGTTCAGCTTCGCGGCGGTGGCCTCGATGCCCTGGATGTCTGCTTCCTTGGCGGAGTCGCACTTGTTGATGAGGATGATGTCGGCCATGCGGAAGTTGGCCTCACCCGGGTGGTAGAGGGTTTCGTGGCCGGGTCGCAGCGGATCGGCGACGACGATGTGGAGATCGCTCTTGTAGAAGGGCAGGTCGTTGTTGCCGCCATCCCAGAGGATGACGTCCGCTTCCTTCTCGGCGCTGCGGATGATCTGCTCGTAGTCCACGCCGGAGTAGATGACGAAGCCGTTGTCGATGTGGGGTTCGTACTCCTCGCGCTCTTCGATGGTGCACTTGTGCTTGTCGAGGTCGGCGTATTCGGCGAAGCGCTGGCAGGCCTGGATGGCGAGGTCGCCGTAGGGCATGGGGTGGCGGATGGCCACGACCTTCTTGCCGAGGGCCTTCAGGATGTTGCTGATGTAGCGCGTGGTCTGGCTCTTGCCCGCGCCAGTGCGGACGGCGGTGATGGCGATGACCGGGACCTTGGCCTTGATCATGGTCTTGTCGGCGCCCAGCAGTTCGAAGTCCACCCCATGGGCGATGCAGAGGCTGGCCAGATGCATGACCGTGGTGTGAAGGACATCAGAGTAGGAGAAGACGGCGACATCCGGCTTCTCGCGCTGGATGACCTCCACCAGCTCCGACTCATCGAAGATGGGGATCCCCTGGGGATAGAGTTTCCCGGCCAGTACGGCGGGGTAGCGGCGGCCCGCGATGTCGGGGATCTGGGTGGCGGTGAAGGCCACCACGTGGAAGTCCGGATTGTCCCGGTAGACGGTATTGAAGTTGTGGAAGTCGCGTCCCGCGGCCCCCAGGATCACCACACGCCGTGTCGCCATGACACTATGCCTTTCGGTCCAGCGGAGGGCCGACACGCTCGGTGGTGGCAGTCCTGGCCGTTCCGCGACCCAGGGAGGATATCCGCCTTCTCAATGATTTGAGAACGGGGTTGTGGCTTGAATCACAGGCCTGGGAAGGGTCTATGCTTTTGCCATGCCCATTCCAGCCTCCCTCTCGGCCTTTTTTCGTCGCTGGCGGCGCTTAAGCCTGGTTCTGGCTGGTATCTACGGAATCTGGCTGCTGGTGGGGTTCTTCCTGATTCCCGCCCTGGTTCGCCCCAGGATCGAGCGGGAGGGAACCAAGGCCCTGAAGCGACCGGTCACCGTGGCGAAGGTTCGCTTCAACCCCTTCACGTTCGGCGCCACCCTCGAAGGCCTCCGGGTGGCGGAATCGACCGGCGGGGACTGGATCACCCTGCGGAAACTCTATGTGAACCATGACGTGTGGCGCCTCCTGGGCCGCACCGTCCGGTTCTCGGTGGTGGAGGTGGATGGGCTGACCTTCCGGGCTTCGCTGGATCCCAAAGGCCGTCTCAATTTCCAGGATCTGCTGGAGGGCGATGGCAAGGACGAGGCTGCGGCGCCCGTAGGGGCCTCGTCCTGGACCCTCGACGTGCGCCGCTTCCAGCTGCGGGAGGGGCGCATCGAGTTCAGCGACCGGTCCGCGGGGGCGCCCTTCCAGACGGTGGTGGGTCCCATCGCCTTCCGCCTGGACGGCCTGCGCACCGAGGTGGGCCACCGCAGTGGCGTGGCGCTGGAAGCGTGGACGGAGGCCCGGGAGCACCTGGCCTGGAAGGGGGATCTGGGCTTCCAGCCCTTCTCCTCCAAGGGCAGTGTGGTGCTCGAGAACCTGTCGCTTCCCAAGTACCGGCCCTACGAGCAAGAGCAGGTCTCCAGCGAGTTCCGCAGCGGCACGGCCGCGGTGCGGGCCCAGTACCGCGTCGAGTGGGGCCCGGGGAAGCATCTGGTGGAGCTCTCCGGTCTTGGCGTGACGCTGAAGGATGTGGTCCTTGGTGAGCACGGGGTGGCGGAATCCGCCGTGGAACTGCCGCTGCTGGAGCTTCGCGACGGGAAGGCGGACCTGCTGGTGCCCTCCATGGAGCTGGGTTCCATCACCACCGAGCGCGGCGTGGTGCGTGTGCAGAAGGCGAAGGACGGCCGCCTCAACCTGGCCCGGCTCTTCGCGCCCCGCAACCCGAAGGCCAAGGATCCTGACGAGAAACCCTTCAAGCTGCTGGTTCGCGACCTGGCCCTCAAGGGCCTCCGGGTGGGCTGGGAGGACCTCAGCCTGCTTCGTCCCATGAAGACGGAGGCCACCGATCTGAACCTCCGTCTGCAGGACCTGTCCCTGGATCCTGACGCTCCGAGCAAGCTGGCGTTGGACCTCAAGCTGGGCACCGGGCACCTTGAGGCGGAAGGAATCGTGCGGCCGCTGAAGAGGTCGGGGACTCTGCGCTTAAAGGCGGAGGGGTTGGATCTGGCACCCTTCGATCCCTACCTGGACGAGCCCCTGGACCTGCGCATCGCTTCAGGCAAGGCCGGGGCCGACGGTCAGGTGACGTTTGCCTTCGAGGGGCGCCCGTCGGATGGCGTGGCCTACCAGGGTGGCGCCTCCGTGCGGGGGTTGGAGCTGCAGGACAAGGCCCAGAACGAGCCCTTCCTCCGTTGGAAGCAGCTGCGGCTTGCCGGTGCGGACGTCCGCACGGCGCCCTTTTCCGTGACCATCCGGGCCATGGACTGGACCGATCCCGAAGGACGGGTGGTGGTGCAGCCCGACGGCAGCACCAACCTGGCCCGCGCCCTTCGGCTGGCCCCGGAAGGCAAACCCGTGTCCGTGACGGCGGCCGTGTTGCCCCCCACGCCCGCCGCAGCGCCGGACCTGACCATCACCAAACTCGCCATCACCGGCGGCCGCCTCAGCTTCATCGACCGCTCTCTGCAACCCAACGCAGCCCTGGTGCTCAGCGACTTGGAGGGGAGCTACCTGGGTCTGTCCAGCCGCCCCGAGGCCGCCTCGAAGGTGGACTTCCGTGGCAAGGCCGGGGGCCTTGCACCCATCACCATCACGGGCCACGCCATGCCTCTGCGCAACGACCTGGATACGGATGTGGCCTTGAAGATCCGGGGCGCCAACCTTACGGACTTCACGCCCTACACCGGCAAGTACCTGGGCTACACCGTGCAGAAGGGCAAGCTCGATGCGGACGCCCGCCTGCGCATCGATCACCGGAACCTGAAAGCCGAGAACGCCGTCAAGCTCGATCAGTTCTACCTGGGCGAGAAGGTGCAGAGCCCCGACGCCACGGGCCTGCCCGTGAAGCTCGGGCTGGCGATTCTCCGCGATCGCAAGGGCGTCATCGCCTTCGATCTACCCGTGGAGGGCAGCCTGGATGATCCGGATGTGAAGTACGGGAAGCTCGTGTGGAAGGCCATCTTCGGGTTGCTCGGGAAGATCGCCACCTCACCCTTCACGCTCATTGGCAAGCTCTTTGGCAGCGATGCGGGGGATCTGAGCCACCTGACCTTTGCGCCGGGTTCCACCACCCTTGATGGTGTCGCCACCACCAAGCTTCAGGCTCTGGCCAAGGCCCTCCACGAACGGCCCGAGCTGCGGCTCGAAGCGGAAGGGGCCGTGGATGCAGACCAGGATGGCGCGGCCTTGCGGAAGGCTGGGTTGGAAGCCCTGTTGCGACGGACCCGGGCGGCCACCCTGGCGCCCGCAGGGGAGGGCCCCGTGCCCTCCGGGGAGCGCGAACGCTGGATCAGGGCCGCCTACGAGGCCGGGTTCCCGCCACCGAAAGGGGCGAAAGACACCAAGCCGGCTCCCCCCCCGCCACCCGCAGAGATGGAACAGCGGCTGCTCGGTAGCCTCCAGGTGGATCCAGGTGAGCTCACCCGATTGGCTGATGCCCGGGTCAAGGGTGTGCTCGCCTGGCTGCTGGACACCGCCAAGGTGGATCCCGAACGCGTCTTCCAGGTGCGGGAAGGTCGTGCTCAGGGGGCTGTGGTGGGGTTTGCGTTGAAGTGATGAACCACCGCCAGCCCTTTGAAAGCTGACCCCAGACCTAGGCGGGGCGTTCCCGGAGCCCGTGCACATCGCTGAACATGGCCTGGATGAGGGGCAGATCCAGCGCCAGGTCCCCACTCGGCTTGAACAAAGGCTTCAGCCGGACCACGTGGTCCCGGTAGTCGAATCCCACCGGCATGATCGGCACGCCTGCCTTCACTGCGATCAGATAAAAGCCGGATTTCCATTGGCTTACGCCCTTGCGGGTGCCTTCCGGTGCCAGGGCGAGCATGAGGGCGGGGGCCGCCTCGAAGGCCCGCACGCATTCTCCGACGACCCCATGGCTGGCGCTGCGATCCACCGGGATGCCGCCCATCCACCGGAGGAAGCCCTTGAACGGGACTTTGAACAGGGCATGTTTACCAAGCCAGGACGCGCGCAACTCCAGCGCGAAGACCACGGCCACCCCGAGCATGAAATCCCAATTCGACGTGTGGGGCGCGACGATGATGACGTATTTGGGATCAGTAGGGAACGTGCCTTCGATCCGCCAGCCCGACAACCGCAAGTAGGCCCGCCCGAGGGTCCTCCACATCCAGCCCCGGGCCTGATGAAAGGCTGCTGGAGGGACATGGTATTTCGTAGGGTGCGACAAGCATCTCCTCGCGCGTGATCTGGTTCCGACTCTGCCTACGTGAATGCAGGCACGGGTCCAGATTACCCTTTGATCCGGCTGGCCGCGGCGGTTTGCGCCCACTCTTCGATGCTCTCTGCCAGATCGGGGAGGCCGGGTCCGAACCGGGCGGCCCCCAGCCAATGGAGGCCCAGCGGCAGGTCCCCGAGGAGGCGGCCGACCCGGGCGCGGTGACCCGGTTCCAGCAGGGGGAATGCGTCTGGGCAGAGGTCCTCTCGCACCTGGACCGGTTCCGGCAGGTCCGGCAGCCAGCGGCGAAGCTCCTGGAACAGGCCCGACCATTCGTTCAGCGCCGGGTCCACAGGATAGGCGCCGCCGACATAGGTGCGCACTTGGAGCAGGCCCGGCACGCCGCGGGGATCATCCGCCGCGAAGGACACGGCCCCCAGGAGGCCTCGGCCTTCCGGCGGGTGGATGAGCAGGCCGATGCCCCGCTCCCAGCCCTTCACCATGGGGTGACGGCTGTGCCAGACGCGAAGGTCCAGGCGGGGGATGGTCTCCAGGCTTCGGGCTGCCTCGGGTGCCACGGGCCTCAGCAGGGCCGCGGCCCTGCGAGGAGGAAGGGTGACGACGACGGCCTCGGCGTCGGTGCTTAGGCCCTCACCGTGGACCCGCCACCGCCCCTCCGGTAGGCGTTCCAGGGCCCGGGCGGGGCGGTCCGTGATCACGCCCCCGAGGCGCTGAGCGAGGGCCTGCGCCAGCGCACCTGTCCCGCCCACCGGAAGGCGGGTGTGCTCCGGACCGGCCCGAAGGCCACCGATCAGGAGGCCGCCCCGGGCTTCCAGGCGTTTCAGGCGGGGCAGCGTGTCCATGCCGATGCGTTCCGGCGGTGCGGCCAGGACGCCCGCGACCAGGGCCGGCAGCAGCTCCCGGGCGAAACCCTCCCCCAGCCGGCGGGTGAAGAAGGCCTGCAGGGTTTCCTCGGCTTCGGTTCCGGCCGGGATGAAGGGTTCAGCCAGCATCCGCAGCTGCTCGAACATCCCAAGCCCGGGTGCCTGCCATAGACCTGCGAGGGTGGCTGGGCTGGGATGGCGCCGCCCCCCCTTGCCCAGCCAGCGAGGCCCCTTGGGCCTTGATGGCCGCAGCTTCAGATCCAGGTCGCGCAGCAGGCGATCCAGGGCGCCGCCCCGGCCCACCAGGAGGCCCTGGGGGCCGCGTTCCAGAAAGCCGGGCTCGCCCTGCGGGCCTGGCCAGGCCAGGGTCTGCGCCCAGCCACCCACCGAGGCCGAAGCCTCCCATACCTCGATCTCCAGCCCCGGCCGCCGCAGGTGCCAGGCCGCCAGCAAGCCAGAGATCCCGCCCCCGAGGACGATGACGCGCGTGGGGTGCGGAATGTCCACGGGGCTCCGGAAGGGGGTGCTTCCGGAGTATGAGACAAAGCGGGCGCCTTGCGGCGTCCGCTTCCTGCGTGACCCCCCGGGCACCTTGGCGGCGACGTAGGCCTTCAACCCGTCGGAGGTCGGCCTGACTCGGGGCTCCGCCCCTCGCCCTGCGGGCGGCCATCCGCTGCGCGGATTCCGTCCTATCCTCCATCCGCTAAGCTTCTGTCGGATGGTCATGGCCCCGATGGGGCCATTCCGCCTCTGTGTACACGCTGCGGGCGCCTGTCGGCGCCCGCTTCTTTCGTTCTCCGTCGAGCTACTTGGCGGCGACATAGGCCTTCAACCCGTCGGAGGTTGGCTTGACTCGGGGCTCCGCCCCTCGCCCTGCGGGCGGCCATCCGCTGCGCGGATTCCGTCCCCTCCTCACCTTCGCTGCGCTTCGGTCGGAGGGTCATGGCCTGAAGGCCATTCCGCCTCTGCGTACACGCTGCGGGCGCCTGTCGGCGCCCGCTTCTTTCGTTCTCCGTCGAGCTACTTGGCGGCGACGTAGGCCTTCAACCCGTCGGAGGTCGGCTTCATGGCCTTCTCGCCCTTGTGCCAGTTGGCGGGGCAGACTTCGCCGTGCTCTTCGCTGAAATCCACGGCGTCGAGGAGGCGGAGGACTTCGTCCACGCTGCGGCCCAGGTCGTTGTGGTTCACGGTGATGTGCTTCAGGATGCCTTCCTTGTTGATGATGAACAGGCCGCGCAGGGCGATGCCGATGGGCAGCAGCACGTTGTAGTCATGGGCGATGGTCTTGTTCAAGTCGGACACCAGGGGGAAGGTGACACCCTGGATGCCACCGTCCTTGCGGGGGGTGTTGACCCAGGCGTGGTGACTGAACTTGGAGTCCACGCTTACGCCGATCACCTGGGTGTGGCGGGCCTCGAACTCCTTGAGGGCATCGGCGAAGGCCAGGATCTCGGTGGGGCAGACGAAGGTGAAGTCGAGGGGGTAGAAGAAGAGGACGACCTTCTTGCCCTTGTAGTCGGACAGCGAGATCTGCTTGAACTCGCCGTTGACCAGGGCGTCGGCCTTGAAATCGGGTGCGGGCTGGGTGACGAATGCGGCCATGGTGCCTCCTATAGGGGGAATTCCCCTTTGGGTTTCGATGGGAAGAATCAGGCTACGCCGCAGGCCGAGGGCCGACAAGGAAAATATCCGACCAATTCGGTAAAGAATATGGAACCTGAAGGTCGACTGTGGGCCGGTCGGCTCACTCCCTCGCGGCTTTTACAGCCTTCCACACCAGGTAGATCCCGAGGCCGACGAGGGCCAGGGGCCACCAGCGTTCCATCCAGACCATGGACAGGCCGAAGCGGACATGGGCCAAGGCGAGGACGCCACCCACGATGAGGGCGAGTCCCCCGAATACCGAGCCGCGCAGGGCTGGGCTGACATCGTCTGGCAGCTCACCCGGGGCCAGTCCCAGAATGCGCTGGTTCAGCAGGATCGCCCGGCGGTTGGCGTCCACGATGTTGTAGAGCCAGAAGAAGGCCAGGAATAGGCCCAGCAGGGGTTCGAGGCCACCAATGTTGCTGGCGAGGAGGGCGATGAGGGAGCCGATGACGAGGCTGTTGATGAAGCCCTGCTGGATGTAGCCGAGGTAGACCTGACCCAGCCCTGGCATCAGGGAGAGCAGGGTGGCCAGGGTGGCGGAGCGGAGCCTTGGATCCTCCTGGTAGATGGTCCTCGCCACCATGGTCTGGAAGGAGCCGGGTTCCGGTCCGGTGCCTGGATTCAGGTC
>JAVBYJ010000057.1 GCA_030824075.1 Geothrix sp.
GCCAAAAGGCCCGAGGCCAGCGTGATGGCCATGACCCAGCTTCGCTGCATGGGGAGACTCCTCGGTGAGGGTGCTTGGAAGTCCCCATTATGCCGCAGGGAACAACCTTACGCCTCGATCGGAGTCTCTAGCAATCGCTCCAGACTTTGCTTGAGCTGCTTTAGATCGAAGGGCTTACCCAGGAAGGGAACCTGGTTTGTCTCCAGGAAGTTCCGCGTCTTGGCATCGAAGGAATCCCCGGTCGTGAAGAGGATCCGCCGCGTCATCCCGGGACGCTGGACCTTCAGCCAGTCGTACAGATCCATCCCCGAAAGGCCCGGCATCCGGATGTCTGACACGATCATGTCGAAAACGCCTGCTTCCAGCTTCTGGACGGCGTCATCTCCGCGGGTGCAGGACGTGACCTTCATGCCCCAGGCGCCCAGCGCATCCACGAGGCACTCCAGCAGGAAGGCCTCGTCATCCACCACCAGGGCCTTGGCCCCCATCAGATCAGACAGGGCAGGTGCCGCGCCGAGAACCACCTGGGGCAGTTCCAACAGGAAGGCGTTCCCCAGGTTCTCCTGGCTGCGCACGCTGAGGCGGCCGCCGTGTTGGCGGGCGATGATGTCGGCGATGGGCAGGCCCAAAGCCTCCGTGGTCGCAGCACCCGCAGGATCGAACAAATCCGCCTGCTGGTTCTCCGACAGGGCGGGGCCAGAATCCTGCACCACGACCTGGAGACTCTCGCCGGAAACCCGAGTGGCCACCCGAAGCCGCTTCGTGGGGCTGGATGCCATGGACTGGAGGCTGAACAACAGGAGGTTGGTGAGGGACTGGACCATGAGCCCAGGATCGAGCCCGGTCTCGGGCAAAGAGGGCTCCAGATTGAGTTCCACCGTCACGCCCATCCTTTGGGCCTTGGTGTCCACCAGAGAGGCCGCCTCCTGAACCAGTTGGTTGAGCTGGACAGATGAGCGGCACGGCTGGGGCGGATTGAGGATGGTCTGGAGGGGCTGCAGGAGGCTCTGGACGGAGTCCACCGCCTTGACGAGGCGCGCGGCCTGCTCGGCCTGGTGGGGATCCATGGCCGATTCGGCAATGAGTCGGGATTCCAGCAGCACCGGGGTGAGCCGATTCGCCGCCTCGTGGAACAGCGTGGGCACCAGCCGGCCCAGGGCTTCATGTTTCTGGGAATAGACCAGCCGACTCTCCAGGGCCTGCTGCTCCG
The DNA here is from genome assembly GCA_030824075.1 of Geothrix sp. GTDB lineage: Bacteria > Acidobacteriota > Holophagae > Holophagales > Holophagaceae > Geothrix. The sequence continues at coordinate 1,211 of JAVBYJ010000057.1, forward strand.
AGGTATCCCGGATCAGGGCCGAAAAGGCGAGCACCCGATCATCGCTCCCCCGCACCGGCGCATAGGTGATGCTGGCGGAGAAGGTGACCCCTCCCTTGCGCAGACGGGTCGTGATCACGTCCCGAACCACCTGGCCGCGGCTGACCTGCTGGGCCACTTGATCCAATTCCCCCAGCAGATTGTCCGGCGTGAGCTGGGCCATGCTGCGACCCACGATCTCGGGCCGCGAGTACCCGAAAATGCGCTCTGCGGCGACATTCCAGGTGAGGATCTTGCCTTCCGGTGTATAGGAAATCACCGCCTCGCCCATGTTCTGAACCAGGCCCTCCAGATACTTCCGGGTCTTCAGGTTGTCCTGGTTGGCCCGGTCGAGCTGGGAATAGAGCTGGCTCATCTCCTCGTTCTTCTTCTCCAGGTTGTCCTTGACCTGCTTCAGCTCCGAATAGAGACGGGCCGTCTCCATATTCGACTTGAGGGCGTCCTCCAGCAGATCCTGCGCATCAGCCACCTTGCCAGGCACCAGATCGGCCACGCTGACGTTGCTGTGCCGCAGGACCGTGGTTTCCACGGCGGGTACCGACGGGGATTCCTGGGGCGAAGGCAGTTCGTGCATGCTGGAGCGCACGTTGGATTCGATGAGGTTCAGCATCTCGTCGAAGTCCTTGATCTTTTTGTCCAGGTGGTACTTCTTGAACGTGTACCCGACGGTCTCCCGGGTGATGGACAGGAACGTGTCCAGGACGCCCGGACCTCGGTTGGCCACGGATTCGAAATAGGGGACGCTGCGGAAATTCAGACGCCGGTTCATGACACCCACCGCCATGGCGTCAGGCAGATCCCGCTTGTTGTACTGAAGGACAAAGGGGATCTGTTTGATGTTCAAACGGTTCGCGTTGAGGTTGTGGTACAGGTTCGATAGCGAATCCACGTTGTCCTGCATCTTGGCTTCGCTGGAATCCGCCACGAAGACCACGCCATCGGCACCGCCGAGCACCACGCGCCGACTGGCGTCGTACTGCACCTGGCCAGGTACGGTGTAGATCTGCAGGTGGATGGCGTTCCCGTAGATGTAGCCCAGGTTGATCGGCAGCAGGTCGAAAAAGAGTGTCCGGTCCTCCTGGGTATTGACGGAGAACATCTCACCCCTCTGCGTATCCGAGCACATCGCATGCAAAGACTGGAGATTGGTCGTCTTTCCCGACAAGCCAGGCCCGTAATAGACCAGCTTGAGCAGGATCTCATTCGCGCGGGTGTTGAACTGAACCATGGGTTCGCCAGGAAAATAGTGGAATTAAGCCTAACACGGGGGTTGGAAGGCGCGGCGCCTCCCCCGTCTCAACGGCAAGTCACGTGCTAGCATGATCTTTTTCATACTTTCAGAGGTTTCTGGCGCGATGACTGTCCCGGCGCATGTGGCCATCCTTGTCTCGGTATGCTCGCCAGGCCTACGCGAGGCCGGCCCTGCGGAACAGCCCCAAATCCCTGCGCGGCGGGGCACGCGATGACGGTGCCGACCCACGTCGCCATCATTATCTCGGTATGCCCTGCGGGCATACGCGAGGCCGGCCACGCGGGTTGGCTTGGAGATTCTGGCCTTGGGGGCTCGCGATGACGGTGCCGACCCACGTCGCCATCATTATGGACGGGAACGGCCGCTGGGCGGCCCAGCGGGGGTGGCCCCGCATCAAGGGGCACAAGGCCGGAGTCCAGGCCGTGGAGCGCATTCTGGAGGCCGCCTCGGACGCCGGCATTCAGCACCTGAGCCTCTATGCCTTCTCCACTGAGAACTGGAAACGCCCCCCCCTGGAGGTAGGAGCCCTCATGGCCCTCCTCCGCATGTACCTAAGGATGTTCGTTTCTCAGCTCGCCAAAAAAGGCATCCGCTTCCACCATCTGGGCGCGCTCGAAGGCATGCCTGCGGGCGTCCAGGCCGACATGAAAACCCTCGAGGAAGCCACCGCCCAGAACACGGGCATGGTTTTCCATCTGGCGGTGAACTACGGATCCCGGCTGGAACTGGCCCAGGCCGCCAAACGTTGCGTGGAAGACGGCCTCCGTCCGGACGAAGTGGACGAGGCCGCGCTTGGGTCCCGCCTCTGGACCGCCGGGGTGCCCGATGTGGACCTGCTCATCCGCACCAGTGGAGAACACCGCATCTCCAACTTCATGCTTTGGCAGTCCGCCTACGCCGAGCTCTACATGACCGACCTCCTGTGGCCCGATTTCGGTCCCCAGGAGCTGAAGGACGCACTCGAGGACTACACCCAACGCGAACGCCGCTTCGGGGGGATTTGATGGAACGGACCACACCCAAGGTGGACACCAAGAACATGACCGTGCGCGTGACGACGGCGCTGGTCTTCGGTGTCTTCTTCTTCAGCCTCCTCTGGTTTGGCGACCAGCCCTGGGCCCCCTGGACCTACCTGGTCGTCATGGCCGGAGCGATGGCCATGGGCATGCACGAGATGACCCTCATCGCCCGGGCGCGGGGCTTCAATCCTTCCCTGGCGTCCGGGGTCCTGGTGGCATGGGGCTTTCTGGCCCACTTCTTCCTGGTCACCGGCCACCAGGATCCGCTTCCGCTTTGGCTGGTCTTCGGCGCTGGCGCCATGGTCATCCACTTCGGAGCCCTCTTTTTCGACACCAAGCTGGAGGAGGCCCTGCCAAGCCAGGCCATCACCTGGCTTGGCGCCCTTTACCTCGGCCTCGGCCTCGGCCTTCAGCTGAAGCTTTTCATGCTCCAGGGTTCCCTGCCCAAGACGGGCAGCCGGCTGATCCTCGCCCTCTTCATCATCACGTGGTTCGGTGACACCGCCGCCTACTTCGTGGGCAGCTACTTCGGCCGTCACAAGCTGGCCCGCAGGGTGAGCCCCAAGAAGAGCTGGGAGGGTGCCCTGGGCAACCTGGGGGGCAACTTTCTGGGCGCCCTCCTCATGCAGGCCACGGTCTGCACGGAATGGTCCCTGGTGGATGTGGTGGCCCTCGCCCTGCTGCTGGGCACGGTCGGTCAGCTGGGCGACCTGGTGGAAAGCACCTGGAAGCGCAGCGCCGGGGTGAAGGATTCCAACGTGGGGGGTGTGTCCATCCCTGGCCACGGCGGCATGCTGGACCGGGTGGACAGCCTCGTGTTCGCGGCGCCGGTGCTCTACGCCTACGTGCACTTCGTCCACGGATTCAACTAGGTGCGCCGCCTCGCCATCCTTGGCTCCACCGGGAGCATCGGCACCTCCACCCTCGACGTGGTCCGCGCCCATCCAGAGCGGTTGTCGGTGGTGGCCCTGGCGGCGGGGCGCAACCGGGACCTTCTGAAGGTCCAATGCGAAACCTTCCGGCCCAGGAGCGTGTCCGTGGGCTCCAAGGAGGATGCGGATTGGCTGCGTTCGAATCTCTCCTACCAGCCGGAGCTGCACTGGGGCGACGAGGGCCTGCTGGCCTGCGCCCTGCACCCGGAGGCCAATACCGTGGTGGCCGCCATCGTGGGCAGCCTGGGGCTGGCCAGTACCGAGGCCGCCCTGCGGGCCGGTCGACGGGTCTGCGTGGCCAACAAGGAATCCCTGGTCGTGGGGGGGGCACTCATGCACGAGGCGGCCCTGGCGGGAGGCGGTGAACTGCTGCCCGTGGACAGCGAACATGCGGCCCTGCACCAGCTGCTGAATGGACGCGACCCACTCACCATCCGCGAGATCCGCATCACCGCCAGCGGCGGCCCCTTCCGCGACTGGCCCCTGGCGCGCATCCAGGCCGCCACCATTGAAGAGGCTCTCAACCATCCCACCTGGAAGATGGGGCCCAAGATCACCATCGACTCCGCGACGCTGATGAACAAGGGGTTGGAGGTCATCGAGGCATCGGTGCTCTTCGGCCTCCATGCCGATCAAGTGGCCGTCACTGTCCACCCACAGAGCCAAGTGCACGCCATGGTGGGTTTCCATGATGGCAGCTACCAGTTGCAGGTCTGCGCCAACGACATGAAGCTCCCCATCCAGTACTGCCTGCTCTACCCCGATAAGCTCCCTGGCCCCGTGCTGCCCTATCCCTGGGACGAGGCCCGCGCCTGGACCTTCGAGGCCCCTGATCTCGACCGTTTCCCCTGTCTGGGGCTGGCCTTCGAAGCCCTTCGGGCGGGAGGCACCGCCCCGGCCCTGTTGAACGCGGCCAACGAAGTCGCGGTGGCCGCTTTCCTCCAAGGGCGCCTCGGATTCTGGGACATCCAGGCCTGCAACCGGGACACCCTCGACCGGATTCCTGCCATGCCGCTGGGGTCCCTCGCCCAAGTGCTGGATGCAGATCAGGCCGCGAGGCGTCATGCTGAAGGATGGGTCCAAGCCCGGACCTGATCTCTTGGGTGGCCATGAATCGCCTTCGCCTGTCCCTGTCGTTCACCTTCGCTGTCATCACGCTATCTGTCGTCGCCCTGAAGTGGCCCGGCGTCGGTTTCTGGGGCCCGATCCTCATGCTGGGCGGCCTGATCTTCCTGCATGAGGGAGGCCACTTCCTGGCCGCCAAGTACATGGGGATGCCCGTGGAGACCTTCTCGCTGGGCTTTGGGCCTCGCCTGGTCGGTTTCAAGTGGCGGGAGACCGACGTGTGTCTCTGCGCCCTGCCCCTGGGCGGCTATGTGAAGCTGGCGGGCTTCAACCCCGAGGATCCGGGAGCGGATGATCCCTACGGCTTCCTCAAACAACCCTACGGCAAGCGGATGCTCTTCTACAGCGGCGGCATCCTGGCCAACCTCGCCACCACCCTGCTCCTGTTCGGCCTCGTGGGGGTGGATCAGGCCCGCGTCACAAAGGCTGTGCCGCGACCTGGATCTGCCCTGGTGGTGGATCAGGTGATCCCGGGACAGCCCGCCGAAGCGGCCGGGCTCCGGGCAGGGGACGAGCTGCAGTGCGTGGGTCCCGTGGTCTTCCCAGAAGGGCGCTGGGAGGAGGCCGTCGCCTACATCCAGGCCCATCCGGCGCAGCCCCTGCCCGTCAAGGTTGTCCGCGAGGGCAAGGTGCTTGACCTCATGGTCACCCCCACGAATCAAGGTGGGGCGGGCCGCGTTGGCCTTTCTGCCGGCCCCATCGTCTACGATCTCCAACGGCGACCCCTTCAGGCGGGTGACCTCCTGATCGGCGGGCAGTTCGCGGTGACCACCTCCTGGCACCTGAGCGGCCAGGTCTTCGGCTTCCTCAAGAAGCTCGTTACGTTCCAGGCCAAGAGCGCCGAGGTGGCCGGACCCATCGGCATCCTCCGGGCGGGGAGCCGGGCCGCCAAATCCGGATGGCAGGAGTTCCTCTTCATCTGTGCCGCCATCAGCCTGCAGCTGGCCATCCTCAACGCCCTGCCCATCCCCGCCCTCGACGGCGGCCACATGGCGCTGCTCACCTACGAGAAGCTGCGCCGCAAGGAACTCACCATCGACCTCAAGGAGAAGATCCTCACCGCCGGCTTCCTGCTGCTGGCCTCCCTGATGGCCATGGTGATCGTCATGGACCTGCTGAAGCTGCGGAAGTAGGCCCGCCTCAGGCCCTGGGCAGGAAGACCCGGAAAGCGGTGCCCCGACCGGGTTCGCTGTCCACCTGGATGGCACCCCGGTTCTGCTTCACCACGCCATGGACCATGGCCAGGCCCAGGCCGGTGCCCCGGCCCGCAGGCTTGGTGGTGAAGAAGGGCTCGAAAATCTGCGCCACCAGCTCGGGGGCCATGCCGCAGCCGGTATCGGTGACGCTGAGGCAGACGTGGTCGCCTGGAATCGCGTCCAGCAGGGCCGTGCAATCCGCCTCGCTCAGCGTCTGGTTCGCCGCAGCCACCTCGATCCGCCCCACTCCCGCAATGGCGTCCCGGGCATTCACCACGAGGTTGGTCAGTACCTGATCCACCTGGGTGGGGTCCATCCGGACGTTCCAGAGCCCCGCTGCTGGGGTCCAGGTGAGCTGGATCTCCGGTCCCACCAGCCGTCCAAGCACGCCATGCATGGCGGCCACGGCCTCGTTGAGATCCACCAGACGTGGATCCACGGGCTGCTGCCGGGCGAAGGCCAGGAGCTGGCGCGTGAGGTCCGCGGAATGGCGGGCCGCCCGCATGATCTCCTCCAGGTGCTTCCGCTCGGGCCGGTCCAGGGGCATCCGGCAGAGGGCCAGGTCCGCATTCGCAAGGATCACACCCAGCATGTTGTTGTAATCGTGGGCCACCCCGCCCGCAAAGCGGCCCACCAGCTCCATCTTCTGGGCCTGATGCAGCTGGGCCTGAAGCCGTGCTTGTTCGGTCATGAGCCGGTGGTGTTCGGTGATGTCGCGCCCGATGCCCAGGACTCCGATCAGGGTGCCTTCCGCATCGCGCATCGGGGTCTTCAGGGTCTCGAGCAGCATGGCCTTGCCTGTTTCGGCCAGGGTGATCCACTCCTTGTTCTCCCGCATCGCGCCTGCGGCCATGGCCTCCCGGTCCTTCTGCCGGAAGAAGTCCGCCTGCTCCCGGGTCACGAAATCGTAGTCCGTCTTGCCGAGAATCTCGGCCTCCTTGGCCCCAAAAAACCCCTCAAAGGCGCGGTTGCACCCGAGGTAGACGCCGTCGGGATCCTTCAACCACACCAGATCGGGAATGGCATGGATGAGGGTCTGCAGCTTGGCCTCGTGGCTGGCCACCCCCTCCACCAGGCGCTTCACCATGAGAAAGAGCATGATCGACGTGACCGCCACGAAGAACCAGCCTTTCAGGATGCTGGCGAGGGTCATGGTCGCCGGATCACGCACCAGGGCTTCGACGGCCCGGTCGGACAGCAGGATCCAAAGCCCGGAGAAACTGGCGTAGAGCAGCACCACCCGCAGGGCTCCGGCCGTGGCGGACACCGGTGCCTTCGGATGGTTCTGAATCGGCTCAGGCATGCATGGTGGCCAAGTTTCCGGGACTCGTCCCAGTCTATGGGTCTCGTCGTCAAAGCCCCAGCAGTTCCTTGATTTTTGGCGTGATGCTCCGGCTCACTTCCAGGTCCACGCCCTCGGCCACCCGCACCGAGGCCCGGCCACCCTCCAGTGGCCTCAGCCCCAGCACCGCCTCCGGGCGAAGCAGCAGGTGGCGCTGGATCCTGATCAACCCCGCCGCCGGGAATGCCCCCTCTACCTCGGAAAGGGTGGTCCAGGCGGTGCGGTGCCGGCTTCCGGCTGCCCAGGCCCAGACGACTTCTTCCTCCACCTCGAAGTGGGTGGTGCGTTTCAGCTCGAGGAAGACATGGCCATCGCCGGCCTTCACGGGAAACCGCTGGGGGGCCGCGCCCGGGGCCTCTGTTCGCTTGGCCCCGCCCTCGCACAGGCGGGCCAGCGTCTTCGCCAGCCGCTCGGCGGATACGGGTTTCAAGATGTAGTCCACGGCCGCGGCCTCGAAGGCCCGCACCGCGTGTTCCGAATGGGCGGTGACGAAGACCACCGGGGGACAGTGGTGGCACTCCGCCACTTCGGCGGCGACCTCCAGACCCGTGGCTCCTGGCATCTGAATATCGAGGAACAGCGCCTCCACATCCCTGGGCTCACGCAGCCAGGCCAGCACGGCGGGACCATCCACCAGTTCCGCCTTCACCTCACACCCCGCCTCGCGCAGCAACCGCGCCAACCGGGCCCGGGCCAGGGGTTCGTCGTCAGCCAGGGCCACCTTCAGGGGTCTCATCGCTGGGCCTCGGCTCGCTCCACCTTCACCTCGGCCACGGTGGCGCCGCCTTCGGTCCTCAGATGGAAACCCGCGTCAGCGCCGTAAGCCAGCTTCAGCCGGGCTTCCAGGTTCCCCAGACCCACCCCCTGGCCCGGCACGAGGCCCAGACCCTTGCCGGTGTTGGCGACCTTGAGCCGGAATCCCTCCCCGTCCCGGTTCAGGCCGATGATCAGCTCACCTCCACCCGGGTGGGGGGCGATGCCGTGCTTCAAGGCGTTTTCCACCAGCGGCTGAAGGAGGAAGGGTGGCGCCTCCTGGCCATCCAGCGCCGAATCCCAGTCCCAGGTCACCCTCAAGCGATCCCCGAACCGCAGGCCTTCGACCGCCAGGAACCGCTGCACCAGGGCGCGCTCCTCCCCCAGGGGCGCCTTCGGACGGTCGCCATGGCGCAGCAGGGCGCGATACAGCTCCGAGAGGTCGAGGATGGCCTGTTCGGCGGCCACAGGGTCCTGCCGCACCAGTTCCGCCAACCCATTCAGGGAGTTGAACAGCACGTGCGGGCTGAGCTGGCCCCGCAGCAGCACCCACTGGGCTTCTTCCAGCCGGGCCTCCGCGGCGGCTTTCTCCTCTTCCGTGATCACGCTGAAGGAAATGATGGCCCCGATGATGGTCATCATCGGGACCCCAGCCAGCATTTGCACCAGCAACACGGTTCTGAACGTCGCCTTGGCCCCCTGGGCGAGGCCCATGACCTCGGCCTTGATGCTGGCGTCCCGCACCATGAGCCAGCTCAGGACCACCAGGATGAGGATGAGCAGGGTATTGAAGATCAACGACTGCGTCAGCCCCCGCCAGAACGGCGCCCTCGACCGGTCATCCCCCGTCCATCGCCAGGGCAGGGGCGTCAAGAATCCATAGCAAAAGGAAACCATGAGGGGCATGACCAGGGTGTTGGCCATAACGCCGGTGTGTCTGGTATGGGCAGACGCCGGCACGAGAATGAACTGCAGACCGGTGATCAGAGCTGCGAAGACCAGCACGATCACCCATGGCACCCGCTTCCGCAGGCGGATCCTGAAATGCTGCTGGAGGGGACCGAGTCGCATGGCCTCCAGCATGACCGAGCGCCCAGGTCACCGGGGAGGGGGCGCCGGATGGGAGCTCCCGGCCGCCCAGCCGCCGAATGGGGCCGGCGACCTGCGGCCCTGGAACGCCCGGGCCACCAGCGGCACCCAAAGCCGTACTCCTGGAGCTCCCATGCGCCCCGCCCTCACCTTCGCCCTCCTCACCACCCTGGCTCTGCCCGCTGCCGAAAGGAAGGTCCCCATGTCCCTGCACGAGATCACCGTCAACACCCTGGACGGCAAGCCCCAGTCCCTGGCCACCTACAAGGGCAAGGTGGTGCTGGCCGTGAACGTGGCTAGCGAGTGTGGCTACACCCCCCAATACGCGGGACTCCAAAAGCTCTATAGCGAGCAGAAGGATCGCGGTCTGGTGGTGCTGGGCTTCCCCTGCAATCAGTTCGGTGGTCAGGAGCCCGGCACCGCCGCCCAGATCGAAACCTTCTGTCAGAAGAACTACGGCGTGACCTTCCCGCTCTTCGAGAAGCTCGAGGTGAAGGGGGCGGGCAAGGCGCCGCTGTACCAGTTCCTCACGGCCAAGCACGGCGAGCCCGCCTGGAACTTCCACAAGTACCTGGTTGGCAAAGACGGGCAGGTCATCCAGGCCTTCAGCAGCAAGGTGGCGCCCGACGGCCCCGAGCTGAAGGCCGCCATCGAGGCCGCCCTCAAATAGTCACTTCGTCGAAACGATGGCCGCGGGCGGCGCCTGCTGCATCTCGATATACAGCGCCTTCACGCCGTTGATGAGGAACTGCATGGCGACGGCCGCCAGAATGAGGCCCATGAGCTTGTTCACCACCTTGGTGCCGATGGCGCCGATGCGGGCCAGCACCGCCGGGGCTTTGCGCAGGAACAGATAGGTCGCCCAGGTGTTTGCAAGGATGGCCAGCAGCACCACGCCGTACTCCCACCAGGTCACACCCGCGATCATGCCCATCACCGTGGACAGGGTGCCGGGTCCCGCCAGGAGGGGGATCCCAAAGGGAACGATGGCGAAATCCTCGGGGTGTTTCAGGCTGGCTTCGGCCTTTTCGTCGTCCGTGCTCCGCTCGCGGGGATCATCGCCATAGAGCATCGAGATGGCGCGGTAGAGCACCAGCACACCCCCCACGAACCGCATGGCCAGGGCCGTAAAGCCGAAAAAGCTGAAGATGAACTGGCCCACCAGGGCAAAGACCAGCATGGCCGCGCCTGCCGTGAGGGCCGCCTTCTTGGCGCTGCGTCGCAGGGCCGTCCGGTCCATGCCCACGGTGGCGCTGGCGAAGATGGCTGCCGCGCTGATGGGATTGAGCACAGAGAAGAGCGAGGTGGTCACACCGAGGGCGAAGGACCAGGTGGGCAGGGGGCCGAGGTGGGGCATGACCCAGGTTACCGCGTAGGATGGGGGGCATGCGGGATCCAGAAGCTCTTCGCGAACAACACAAGCGACGTCTCGCCTGGATGCCCTGGCTCTACTTCGCACTGAAACCCCGGCACCGCGCCTGGGCCGAGGCCTGGCAGGCGGAGGTGCAGGCCCGCCTCCTCGCGCAGGAGACCGTGCAGCTCGGCGAAGGCTGTTTCATCGCGCCGGACGCCGCCCTTTTCGGCGAGCCCGGTCGGGCCGTGGTACTCGGGGACCGCTGCGCCATCGCCGCCCAGGCCTTCCTGCATGGCCCCATCACCCTCGGGCACGATGTCAGCGTCAACGCCGGGGCCCGGCTTGATGGGGGCCGCAAGGGCCTGGTGATCGGCGACGGCACCCGCATCGCCAGCGGCGCGGCCCTCTACGCCTTCGACCACGGTCTGAAGCCGGACCGGGACATCAAGGACCAGCCCGTGCGCTCCCGTGGCATCCGCATCGGCCGGGACGTGTGGATTGGCGCCAATGCGGGCATCACCGATGGTGTCGCCATCAGTGACCATGCGGTGGTGGCCATGGGCGCCGTGGTCACGAAAGATGTTCCCGCCTGGGCCATCGTGGCCGGTGTGCCGGCGGCGGTGGTGGGGGATCGCCGGACCCGGTGAAGGCGTCGGTCCCTGCCACGCCAGGGTCGTTGTATGTTGCATTTCGCGCGGCCTCGTGGTTTGAGCTCGCCACCTAATTTGTTGTCACGCTTGAACCTTCAAGCTTGGCACGGGATATGAGAAGCACAGACATGGGGCCGAGTTCATCCCGCCCCAAGATGGAGGCTCCATGCGACGCCTGGTCCTGCTTGCCCTGGTGGCCCTCGTGGCCGTCCCCCTGTCTGCCCATGACCACTGGCGCCACCCCCGCCGGGTGGTGATCACGGATGCCCATCGCCCGCACTATCGCGGGGAAGCGCGTCGCTGGGACGAGGATCACTGGGAGCGCTCCCGCTATCCCCGCCGTTACAACCACCGCTATGACTGCGGCGACGATCGGGTCATCCTCCGGCCCCTTCCCCACCCCCCGGCGTTGCCCTTTCAGGGGCGGGTGGAACTCTGGATCCGCTGATCGGAGGGGATTCGACAGCCGCTGTCCAGCGCCTTCCCAGACGATGGAAGGACGTCGGTTGATTCGCTCCTGCCTTTTTTTCGATTTCAGGTCTTGACGATCACGAAAAAAAGACGAATATTGGGTGAACCGGACATACGGAGCCCCCATGCGGACCCCTTTTCGCAGTTTCGGCTACAAGTTCAGTGGCTATTTCATGGAGTACGGCCCCGTCGAGGCCGAAAACCCCGACGCCGCCAAGGCGGAAATCCGGCGCCGCCTCGGCGTGGGTCGATTGCCCCAGGGTTTCCAGATCTGGGATCTGGCGGAACGCCCCCTCGCGCGGTGGCGGGTGGATGTGGCCAGCTGACGTGGCTGCGGCCCGCTGAATCAGACCGCCGCGGTCAGGATCGGTGGTCCTTCCACCAGGTTTTGCCCTCGGCCACGTCTTGCGCAATCTGGTCCCGCAGTTCGTCCACGGAGTTGAACTTCGCCTCGCCGCGGAGGCGATGGAGGAAGCGCAGATCCAGACGGGCCCCGTAGAGGTCCCCCTCGAAACCCGGCAGGTGCGTCTCCACGGTCAGGCGCTGACCTTCAAAAGTGGGCTTCTCCCCCACGTTCGTCATTCCGAAATGGGATCCCCCGTGATGGGGCAGGAGCGCCTCGGTCACATACACCCCAAACGCCGGGAGCTGTTCCTGCTCCCAGGCCAGATTCGCCGTGGGGAAGCCCAGGTGACGGCCGCGGCGGTCGCCCTCCACCACCACACCCGTCAGGGCGTACGGATGGCCCAACAATTCCGCCGCAGCCTCCACCTCACCCTCGTCCAGGGCTTCGCGGATGCGGGTGCTGGAAAGCCTTCCCCCATCCGGGGCCCTCAGCGCCAGGGTATGCACCCGGCACCCATGGTCGGCACCCCAGGCCTCCAGGGTCTCCACGGTGCCGCTGCGGTCGCGGCCGAAACAAAAGGCCCGGCCCACATGCAATTCCACAGGTGCCAGGGTCTGCCGCATCCGCTCCAGGAAAGCCAACGGCTCCAACTCCGAGAACGCCCGGCTGAAGGGAATCACCCAGGCCAGGTCCATGCCCTCGGATTCGAAGGCGGCCAGACGCTGTTCCAGGGTCATGAGCAGCTTTGGTTTCCGTTGGGGTGCGACAACCACGGTGGGGTGGGGATCAAAGGTCACCACCGCAGCCCGGTGGTCCAGCGCCTTCGACCGGCCCGCCGCGATCTTCAGCAGCTCCCGGTGGCCCGCGTGAACACCATCAAAATTACCGAGGGTGACCACGAAGGGGCCCGAAGCAGGAGCGGCTTCGACAGCGTGCCGCCAGACCTCCATCATTCAGTCCCGTCTTGCTCGGCAGGCCACGCCAGGCTGGCCACGACGCTGCCAGTCAGCACCGCCGCGATGACCAGCAGGCTGTATTGCACGGGGATTTTCACCCACTCGACGATGCACATCTTCACGCCCACGAAGGTCAGCACCACGGCGAGGCCCGTCTTCAGGCGGTGGAAGCGGTCGATCATCTTGGCCAGCAGGAAGTACAGACTCCGCAGGCCGAGGATGGCGAAGACGTTCGAGGTGTAGACCACGAAGGGATCGCGGCTCACGGCCAGCACCGCGGGGATGGAATCCACGGCGAAAACCAGATCCGTCACCTCAATGGTGATGAGCACCAGCAGCATGGGTGTGGCGAAGCGCCGCCCTTCGCGCACCACCCAGAAATGCTCATGGCCACCGGTTTCATCGTACGGCACAAGGCGCCTGAAGGCCCGCACCATGGGATTCTGCGTGGGGTCGGCATCCTCGCCCTTCACCAGCAGCATCTTCAGGCCCGTGTAGACGAGAAACCCGCCGAAGACATAGATCATCCACTCGAAGCGGTTCAGCAGGGCCGTGCCCGCGAGAATCATCCCGGCGCGCATGACCAGCGCGCCCAGCACACCCCAGAAGAGCACGCGATGCTGGTGCCGCAGATCCACCTGGAAGCTCTGGAAGACCAGGACGAACACGAACAAATTGTCCACGCTGAGGGACTTCTCGAGCACATAGCCCGTTAGCCATTCCAGGCCCTTCTGTGTCCCTTCCGCCTGGAAGATCAGGGTGTTGAAGATGAGTGCCAGACAAATCCAGACCGCACTCCAGGTGGCGGCCTCCCTTACGGACGGAGCGTGCACACGGCGGTTGAAGACCCCCAGATCAAGGGCCAGCATCAGGAATACGAAGGCGTGGAATCCCGCCCATGCCCACCAGGGCGCGGCTTGGAGCAATGCGTCGACCAAGGTTCCTCCAGAACCTCCAGCTTATCTGGGTTGGATAGAGGCCCGTCCCTCAACCCTCGAAACGCAGGAGGGGACCCAAAGGGCCCCCTCCTGAAATCCCTGGATGCTCGCTTATTTTCGGGTCTGGGCGTCCGTCTTCTGACGATGGATCCGGCGACTCTCCCGGTTCTGCTCCCGTTGGATCTTGACGGCCTCCTTCTTGGTGACCGTGCCATCGGCCTCTGCCTTGGCGATATGGCGGTCCACCCTCGCTTCCTGGCGTTCGAGGCGAATGGTTTCCTTGGGGGTCAGGGAACCGCTGGCCACCCCCTGGGCGATGCGCTTCTGTTGGCGATCAGCGCGCTTTTCCGCGTGCTGTTCCTTGCGGGGTGTGGTGGTCTGGGTGCCAGGGGCCGGAGCCTGGGCAAAGAGGGACGCACCCACAAGGAGCGACCCAAAGATGGCGGCGGAGAGGCGGCGGGGATTCATGGCGGTTCCTTAGAGGTGGGGGGCAACGGCCCCGCGAAGGCTTGATTCACGGCCCATGCCAAACGGGCATCCTTCTTGACCCCAACGGTTCGGAAAGGGTTGAAGCGCCCTCCCTGTGGAAGCTTGCCCATCTGGAGGAGGCTCGATGTGGCGACCTGCATCGCCACGGCCCCAGGGAATCCCGCATCATGTGCACATGAGCCTTCCCCGTTTCTTCCTGGATCTCCTGCCAACTGCCTCGGAGGGCGTCCTGGTGCCCCTGGATGCCGAGGCGGCCCGGCATCTCAAGGCCCTGCGCCTGAAATCCGGAGATGCCCTGGAGGTGGTGCTGGGCGATCAGCCGTGGACGGCTGATCTGGCGGAGTTGGACCGCGGCCGCGCCCTGGCCCGCCTGGTGTCACCCCTTGCGGAGGACCGCGAGCCGCACTTTGCCCTGCAGGCCTGTCTTCCCCTCCCTGCCCAGCTCAGCCTTTTCGATGAATGGCTGCCGCCTCTGGTGGAGCTGGGGGTGACCCTGATCCAGCCCGTGGTCTACGCCCGCAGCGAATTCGATCCCGCCAAGACCGCCGCCCGCATGGACCGCTGGACGCGGATCATCCAGTCCGCCTGCGAACAGAGCCACCGCAGCCGGCGGCCTGACCTTCGGCCCCCCATGACCTTCGAGGCCCTGCTCGCCTGGGAGGCCCCCCAGAAGTGGGTGGCCTATGAATTGGCCACGGGAGAGGCGAACCCGGATCTGCGCCATGAACCCCTGGCCTTTACCAGCGGCCCCGAGGGTGGGATCTCCGACGAGGAATTCGCTGCCTTAGCCGCCGCAGGGTGGCAGGCGGTAAGCCTGGGCCGCAGCATTCTCCGAGCTGTCACCACCCCCGTGGCCCTGCTGGGTGCCGTGCAGTTCGAATGGGGACGGCCCGTGAGACCTTGATCACGATCCATTCGGTTGATCGTAAAACCTTAAATACGTGGATGTTCGTGAGTTCAAGAAAGGCCCCGTCCCGCCGATGAGCTCTTCAGTGCCCAGTCCGAGGCAGGTTCGGACGGCCCCGAGGAGACGATACGATGAAGCTAGTGACCCTTCTGTCCGCCGCTGCCCTGATGACCACCACCCTGGCGGCCGGTGACTACGACGCCCTCGGCAAGGCCCTGCGCAACGCGTGGCCGCAGGTCGCGACGGTGGCCGTGGTCTGCGATTCCGCCCACAGCAAGGGGGCCGTGGATGCCATCAGCGGCGCCCTGCCCGGCATGAAGATCATCGTCGTGGACGTGAAGGGCCCCCAGGACATGGGCAAGGCCCTGGGCACCCTGGGCGCCCGCCGACCCGATGCCGTGATGCTTGTGGCCGGAGACAAGATTGCCGGGGACGGCACCAGTGCCGCGGCCTTCCTCATCCAGCGCATGGCCGCCGCCAAGATTCCCACGGTGTCCACCACCGAGGCCGGTGTCCGTCAGGGCGCGGTGCTCGGCATGGGCCCCGGCACCGGCGGCAAGCTGCTGGCCAATGCCAAGGTGGCTGGTGTCGCTGGCGTCAGTATTCCCGCGGGCGCCAGTCAGATCTAAGCCCACCACACCACATCTTGCGAGGTATGCTGAAGGCTCCCCCCAGGAGCCTTCATGCGTTTCATGCTGCCCGTTCTGGCCACCGCCAGCCTGTTTGCCCAGACCGTGACGCCCGGGTCCAAGGTGCAGGAGGCGCCCCTCCGCGCCCATTTGGCCTTCCTGGCCGACGACCTGCTGGAGGGCCGGGGCACCGGCCAACGCGGTGCGGAGCTCACGGTGCGCTACCTGGAAACCCAGCTCCAGGGCCTGGGACTGAAGCCCGCCCGGGGAGGCTCCTACCGCCAGGCTGTATCGCTGTTGGGCCTCCAAACCCTGGTCGGCCGCAGCACCATCAGCTTCATGGGTGGCGGCGCCTGCGCCACGCCCGCCTTCGGCACTGAGATCGTTTTTGGGTCCGGTGTCGCCAAGGCGGAGCAGGCCTTCGACGCGCCCATCCTTTTCGCGGGGTTCGGTATCGACGCGCCCGAGCAGCCTTGGGACGACTACAAAGGCCTTGATGTACGCGGCAAGGTGCTCCTCATGCTGGTGAACGAGCCCGCGCCCACGGCGGAGGATCCCGGCCTTTTCGACGGCCCGAACCTCAGCGCCTATGGCCGCTGGACCACCAAGTTCGAGCTGGCCGCCAGGCACGGTGCCGTCGGCGTGCTCCTTGTCCACACCACGCCCTCAGCCAGTTACGGTTGGCCCGTGGTGCGCAACGGCTGGGATGCCGAGCGGTTTTCCCTGGCCAAGGGGCCAGAGGGAACGCCCTTCCAGGGCTGGGTGACCGAGGACCTGGCCCGCGCCCTGGTCAAGCAAGGGGGCCAGGATCTTGACGTCCTGCGGGCCCAGGCCCAGCGCCGCGACTTCCGGCCCATTGCGCTCGACCTCACCCTGAAGGGCCGCCTGCACAGCACCGTCCGCACAGTGGAGCAGTTCAACGTGGCGGGGGTGGTGCCCGGTACCGATCCCGCCCTGAGGGAGGAGTTGGTGGTCTACTCCGCCCACTGGGACCACCTGGGCAAGGGGACGGCCCCGGGCGTGGACAGTCATCCCGGCCAGGACCAGGACACCATCTACAACGGGGCTGTCGACAACGCCTCGGGCTGCGCGGCCCTGCTGGCTATGGCCCAGTCGGCCATCCAGGCGCCCGCCAAGCGCAGCCAGATGTTCCTCTTTGTCTGCGCCGAGGAGCAGGGCCTTCTTGGTTCCAAGGCCTATGCGGCGGATCCCCTCTGGCCCTTGGCGAAAACCGCCGCAGACCTGAACCTGGACAGCCTCAATTTCGTGGCACCCACCCGGGACATCGGCCTGCCCTTCGGGGATCGAAGCACCCTGGGTGACCTGGGCGCGGCCGTGGCCAAAGCTTCGGGGCTGAAGGTCGCCCCCGGACGACCGGACACCGCGGGCGGCTACTTCCGTTCGGACCATTACAGCTTCGTGCAGGCCGGCGTGCCCGCCCTGTCCGTGGGTGGCGGCCGCGACTATCTGGGCACCGACCCCTCGGCCCTGAAGGCCAAGGGCGCCGCCTTCGGCAGGCGCTACCACCAGGTCACGGACGAGTACGATCCCGGCTGGGACTTCCGCGGCATGGTGCAGCAGGCCCAGTTCACCTTCGACCTCGGTCAGACCATCGCCAATGCCCCCACCAAACCCACCTTCAAGGCGGCCAGGTAACCTGGTCCGTGCAACCCGGACCTGCCACAGGCACCTGACCCGGTTACCTTCTCCATGAGGAGTCGCGCCGGCCCATGGATCACGAAGCAGCGTTTGCCAAGGCCTTTCTCCCCTCCGAGAAGCGGGCGCGGTTCATCCAGTACCTCGCGGATCCCAAACGCCGGAGAGAGATGCTCGACCGGCTGAACCACGACCTGCCCTACATGCCGGGCTTCGCGACCGTGGTGCCCAGCACGCAGGACTTCCCGGGTGAACTGGAGAAGCTGCTCAAGGCCAAGGGAGCGGGCCCCACCTGCCACGTGATCACAGCGGGCCTGAAGGCGGATGGCCGTGAGCTGCCCCTGGGCGAGGCGCTTCGTTTGATTTGCATGCATGAATTCGGGGCCATCCTGTCCTGCCTCCCCGGTCGGCTCGCCTACTACAGGCCTGAATCCCCGGGAGCGGGCCTCCTCTTTGAGCGCCATCAGCCCTGACCCCGGCGCCGCCTTGCCCTCGCCTGGACGACGTCCTCAGTCGCGGGTCAACGCAAATCCCTGAAACCCCTCGCCCTCCCATCGGAGGGGATGGGGCCGGAAGCTGGCGGTGGCCGCGCCTTCGGCTTCCTCGGCCGTCCCCAGGGTCGCGGGCCAAACCGCCGCGGGATGCAGGTCGGGTCGAGCCTCCGCCAGCCAAGGACGGTGGGCGGCCCCCTCCTCCGGCAGCCAGGAGCACACCGCGTAGATGAGCAACCCTCCGGGGGCCAGCCGCTCGGCGGCCGCGGCCAGCAGGCGGCGCTGAAGGCCCATCAGCCGCTCCAATTCGTCGTGGGCCAGCCAGGGCCACTCGGGATGCTTCTGCATCGTGCCGCTGCCGGTGCAGGGGGCATCCAGCAGGATCAAGTCGAAGGTCTCCTCCGTCTGCTCCAGCCATTCCGCCGCGTCCACCTGGATGACCTGGGCCTCGATGCCCCGCTGCTGAAGGGTCTGACGCAGGCGGGCGGCCCGCCGCGGGTGCACCTCCAGGGCCTTGAGGGCCGCGCCGGGATGGCGCAGGGCCAGGGTGGTGGTCTTGCCCCCAGGCGCGGCGCAGGCATCGAGGATGCGGGTGACGGGGCGATCCCAGGCGTAGGCCAACAGGGCCTGGGAGCTGCGGTCCTGCACCATGCCCGCCGCCGCTTCCAGCCAGGGGCGGGGGAAGGGCGTGCCTTCCGCCAGGCGCCAACAGCCCGCAAGGTCCACATCCGGCTCCATACCTTCAGGCAGGTCCCCTCTCAGCAGGCGGAAGCTGGGCCGGGGGGGCTGCTGGAGCCTCATCCAGAGGGCTTCGATCTCGCCCTCCGCGCCATGGGGCGCCAAGGCCGCCTTCAGCGCCCGCTCGGCGGCGGGGCTGCGGTCCAGGCTTGCGGGCAGAGCGTCCAGCTCGGCGGCCAGAGCCGGACGGTCCTTCGCGGCCCGGCGTAACACGGCGTTCACCAGGCCCTTGTGGGGGATGAAGCCCAGATCGCGGGTGCCGGCGAGCTCCACGGATTCGTTGACGGCGGCATGGTCGCTGACGCCCGGCAACCAGGCCAACTGCGCAAGCCCCATGGCCAGGGTCACCTGGGTACCCAGGGGCACACCCCGGGAGGGATCCTTCAGGTTGGGCTTCACCCATGCCTGGAGGCGGCCCCAGTGGCGCAGGCAGAGACCCAACAAAGCCTGGGCCAGAGGCGCGTCCTCGCCCAGGTCGCGGTCCCAGACATCCGGCACCCGGCCCTTCTCCCCGAAGACCTCGTGGAGGGCGTGGGCGACATGGAGGCGGGCGGGCGTAGGCATGGGCTCCCATCATCCAGGAAAGCGCGGGTGGGCGGAAGACATCCAGCGACAGGCCCTCTCCACGCTGGAGGCGGGCGCACACAAGGGCACCCCCATGAGTCCGGTTTCTGGTTCGATCTCGCCAACGCGAAGGACTTCTTCAAAGGCTCAATCAACACAAACAATGCCGCATTTTTCACTAATGAATTCATAAAAATTAATAATATTTAACACATTAACGACTTGCGTGATTCAACCACGGGCGTATTTTGACATTTCTGCGAACTTGCATAATTACCGCATTGTTCGTTCGATCAACTTCTTTGAGTCGAATCAGCAGGGTCCGCGGCCCGGCCTTCGATTTGCCTTTCCACCCGCCCCTCGGAGGGCCATCCAGGAGCACCACCATGCCCCACCTCGATCTCCATGACGCACCGATCCTCACGAAGAAAGATCTCCTCTGGCCGTTCTACTGCGCAAAACCCACCGTGAAGATCCTTTGTTACACGGACTCGACCTCCGTCCAGATGGATAAGTCGACCGCCTTCGGACTCGGGCTCCTCCAAGACTGGATTCAGACGGCGAACCCCTTCTATGCGACGTTCCAGTTGGAGTTGTTGAATCGCCACAGTGGCGGTCACGCCCACAACAAACTCACCGCAGCCCTCCTGTCGGGATACGACCAGGTGTGGTTCTTTGGAATTCTGCAGTGCAACGTGACTGGGCAGGCCGAAAACGAACTCACCGCCCCCGAAATCACCGCGCTTCACGCCTGGATGGATGCCGGAGGTGGGGTGCTGATGACCGGCGACCACGCCAATCCCAGGCCATTCAATGCGAGCGCGGGACTCGACCCGCTGCTCAACCTTGGCCGGGCCATTGGCAAGGGCGTGCCTCGCGCGGGCCAACTGCGTAAGTGGGAAGGACTGCCGGATGCAAGTTTCATCGACAACCACAACACCATGGTGCCCACCGCTTCGCTCCCGGATCTGAATACGGGGGGTCAACCCCAGCAATCCGACAACGTGCCGCAGCAACTCATCCTCACCCGCCACACGGTGTCGTCCTGGCACCCGTACTTCGTGCGCCGCAGACGTCCACACCCCCTGTTCTGTGGCAAAGCGGGACTGATCGATATCTTCCCCGACCACATGCACGAAGGGCTGCCGGTGCTCCCTGCCGCCTTCGGGGCCGATTGGCCCACGGGCAGCGGGGGCATCCAGCCTCTGCCCGCCGTCGAGGCCAAGGGCACAGACAAGCGCAACGGTGCCATCTACCCCGTCAGCGTCGCCTACGATGGCGACGATGGCGGGGTGGGGCGCATCGTGGCGGACGCCACCTGGCATCACTACTTCAACGTCAATCTCCAGGGATGGACCGGCGGATCGCCCGCCTTCGCGCCTGATGGCAGTGCT
Source organism: Geothrix sp. (assembly GCA_030824075.1). GTDB lineage: Bacteria > Acidobacteriota > Holophagae > Holophagales > Holophagaceae > Geothrix. The sequence continues at coordinate 21,541 of JAVBYJ010000057.1, forward strand.
GCCCAGAAGGCCATTGCCAACTACTTCCAGAACCTCGCGGTCTGGCTGTCGCCAAAGGCGAAGCGCCAGGCCATGCGCTGTTCCCTCTGGTGGTGGCTCGTGACCCATCCCGAAATCATCGAGGTGGCCCGCTCACCCTACTGGATCCTGGGCGGCACCGCCTACGATGTGCTCGGGCGCTCCGCGAGCCAATGCACCATCACCGAGTTCATCTGGGTCGACTTCCCCCGGCACCTCATCTACGAGCGGGATCCCAGGCACCCACCCCTGCCCTGGCCACCCGAAGAGGTGATCCTGGGGGGCATCCTCCTCGAATATCAGGAGGCCATCCAGCAGGCCACGGAGGGCAAGCCACTGCCTGATCGCAAGACGCTCCAGGTCAATGGCTTCAAGCGCGCGGCGGCCTACCATGTCGAGAGCCTGGCCGCGGGCCTCAAAGGCGCCAAGAGCGCTGCGGAGACCCTCGAAAAGATCCTCCACCAGCAGGGTCACAGCAAGGACTGAGCGCCCTGGTCAACCACGGGCAAGGTTCCCCACGCACCCTTGCTTGTGGTTGAACCCCGCGGCGTGTTCGCCGGGGACCTAGAGTTCCTTCAGGATCTCGGCTTTCTTGGTGTCGTATTCCTTTTTGTCGAGAAGGCCCTTCTTGTAGAGCTCCTGCAGTTTCTGGAGGCGTTCTTCAGGGCTGGCCTTGCCGGTGG
>JAVBYJ010000052.1 GCA_030824075.1 Geothrix sp.
GGGGTGGGGGCGGGGGCGTCAGGCTTCGGGGATTCCTGGGCCCGGAGGTGGGTTTGACCCAGGGCGGACAGGACGGCGAGACAGGGCAGAACTCGGGCAGGAAGCATGGTGGCTCCGGGCGGGGCGGATTTAGGTTGGGGTGGAGGGGCTTGAGGCGATCAGGACTCGAGGTTGAAGCGAATGGGCACGAGCACCCAGGCGGCCAGGGCCTCGTCGCCGCGCATGGCGGGGACGAAGCGCCAACGGCGCACGGTCTGGAGGGCCGCCTGGTCCAGACGGGGATAGCCCGTGCTGGTCTGCAGCTGGATGTCCCTGGGCAGGCCCTCGGGGGAGATGAGGACGCGCAGCAGGACACGGCCTTCCTCGCCCAGGCGGCGGGACAGGCTGGGGTAGTCGGGAGGCGGATTCTGGAGGTAGGCGGCGTCGAAGCGCGGGGGGATGACGCCCCCCACGGTGCCACCGACGCTGCCTCCTACCATTCCGCCTGCGACCCCCCCCAGCGCGCCACCAGGGGTGCCGGAACCTGAACCGGGAGCGGGCGTATCGCTCGAGGGCAGGGGCCCTTCGGCGGGGAGAGGGGACGCGGGAAACACCGTGGGCTGGGGTTCCAGGGGGACCTGGGCCGCACTCCCGATGGGGCCGCGCCTCTCCGGAACGCCAGCCGGTGGCGGGGGAGGCGCGATGAGCAGGGGCTCTACCTCCAGCAGACTGATGGTCACGGCCTTCGGGGCCACCTCCGCGACGGCCGACCGGGCGGCGAGGATCAGGAAGGCCGCTCCAAGAACCCCGTAGACCAGGAGGCTCAGGCCCAGCACCTTCGTTCGGTCTCCCCGGCGGAGGGGGGCGTCCTGGGAAAGGAGGCTGGAACGGTAGACCAGATCCGCCAGGGAGGGTGGGTCCTCCTGGAAGGTCCGGGTCGGAGGCACAGGAAAGGGGGAGGGCAGGCTGTGGATCATGGGTTAATCCAATATTGAGACTCAGTCTCTTTTTATACATTAAGAACCAGGAAGTCCCCTGTCAACCCCCTGGCGAGCTTTGGGCATCGTCCCAGGCGATACTGTGATTTCTGGAGGTTCCATGAAGATCCTGCTCCTCGGCTCGGGTGGACGGGAACATGCACTGGCCCTGAAGCTCAAGGCTTCGTCCGCGCCCGTGGATCTGGTGTCGGCCCCGGGCAGCGACGCCCTGGCAGATCTGGGCGCCTGCGTGGGGCTGGATCTGGAGGATCCGTCAGCGGTGGCCGCCTGGTGCGCGGCGAACCGGCAGAACCTGGTGGTCGCCGGTCCTGAGGTGCCGCTGGTGGCGGGTGTGGCGGACGCGGTGCGGGCCCTCGGCATTCCGGTCTTCGGCCACGATGCGGCCACGGCACGGCTGGAAGGCAGCAAGGCCTTCGCCAAGGCCTTCATGCAGCGACACGGCATCCCCTGCGCCGCCAGCCATACCGTAAACGATCTGACCGCGGGCGAGGCGCTGATCCGGACCTGGACCCACGGATACCCGATCGTGTTGAAGGCCGACGGTCTCGCTGCAGGGAAGGGCGTGGTGCTGGCCCAGAGCGAGGCCGAGGCGCTGGCGACCTTCCGGGCCTTCATGGCCGGGCAGTTTGGGGCCGCCAGCAAGACGGTGGTCTTCGAGGCCCCCCTGGTGGGCATGGAACTCTCGCTGCACGTGCTGGTGGATGTGGATGCCGATCACGCCGCCTATGCCCTGCTGCCCGCCTGCCAGGACCACAAGCGCATCTTTGACGGCGATCTGGGGCCCAACACCGGTGGCATGGGGGCGTTTGGGCCCATCCCCTTCCTGCGCCCGCAGGACATCGACCTCATGTGCACCCGGCTTGTGGAACCCACGGTGCGCGGCCTTCAGCAGGATGGCCTGTGGGCTCGGGGTGTGCTTTTCCTGGGTGTCATGTGGACCGCCTCGGGCCCCGAGCTGCTGGAGTACAACGTGCGCTTCGGTGATCCGGAAACCCAGGTGCTCATGCAGCTGCTGGACGAGGACCTGGCCGCGCTGCTGCTGGAGGTCGCCGAAGGGCGGCTGCAAGCCCGCGACCTGAAACTCAAGCCCCACACGGCCATCACCGTGGTCCTGGCGGCAGAAGACTATCCCGAAGGCGCCAAGAAGGGCGTGCCCATCACCCTCGGATCACCTCAGGTCACCGTCATTCATGCGGGGACGCGGAAGCAGAATGGACAGTGGCTGACCAATGGTGGCCGCGTCATGAACCTGGCCACCTCCGCACCCGATCTCGCCGCCGCCCGCGCCGCCATCGAAGCCGCCCTGCCGCAGGTCCACTGGCCCGGCATGCAGGTGCGGCGCGACATCGGGCTCAAGGCCCTGAAGCACGCCGAGGCCGGGAAGACCGTTCAGGACCCGTGGTGAACCGTTCAAAGGTGTGTAGGGCCCGGTGAGGATTTCACCCCGTGAATCCGGTTGACAGCCATCTAGGGTGGGACCCGGAGATTCATATGAAACCAACCTCGTACCGGACCACCCTGATGTCGATCGCCATCCTGGCCTTTACGCTGGGTGATGTGATGGGTTGGCTCCCCTTACCCTCCAAAAGTGGTGCATGGGGATGTCTCGCAGCGCTTCCGGCCCTGGTGTTCCTCATCCTGATTGGCATCCTGTGGACGCGTGGGGTTCAGAGAGCGGGCAGGGGATTCCACCGGTGGTTCTTCCTGAGCGCTTTTGCCGCACCGATGGTCTACTTCGGCCTAACCATTGCGGACGTGCCAAGGGATTTCCAGGCTGGTTGGAACGCGGGAGTGGCGGATGCCGGTGCACCGACCGGCCAAGGTGTGGATTCCAAAGGTCAACCATCCCAATCCAAGCTGGCCCCTCATGGCGAATCGGCTGCACCTGCTCCCCGTCCATGGGTGGCATGGATCACCTTGACGATGGTGCTGACCGCTGTGTTGAATCGCCTGGAACGCCGCGGGGCTGAAGCTGACAGGCAGCGGGAGCTGGCCGAGGAAGCTCGGTCCCAGGCCCTGGCTGGCAAGCTGACGCCCCATTTCATCTTCAATTGTTTGAATACCCTTCATGCACAAATCGAAGCGGACCCAAAGAAGGCTCAAGCCACCACCGAACGTCTGGCGGATCTCTTCAGGCAGGTGGTGGAAGTCACGAGCCATTCGGTGATTCCCTTGAGTCAGGAGCTTGCTTTCGTAGAAACCTACCTTGGCATCGAGCAGGCTCGTCTGGGTGATCGACTGCGCGTCACCATCGCGGTGTCTGAGGAATTGGAATCAGCTGAGATTCCGCCGCTGTCCTTGCAGGTGCTTGTGGAGAATGCGATCAAGCATGGCGTGACGCCCTTGGAGCAGGGTGGGGAAGTGCGCATCGGGGCGGAACGCATGGACAGTGTCATTCGACTCTGGGTAGAAGATCCAGGCCCCGGAATCAGTGACCAGAGAGGCACCGGCACTGCATTGGAAACACTCCGTCAGCGACTTGATGGCCCGGAGGATCTGGTGATGGGCATGGTGGAGGGTCGGCATCGCGTAAGCTTCCGCTGGAGACAGGCATGATCCGAATCATCGTCATCGAAGACGAGCCTCTGGCCCGGGAACATCTGGTGGCGTTGCTGGGTGAATTGCCGGGCGTGGCAGTGGTGGCCTCTGCGGAGAATGGCCGCCTGGGTCTCGCGGCCATCGCGGAGCAGCAGCCGGATGCGGTGTTCCTCGATATCGAAATGCCGGGCATCAAGGGCACGGAGTTGATGCACATGCTGCCGGAACCGCGGCCCGCGCTGGTCTTTGTGACGGCCTATCCGCAGCACGCCATCGAAGCCTTTGCGGGTGGGGCGGTGCACTACCTGCTGAAGCCCATTTCGCGGGTGGGGGTGGCTCAGGCGCTGTCCCGCATCCGGCCCAAGGACGAGCCGCTGCAGAAGGAATGGCTGCGTCTGCCGGTGCGGAAAAAGGGCGCCACACGCCTGTTGCGACCCGAGGAGGTGGAGGCGCTGGTGGCGGATCTGGGGGACTGTGTGGCCTGGACGCCGGAAGGGCGCTTGCCGGTGGACGGCACGCTGGCTCACTGGGAGGAGCGGCTGTCCGACCACGGGTTCATGCGGGTCCATCGCAATGCCCTGGTGCGGCTGGATGCCGTGCATGAGGTGACCGTGGCGGACGAACTGGTGCTGGCCACTGGCCGGATTGCCATCAGCCGACGCCGCATGGACGAGGTCCGGCGGACCCTGGGCATCTGATCAAGCCCGGCTGCGCAGCAGCCACGCCAGGGGCGTGAGCATCAACCCGATCAGAGGGGCATCGCTTCCAGGCGCTTCTCACCCTCCCAGCGGTAGAACCCTGACCCGGTCTTGCGGCCCAGGCGGCCCGCAGCCACCAGCTGGCGCAACAGGGAAGGGGCCTTGAATCGGGGTTCGCCGAAGGCATCGAACAGGACTTCGGCGACGCTTTGCATGGTGTCCAGCCCGATGAAGTCGCTGAGGTGGAGCGGCCCCATGGGATGTCCACAGCCGAGTTTCATGGCGGCATCCAAGTCCTCCACCGTGGTCAGCTTCTGCTCGGCGCAGCGCATGGCGTCCAGCAGGTAGGGCACCAGCAGCCGGTTGACCACGAAGCCCGGCGCGTCAGGGGCCATGACCGCGGTCTTGCCGAGCTTCTGGACGAAGGCGCGCAGGGCGGCGAGGGTGCTTTCATCCGTGGCCAGGGTGCGGATGATCTCGACCAGAGGCATGGCGGGAACGGGGTTGAAGAAGTGCAGACCGGCCAGGCGAGGCGGGCGGTGGGGCGAGAGCGCGGGACTGATCTGCGCGACGGACAGGCTGGAGGTGTTGGTGCAGAGGAGCGCGGCGGGGTTGAGCACGCGGTCGAGTTCCGCAAAGGTCTGGAGCTTGAGGTCGAGGCGCTCCGGGATGGCCTCCACCACCAGGTCGCAGTCCGCCAGGGTGGCGAAGGCGAGGGTTCCATGGAGGTTCCGGGTCCATTCGCCGCGCCGGTCGTCGGTGAGCTTCCCCTTGGCGATGGCCCGGTCCCAGGCGCCCTGGATGCGGGCCATGCCCTTGGCAAGCAGGGTTTCATCGGCCTCCTTTACCCAGACCTGGAAGCCCGATTCTGCGGCGCATTGGGCGATGCCCGAGCCCATGAGTCCGCAGCCGATGACGCCGATGCGCTGGATGTCCATGCGTGCCTCCTGGATGTTCTGGGATGTCGAGGCCTCATTCTCTTGGAAATCAGGGCCAGCGGGGAGGACGACCTCAGGTAGGTACATGGGAGTAGAATCCTCGGCGTGTTCGGGAGGAACCATGATCGGCCCGCTGAAGGATCTGCTCGGCCACCAGGCTTGGGCGGATGCGATGTTCTTCCGGGCCTGGGAGGCCTCCGGCGCCCTGGAGGACGAAGATCTCCGCACCCGGACGGACCATCTGGTGTCCGTGCAGGAGGCGTTTCTCCAGCTGCTCAAGGGCGATGCGGTCGCCATCCCCGATCGGCCCCTGCCGTCATTCCTCGACCTGAAGACCCGGTGCGAATCCGCCCACCAGGTGTTCCGCGCCCTGGGCCGCGGCCTGGACGAGGCCTCGCTGGGCCGCACGGTGCGCGTGCCCTGGTTCCCGGATCCGCCCTGTGTGGTCTCCGTGTCGGACCTCCTGCTGCAGGTCTGCCTGCACACCCAGCACCACCGGGGCCAGATCCTCTCCCGGCTCCGGGCTCTGGGGACCGAGCCGAAAACCGTGGATTACATCATCTGGCTCTGGAAGCAGAAGCCCGAGGCGCTGTGGGGAGGGTGACCGATGCGGGAAGGATGGCGTCAAACGCCGTTTCCCAGGGGTGGGGCATGACCTCGAACCATGAGCCCGAACGGTTCATGCGGCGGGCCATCGACCTGTCCAGGATCCATATGGAGGCGGGTGAGGGAGGGCCCTTCGGCGCGGTGGTGGTGAAGGCTGGAGCCATCGTGGGGGAAGGGTGGAATCGCGTCACCTCCGGCCTGGATCCCACGGCCCATGCCGAGGTGGTGGCGATCCGCCAGGCCTGTGCGAACCTCGGCACCTTCGAACTTCGGGGCTGCGACATCTTCACCAGCTGCGAGCCCTGCCCCATGTGCCTGGGCGCCATCTACTGGGCGAGGCTGGACCGCATCTGGTATGCCAATGGCCGGGCGGATGCCGCGGCCATCCGGTTCGACGATGAATGGCTCTACCGCGAAGTGGCCCTGCCCCTCAGCGAGCGGAGCCTGCCCGCCCTCCAGCTGCTGCGCGACGAGGCCCAGAATGTCTTCCAGGCCTGGGTCGCGAAGGTGGACAAGATCCCCTACTGACAGCCGAGCGCTGACAGCTATATTTCCAGGTAGGTGTGCAGCTTCCGCTCTTCCGTAAGGAGGGCGCGCAGGGCTTCCGCCGCATCACTCTTGGCGCTCGCTTTGCGCTTGGTCTGAGGTCCTTGGATCAGCACATCGGGATCGTAGTGGACGCTGCGGAGCACATGGTCCACCGTGTCGCCCTTCACGATGTGCTGCACCTTGAAGGTGTCGTCCTCGTGCACCATGATGTGCGCCTCGTTGGGGGCGCCGAAGAGATTGTGCCGCATGCCCAGGATGTCCTGGTAGGCGCCCGTGAGGAAGAAGGCCACGTAGTAGGCCTCGCCACTGCGGGGCTCGTGGAGCGGGATCTCGTCGCGCACATCCTTCAGATCGATGAACTTCTCCATCTTGCCGTCGCTGTCGCAGGTGATGTCGCAGAGGGTGGCGGACAGTCCCGGCTTTTCCTTCAGGCGGTGGATGGGCATGACCGGGAAGAGCTGCTCGATGGCCCAGTGGTCCGGCATGGACTGGAAGATGCTGAAGTTGGCGATGAGCTTGTCCGCCAGGCTCTTGTTGAGATCCTGGAACTCCTCGGGGATGTACTTCAGGGTCTTGCTGGTGAGGATGCGGGAGAGCTTGCGGCAGACTTCCCAGAACAGCGTTTCGCCCTTGCTGCGGTCCTCCAGGCCCAGGTAGCCCAGGTTGAAGAGGGTGAGCATTTCGTCTTTTTGGGTGATGGCATCGTGGTACATCTCCGAGAAGTTCTTGATGGAGATGTTGTCCCGGGTGTAGGCCAGCTCCTTGAGGATCTGCGGCTCGTTGCCCGTGAGGGTCACGGTGTACTTGGTATGGGTGGTGTCGATGAGGCCGATGATGTCCACCACCACCACTTCGTGGTAGGCCACGATGGCCCGGCCCGATTCGCTGAGCAGATCCGGCATGGGTACCTGCTCCTGGGCGCAGATGTCCTTGGTGGTGTAGACCACGTCGGCGGCGTATTCCGCGATGGTGTAGTTCATGGAGCTGCTGAAGGTGGTCTTGGAGCCGTCATAGTCCACGCCCAGGCCGCCGCCCACGTTGAGGTAGCGGATGGGCACGCCCATCTTCCGCAGCTTGGCGTAGATGCGGGTGGCCTCCTTCATGGCCGACTTGATCTTGCGGATGTCCGTGATCTGGCTGCCGATGTGGAAGTGCAGCTCGATGATGCTATCCAGCAGGTCCCGCTTCTCAAGAACCTCGACAGCATCCAGGATCTCGCGCGTGGTGAGGCCGAACTTGGCGTGGTCGCCCGCGCTGGTTTCCCACTTGCCAGAACCCTGGGCATTCAGTTTGGCGCGGAGGCCGATGAGGGGCTCTACCTTCAGTTCCTTGGCCACCTTGAGGATCAGCGGCAGCTCGGTCATCTTCTCGACGGTGATGACCACTTTGCGCCCAGCCTTGCGGGCCAGCAGCGCCATACGGATGAAGGCCTCGTCCTTGTAGCCGTTGCAGAGCACCAGGGCCTCGGGATGCAGGTCCAGGCTGAGGGCGATCATCAGCTCGGGTTTGGAACCGGCCTCCAGCCCGTAGTGGTATTTGTTGCCGGCACGGATGATCTCCTCGACCACTTCCTTGGTCTGGTTGGTCTTCACGGGATAGACACCCTGGTAGCCGCCTTCGTAGCCAAACTCAGTGATGGCGTGCCGGAAGGCCTCGTTGACCTCGACCACGCGATGGGCCAGCACCTGCGGGAAACGCAGATTCACAGGGGTCCGGATGCCCTTCTTCTTCAGGTGCTGGACGATCTCGTAGACGTCGCAACTGAGGGACTCATCCTTGGTGGGGGTGATCTCGAGATGGCCCTTGGCGTTGATGCCGAAGTAGCCATTTCCCCACTCTTTCACACCATACAGAGTTGCGGCGTCCTGGACCGTCCAGTGCTTCATGGGCATCCGAGGGGCCTCCTTGAATCGGGGCGGCCACCTTCGGCCGGAAGTTCGTTTATATGGAAAAAAGCCCAACAGTTCCAATAAAAAAATCAGATTCCCAGGATCCGGGTCAGGGTCGCCCGCCAGTGGCGGTCCCTCACCCGCCGCAAAGCGGTCCTCCGGGTGAGTTTGCGCCATTGGGCCGCGCCCCGGGGAAGCTCAGCCGCAGCGCGGGTATGGAGCGGGCTGGGACCGCCCCAGAGCGCCGGATCGCCCCACAGAGGGGCCCGGTTCCAGGGGCAGACCTCCTGGCAGGCATCGCAGCCCGCGGCCCAGCGGCTGTCTGCCAGGGCGGTGACGATCTCCGGCGGGGGGGCCGTCTCGGTCTCGATGGTGTAGGTGGTCAGGCAGCGGGCCGGATCGAGAAGGAAGGGAGCGAGGGCCCCCGAGGGGCAGGCCTCCAGGCAGGCGGTGCAGGATCCGCATTGTTCGGTGGTGAAGGGCTCATCCGGTGGGAGCTCCACGGACAGCAGCAGCACGCCCAGGAATCCCCAGGAGCCATCCTTTCCGGTGATGAGCAGGGTGTGTTTGCCCTGCCAGCCGAGTCCCGCACGGGCGGCCAGCTGGCGCTCCAGCAGGGGGGCCGTATCCACACAAACCCGGCCCTCCAGCCCCGGCCACCGGCTCTGGGCCGCCTCCAGCAGCCGGGCCAGACGCGGTTTCAGGATCATGTGGTAGTCCGGGCCCCAGAGATACCGGCTCAGCTTGAGGCTGTCCGGGGCCGCGCCCGGCACGGCCTCGGGCCGGGCATAGGGGAAAAAGCCCACCAGGGCCGTCTGGGCCTGGGGCCAGAGGGCGCGGGGATCCAGGAGGGTGGCGGGGTCCAAGTAGGGCAGCTGTGCGCCTCGACCCTCCTTAAACCATGTCTCGAGCCGGTCCCCCTCGGCCTCGAAGGGGCCGCAGGGGGCGAAGCCTGCCCTGGCGAAATCCAAGGAAAGGGCCTCCGCTTGAAGCCAGGCCTTGAACGCCAGCGGATCCGGGTGTTCAACTGGCACGAGAAGGCCACCTCCCATGGATATCCTCACCCTCGAACTGCTCGATGTCACGGTCTTCCAGGCCCTCCTGGAACTGCGGGGCCAGTTGGCCGACCACCCGGGAGAGGCCCTGCGCATCCGGGGCGAGGATGAAATGCTCCGGATCAACGTGGCTGGATTTCTTGAGAAGCAAGGGCGGATCGCCCGGCTGGTGCAGCAGGGCGATCAATGGGAGTTGCAGGTAGCCTCGGCCTTCAGACCGGCCGCCGTGCCGGTCATGACCCCCCCTAAGGCCACGCCCAACCCGGTGCTTCTGCTTCGGAGCGCCTTTGCCCCCGGAGATCGTGCCCTGGGCCGGCGTCTGCTGCTGGAGACCTTGGCTCACCTGGAGCCAGGCACGCCCTGGCTCTGTCTGGCCCACCAGGCCGTGGAGCTGCTGGAGGACCCGGGCGCGGTGGTCATTCTGGAAGGCCTGAAGGGAAGGGGCATCCCGGTTCATGTCTCCGCCGCAAGCCTGGCCCATGGTGGTCTGGGGTCGGCAGGCTTCGAGCTGATCCCCGATGAAGGCTGGCAGAAGCTCTTGGCGCGGGGCGCGGTAACGGTTCTGTAAAAGGCGGTAGGCTGGAGGTTGGAGCCGATCGTCCGCCCATGAACCTGCCGAACATTCTTTCGCTCGCCCGGATCCTGATGGTTCCAGTCCTGGTCGTGGTCCTCATGACCAAGGTGACGAATCACGAAGTGATCGGCGTGGTGGTGTTCTGGGTGGCCTCCATCACGGACGCGTTGGACGGTTATCTGGCCCGTCGCTGGAAGCAGGTAACGACGCTCGGCAAGCTGCTGGACCCCCTGGCGGACAAGCTGCTGGTGGCGGGTGCGCTGATCTCACTGGTGGAGCTGAACCTGGCTCCGGCGTGGATGACCTTCATCATCCTGGCCCGTGAATTCGCGATCACGGGGCTCCGCGGCATCGCCAGCGAAGAGGGGCTCACCATTCCCGCGGGCACCGTCGGCAAGTGGAAGATGGGATTCCAGGTGGCGGCCATCTCCTGCCTCATCCTCGGGCCTCGCCTTGACTATTGGCTCTACGAGTGGACCCACAAAGAGATCTTCCACTTCTTCATCCAGCTGAACCGGCCCTACACCTTCTTCTGGGGCATGGGCATCCTGCTGCTGTGGGGAGCGGTGATTCTGGCCATCTGGAGCGCGATCTCCTACTTTCACGGATTCTGGAAGGTGGTTGGACCGCGCATCATGGCCGGGGACAGTCACCTGACCGGACCCGAGGATTCTGAATGATCCGAAAGTACCTTCTCGCCGGCATCATTACCCTGCTCCCCCTGGTGGTGTCGCTCTGGATTCTCCAGGGCATCTTTACGGCCCTGGTGGGCATTTTCCGGGGGCCGCTGACCTGGCTGGCGCACCAGATCCACGTGCCGGATCCCCCGACCTGGAGCTTGGCGCTGTTCTCGGCGCTGGCCACGCTGCTGTTGCTGCTTCTGGTGGGGGCCCTGGTCGGCAACTTCATTGGCCGCCAAGTGTTGGCTTGGCTGGATGAAATGATGATGCATGTCCCTGTGGTGAAGACCATCTATGGCGCCACCCGCCAGCTGATGGGCGCCATCCAGTCGGGCCAAGGGGGCAGCTTCAAGGAAGTGGTGCTCGTGGAATGGCCCTACCCCGGATCGTTCACCCTGGGCTTCGTGGCGAGACGGGACTGTTCCTGGGTGATCCCCGAAGGCCAAAGCATGATTTCGGTGTACGTACCGACCTCGCCCAATCCGACTTCCGGCTACGTGGTCATGATCGAGGCCGCGAAGGTGACGCCGTTGGATCTCACCGCGGACCAGGCCCTGACCTGGGCCGTGAGTGGCGGGGTGGTGGTGCCGCCCCGCACGAGCACGGGGAGCTTCCGGTTGCCAGAGCATCTGTGAGCGGCCTCCAGGGCAAGAGAATCCTGGTGACCGGCGCCGGCAGCGGCATCGGTCGCGTGGCAGCGCGCCTGTTCCGGGACCGTGGGGCGGATCTGGTGCTGGCGGGACGGCGAGTGGCCGCGCTCCAGGAGACCCTTCCGGATGCGGAGCACGTGTCGCTGGACCAGGCGGACGAGGCCGCTGTGGCCGCCTTCGCCCTTGCCTGCGCACCGCTGGACGGAATGTTCCTGGCTGCGGGTGAACTCCGGACGGGATCGGTCGAAACCACCCAGGTCTCGGATTTCGACGCCATGATCAGGGCCAACCTCCGCGGGCCATGGCTGATGGCCCACCACCTAGGACCCAAGCTGAAGGAGGGCGCCAGCGTGGTGTTGGTGGGTTCCAACATCGGGATCCGGGCCATCCCCGATAGTGCCGCCTACAGCGTGGCCAAGGCGGGTGTCCATATGCTGGCGAAGGTCCTGGCGCTGGAGTGGGCGCCCCGCCGGATTCGCTGCAACGCCCTCGCGCCCGGGCCCGTGCAGTCCCCCATGGTGGACGCCCGCCTGGCCGCCAGCGCCGATCCCGTGGGGGATCTGGCGCGGCTGTCCGGCGTGAATCCGCTGAAACGGCTGGGCACGGGCGCCGAAGTGGCCGCTCTCGCCGCCCATCTGCTGAGTGACGAGAGCGCCTGGACGACCGGGAGTGTGATCACGATTGATGGCGGTGCCGACGCTGTCTATTAGCCCCGCCGCGGGAACGATCGGGTTTCTGGTCAGCCGGTGCTGATCTGGACGTCCACCGGATTGCGGAGGGTGTCATAGAGCGGAGAGGTCTTCATGACCTGGGCGTGGAGATCCTTGATCTGCTGTGGCGTTCCATTGCAGTCGAGGTTGACCTTCACGCGGATCTGGGAGAGTCCGGGACGAACATTCTTGTCCAGGTCCATAAATCCACGCAGATCCGTGTCGGTCTCGAGCTCGAAACTGAGGCTGGAGATGTCGATGCCCATGGCGGTTGCCGTGTAGGCATAGGTGACGCCCAGGCAGGAACTGAGTGCGTGCAGGGCGACCTCTCCCGCATTGGGTGCGAGGTCGGTGCCCAGCAGGGCCGAAGGTTCATCGCCCTCCAGGAAGAGAGGGGTGCCCCGCTGGTGGTCCATGCCCAGGCCGTAGACTGAATCGAAGGCGCTGTGGGAATGGGCGCGGTTGATCCACTTGGCTTTGGAACGGAACTGGAATTTGGCCAGGGCCGGGTTTGCCTTCACCCGGGAGACGAGGGCGTTGAGCTCCTCGACATTCACGCCGTTGCGTAGGGTTGCGATGTTGCCCATGAGTCCTCCTTTGGGAAGCACGCTTCCGGGCGCAGAGCGACCCGCCGGCTGGTCGCCGCAGTGGAAGCGCTGGGACACCATCCACATGGACACCTGGCCTCTCAAGTGCCAGGGCCATGGGATGAAGGGTTCCAACATGGGGTGATTTGAGTTTGAAACAAGGTCGCAAAATTCAAACCACCCGGCACCTCATCACTCGACGAAATCGAGATCCCGTCCATGGGTTTCCGGCAGGCCCCAGAGGGCCCCGAAAGCCAGGGCGAAGCACGCGAGACCCACGACCCAGGCCGAGCCCACCAGGCCCAGGGAATGGCGGAAGAACAGGAAACTCCACGTGATGAGAGGGACCGCTCCGCGCACGAAATTGGGCACGGTGGTGGCGACGGTGGCCCGGAGGTTCGTGCCGAACTGCTCGGCTGCCACGGTCACGAATACGGCCCAGTAGCCCGTGGCAAGGCCCAGGTACCCCGCGAGGAGGTAGAACACCCCTGGGGTCAGTCCCCGAGCCGTCAGGTAGAGCGCGACCCCCGCCAGGGCCCCGGCCACGAACCCTCCGACGACCTTCTTGCGCGTATGCCAGGCCTGGCTGAGGAAACCACTCAGGAGGCTGCCGAGGGTGATGCCCGTGTAGCAGAAGGCCACGGCCGTTCCAGCATTCACGGGACCCGTCACCTTCAGCACCGGCGCGAACTCCGGCGAGAAGGTGATGAGGATGCCCACCACATACCAGGTGGGGAGACCGATAAGAATGCAGCGGAGGTAGCGGGCCAGGCGGTTCCAGTTCGTGAAGAGGCTGAGGAAGTCCCCCCTGGCCACGGTGGCATCGTGGGTCCTGGTGAACATGAAGCTTTCCCGGATGCCCACCCGCAGAAAGAGCAGGGCGATGCCGAGCCCCCCGCCCACCGCGTAGGTCATGCGCCAGGGGAGGAAATCCCCCACGAGCTTGGCCGTCACTGCCCCGAAGATCCCCACGGCCGCGACGATCGCCGTTCCGTACCCGCGGAGCTCCTTCGGGAGGATCTCTGCGACCATGGTGACGGCGGCACCCAGCTCGCCCGCCAAGCCAAGACCCGCCAGGAATCGCCAGGCCGCGTAGGCGGGGACTGATTGGACGAAGGCATTGCCCAGGTTCGCCACGGAGTAGAGCGCGATGCTGCCGAAGAGGGTGGAGAGGCGGCCCTTCTTGTCGCCCAGCACGCCCCAGAAGATGCCGCCGAGCAGCATGCCCGCCATCTGCCAGTTCAGGAGGCTGGCCCCCACCTCGATCTGCAGGGAAGGGGGGACACCCAGGGCCGTGAGGCTCGGTTGGCGCACGATGGGGAACAGCAGCAGATCGAACATGTCCACGAAGTAGCCGAGGGCAGCCACCAGGACGGTGAGGTTCAGGACGGAGCGGATGCGAGTCTGGGACATGGTGGCTTCATTGAATCACACAGACGCGGCACACTGCTTCCATGTCCGAACCCGCTTGGCCCGCCCCACCCGCTGGCGTCTGCACGCTGCCCACGACCCTGGAGGTGGAGGTGGCCATCCTCGGCGCCGGCATCCATGGCGCGGCCCTGGCCCGCGAACTGACCTTGCGCGGCGTGACGTGCGCCCTGGTTGACAAGGGCGAGGTGGGCGGCGGCACCAGTCAGTGGTCCAGCCAACTCCTCCATGGTGGGATCCGCTACATGCTCACGGGCGACATCCGCCAGATGCGGGAGGGCCTGGCCGAACGCGCCACCTGGGCCCGCATCGCCCCCCAGCGCTGCCGCTGGGAGGCTTTCTGGATGCCCCACCGATTCTGGCTGGAGGGGCTGTCCCACCGGTTCGGCATCGGACTCTACGATCACTGGGGTGCCGAACGCCCGGGCTGGCCTGCGGGGTTGGAACTGGGCCATGTGCCACCGGACGTATTCAGGGCCGATGCGCGAAGCCCCGGAGGGCCCTTCAGCGGGGCCACCGCCTACGCCGATCTCATGACGTGGGACCGGGAACTCACCAAGGATCTGGCTGCCTCCAGCGAGGCCGTTCGACTGGATTTCCATGAACTCGAGGGCTTTGAAACCGCAGAAGAGGGCCTGCGGTCAGCCCGCCTGAGGGATCGCCGCGACGGGACCCTCCGGCAGCTTCGCGTCCGCAGGTGGGTCTTCGCCCTAGGCCCCTGGACGGATGGCGTCATGGCCCGCTGGTTCGGGGAGTCGAGGAAACGCTTGCGCCTCTCCTCCGGCATCCACCTCTGGTTCGACGCCGTACCCGGCTGCGACCGCCCCTGGGCCATCCGCCGTCCCAAGGGCCGCATCCTCTTCGTGATCCCCCGGGACGGGATGCTGCAGGTCGGGACGACGGAGCGCGAAGTCGAGGATGGCTGGGTGCCCATCCTGGAGGCTGAACGGATGGAATTGTTCGAGGCCCTGGAATCGAACCTGCCCGCCATTCCCTGGCGCCGGATGCCGGTGCGGTCCGAAGAGCTTGGCGTGCGGCCCCTGGTGGCCGCCGGCGGGGCCACCACCCACCTCAGCCGGGAGGCGGTTCTGGAGCGGCATCAGACCCTCGGCAACCTGACGCTGGTGCTCGGCGGCAAACTCACCACCGCCCGCGCCCTCATGGATCAGCTCGCCACCGACCTCACCGGGCTGCGGTGCGGCGCCTCCGCCACCGAGCCCCTGCGCCTTTGGGATGGACAGAAAGCGCAGATCCGCTAAAATCATTTCTTCAGTGCGGTCCCGTAGCTCAGCTGGATAGAGCATCAGACTACGAATCTGAGGGTCGGGCGTTCGAATCGCTCCGGGACCACCACTCAATAAACTGCAAACCCCCTGAAGCCTAGTGCTGACGGGGGTTTCTCGCGTTCACCTGTCTTTCAAAAGATCCGCCACTTCGCCTCGAAGTGAATCTTTCAAAGTATGGCAGGTGCAATAGAGGTGCAACTCGAGGAATGGGGCACCCGGGCAGGGGTTCCCCTTGCGCTATTGCTAGCTCTTCCAGGTGCCCGGGGGCAGTCTCCTTTGATTTCGAGGTAAGCCTGATGCTGCTGCGCCAGCTCCGCTGAACATTTCAGCCGCCAGCTTACGGGTTGCGGTGTTGTCGTCCTCCTCGCCACCACTCCAGCCATCGCACCAGGTGCTTTTGACCGCCTCGTGAATGACGGTTGGCCAGGGAATGTCCGCGAACTGGAGAATCTGGTGGAGAGGGAATTGATCCTTCACTGGGGTGGCCTTCTGACGTTCGAGTCCTTGATGGGGGCTGGAACGGCCGAGGTAGGCTACTTCGCAGGCACAAGCTTCAGAGCCTCGAGGACCCGTTCCGGAGTGAACGGCACGTGGGTCACCCGCGCACCGGTGGCGTCGAACACGGCGTTGGCCAGGGCCGCGGCCACCGGCACCACCGGGGGTTCGCCGATGCCCTGCGAGACTGAGGTGGCATTGTCCGCGAAGACGACCTGGATGCGGGGGATGGCGGAGAAGCGGGGCAGAAGGTAGGTGTCGAAATTCTTGTCGAGGATGCGGCCGCCCTTGAAGTGGATCTCCTCGCTGAGGGCCTGCCCGATGCACATGGTGATGGCGCCCTCCACCTGCTGGCGGGCCCCGTCGGGGTTGACCACCAGGCCCACATCCACGGCCTCGAGAAAGCGCTCTGTCTTGACCTTCCCGGTGGTCTTGTCCACGGTCACCTGGGCCACCGCCACCACGAGCCCCTGGCGCCAGGCACCGCAGGCCAGCCCGATGCCTCGGCCCGTGGGCCCTGGTGCGGGCTCCCAGTCGAAGGTCTCCACGGCCAGGTCCAGAAGGCGCAGGAGACGGGCATCGGTGATGAGACGACGGCGAAGGGTCACGGGATCCAAGCCGGCCTTGGCCGCCAGCGCGTCCAGCTGGCTTTCCCGGGCGAACGCGTTGGTGTGGGCGTTGGGGGCGCGCCAGGCACCGACCTTGAGGGGATGGAGGTTGGGGACGGTTGGAGCCTGATACCGGTTCGACTGCATGTCATAGGAGAGCTCGGCCTCACCCTGGGAGACGCCAGCCACGGTGCTGTCCCAGAAGGTGATGGCGCCGCGCCCGGCATCCAGGCCGGAGCGAATCTTCACCACGGCGGCCGGCCGGTAGCCATCCAGGAAGAAATCTTCCTCTCGGTTCCAGGCCACCTGGATGGGCACTCCGGGGACCTGACGGGCGATGCGGGCTGCCTCGATCGCCCCGGGGCCCACGAGCTTGCCGCCGAACCCGCCCCCCACGAACTGGGCGATGATGCGGACCTTGTCCTGGCCCAGCTTGAGGGCCTCGGCCACGGTGTCTCGGAAGACAAAGGGAGACTGGGTGGAGGCCCAGACCGTCATGCGGCCCTCCTCCCATTTGGCGACGGAGGTGTGGGGCTCGAGCGTGGCGTGGCTTTCGTAAGCGTTGCGGTATTCCGCCTCCACCACGGTGGCGGCCCGCTTTTCACCCGCAGCCACGTCGCCGCGGGAGATCACCACGCGCTGCCCAGGCGCTGCCTTGTCCACGAGGTACTGGTAGATGCGGACATCGTCCACATCGGGTTCCGAACCCTCGAAGGTGCCCTTCACGAGGGCGAGTGCCTTGCGGGCGGTGTCGGGCTGGGGGTGGAGCACGGCCAGGAGCGGGCCATCCCGCACGATGCGAACGCCTGGAACCCGTTCGGCAGCGGCTATATCCGCGGTGGCCAGGGTCAGGCCCTGAGCAGGGGGACGCAAGATGCAGGCATGCAACGTTCCCGGAAGACGCAGGTCGCCTGCGTACTGGGCGGCGCCGGTGACCTTGGCAAGGGCGTCCTTGCGGGGGACGCGGCGCCCGATCAGCGTGCAATCGGAAAGAGGCTTGGGCTTGACCTTGCCCAGGTGTCGCTCCATCTTCCGCCCCTTGACCAGCTCTC
Source organism: Geothrix sp. (assembly GCA_030824075.1). Classification (GTDB taxonomy): domain Bacteria; phylum Acidobacteriota; class Holophagae; order Holophagales; family Holophagaceae; genus Geothrix. The sequence continues at coordinate 17,321 of JAVBYJ010000052.1, forward strand.
CAAAGGTGGTGCGGCTCGCGGGGGTCGCCTTCACCCAGATGGCGCCGTCTTTAAGGGTCAGCCCTGAGACCGGGGCGCCCAGGGCTTTTGATGCCATGCGCAGAAGCACAGCTCGCGCCTCCGCGGCAGCGCCACGCAAGACGGGGGCCGTATGCCACATGGTGAGGGAGCCGCCGGTGGGCATGTCCCAGGGGCAGAGGTCCGTATCACCCAGGACCATGTCCACCTGGGCGGGATCCAGTTCCAGTTCCTCGGCGACGAGCATGGCCAGCACGGTCATGGAGCCTTGCCCCAGCTCCACCTTCCCCACCAGGCAGCTCACGCGGCCGTCGGCCGAAATCTTCAGGTAGGCGTTGAAGTCCTCGGGGTAGGTGCCGGGCCGGGTGGGCACGATGGGCGCCGAGCCTAAGGGGGTGGTGAAGAAGAAGGTGAGTGCGCCGACAGCGACGCCCTGGAGGAAGTCCCGACGTCTCATCGCACACCTCCCATGGCCTTGCCTGCCGATTCGACCGCATCCAGGATCCGCACGTGGGCCCCGCAGCGGCAGAGGTTTCCCTCCATGGCCTCGACGATTTCGCTCCGGGTGGCCTTGGGCCTCTTCTTCAGGAAGGCCCAGGCGGCCATGATCATCCCGGAGGTGCAGTAGCCGCACTGGAAGGCGTGGTGCTCCTGGAAGGCCTTCTGAACGGGGTTCAGGTGCCCGTCCAGGGCCAGGCCCTCGATGGTGAGCACCGCCTTTCCGGCCACATCGCCCAGCGTCGTGGAACAGGAGGGCACGGCCTCGAAGTCGACGAGCACGGTACAGGCCCCGCATAGCCCGGCCTCGCAGCCCACCTTGGTACCCGTGAGCCCCAATTCGTCGCGCAAGACCCATACCAGCATGCGATCCCTGGGGCTCGCGACGGTGACGGGCTGGCCGTTAAGCGTGAACGAGACGGTGGCGTTCATCGGGGACCTCCGGGGAAGAGGGTATGGCAGGGAATGTCACATTCTATTCTTGGAACCGAAGATCCATGCTGATCCGTTAATTCTCCAAGAAATGCTGATGGAAGGAAGAGGTGCTCATGTGGACCAGGGTGGCGAGGCGCTCAACATCCAGCGGCTTGTCAAAATTGGTCCGAACCCAGGACACGGCCTTGGAGATCCGGTGGAGTTTGCTCTCCTCCTCACCGGGCTCGGCGAAGAACGCCTTCGCATGGTCCATGAGGGCAAGGTTCAGCTTGTGGGAGGCCTTCCTTCGTCTTTGTCTTCTCACTGAAGGGAAACGGCAGTCATCGGGGCCCTTCTTGGCTTTTGACAAGGCAGACCCTTGACTCGGCTAATGATTTTAAGGAACATCGCGCAAGCTTAATTGTTTTTCTTGAAGGATCTATGGCTCTTGGGTGCCTCGGGCATCCGTTCCAAGGCATCCAGACCTCCATTTCCGTTCGCCGAAAATCATGACGTGGACGTTTGTTCGAATTTGGCTCGTCACGCTTGGGAGGTTTTGATGCCCACCCCCTCACGTCATCCGTATCACCCGATCATCTACGTTCGCGGGTTCGCGGCCAGCCAGGGCGAGATCGAGGAGACCGTCGCCGACCCCTACATGGGCTTCAACATCGGCTCGACCAAGGCGCGGATGGCCTGGACCGGTGATGTGAAACGCTTCTATTTCGAGTCGCCGCTGGTGCGCCTGATGAGCGACCACGGCTACGGCGATGTGTTCGTGGACGGCGAGGATCTGGTGGCGACGGAGCGCCCGGACTGCGTCATTCCCTATCGCAGCGTCATCATCTACCGCTATTACGACGAGGCCAGCAAGGACTTCGGCACGGGTGAGACACCGCCCATCGAGCGGTTCGCCAAGGGGCTGGATGCCCTGATCCTTCGCCTGCGTGACAAGATCTGCGCCAACCCGAAGAACGATTTGAAGCCTGGGGACTTCCGTGTCCACCTGGTGGCGCACTCCATGGGTGGACTCATCTGCAGGGCCTTCCTGCAGAATCCGCAGCTGGGCTCGACCGAGGCGCGGGCCGCGGTGGACAAGCTGTACACCTATGCGACGCCGCACAATGGCATCGATATGCGCATCGTGCGCAACGTGCCCGGCTGGCTGTCCTTCGGCGATATCAACAACTTCAACCGTGAGCGGATGGCGGGCTACCTGGGGGTGCCCAAGGGGGACGATGTCTCCGTGGTGGTGAACTTCCCCCCCGAACGCATCTTCAACCTGGTGGGCACGAACCCCCGCGACTACGGCGTGGCGGGCGGAATGTCGGCCTGGGCCGCCGGGGATGCGAGCGATGGATTGGTCCGCATCGAGAACGCCACCACGCATGGCGCGGGTCCCGACGGGCGGGATGTGAGTTCGCCACGGGCCTTCGTCCACCGCAGCCACTCGGGTCCCTATGGCGTCGTGAATTCCGAGGAGGGCTACCAGAACCTCACCCGGTTTCTCTTTGGCGCGCTGCGCGTGGACGGCATCCTCGACATCGACGACATCAGCCTGCCGGCAGAGGTCCAGAAGGAACTGAAAGCAGGGAAGAAGATTCACGCCTCGTACCAGTTCGAGGTGGCCGCCAGCGTTCGCGGCTGCCAGTGGCAGATGACGCGCCGGGAGGTGCGCGAGAACTCGGCGATCTTCCGCACTTACGAGGACCTGTTCCCCGGCGATTCAGGGACCCAGCGTCCTCCTGATCGCAGCAAGAGCCCCCACCTGTTCTCCGTGTTCCTGGATCCGAGCAAGAGCGTCAAGGCCTCGGGCTCGGTGAGCTTTGCCTTCGACCTCAAGGTCCTGGTGCCGGATTACGAAGTGGATGGCGTCCTCTTCCTGAAGCGCCACTACGAGGGCGGCTACGTCATGCGCGAGCTGGTCCTGGTGGAAGCCTTCCCGGATGGTGCGGCCCTGGGGGGCTGGCGCATCAAGTACGGCTTCCAGGGGGATAACCCGGGCAAACCGGGCAAGGATGCGGTCACCCGCCCACTCGACGGTGAAACCGGGATCGCGTTCGACATCACCATCGACCAGAAGATGAACCCCGGACTGAAGGGCACCCTGCGGATCGAGGCGCGCCCCTGGAGCTGAATCCTGGGCCCTTTCCCGTTTTAAATCTGTGTGGATCTGTGGACCCCGGGCCTTATCTGCGTCATCTGTGGTCTCCCCCTTTTCAAGCAGAGGGTGGCCGGTCATCAGATCCACCTTTTGCGTTCAGCGCGGGCTGATCAAGCTCGATTTTCCTGGAGATGGCTCAACAGTTCCTGCTCGATGGACTTCGCCACCTGGCGCGCCGCGGATGATCCCGCCTCGTTACCGGACAGGTGCTGGGCGTCCTGGATCTTCCGCGCAATGGCGATGCAGGCTTCCGCCGTGGCCCTTTCGATGACTTTGGCAGGTGCTTTGGTGCAGGTCTTCCCGGGTGGCATGGGGCCTCCGGATCACGGTGGGTTTGGGTGGATGTTCACTGATAGGATGCCAGCACGCTTTGAAGTGTTCCGCGGAGGCCGGAAGTTGCCTGTTGATGGGAGGCCGCCCGCGAAAGGCGTCGAAGGAACCCGCCCCGTCCGCTCGATCATTTAAGGAGCCATGAACGATATGTCACTTGCCGAGTGGGCCATCGACTACGTGAACCTGGTGCTGGCGGTGGGCCGCCACGATCCCGATTTCGTGGACGCCTATTACGGGCCGCAGGCCTGGAAAACGCGGGCCGAGGTTGGGGAGCCGCGCCCACTGCCCGCATTGCGGGCCGAGGCACGCCGGATCCTGGAGGGGGTCGCCGGTTCGGAACTGCTGGACGACGAGGCCCTGCGCCGCGACTACCTCCTGGGGCAGGTCGACGCCGTGGCGGCGCACCTCGCCCGGCTGGAGGGACATCGCTTCAGCTTCGACGATGAAGCCGAGGCCCTCTATCAGGTCCGGCCCCCCCGGACGCCCGAAGCCACCTTTGACGCCGCCTTGGCCCGGCTGGATCGGCTCCTTGATGGTTCCGGGTCCGTGGAGGACCGCTACCAAAGGGCCAGGGGACGGATGCTCGTGCCCGCGGACCGGGTCGATGCGGTTTTCCAGGCGGCGATCAGGGAGGCCCGAGAACGCACGCGCCGCCACGTGGTCCTGCCCACCGTCGACCATTTCCGCGTGGAATACGTCACCGGCAAGGCCTGGTCCGCTTACAACTGGTACCAGGGGGGCGGCCACTCGGTGATCCAGATGAACCTGGATCTGCCCATTGCCATCGATCGGGCCCTGGATCTGGCGGCCCATGAAGGCTATCCGGGGCACCATGTCTACAACGCGCTGTTGGAGCAGCGATTCGCGAAAGCCGCCCCGGAGGGCAGGGGCTGGGTGGAATGTTCGATCTATCCCCTGTTCTCACCCCAGTCTCTGATCGCCGAAGGCACGGCCAACTTCGGCATCGAGGTCGCCTTCCCTGGCACCGAAAGGCTGGCCTTCGAGCGCGACGTCCTCTTTCCACTGGCGGGCCTCGACCCCGCCGAGGCCGAACGGTGGGCGCGGGTGCAGGCCGAGTTGAAGGTGCTGGCCTTCGCTGATAACGAGGCCGCGCGGGGCTACCTGGATGGTCACCTCGATCGCTCAGAGGCCGCGGCCTACCTGGTCCGGTACTCCCTTCGAACCGAGGCTCAGGCGGCCCAGCGTCTGCGCTTCATCGACACGTACCGCAGCTACGTCATCAACTACAACCTGGGAGAGCAGCTCGTGCGGGGC
>JAVBYJ010000021.1 GCA_030824075.1 Geothrix sp.
CCAGCATGGGAAGGGCCCCTGACCCCAGCCACGGATCCGGGGCGAACCGGATTCCGGGTGGGTGAACCAGGGCCCTGAAGGGGTGAACCGGAGGGCCTGTGCTACCAGGCCAGCGCGGCCACGCCCATGAGGGTGGCGAACCCCCCTCCGGCCAGGGCGACGGCCAGGAGCCTGCTCCCGGCGAGGCGGGTCCAGAGCAGCGTTCCGCTGAGGGTGAGAATGATCAGGGCCCCGGCGAAGGCATCCGCCAGGAGGATCCAGGGTGCGTGTCCCGAATCAGCCTTGTGCATCCGCTGGAGGGCGCCCACGAAGTCCGCGCGGCGGCGCTCGACCTCGACGGTCCGGTTCCCCGGCAGATAGATGCCCCGGGCCTGGCGGGTGTGGGTGCCGAGGTGGATGGTCCAGGTTTCCGCGGCCGTGACGGACGCACCCCCGAAATGCACCGGACGGGAAGCCTGGATCTGCCACCGGGCCCGCTCCGGGGCGAAACCCAGGTGGGAGGCCAACTCCCGGGCCAGGGCCTCGGGCGTGGCTGGAGCCTCCGCGAGCTGAAGCTGGACCTTCTCCACGTCGATGCGCCCGCCGGGGAGCTTCATGACGGCGCGGTGATTCAGCAGGATGCCCGTGACGCCGAAGAGGAGGCCCAGGGCCGCACCCGCAAGGCCCACCCAGGCGTGGACCTTGCGAAGCCAGACGAGGAAGCGGCGCGATCGAAGCATCGGCTAGAGGCGCAGGCGCAGGCTGAGGTCGGCGCTGAAGGGCGCGCCCGGAACCAGCAGCAGGTCGCTGGCGCCGTGTCCGGCCGCGATGTACTTCTGGCCGGTCAGGTTCTTCAGGTTCAGGGTCAGGTCCCATCGGCTGGCGCGGTAGTAGACGGCCCCATCCAAGGTGGTGTACGACCCCAGCCGCACCCGGTTGCTGTTGGAGGCGAAGCGGTCGCCGGAGGCGTTGAGGCCCAGGCCCGCGCCCCAGCCGGGGTTGATGTCCCAGGTGACCCAGAGGTTGCCGCTGTCCAGAGGTGTGAGGCTCGGACGGTGACCCTCGATGGCCACGCCGCTGACCTTGGTGCCGGGGGTGGAACCGGTGATGCGGCCGTCCAGGTGGGCGTAGCCAGCGCGGACCCGCCAGCCCTCGGCGACCTCGCCGCCCAGGCTCAGCTCGAGGCCGTTGGTCCTTTGGGTGCCGACGGGCAGCAACACAGTGGGATTCGCGGGATCCACGCTCTTGATGCCCGTGCGTTCGAGGTTGAACAGGGCCAGAGTGGCTGCGCCCTTGCCGGCAAAGAGGTCGTATTTGGCGCCCAGCTCCCAGTTGCGGGTGCGCTCCGGATCGAGGTCTGCATTGTTCGCGGCGAGGGCGAGCAGCTCGGCCGAGGGCTGGAAGCTGCGGCTATAGGAAAGGTAGTAGGACTGGAGCTCCGTGGGCTGGAAGACCAGGCCCGCGCGGGGGCTCCAGGCCGTGTCGGTGCGTTCCAGCGTCCTGAAGGCCTTGAAGTCCTGGGTGGACTGGTCAAAGCGGTCCCAGCGCACGCCGACGAGGGCCTTCCACTGCGGCGTGAACTCGATGAGATCCTGGACGTAGCCGCTGAGGCTCTGCTGGTGGCTCAGGCTGTCGCCGGCGGGCACCGCGTAGTTGAAGACGGGCAGTGGCTTCAGGACGGGGTCGTAGAGCGACACGGTGACGGCATTGGCGAAGGAGAAATTGCGGGCGCCCTTGCGCTGGGCGCCCAATTCCAGGCCATACAGCAGCTGGTGATGGACAGGTCCAGTCGTGAGGCGCTGGACGAGTTCGAGTTGATCGAAGAGGCCGCGCTCCTGGCGGTGGAGGTCCCCGTGGGTGAGCGAGACCGTCCCAGCGGCCTCGTTCACACTGCCCACCAGCGTGTTGTGGCGATCCAGGTCGAAGTCATAGGCCCGCAGGGCGTTGCGAAGGCTGAGGCTGGGGCTGAACCGGTGTTCGAAGGTGACCGTGGTGCCGTAGACCTTCGAACGGCTGTAGTCGTCCTTCCGGGCATCGGAGGAGCCGTAGTAGGTCTCCCGGGGGATGTCCACGGGGCGTCCTGTGCTGAGAAGGCCCGGAATGCCGAAATCCGTGACCCGCGTGTCGTTCAGGTAATCGAATTGGACCGTGAGCTTGGTGTCCTTGGAGAAGCGCCAGCCGAAGGAGGGGGCCAGGGCCTGGCGCTGCAGGAACGACTGGTTGCGGAAGCCGTCCGAATCCTCGAGGGCCCCGGTCACGCGGTAGGTGGCACCGGCCGCGGCACCCCCCAGGTCGAAGCTGCCGCGGCGCTGGCCCAGGGTGCCGGCGGTCAGCTCGACCTCCCGGAGGGACTGGCCATCCGGTTGCCGGGTGATGCGGTTGATCAGGCCGCCGGAGGAGCCCCGGCCATACAGCACAGAGGCGGGCCCCTTCAGCACTTCGACGCGCTCGACGTTGCTGAGGTCCCGGAAGTACAGCCCGTCGTCGCGGATGCCGTCCACGAACTGATCGCCGATGGCCGTGAAGCCGCGGATGCTCACCTGATCGCGCTGGCCGTCGCCGCTGCTGAAGCCCACGCCGGGAATGTTCTTGAGGGCGTCCTGGAGAGAACGGGCGCCCTGGTCCTTCAGCAGCGCCGCGGGGACCTGATCGACGGTCTGGGGGATGTCCTTGAGGGGGGCCTCGATCTTGGTGGCAGTGCGGGCCGTCACCGCCTGGTATTCGCGGGCCTCGGACCGGGCCTTGGTGGCCTTCACCTTCACTTCGGACAGGGT